>NZ_JBNWDR010000009.1:0-292364 GCF_053521785.1 Agrobacterium sp. A3-95 | reverse complement strand
GATTGTTTGAGCCAGTGTCGCATTTCTAACTGGCTGGCAGAGCGACAGATGACATTTTAACTTTGCACGATTCGCGACATTTCAACCTTGCCGCCACATCGTATGTAGTAGGGTACATTCTATTTTCAAGTGCGACATGCCAATGATTTCAATGGCTTCACTTTGGAGATTTTGGCATGTCCCGATGCTATACGCAGATCACCCTTGCCGATCGCCGCCGTCTTCATCATCTGGTGGCGGCAAAGGTTCCCGTCAACGAGATGGCGCGTCAGCTTGGCCGTCATCGCTCGACCATTTACCGTGAGATCAAGCGCAACACGTTTCATGACCGTGAACTGCCAGATTATGACGGCTACTACAGCACGGAAGCGCGGCCGCAAGCCCGGCCGGGGGACGGACTTCATGAACGACCAGGAGGTGATTGCCAACAGGCAGAAGGCGCTGGCGCGGATGGAAGCGGCGGAATGAACTGGCGACGTTGAATGCCAGCGGTCTATTGCAGACGTCAGCGGCGCATGCGAGTTTCGCGTTATGAAAGACGAACAACAAACTTCTTCCGATCATACACAAATCCACCTTGCTCCAGACGAAGCTCTGGTTCTTTTTGAGCTTCTTTCTCGTTGGTGCAAAGAGAGCAGCGCTCCCACGCCAAGCGCGTCCTGTTTCGAGAGCCCTGCCGAATGCGCTGTGCTGCACGGACTGCTTGCCGGTCTCGAAAAGCAGCTGGTTGCACCCTTCAGGGCAGACTACCTTGACCTTGTAAAAGAGGCCCGTCGCCGTTTGCAGCCATCGTGGGATTATCCTGCACTTAGGGTTTGATCTCATACCCGGAATGCCTGTTGATTGCCAAGGCAGATTATGCACCCTGCTGAGGAAGCTAAAGCCGAATAGGCATTCCCTCACCCGCCCCCGCTCCTCCCTTGCAACCCGGCCCAGCCGGTCGGATCGGGGGCTGACCGTCGGTGCCTGTGTCGCGTTTCTAAACAGCTGGCGAAGTCGCGCCTCTAACCAGCTTTGACATCGTATGTAGCAGCCGGATGAGGCTTTCTATGGTCTTGAGCGCCTCACCTTCATCAGCGCTGCCTAGACACTCTGTACCTCGCTTGAGCACAATAGCGAGCAAAGGATTTAGAGAAAGCACCTATCCTTGAGTGGGCTTTGAACCCATGAAAGACATTGCTGACGAAATGCCCATGCTTTGGCTGATGCGGCAAAGATTTTGATGATCTGTCGGAACTGATGGGGATTAAATAGTAGCCAGCGGTGTTCTCACGGGTACGACCACGTACTCATGAAGGAGCCTGCGCCATGAAGTACCCTTACTCCATCACTCTCGTCATTGCGGCATTGGCCTGCACGCCTGTATCTGCAAGCCCGTTTTCGTCCGCCGCCGGACGTTACCGTATCGATCCCGCCTCGCACATCGGATTTTCGATTGCACAGGTTGCCGGTCCGGGCATCAACGGCACTATTCCCGATATATCCGGCCGCTTCGATATCGATCCGGACCAACCGTCCAAGTCCTATGTGGAAATCAGTTTGAACCCTTCCAGCGTGAAGACAGGCCAGGAGCGGGTGGAAAATTTCCTGCGGTCCAGCGCGGTTTTTAACATCGCCGCCTATCCGCAGATCGTGTTTCGCTCCAACCGCGTTACGCAGGACGGGCCGCGCAGCGCGGTGGTTGAAGGTGTGCTCACGGCCCGAGGCGTCTCCAGAGCCGAGACGTTTCACGCAACATTCGTTGAGCAGCAAAAGGGTTCCGTCACCTTCCATGTCACCGGAAATATCCCCCGCCTGCCCTATGGCATGGGCGTTGGCGTGCCGCTCTATTCGAACACGGTTGCCTTCGACATAGATTTGAAGGGCGTCAGATAAAAACGACGGAACGTCAAAAAAATCGGCGGGACGGGATTAATTGCCGCTGGCCGGTGTTCTGTCTTGTATCGGACATGGTGTCCGCACCGTTACCTCTCAAAGGACGACCTCATGCGTGAACATCATTTCATTCTGGCAGGCGCTCTCGCGCTCGCCTCCACTGCCGCGCTTGCCGAACCATACGCCGGTGGCGCGGTGGTTGAAATGGCGACGGCAAAGGGCACGATCCTGACTGACGCCAAGGGCATGACCCTTTATACGTTCGACAATGATGGCGATGGCTCGTCAGCCTGCTATGACGCCTGCGCGAAGAAATGGCCGCCGCTTGCGGCTGCCAAAACCGACAAGGCGGATGGCGACTACAGACCACTCGCCCGCAGGGATGGCACGATGCAGTGGTCGCATGATGGAAAGCCGCTGTATTATTGGCAGATGGACAAGAAGCCCGGCGATGTCACGGGTGATGGTATTGGTGGCGTCTGGCACGTTGCCAAGGAATAGCACCCATGCCTGATTTTCTTGACGAGATCACAAGTTGCATACCGGCGCTTCGACGTTACGCGAATGCGCTCACGCACGACCGTGACACGGCTGACGATCTCGTTCAGGACTGCCTGGAAAGAGCCATCCGCAAAAAGGCGCTGTGGCGGCCGCAGGGGCCGTTACGTCCATGGTTGTACCGAGTGCTGGTCAACGTTTACCGCAACAATCTGCGCGGCAGAAACCGCCGACCCTCGCAAATCCCGATTGATGATGTTGCCGAACAGATGTTTGTGCCGGCGCCGCAGACGGGCCGGATCGTGCTTGCCGAAATGGCCCGTGCCATCGAAAAACTGTCAGGCGAGCAGCGTGAGGCCCTCCTCCTCGTCGTCGTCGAAGGTCTGAGCTATGCGGAAGCGGCAAAGGTTCTGGAAATTCCGTTGGGCACTTTGATGTCCCGTCTGGGGCGCGCCCGAACAGCCTTGGCTCGTATGACCCAGGAAGACCAGCCAAATCTCAAGGTGATAAAATGACTGGCAACGAGCCGCAGATAACCGAAGCCGATCTGATGTCCTATGTCGACGGGCAGCTCGAAGACCAGCGACGTGATGCCGTTCGCTCCCACCTCGCCTCCAATCCGGCCGATGCGCGCAAGGTCGAGATATGGCAGCGGCAGAATGCGACACTTACGGCTCTCTATCGCCCTGCTGATGTCGATGTTTTACCCGAGTGCCTCGATGTTTATCGGATGGAGCGGCGCTTGCGATCGGAGCGTGCAAATTGGCGCAATCTGGCAGCGGCATCCGTTCTCGTTCTGGCAGTTGGACTGACAGGTGGCTGGTTCGGGCGCGGACTTGTGTCGGAGGTCGAGGCACCTGCCCATTCCATCGTGGCGGATGCGACGCAGGCGCACAAGTTGTTTGCAAGCGAGGTTCTGCACCCGGTCGAAGTTCGGGCTGATGCCGAGAACGGTTCGAGCCTGCCGAAATGGCTGTCAAAACGGCTCGACCGTAAACTGAACGTGCCGGACCTCACCCGCCATGGCTTGTCCCTTGTCGGCGGCCGGGTGCTGCCCAGTTCCGAAGGCGCCGCAGCTCAACTGATGTATGAAGACAAAAGTGGGCAGCGTGTCACTCTTTACATCGTGGCTGCGGCTGAAACGAGCGATACCGCCATGCGGCGCTCCAATGTCGACGCGCTGGAAACAGTGTCCTGGGATGACGAAACAATCCGCTGCGCTCTGGTCGGCAGCCTGCCGTCCGACCGCATGGACGCTATTGCCAAAGACACCTATCAACAGCTGAGTTAGCCGATGCAATATCTCAAGGGTCATTCCGATAGAGCGACGAGCGGCGTAAGGAGATGGCGAAACACGCCCGCCTCCTTTGGTTTGGTGGCGATCGTTTTCCATTGGACGATCGCGCTCCTATTCCTCGCGCAGCTTGCGCTGGGATATCTCATGAGCCGCGACATCGATCCGGTGCTTCAGTTCAATCTTTTTCAGTATCACAAGTCGATTGGGTTTCTGGTTCTGGCCCTCGCCGCCCCCCGCTTCATCTGGTCGATTTTCAGCAGGAAACCGCGGGCTCTGGATGGTGAAGGGATGGCTTCGAGGTTGGCCGCACGGTCGGCTCACGCCGCACTGCTGTTCCTTACTCTCGCCGTTCCCCTTGCCGGTTGGGCCGTCGCGTCGACGTCTCCTCTGCAGATCCCCAGTTATGTCTTTGATCTTGTCGTCGTGCCAGGACTACCCATGGCGATCTCCGACCAAGCCGAGGCTTTCTGGACTGAGGTTCACGCCACTCTGGCCTATCTTGCCGCAGTTATCGTCGTTCTTCATGTGGCAGCAGCGCTGTGGCACCATTTCGTCCGCAAAGATCCAACGCTTCGGCGCATGATCCCTTTCAGGGCTGCTGAAGACAACAGGAGCCGCACCGCCTCCCCTCGAAAATAGCTAATAAAGTGTTCTCTGGTAGTCCTTTTCCAGATCGTCATCCAATTTCCGCATCTCATCCTTGTTGCTGGGCGCGCCCGTCGTTTCGTCAAGGATGATTTTGATGAGCGACGGCATCTCGGAGCGATCCTGAAAATGATCCGGGCTCCACAAATGAGACCGCCGAAACGCCTTGGCGCAATGCATGAAAACCTCACTCACCCTGACGACAATCGCGAGTTTGGGCGCACGATCATTGATGCTCATGCTTCTCAGAAGTTCCGGGTCGGTTGCGAGCTTTGCCTGCCCGTTCACACGCAACGTGTCGTCAAATCCCGGTATGACAAACAACAGCCCGACGCTTGGATTGGCAATGATATTGGTCAACGTATCCAGACGATTGTTACCCGGTCGATCCGGTATCGCGAGTGTGCGTTCATCAAGAATCTTGACGAACCCCGCAGGGTCGCCGCGAGGGCTTACGTCAGCACTTCCCGCCAGATTCTGCGTTCCTATGCACAGGAACGGAGAGCGTCTGATAAATTCCCGCGCATGCTCGCCAATGGTGTCCTGACACTTCAATATCGCCAGCGCGTGGGTCGCCTCGAACAACCCTCGAAGCGATGGCTCATCTGTTATTGCAAATTCCGGATCAAGTTCAAACGCCGTCATCATCCTCACCCTTGTGACGTTGCCCCGTTGTTCCCATCAGCTTCACCAGACGAAAACGCCTGGATATTGCTGACATATCGATTGTTCTTCTCTGTCCGCATTTGAGCTGCTTCTAAGTTTGAGGTACGTACCTCAAACTTAGCACTATCGCAGATTTCAATTTCAATCAAGAAGTAGAACCGGCGCCGATAGAGGCACAACAATCACCGAAACGGCTGCGGGAGCCTTTGAGGGCGGGCAATCCTGTACAGACCGTGTAGTTTGTTCTTACCTTAAGGCCCTCGCTATTCACCGACGTTCAAGCGGTCGAAGCGGCCTTGAAGACGGCAAGCTGGTCGGCAAAGGCGCGTTGATAGGCCGGACGCGCCTCACCGCGAGCCACATAGGCTGAAAGGTTTGGATATTCGTCGAGGATGCCTGAGCTTTTTATCCTTTGCAGCACCGATATCATCAACAGATCTCCAGCGCTGAACGCACCGTCGAGCCAGTCGTCGTCACCGAGGCAGCGGGAGAGTTCGCCGAGCCGCTTGCTGATATTTTTATCGATCATCGCTAAGCGCTCTTCGTACCAGCTCTTGTCGCCCTCCAGAAATCGGGCAATCGAGCGGTCAACGATTGGTGGCTCCACCGTGTTGAGCGCGGCGAACATCCAGGTTATCGCCCGTGCCCGCGCATTCACATCCCGCGGCAATAGGCCGGCATTGCGCTCCGCGATGTGGAAAATGATCGCGCCGGATTCGAACAGTACGAGGTCGCCCTCCTCATAGGTCGGGATTTGTCCGAACGGCTGAAGTGCCAGATGCGCAGGTTCCCGCATCGCCTTGAAGGAGAGAAGGCGAACATCGTAGGACAGCCCCGCTTCCTCCAGCGCCCAGCGGACGCGCATGTCGCGTGCCAGGCCCTTGCCGCCATCGGGCGAGCGTTCAAAAGCGGTGATCGTGATCGTCATTGCTGTTCCCCATCGCGTCTGTTTGGAGACTATTGGCTCATTGTGGTCGAGCATCAGCTTTTTGCGCCGGCCGGAAAAGGCAGCGCGTCAGAATAGGCGTTTGCCAGAACGAAAACAATCCTTGTACGTTTCCATGACAGGTCATTAGCGTGCCGTTTGCCGTGGAAAGGGCTGGCCATTTCGCGCAAAAACTCTAAGCTCCTGCGCCGGACGCGGATTGCCAAAACCTTCAGGATTTCGATTTAAATCATTAGGGAGAAACCATCAGATGAGCCTGCGTATAAACGACATCGCACCCGATTTCACCGCCGAGACCACACACGGTCCGGTGAGCTTTCACGAATGGATCGGCGACGGCTGGGCGGTCCTGTTTTCGCATCCGAAGAATTTCACGCCGGTCTGCACCACGGAACTAGGCGCGATGGGCGGCCTGCAGCCGGAATTCGAAAAGCGCGGCGTCAAGATCATCGGCATTTCGGTCGATCCGGTCGAAAGCCATGAGAAATGGAAAAACGACATCCGCACCGCGACCGGCTTTAATGTCGATTATCCGCTGATCGGCGACAAGGACCTGAAAGTCGCGAAGCTCTATGACATGCTGCCGGCGGGCGCTGGCGAAAGCTCCGAAGGCCGCACGCCGGCCGACAACGCCACCGTGCGCTCCGTCTTCGTTGTCGGTCCCGACAAGAAGATCAAGCTGGTCCTCACCTACCCGATGACCACCGGGCGCAACTTCGACGAAATTCTTCGCGCGATCGATTCCATCCAGCTGACTTCTAAACATCAGGTGGCGACACCGGCAAACTGGAAACAGGGCGAAGACGTCATTATCACCGCCGCCGTCTCCAACGAGGATGCGATTGCCCGTTTCGGCTCCTATGACACAGTTCTTCCATACCTGCGCAAGACGAAGCAGCCCGGCTGATTTGAAATCGATAAAGGGGCGATGGATCTCCATCGTCCCTGTTTATTCTTACTCGCAGCGCAGCTACGGCTTAATCACGCCGCCGTGGTAGTCGAGCCGGTACACCTCAACGCTGTCCCGATATATGCGCTCCACGCCGGTAAAAGACCGGAATTCGCCCTCATTGGTATCTACATAGATCGTGTCTTCGACCTCGTGGGTGAAGCCGCCGAGGAAGCGCCCTTCCCTGTATAGCGTGGAAAGCGATCGCTGGATCACCCTGCCCGCCACCGTGCCGTCGATTAGCTCAGGGCGGATGATGCGACCGTAATAATTCATGGCCCAAAGTGGAATTCCCTGATGCCAGACGACCTCCTGACCGATGAAGTCGGTTCCGCCGAAATAGCTATCGATATAGTTCCAGTCGCCACTTCGAAAGCCGAGGTCGTGTGAGCCGATGCGGGTGGGCGTCGAGGATTTGTTGCCGCCGCCCACATAAGTGGCGGACTTGGCCTGCACGATGAATTCTTCCAGCATCGGGAATACCTCACATCAGGAACATAAAGTGAACATACTGGACTTGTTTGAAGGTCGCAAGCGTATTCCTTACCCTGCCTGTCGCCATATTTTCACAGATGGCGGGCTTGGTAATCGCAGCGTTTGCCCTTAAAAGCGATGCATAAATGATCCTCGAAGAGTGCCCATGTCGCAGACCCCGCAAATCTATGTCGATGCCGACGCCTGCCCCGTGAAACCCGAGATTCTCAAGGTGGCGGAACGGCATGGGCTGGAGGTGACTTTCGTTGCCAATTCCGGTTTGCGCCCGTCGCGCGATCCGATGGTGAAAAACGTGATCGTATCGGCCGGTTTCGATGCGGCGGATGACTGGATTGCGGAGCGTGCGGGCGAAAACGATATCGTCATTACCGCCGATGTGCCGCTCGCCGGGCGTTGCGTTGCCAGGGGCGCGCTGGTGACGGGACCGACCGGCCGCATTTTCGACCAAACCAACATCGGCATGGCAACTGCGATGCGCGACCTTGGCGCACACCTGCGCGAAACCGGTGAGAGCAAAGGATATAACGCGGCTTTCTCGCCGCGCGACCGGTCTGCTTTTCTGGAGACGCTTGACCGTTTCTGCCGCCGTGTCAAAAAATGACCGCGTAAACAGGAAGGCGCAGCCCATGACCCCGGCCAATCCGCAGAGCAACACCTATAGCCGCCATAAGCCTTTCTTCGTCGCTCTTTTTGTTGGCGCCTTTGGCCTTGGCTTGGCGCTGGCATTCGCACGGCCGCTCGCCATCGAAATTGCAGCCATTCTGTTTTTCCTGACCTATCTCGGGCTGGTGGCCTTTCGGCTTCCGAAATTAACGGCCCAGCACCTGAAAGCGCATGCCGATAGTGATGACCTGCCGGCAATGGCCATCATCGCCATTACGCTGATCGCTGCCACCGTCGCCGTCGTTTCACTTTTCCAAGCACTCAACCATTCCGGCGAAACCGTCTGGACGCTGCTGCTCGCCTTCGGCTCCGTGATTTTCGGGTGGCTGACAATCCACACCATGACCGCCTTGCACTACGCACATCTTTACTGGCGTCCGGAAATCGTTGATGGCAAGCGCAAGCATCGCGGCGGCATGGATTTCCCGGCAACGAAGGAACCCTGCGGTTACGACTTCCTCTATTTCGCTGTTGTCATCGGCATGACGGCGCAGACCTCGGATGTTGCTGTAACCACGACACCGATGCGCAAGGTCACGTTGTTGCACTCCATCGTCTCCTTCTTCTTCAACACGGTTCTGGTGGCAGCGGCGGTCAATGCTGCGGTCGCGCTTGCGGGCTGAACCGGAAAAAACTCTTCATAAAGGAATGGCTTCATGAATATCATCTCGCAAAATACGGCCTTTGGCGGCATGCAGGGCGTATTTTCGCACCCATCCGAAACCCTGAAATGCGAGATGACCTTTGCAGTCTATGTGCCGCCGAAGGCGATCAACGAGCCGTGCCCGGTTCTGTGGTATCTTTCCGGCCTCACCTGTACCCACGCCAATGTCATGGAAAAAGGCGAATATCGCCGCATGGCATCCGAACTCGGGCTGATCATCGTTTGCCCGGATACCAGCCCGCGTGGCAACGATGTGCCTGATGAAGTGACCAACTGGCAGATGGGCAAGGGCGCGGGCTTTTATCTCGACGCCACGCAGGAGCCTTGGTCGGAACACTACCATATGTACAGCTACGTGACGGAAGAGCTGCCAGCCTTCATTGGCCAGCATTTCCGCGCGGATATGAGCCGTCAGGGCATTTTCGGCCATTCGATGGGCGGCCATGGTGCCATGACGATTGCGCTTAAGAACCCAGACCGCTTCAAGAGCTGCTCCGCCTTCGCCCCAATCGTCGCCCCCTCCTCTGCCGACTGGTCCGAACCGGCGCTGGAAAAATATCTCGGAACGGATCGTGCCGCATGGCGGCAATACGACGCCTGCTCGCTGGTCGAAGACGGCGCCCGTTTTCCGGAATTCCTGATCGACCAGGGCAAGGCCGACAGTTTCATCGATAAAGGCCTGCGTCCCTGGCTGTTCGAAGAGGCGATCAAAGGAACCGATATCGGCCTGACGCTGCGCATGCACGAGCGTTACGACCACTCCTATTATTTCATCTCCAGCTTCATGGATGACCATCTGAAATGGCATGCCGAGCGACTTGGCTAAGGCTGCGAAAGGGGAAGCTTAACCTGCGCGGTTTGGATTCGTCCGACATCTTGAACAGCGACGTGACGGCGTTTTCAGTACGCCGTCTTCGCCATGGCTTTCGGAGATTTATGCATCCAAAGGAATGCGGGCGATGACCTTGATCTCGAAATCGAAGCCCGCGAGCCAGTTCACGCCTATTGCAGTCCAGTTCGGGTAAGGCTTCGTGCTGAAAATCTGCTGCTTGACGGCCATGATGGTTCCGAACTGTTTTTCGGGGTCCGTATGGAATGTCGTCACGTCGACAATATCATCAAATGTACAGCCCGCTGCATGCAGCGTGGCTTTGAGATTTTCGAAAGCCAATTGTACCTGACGTTCAAAATCGGGTTCTGGCGTTCCATCGGAACGGCTGCCCACCTGCCCGGAAACGAACAGAAGGTCCCCGGATCGGATAGCCGCCGAATAGCCGTGCTCCTCGTAAAGAGCATGTCTGTTTGCGGGAAAGATTGCTTCGCGCTTCGCCATTTTTAAATCTCTCTTCTTTGTAATCAAGTGCACTCTCTGGGCGGAACGTTACGCTTCGAGCGCTTCACACAACGCCTTATTTGATATACGGTGCGTATTTGAATTTGGTGGCATACATGCCGTATGTCAACCCATATACGTCACGTATGTAAAATTGAGGGGAGAATGGCGAAACGACGCGCGGAAACGATGGAGGAAAATCGCGTAAAACTGATCGCGGCTGCACGAAAGATTTTCGCCGAAAAGGGATACTCTTCCGCATCAATGGACGAGTTGACTGCTGAGGTTGGTCTGACGCGTGGGGCGCTTTATCACAATTTCGGAGATAAGCGTGGGCTGCTGGCGGCGGTGGTCGATCAGATCGATTCTGAAATGGCGTCTCGCGCTCAAGAGATCGGGGCACTGGCCGAGGACGATTGGCAAGGTTTGCTCGCCGAGGGCGCTGCCTATATCGAAATGGCGCTTGATCCGGAAGTACAACGCATCGTTCTGCTCGACGGGCCTGCGGTATTGGGTGATCCGTCGCAGTGGCCTAGCCAGAGCAGTTGTCTGCAGACGACCAAGGGAACGGTTCAGAGCCTCATCGAACAGGGGGTCATCAAGTCAGTCGATGCGGAAGCTGCTGCCCGGCTTCTAAGCGGGGCTGCACTTAATGCTGCGCTATGGATCGCCGCCAGTGACGATCCCGTGAGGGTGCTGCCGAAGGCTGTCGAGGCTTTCCAGTCCATGGCCACCGGCCTTCTTGTGAAACCAGTTTAAACTCTATCTGGAAACCATACTTGTTCACGGAAACAACGCCGTCGCGAGCGTTGTCGGTCCGGGTCGGCTCAGCCGGAACTCGCGGATCACGCGCTCCGCGACGCCGTAAGCGAGATCCTGCTCGATCGACTGATTGTCGAAGCTGACGACGGTGGCTGTGAATTTGGCCTCGGCGATAACCTCGCCCGTCGCCACGGCGGCCGCACGAACGATGACACGGGCCGATGCCCGTTCTCCAAACAGGAAGGGGCCGCGGGTGACGGATGCGAGGCGAATGGTCAGCACAACGCGCGGTCTGATTTCGCCGCGTGCCGTCGTTTTGATGGCATTCTGTAGTTGCGCATGAATGGATTGCATCAATGCTGGCGCTACATCCGGCCGTGCCGCTACAAAGGCGCCGCGCACATCATAAAGCAGCCGGTCGGCATTGGTCGCCTCCGGTTCCAGCCTGAAAGACATGAGCGTGAAACACGCCAGCACAACAATGCCAAGGCGTTTCAATCGAGTGTTCATGATCTGCGGCTCCCCTAACGTGAGGTAACCGCATATTCGGTCATCAGGGTTAGAAAAGCGTTAAGGCGCGATCTTCAACGCCTCCAGAACGCTGAGTGCTGCACGCATGTCGATGAGCCTAGTGGCGCGGCGCTCCAGCGCCTCCTCGTCCTCGCCCCAATGTTCGGCGGTCCAGTCCTCGTCAAGATGGGCCAGCGCCCAGGTTTCCTCCAGCGTCAGCTGCCCTTCCGCCAGTGCCAGCGCCAGAATGGCGGAGCCGGTCAGCGACGTCATGGTGTGCAGGGCGGCAAGCGCGATCGGCGTATCGTATTTTTTGAGCGTCACGGCAAAGGCTGCAACGGCTTCCCGAGGCTGATCGCGATGCATGACTCCTTCGACGAGAATGAAGCGTGCGCCGAGAACATTGGCCGCCCAGTCGATCACCGGATCCCAATGGTCCGCCTGCCGCGCCACAAGCGCTTCCGGTTGACCTGCGCGGTAGCACAGGAGATCGGAAGAGGAAAAGCGCAGTATGTCCTCGAAAACCGCCTGGGTGTCGCTGGCGATGCCGTCGATGGCGGTGTTCACATGCCGCGAGACCGGCATGACGACCGGGTTCACCACTTCTTTCTGCGCATCCCATTCATCGCGAAGCAGGTCCGCAAGCGCCTTCGATGGCAAGACAAGCGGCTTCTTGGCGGGCGTGCGCAAAGGTTTGCCATCGAGATGGATGGTGAAGCCGCCGTCTTCCACGTCAGCAACGGTAACGTCCTTATAGAAACGTTTCGGCAGGGGCCGCTGCATCTGGATTTGGGCGCGAAGGATCGGATCGGGGTGGCTGAGGCCTTCCGAAAGGTCGTTCAGGAGATCACGCATGGCACGTCCTCATCAGTCGAATAGAAAGGATCATTCAAGAATATCGGCGGGAACATGGGCCGGAATTTCGCTCGGATGGCTGACGACGGCGTCTGCGCCTGCCTTCCAGAGATCATCGACCGAGGCGTAGCCCCAGGCAACGCCGATGGCCTTTGCGCCGGCGGCCTTTGCCATCTGCATGTCATAGATAGCATCGCCGATGACGACAGTGTCGGCCGGAACCATGCCGGTTTCATGGCAACATTCCATCACCATGGCCGGATGCGGCTTGGAAGGGCAATCATCCGCCGTGCGCGACACGATGAAATGCTCGGCAAAACCATGCGTTTCGAGAATATGGGTCAATCCGCGACGGCCCTTGCCGGTGACCGCGCCTATCAGCACCTTATCCCGTCTGGCGAGCGTGTCGATCAAGGGCGCGATACCGTCGAACAGCGGCTCGATCATGCCAGGTCGGGCGCGGATCGGGTGATAGATTTCCCGATAGCGCTCAGTCATCGCGCGCACCTCGTCATCCACATGCGCCTTACCGAGCATGCGGGCGATGGCGATGTCGAGCGTCAGGCCGATAATTGCCTTGGTCTGCGCAATATCAGGCCGTGGCTTTCCGAAATCGGCAAAGGTATCGACCATGACGGCATGGATAAGGCCGGCGCTGTCGACCAGCGTGCCGTCACAATCGAAAAGAACGAGTTTCATCTGATATCAGCCTTCCCTGTCGCCATCGGCCACGTCGAGGCCGAGCAGGTTCCAAGTCTGTACCATATGCGGTGGCAAAGGCGCGCTGACACGAAGGCGGCCGCCATTCGGGTGCGGAATGTCGATATGGCGTGCATGCAGGTGCAGACGCTTTTGTACACCGCCCGGAAAATCCCAGTTCGGATCATCGATGTAATATTTCGGATCGCCGATGATCGGGTGCCCCATATGCAGTGCGTGAACGCGCAGCTGGTGGGTACGGCCGGTATAGGGCTCCATTTCCAGCCAGGCGAGGTTCTGCGCAGCGGTATCGATGACACGGTAATAGGAAATGGCGTGATCTGCCCCCTCCTCGCCGTGCTTGGCAATGCGCATGCGGTCGCCGTCGGGGGTCTGCTCCTTGACCAGCCAGGTGGAAATCTTGTCCTGATGCTTGCGCGGTACGCCGCGAACCAGCGCCCAATAGGTCTTCTTGGTATCGCGCTCGCGGAAAGCGGCCGTCAGCTTCTGTGCAGCACCTCGGGTGCGGGCCACTACCAGCACGCCCGACGTGTCACGGTCCAGACGGTGCACCAGACGCGGCTTTTCGCCCTTCGGGCTGGTCCACGCTTCCAGAAGCCCGTCGATGTGACGGTTGACGCCCGAGCCGCCCTGCACGGCAATGCCGGCCGGCTTATTGAACACCAGAACCTTGTCGTCCTCATGCAGCAGCATGCGCGCCAGAAGTTCGCCGTCTGCCGAATGTTTGAGGTCCCTGGATCCGATTGGTCCGCTTTTGACCTTGAGGTCGGAATCAACAGGCGGCACACGCACCATCTGCCCCGGCTGCACCCGTGCGTCCGTCTTCACCCGGCCGCCGTCCACACGCACCTGTCCGGAGCGCAGAAGCTTTTGCAGCTGCCCGAACCCCAGACCCGGATAGTGAATCTTGAACCAGCGATCGAGGCGCATACCGGCCTCGTCGGCCTCGACCTTGATATGCTCGATACCTGCCATAAAATTTCCAGTCTCTCTGTCTTGATCGCGCGCCCTGTTATCCGGCGCACCGTTTGGAGCAAGCCTTTAGAACAAACTGCGGCCCAAGGCCAGCCCGGCGAAAACCGCCGCGATGGAAACCACCAGGCTTGCCGTGATGTAAACCGCTGAAAGGCCGAGCGCGCCACGTTCGAAAAGCGCTACCGCATCCAGCGAGAAGGACGAAAAGGTGGTGAAGCCACCGAGAACGCCGGTGACCAGAAACAGACGCATCTCCATGGACGCGTTCAGCCGCCTTGCAACAAGCTCAACCAGGAAACCGATGAGAAAGGATCCGACCACATTCACCGCCAGCGTTCCCCAAGGGAAAGTCATACCCACAAGGCGCACACTCAACAGACCCACGAGATAGCGGAAAACCGAACCGATTGCGCCGCCTGCTGCGACAAGAGCGATATTCAGCATTTGGGGAATGTCTCCGGAGAAATACCCGACGGGTCTGTTGAAGACGTTTTCTAGAACATAGCCACGGGTGGTGAAACCCCCTTGTCCCGACCTTTTTTCGATTAAAACTCGATTAAATTGCACGTCCGCGATTTAGGCTTCCAACAAGACGCAGCTGCTAATCTGCGGTTTTACGGGTCGGCGAAGGATGGCCGGAGGTTGGATGACACAGGTTCTTTCCGTTTCTGCAAACACTGCGGCCTACGCACTGGAGGCCGTGAAGCCGTCGCAGCGTGTATCGCGCAGAAGCGAGGTTGAGGAAGCCATTCACGAATTGGCGCGCAAGGCCGAACAGGGAGACGATTTTCAGTTGAGAGCCTTGCTCACCGCCATCAAGCCGCCCGCCTTGACCCTCTATTTCCTGACAAGCGCCAGCCATCGGCACGCCCCCCAGACAACACTCGATCAGGCCGTGCAGGCCTACGAGGAAAACCAATCCAATAAAAACTTATAATATCAATTTGATATCCAAACTTATTAAATCGATTTGTAAGTTTTTTTGTGCGCATTTCGCGCGTTCAGGTTGTTGTCAGATTCAAATTTTAGTCCTTCGGCACCAACTGGAGGAAGATCATGATTTCTATTGCCCGTCACATCACAGCCACCACGATCGCGCTCCTTGTTTCGGCGCAGGCTTTCGCGGCCACGACCATCAGGGTCACCGAAGGCGGTGAAGGTGGCGGACCAATGACACTCGTTATGGACCAGACGACGGTCAAAGCCGGTGAAGCCGTGTTTCATGTGCATAACGATGCCATGAGCGAGCAGCACGAAATGGTGCTCGTCAAGCTGAAGTCTGCAGACGAAAAAATACCGCTCAATACCTCGAAACACCGTGTCGATGAAAAACAGCTTAAAAGTCTTGGCGAAGTGGCCGACCTGAAGCCGGGCGGCGATGGTCAGCTCAAGGCAAAGCTTACGCCCGGCACATATCTCCTCTTATGCAACATAAAAGGTCACTACGAAGCGGGTATGCAGGCCAAGCTGACTGTTACAAAATAATATTGGTCGAACAAGCTGAGGCTGCCGGATGAGTATTGCGTTCCGGCAGCCTCTTTTTTGCGTCAGTTGTGCTGGTGAGCGTTCTTGTCGTCACCACCCTTGGCCGAGCCTGCGGAAAGCACAATCTCGACCTTGCCAGCCTTTTCAAAGATCAGCGTCACCGGCACCTTGTCGCCTTCGGCAAACGGCTTCTTCACGTTGAAGAACATCATGTGCAGGCCGCCGGGCTTCAGTTCCACTGTCTCACCGGCGGGAATGACGATGCCGTCATCCAGCTTGCGCATTTTCATGACGTCGTTGACCATGGCCATTTCGTGAATTTCCGCGCGGCCGGCGGCGGAGGATTCGACGCCGATCAGCTTGTCGTCGCTGGAACCGGTATTCTTGATCGTCACATAACCGCCGCCCACGGGCTGACCGGGCAGCATGGCCTTTGTCGCGCCAGCCGAAAGCTCGAGACTGCCAGCCTTCACCACGTCCATATCCATATCCATATCCATGGCCATAGCGGAATGATCATGCCCGCCGGCATGGGCTTTTGCGGTAACGCGGATGGTCGGCGCCGGGCTTTTCAACGAATGCGGATCGACGCCTGCGGCCGCCACCTCGTCCCAGGAAACCTTGCCTTTGTCGCCGCAAAGCTGCGTCACCTTGAAGGGAAGGTCCTGCCCGGCCTCTATGCCGGAGATTTTTCCCTGAACGGCAAAGGTGTCATAGAATTCATCCGGCAGATTGCCGCCCTTCCAGCGGATTTCGACCGCACCGCTTTTGATGTCCTTCCCGTGGTTCTTGTAGGCTTTCTGATAGTCGCCCTTGATGACCTCAAGGTCCCAACCGGCCTTGGGCTGCGGCTTGGCAGTGATGAAGCCTTCCGGCAGCTTGATCTGCACTTCTGTGGTGGCAAGTCCGCCATCGCAGCCATGCGGCACCTGAAGTGCGGCAACGATGGTGCTTTCCTGTTCGGCCGAACCGTCAACGAAGGTCGTATGGGCGAAGGCCTGCGCCGTCGAGACGGAGGCGACGAACAGGGTGCAGGTGATGATCTTGGTGGTTTTCATTTGTTTGTCCTTGCGACTGCGGCGCCATTGGCCCGGGCAGCTGCTCCGTGCCGCCACCCGGCGGCGATGATCCTGTGAAACGAAGAGATCAGGCGGACAGGGTTGGTGGGCCGCGTGCGGACGGTTTGCGGATCGTCTGGACCGAGCGAAAGTCCCATTCCGCGGTCAGGCGATTGTCGAGCCAGGCGAACTCCGTCCTAAGCCAGCCGGCCGCATCGGGCACCGGCAAGAGAATGGACGAGGCCAGCAGGCAGGCCTCGCAAAACAGGATCGCATCGCTTGAATGGGCGGGGCCGTCATTGGGGTGCGAGGCATTTACCCCGCCGCTGTGGCCTAGGCAGATTTCGGCAAAGGTGCCGTCCGGCAGCCGGTAGCTCTCATCCAGAAGAACGGCAGGTGCCGCGGCGAGCGCGGGCTTGTGGGCAAAACCAAGCGACAACATCAAAAGCGCGCAGAAAATGCGAAGCATTTTCTCCACCCTTGTCAGCGGTCGTTTTCGATTTGCGTCCATCTTCTGGCGATACCCCTCTTTCTTTCCGATTTCAAAGGGGAAATTTGCCGCAGGCCCATCCGCTCAACGGAACAATCGATACAGGGCGGCATTTCCTCTCCAATACGGATCGTTTCGGAAGGAGTACCGACATGCCAGCCAAATCGAAAGCCCAGCAGAAAGCCGCAGGTGCGGCGCTGGCCGCCAAACGCGGTGAAGTCAAGAAATCCAGTTTACAAGGTGCTTCAAAAAGCATGGAGAAGTCCATGACAGAAAAGGAACTTGATGAATTGGCGTCGACAAAGCGCAAGGGTCTGCCGGAGAAAAAATCAGACTGACGGCACGCCTCATACAAGGAACTCGCCGTTTATCCTGCCAGCGATGGCGCAGATGGAGCAAAAATCTGTTCAGATGCGTCATTTCGTCCTTGCCAATGACCGGGCTTCGAAGATAATGAGCCTCGCATCATCGTTGGGAGAAACCGCTTCATTGCGGTGCCGAAGGAGCAACCGCCCCGGAAACTCTCAGGCAAAAGGACCACCGGTGACGACGGAACTCTGGAGAGAAGCCACCTTTCATAAGGACGGCTCGCCGAAGGGATAACAATCTCAGGCGACAAGGACAGAGGGGGCTCTTGAACCCGGCGCGTTTTTCGCGTCATGACCTGAGCCCGCGCGATCTTTCGCGCAACCCTGGAGGCGTCTTTGGACGATACCGCCGAGCTTAAAATCACGCCGCTCCATTCCCTGCATGTTTCCCTTGGCGCCCGCATGGTGCCTTTCGCCGGTTACGACATGCCGGTGCAATATCCGGCGGGCGTGCTGAAGGAACATCTTCAGACCCGTACCTCTGCTGGCCTCTTCGACGTGTCCCACATGGGCCAGGTTATCGTAAAGGCGAAGTCCGGCAACAATGCCGATGCTGCAATCGCGCTTGAAAAACTGGTGCCGGTTGACATTCTCGGCCTAAAGGAGGGCCGCCAGCGTTACGGTTTCTTCACCGATGAAAACGGCTGTATCCTCGATGATCTGATGATCACCAATCGCGGCGATCACCTTTTCGTCGTCGTCAACGCGGCATGCAAGGACGCCGATGTCGCCCATATGAAGGCGCATCTTTCTGACACTTGCGACATTACCCTTCTCGATGATCGGGCGCTGATTGCGCTTCAGGGGCCACGCGGGGAAGCGGTTCTGGCCGAACTTTGGGCCGGTGTTTCCGAAATGAAGTTCATGGACGTACTGGAAGTTCCTCTCCACGACGTTCCCTGCATCGTTTCCCGTTCCGGTTATTCCGGCGAGGATGGTTTTGAAATCTCCGTGCCTGCCGAAAAGGCGGAAGAGATCGCCAAGGCCCTGCTTGAGCACCCTGATTGCGAGCCGATCGGGCTTGGAGCGCGCGACAGCCTGCGTCTTGAAGCTGGCCTTTGTCTCTACGGCAACGATATCGATACAACGACCTCCCCCATCGAAGCCTCGCTTGAATGGGCGATCCAGAAGGCGCGCCGCGCCGGCGGTGATCGCGAAGGCGGTTTCCCTGGGGCAGAGCGTATTCTCGGTGAACTCAAGGACGGCACATCGCGCCGTCGCGTCGGCCTGAAGCCAGAGGGCAAGGCACCGGTGCGCGGTCATTCCAAGCTTTTCGCGGATGCCGAAGGCAAGACGGAAATCGGCGAAGTAACCTCCGGCGGCTTCGGTCCGTCGGTCGAAGGTCCCGTTGCCATGGGTTACGTCCCTGCGGCCTATACTGCTCCCGGCACGGCGATCTTTGCGGAAGTGCGCGGCAAATATCTGCCCGTCACCGTCGCTGCCCTGCCCTTCATCAAGCCCACCTACAAACGATAATCTTCATCCCATCTCCGGAGAGAATACGATGCTGAAATTTACCGCAGAACACGAATGGCTGAAGTTCGAAGGCGATATCGCCACCGTTGGCATTACCAGCCACGCCGCTGAACAGCTTGGCGACCTCGTCTTCGTCGAATTGCCGGAAGTGGGCGCCACCTTCTCCAAGAATGGCGACGCGGCGACCGTTGAATCCGTCAAGGCGGCTTCGGATGTCTATTGTCCGCTGGATGGCGAAGTGGTGGAGATCAACCAGGCCATCGTCGACGATCCCTCGCTGGTCAATTCCGATCCGCAGGGTGCCGGCTGGTTCTTCAAGCTGAAGCTCTCCAACGTCGCGGATGCCGATACGCTGCTCGACGAGGCAGCCTACAAGGAGCTGATCGCGTAATGACGACGCCCACGGAATTCCATTTCACCGACTATCAGCCCTATGATTTCGCCAACCGGCGTCACATCGGGCCGTCGCCGTCGGAAATGGCGGAGATGCTGAAGGTCATCGGCTACAAGAGCCTCGATGCCCTGATCGACGCCACCGTTCCCTCCTCCATCCGCCAGAAGGTGCCGCTGACCTGGGGTGCAGCGCTGACCGAACGCGAGGCGCTCGACCGCCTGCGCGAGACGGCCAACAAGAACCAGGTGCTGACCTCGCTGATCGGCCAGGGCTATTACGGCACAATCACGCCGCCGGTGATCCAGCGCAACATTCTGGAAAACCCGGCCTGGTACACAGCCTATACGCCTTACCAGCCAGAAATCAGCCAGGGCCGTCTTGAGGCGCTGCTGAACTACCAGACCATGGTCTGCGATCTGACCGGCCTCGATGTCGCCAATGCATCGCTGCTCGATGAAGCGACTGCCGCTGCCGAAGCCATGGCGATGTGCCAGCGCGTCGCGAAGTCCAAGGCAACCGCCTTCTTCGTCGATGCCAATTGCCATCCGCAGACTATCGCGCTGATCGAGACACGCGCGGCGCCACTCGGCTGGAAGGTGATCGTTGGTAATCCCTTTACCGATCTTGATCCTGTCGACGTGTTCGGCGCGATCTTCCAGTATCCGGGCACCCACGGTCATGTCAGCGATTTCTCGGGCCTGATTTCCCGCCTGCACCAGACGGGTGCCATCGCTGCCGTTGCCGCCGATCTTCTGGCGCTGACGCTGTTGAAGTCACCCGGTGAAATGGGTGCGGATATCGCCATCGGCACCTCGCAGCGTTTCGGCGTTCCGGTCGGCTATGGTGGTCCGCATGCGGCTTACATGTCCGTAAAGGATGCACATAAGCGCTCCATGCCTGGCCGTCTGGTCGGCGTCTCAGTCGATGCGCGCGGCAATCGCGCCTATCGTCTGTCGCTGCAGACCCGCGAGCAGCATATCCGCCGCGAGAAGGCTACCTCCAACATCTGCACCGCGCAGGTGCTGCTTGCGGTCATGGCGTCGATGTATGGCGTTTTCCATGGCCCGCAGGGCATCAAGGCGATTGCCCAGCAGACCCACCAGAAAGCCGTTTTGATGGCCAAGGGCCTGGAGAAGCTTGGCTACGTCATCGAGCCGGAAACCTTCTTCGACACCATCACCGTCGAAGTCGGCCATATGCAGGGCGTCATCCTGCGCTCGGCCGTTGCGGAAGGTGTGAACCTGCGCAAGGTCGGCGCGACCAAGATCGGCATGAGCCTTGACGAGCGCACGCGTCCCGCGACGCTAGAGGCGGTCTGGCGCGCATTCGGCGGCAATTTCTCGATCTCGGATTTCGAGTTGGAATATCGCCTGCCGAAGGAACTGCTGCGCACCAGCCAGTACATGACGCATCCGATCTTCCACATGAACCGTGCCGAAAGCGAGATGACCCGTTACATCCGCCGTCTTTCGGACCGTGATCTCGCGCTCGACCGCTCGATGATCCCGCTCGGTTCCTGCACCATGAAACTGAACGCAACTGCGGAAATGCTGCCCATCACGTGGCCGGAATTTTCCGACATCCATCCCTTCGTGCCGGCCAATCAGGCGCTCGGCTACAAGGAAATGATCGATGACCTCTCGGAAAAGCTGTGCTCTGTCACCGGTTACGACGCCTTTTCCATGCAGCCGAATTCCGGCGCGCAAGGGGAATATGCGGGCCTCCTGACCATCCGCAACTACCACATCGCCAATGGCGGCGCACACCGCGACGTTTGCCTCATTCCAACCTCGGCGCACGGCACCAATCCAGCCTCCGCGCAGATGGTCGGCATGAAAGTGGTGCCGGTGAAAGTGCGGGAAAATGGCGACATCGATATCGACGATTTCCGAGCAAAAGCAGAGCAGTATGCGGAAAACCTCTCGTGCTGCATGATCACCTATCCCTCCACCCATGGCGTGTTTGAGGAGACGGTTCGCGAGATTTGCGAGATCACCCATAAACACGGTGGTCAGGTCTATCTTGACGGCGCCAACATGAACGCCATGGTCGGTCTTGCCCGTCCAGGCGATATCGGTTCCGACGTCAGCCACCTCAACCTGCACAAGACCTTCTGCATCCCGCATGGCGGCGGCGGTCCGGGCATGGGGCCGATCGGCGTCAAGGCGCATCTTGCTCCCTATCTTCCCGGCCATCCGACGACGGACGGTCGTGAAGGTGCGGTGTCGGCTGCCCCCTTCGGCTCACCGTCGATCCTGCCGATTTCCTGGAGCTACTGCCTGATGATGGGCGGCGAAGGGCTGACGCAGGCGACCAAGGTTGCGATCCTCAACGCCAACTACATCGCCGAACGGCTGAAGGGCGCATACGACGTGCTCTACAAGTCCGAAACGGGACGTGTGGCGCATGAGTGCATCATCGACACCCGCCCTCTGGCAGACAGCTGCGGCGTGACGGTGGACGACGTTGCAAAGCGCCTCGTCGACTGCGGTTTCCATGCGCCGACCATGAGCTGGCCGGTTGCCGGCACGCTGATGATCGAGCCGACGGAATCCGAGACCAAGGCGGAAATCGACCGTTTCTGCGATGCCATGCTGGCGATCCGCGAGGAAGCCCGCGACATCGAGGAAGGCCGTGCGGACAAGACCAACAATCCGCTGAAAAACGCGCCGCACACGGTGGAAGATCTCGTCGGCGAGTGGGATCGTCCTTACAGCCGCGAACAGGGTTGCTTCCCGCCCGGCGCCTTCCGCATCGACAAATACTGGTCGCCGGTAAACCGCATTGACAATGTCTATGGCGACCGCAACCTCATCTGCACCTGCCCGCCGATGGAGGCTTATGCCGAGGCCGCCGAATAAAGGCATCGGTACGAACGAACTTATGAAGGCCCGGAGCGATCCGGGCCTTTTTCGTTCCGGACACAAGCCCCAAGACCGGGCGACCACGTCACATGCGATTGATCGTAACCCGTTCCATGCTAAACCGGATGCTGCAATTTAAGCGGTGATGGAGTTTGAATGCGTTTGATTTGCCTGAATGGTTGGGGCGGAAAGCTCCATGACGAGCTTGTTCCCTATATCTCCGCGTCCGATCCCGACATTCTATGTTTGCAGGAAGTGGTGCATACACCGGCAGCCGAAGAGGACTGGCTGAGCTATCGCGATGACGGTAGGGATCTGCCGCAAAGGGCGAACTTTCTTCGCGATGTCGAAGAAGCTCTACCCGATCATCTGGCAATCTTTTGCCCGGCGTCACAGGGTGACCTCTGGCACGGGGAGACACGATATCCCTCTCAATGGGGGCTGGCGACTTTCGTGCGTAAATCCATCGCGATTGTTGCGCAGGCTCAAGGTTTTGTGCACGGCTGCTTTTCTGCGAATGGATACGGAGCTCACCCGCGTTCGCGCACGGGCCATGCTGTCAGGGTTTTCGACTTCACGACCGGCCAGCCAGCCGTCATCGCCCATATGCATGGGCTGCGTGACCCCAACGGTAAACACGATATTCCCGCCCGTCTGATGCAGGCAAAACGCCTCGTGAAACTCGTCAAAGACATCGCGGAGGATGGTGACCGGATCATCGTGTGCGGCGATTTTAATGTTCTGCCTGAGAGCGACACCTTCACGGTATTGAAGGAACTGGATCTCATCGAACTCGTCACGACACGTGGTTTCACAGACACGCGCACCTCGCATTATCCCAAACAAAACCGTTTTGCAGATTACATGCTGGTCAACCCGGTTGTGCAGGTCGATCACTTCGATGTGGTGAGACAGCCCGAAGTCTCGGACCATTGCCCTTTGCTGATCGAATTCAGCTAGAGGATTAAGCCGCATTACCGGTCAATGCCTCACGTCGCGGCTTGGTCAGCGCACGAGCCGGATATCGCTCGTCACCACCGTCTTGCCGGTCCTGCCGTCCTTGTCGGTGGTGCGAAGCCGCAGGCCGTTTTGCCCGACTTTTTCGATTGTCATGGCTGCGACGCGGTCACCGTTAATGTCGCGGCTCCAGCGAACCGTCAGATTGATTGCATTTCCCTGCCGCGTACCGGAAAGGGCAGACGGTCGGCCGGAGGGTCCGGTGTAAGCGCCGCTGTAACGTCCACCTTTCTCCGACAGGTCGGCCGCAATTGCGCGCCTGACCACCAGAAGGCCACGGCATGTGCCGGACATATTGAGCGACGAGGTCCCCGCTTTGGAATTCAGCGTACAATTGACGTTGATTGGCGGCGTGCCAATGCGGGTGATCACGGTTCCCTTACCCGCCCATGTGCCTTTCAGCGACGAGAGGAATTCGCGTTCGTCCGCTAATGCCGGCTGCACACCGAGCAGCCCTGCAAAAAATAAACTCGTGATAGCCGTCGTTTTCATGGCGCGTATCCAATTTTTCACGAAGACTAACTCGCTTGCACCGTCAAACGTTCCTCCCGTTTATTTGGCAACTGTCAAAAAATTCGAGATGCTCATGTTTCTATCGTGCCGATGCAACCAAATGCAGGCATAGATGTTTCTCGCCAGCGTCGATCAATTTCTGATCACTACCGCATATTTTTCGGAGCATATTTCATGACGACGATCGGCGTTTTGGCACCGCGCGGCAGCCTCCCCTCCGGCGGTCTGCCTCGCAGCGGTGGTATTTCAGACCGCACGCTTTTTGCCCTTGCGGCGCTTAATTTCTTTCTGGCTGATGCCCGCGACGGGCTAGGGCCTTTTCTGGATGCATTTCTGGCGACACAGGGCTGGTCATCGCTTTCGCTGGGGATGATCGCCACGGTCGGCGGCCTCGTCGGTCTGCTTGCCACACCGCTCTGCGGCGCGTTGGTGGACGGCACGACGTGGAAAAGGACGTTGATTGCCATCCCCGTCGTTCTCGTGACCGTCGGCGCGCTGATTACGCTGATCTTTCCCGATGCGTGGATCGTCTGGACCGGCCAGATCATGACTGCGGTTGTCGGCGCGGTCGTTGGACCGGCTCTGGCCGGACTGACGCTTGGTTTGGTCGGTGAACGCCTGTTATCCCGTCAGATATCGCGAAACGAATTCTGGAACCATGGTGGCAATTTCGCATCGCTCTTTGCCACTTACGTTGCCGTTTCCTTCTTCGGCCTTCATGGCGTCATCGGGCTGATGCTTCTGACGGCTGCCGGCGCACTTGTTGCCGCCGCCGCCATCGACCCCGACAGGATCGACCACAAGGTGGCGCGAGGCCTTGGCGAGGACAAGGGCGAGCCGGGGCCCTCAGGCATCAACGTGCTGCTTCACGAACGCGGTCTGATATTCCTCGCGATCATTCTTCTTATCTTCCACTTCGGCAACGCGCCGATGGGGCGGCTTATCGCGCAGAATTTCGCCATCGAACTGCAGACACCATTCCGCACGACAGCGATCATTACTGGCGTCGCGCAATTTGCCATGATCTTCGTTGCGGCCCTGGCGCCGTGGCTGATCCGTCGCTTCGGTCTTGCGACGGTGTTCCTGATCGCGCTTGTCGCCCTTCCGATCCGCGGTCTGCTGGCTTCCGCCTTCACCGATTTCTGGGTAATCTTTCCGGTACAGCTGCTTGACGGTATCGGTGCAGGCCTTCTGGGCATCGTGACGCCTGTGGCCGCCGAACGCATTCTCAAGGGAACCGGCCGGTTCAATGTCGGCCTGGCAAGCGTCATGATGGTGCAGGGCATCGGTGCGTCCCTCAGCAACGTCGTTGCCGGCTGGCTGGTAACCAAAGGCGGTTACGCCCTTTCGCACTTGGTCGGCGGCGGCATATCGGCCATCGCCATCGCTCTCTTCTTCATCTACCGAAACGAGATCGCCCCGAAGCAGGCCGACGAAGCACTGCCTCAGTAAACCGTACAAATAAAAAAGGAGGCCTCACGGCCTCCTTCATCCAACTTGCTCAAATGTCGGTTATCCGACGAAAGCGCGCTCGATGACGAACTCGGCAGGCTTGTTGTTCGCACCTTCGTTAAGGCCGGCCTTTTCAAGAAGCTCCTTCGTGTCCTTCAGCATGGCCGAAGAACCGCAGATCATGCCGCGATCGATAGAGGGATCAAGTGCGGGAACACCCAGATCCGCAAACAGCTTGCCGTTCTCTATCAGCGAGGTTATGCGGCCCTTGAAGGGATAATCCTCGCGCGTGACAGTCGCATAATGCTTGAGCTTGTCGCCGACGATCTCGTTCAGGAATTCATGGTTCCTGATTTCCTCGACCAGATCGAAACCGTATTTCAGTTCGGCCACATCGCGGCAGGTATGGGTGAGGATGACCTCTTCAAACTTTTCATAGGTCTCGGGATCGCGTATCAGGCTTGCGAAAGGTGCAATGCCGGTGCCGGTCGAGAACATATAGAGCCGTCTGCCTGGTGTCAGCGCATCCAGAACCAGAGTGCCTGTCGGCTTCTTGCGCATAAGCACGGTATCGCCGGGCTTGATCGCCTGAAGATGCGAAGTCAACGGGCCATCAGGAACCTTGATCGAGAAAAATTCGAGTTCCTCGTCCCAGGCAGGGCTGGCGATGGAATAAGCGCGGTAGATCGGCTTTTCGCCGACCATCAGGCCGATCATGGCGAATTCGCCGGATCGGAAGCGGAAGCCGGCCGGACGCGTCATGCGGAAACGGAACAGGTGATCCGTATAGTGCTCCACTGACAAAACTGTCTCGGCGTAAACACCATCAGGTATCTTGATCGCGAAATCTTCCGTCTTGGCTGGCGCGTTCATTTCAGGTTCCGTCCATTCATTCGATAAGCGACATTCTTCGACCGGGCAATTATACCATTTTTGCCGCGGTTTGAAGGCATGAGAATATCAATACTGCCATGCGCGCAGAAAATATGCATCTAAAACTCATATTTCCGCGCAACGCGTCATTGGGCCGCACGGCGGCGCCAGCTATAGGCCTCTCCACCGTTGGCCGGAAGGGCCGTCGGCTGGTAATAGACCGGGATTTCTGGCAGGCGATTTTCGGACAGGCGGCGGATCGCCGTCTCGTTCGTGACCGCAAAGCTGGTGAAGCCGGTGCGCAGCATCAGCGGCACCTGGTCGATCAAAACATCGCCAACCGCCCTAACCTCACCGGCAAAATCAAGACGGCTGCGCAGCAACGAGGCATGGCTGAAACCCCGCCCGTCATTGAAGGCCGGGAAGCTGACGGCGACAAGGTCGATACGGTCGAGATAGGGCTCGAGCCGGGTGACATCGTCGGCAGGCGCAATCAGAACGCCGAGGCCGACATCATTGCTTTCAGCCGCACGGACAAGGAAATCAGCAAGCGACAGCACCGGTTTCTGCTCGGCAGTTGCCTTCACTTCTTCCGTTTCGATCACCCAGGGATCGTTTTCCACGAAGCCGTCGCGGTTCCAGATTTTCGTCATGGCAATCTCCTCAGGCGGCTTCAGCGGCGGAACCGTAGAGCGCATCCTTGAACGGCTGCGGTCCGACGCGGCGATAGGCTTCGAGGAAGGTTTCTTCCTTCGAAAGACGCAAGCCCAGATAGGTGTCGACGATGGTTTCCACCGCGTCGGTGACTTTTTCCGGCTCGAAACCGCGGCCAATAATCTCACCAATCGAGGTGTTTTCATCACCCGATCCGCCAAGCGTGATCTGGTAGAGTTCCGCACCCTTCTTCTCAACACCCAGAAGACCGATATGGCCGACATGGTGGTGGCCGCAGGCATTGATGCAGCCGGAAATCTTGATCTTAAGCTCGCCGATTTCCGCCTGACGTTCCGGCGCGCCAAAACGGGTGGAGATTTCCTGCGCCACCGGAATGGAGCGCGCATTGGCAAGCGCGCAATAGTCCAGCCCGGGACAGGCAATGATATCGGTAATCAGCCCGGCATTGGCAGTCGCCAGTCCAGCTCCTACAAGTGCGCGATAGACCGGCTCGAGATCGGCCAGTGCCACATGCGGCAGGATGATGTTCTGCTCGTGGCTGATGCGGATTTCGTCAAACGCGTATTCGGCGGCGATATCGGCGACGAGTTCCATCTGCTCGTCGGTCGCATCGCCGGGAATGCCGCCAATCGGCTTCAGGGAAATCGTCACCATGCCGTAGTCCGGATGCTTATGCGGCTCGACGTTCTGCTCGACAAAACGGGCAAAACCTTCATCCGCCCGCTTCCAGCGCGCCAGGCTCTCCCAGCCTTCAGGGCGGTCCTTCAGTGCTGGCGGTGCGAAATAGGCGGTGATGGCCGCAATATCGGCATCCGGCAGCTTCAATTCCGTGTTTTTCAGCTCCGCGAATTCGACCTCGACCTGGCGGGCCAGTTCTTCTGCGCCGGTTTCATGCACGAGGATCTTGATACGCGCCTTGTACTTGTTGTCGCGGCGGCCGTGCAGGTTGTAAACGCGCATGACGGCCGTGGTATAGGACAGCAGGTCTTCTTCCGGCAGGAAGTCGCGGATCTTCTTGGCGATCATCGGCGTACGGCCCTGCCCGCCGCCGACATAGACGGCAAAACCGATCTCGCCCTTGTCGTTCTTTTTCAGATGCAGGCCGATATCGTGAACCTGAATCGCGGCGCGGTCGCGCTCGGCGCCCGTTACAGCGATCTTGAACTTGCGCGGCAGGAACGAGAACTCCGGATGCACGGAAGACCATTGACGCAGGATTTCCGCATAAGGACGCGGATCGGCGACCTCGTCTGCGGCGGCGCCCGCGAAATGGTCGGCGGTCACGTTGCGAATGCAGTTTCCCGAGGTCTGCAGCGCATGCATTTCCACGCTTGCCAGTTCGGAGAGGATATCGGGCGTGTCGGACAGGCGCGGCCAGTTGTACTGAATGTTCTGGCGGGTGGTGAAGTGGCCGTAACCCCGGTCATATTTGCGGGCGATATGAGCCAGCATCCGCATCTGCTGCGAATTCAGCGTGCCGTAGGGAATGGCGACGCGCAGCATATAGGCATGGAGCTGGAGATAGACACCGTTCATAAGGCGCAGCGGCTTGAACGCGTCCTCGGCAAGCTCGCCGGACAACCGGCGCTCGACCTGATCGCGAAACTGTGCCACGCGGCCTTCAACAAATGCGTGATCGAACTCGTCGTAACGGTACATATTCTTCCTCAGACTGCGATGAATGCTGCATCGGCCGGCTTGAAGCCGTTGGCATAGTGCATGGTCGGGCCAGCTGCGCGAATGCGCTCACGAAGCCGCGTCGGCCAAAGCTTGCCATTCTCCTCCACCACGTCGATGACATTCACGTCAACGACCTTGTTGGCGGAAAAATCCCGCTTGCCGATTTCCTCGAACGAAGCGACGGCCTCCGCGTGGCGGGCGACGATTGCGTCCTGCAGGTTCTCCGTCCATTCGCCATTGGCATCGAGCCATACAGCGATCCCATCGCCCAGGCGGTTGGCGGTCAAAACCTTGTCAGCCATTTGCATACTCCCTTTTAAGGTTCGCTGGCCGCGCAACAAGCGCGAGCGCCTCGGACCTGTCAAAATTGGCGCCCGCCACCGCATCGCCGATAATGACCATGACCGGACCGGTCAGTTCGTCGCGATGTTCGAGGTCGGGCAGATCGTTCAAAGTGCCATGCAGCAGGCGGCGATCCGCGCGGCTGGCATTTTCAATGACGGCTACGGTCGTTTCCACGCCGAGACCTGCCTCCATCAGCCTCGTCGCGACCGACGCGGCAACGCTGCGGCCCATATAGACAGCAATGGTAGCGCCGGAGACGGCGAGCCGCGCCCAGTCCGGCAGGACATCGCCGGTCAGATCGTGGCCGGTGGTGAAAATCAGCGACGAAGCGACACCGCGCAGCGTCAAGGGCAATTCGAAGTCCGCAGCAGCGGCGAAGGCGGAGGTAATGCCCGGAACAATCTCGTAACCGATACCGGCATCGCGCAGCGCCGCCATTTCCTCTCCCGCCCGGCCATAGACCAGCGGATCGCCGGATTTGAGGCGCACGACGCGCTTGCCGTCTTTACCAAGACGCACCAGCAGGCGATTGATCTCATCCTGCGACTTGCTGTGGCAGCCCTTGCGTTTGCCGACGGACAGCCGCTCGGCGTCGCGGCGCCCCATGTCAACGATTGCCTGCGGCACTAGCGCATCGTAGACGATCACATCCGCTTCCATCAGCACGCGCTGCGCGCGCAGCGTCAGCAAATCTTCAGCACCGGGACCAGCGCCGACAAGCCAGACGCGGCCTTCGCTGCGCTCGGGCGATTGCAGCAAACGGTCAGCGGCAAGGCGGGCGGATGATGTATCGCCGAGAGCGACGGCATCTGCGACAGCACCGGAAAAGAACCGGCGCCAGAAATTGCGCCGCAACGCGCCCTTGGGAACATTCTGCTCGGCGGCGTCACGATATTGCACGGCGAGACGCGCAAGCTTGCCCAGCGACGGAGACAGCATCTGATCGATACGCGCGCGGATCATCTGGGCAAGAACAGGGCCGGCGCCTTCGGTGCCAATGGCGATCGCGACGGGTGCGCGGGCGACGAGTGCGGGCGTGAAGAAATCGCAGAACTCCGGCTGATCCACCGCATTGGCGGGGATTTTCTTGGCGCGCGCAGCCAAAACGATCTCACGGTCCAGTGCCTCGTCTCCAGTGGCGGCAAAAACCAGCGTTGCGCCTTCAATCAGTTGGCTTGCGAAACCCAGGGCCCGATGATCGATGCCGTTTTCGCTGATATAGCGCGCAAAATCCGCTTCCGGCTCGTCGGCATAAGCAATGATATGTGCATTGGTATTGGCAAGCAGCCTTACCTTCGCAAAGGCCTCGTCGCCATTGCCGAAAACAGCGACCTGCCGTCCCTCAACCCGGAAGAACGCGGGGAAGGTCGAAAGGCGATCGCCAGAAGCGGAAAAATCATGTTCGTTGTGCATCGGGCATTTATCCCGCATTGCGGCGCAAGATTGAAGAAACAGAAATTCAAGCCTTTCCGACACCTGGATTTTTATTTCTCGAACACCCCTGTTTTTGAGGAAAACTAACCGGCGCACCTTTATCGACCCTGTCGAACGCCTCTAAATCCCATGAGAATCCCTTGACAAACCAGGCCCTCGCGCCGAACAAGAAGGGACTATTTTCGTCGATTTCTCCATGCAAAAACCGCTTCACTCTGAGGCGGTACGAAGGATCAGACCCTTGACCAGCTCGACCATTGCCGCCCGTCTTCTCGATGTTATCGAACACGATATCCTGCCCCTGACGGCACGCGGCGTCAGCCTCGGCAACAAGGTTTTCGGTGCGGCGATCCTGCGTAAATCCGACCTGTCGCTGGTGATCGCGGAGACGAATAACGAGCTGGAAAACCCGCTCTGGCATGGCGAAGTGCACGCGCTGAAGCGGTTTTACGAGCTGGGTGAGAAGCCGAACACCAAGGAATTGATTTTCCTTTCCACCCATGAACCCTGCACCATGTGCATGTCCGCCATCACCTGGGCCGGCTTCGACAATTTCTACTCCTTTTTCAGCCACGAGGATTCGCGCGACGCTTTCGCCATTCCGCACGACCTGAAAATCCTCAAGGAAGTTTTCGGGCTGGAGCCGGGCGGGTATCGCCGCAGCAACGCCTTCTGGAACTCTTTCTTCATTGCCGATCTGGTGGAGAGCGAAGACGATCCGCTGAAGACCGAGCTGAAGGCGCAGACGGCCCGCATCAAGGCTGCCTATGACGAGCTTTCCACCAGCTATCAGTCATCGAAGAGCGGCAACGATATTCCGCTGAACTAGAGCATTTCTAGACGGTTTTCCGCCTGGATATGTATGAAAATAAAGAACGAAGGTTTGAAAGACTATGGAAGCCTCGAAGGATATTTCCCGCCTGATCGAGATCATGGAAGCCCTGCGCCAGCCGGAAACCGGCTGCCCCTGGGATGTCGTCCAGACCTTCGAGACGATCAAGCCTTACACCATCGAAGAGGCTTATGAGGTTGCCGACGCCATCGAGCGCAGGGATATGGACGATCTTTGCGAAGAACTGGGCGACCTGTTGCTGCAGGTGGTTTTCCATGCCCGCATCGCCGAGGAACGGGGCGAATTCGCCTTTGGTGACGTGGTTGAGGCCGTGACGTCCAAAATGATCCGCCGCCATCCGCACGTCTTTGCCGTTTCCGCCGCCAATACGCCTGACAGCGTCAAGCTGCAATGGGACCAGATCAAGGCCGAGGAAAAGCGCGAGCGTGCGGAACGCCGCGCCCGCCGCGGTATCACCGAGGATTTCAAGGCCGGCTTTTTAGGCAGTGTGCAGCGTAGCCAGCCGGCTCTGACCGAGGCTCTGAAGTTGCAGGAACAGGCTGCGCGTGTCGGTTTCGATTGGTCGGATCCAGCCCCCATTCTCGACAAGATCGAGGAGGAAATCGCCGAACTGCGTGAAGCGCTGGCGGAGGGAAAGCCGGAGAAGGTCTCTGATGAACTTGGCGATCTCATCTTCGCGCTGGTCAATATCGGCCGCCATGTCAAAGCCGATCCGGAAGACGCGCTGCGCGGCACCAATACGAAATTCCGCAGGCGTTTCAATCACATCGAGACGTCGCTCACCGAAAATGGCGAAACGCTTCAGGAAGCGAGCCTTGAGAGAATGGAAGACCTGTGGCAGGCGGCAAAACGCATCGAACGCTCGCTGGATATGGTTTCGTCCTGATAACCCAGATATGCCGAAAAATTCAGAGCGCCCGGTGCTTTCGACAGTGGTGACGAAAATCTAGACCTCTCCTGCGTCACGCTCTGGCCTGCCCCGAGCATATGCGACGTCCTGATTGTATCTGTGTGTCTAGATCCTTGGGACAAGCCCAAGGATGACGTTGAGTATAAGGGAATATACCGCAATCGTTCTGGGAGCGTTTACTGCTCCCAGTCTTCCCGCTCGCGGATGGTTGCCTTTCCAAGCTTCCGTTCCAGCTCGGTGGCCTGCGCTTCCGACAGGCGCACATCAAGGGAAACCGAACCGTCCTCATTGTCTTCGCGGCTATCCACGATGGAGTTGCTGTAGACCCATGAGATCAGCGGCAATTGCTCGACGGAGAGGACAACAGTCGTTTCCGTCAGGACACCTGACAGACGGCCGGAAATCTCGTCCATCAGGGCATCGACGCCCTCGCCCGTGACCGCCGAAACGGCACGAATATCGGAGCGGCCCTCGGCACGTTCAATGATGGCGTCATGCGCTTCTGGTTCGAGACGATCGACCTTGTTCCAGACCTCGATGATGCGCTTTTCGGCTTCCTTCTCGTCAATACCGAGATCGCCAAGAATGCGCAGCACATCGGCCGACTGGGCGGCATTATCCGGATCGGACATGTCGCGCACGTGCAAAATAAGATCGGCTTCCAGCACCTCTTCCAGCGTTGCGCGGAAAGCGGCGACGAGATGTGTCGGCAGATCGGAGATGAAACCGACGGTATCGGACAGGATAACCGTGCGGCCATGCGGCAGCTTCATGCGGCGCAAGGTTGGATCGAGCGTCGCGAACAGCATGTCTTCCGCCAGAACGCCAGCGCCGGTAATGCGATTGAACAGGGTGGACTTGCCGGCATTGGTATAACCGACCAGCGCCACGATCGGGTGCGGCACCTTGCGGCGCTTGGCGCGGTGAAGCTGGCGGGTGCGCACCACCTGCTCCAGCTCGCGCTCGAGCTTGACGATGCGATCCTGCAGCAGCCGACGGTCGGCCTCGATCTGCGTTTCACCCGGACCCCCCATGAAACCCGCGCCGCCGCGCTGGCGTTCAAGGTGGGTCCAGCTTCTGACGAGGCGGCCCTTCTGATAGTTCAGATGCGCAAGATCGACCTGCAACGTGCCTTCCTTGGTGGAGGCGCGGCGGCCGAAGATTTCGAGGATCAGGCCCGTCCTGTCGATGACCTTCGCATTCCATTGCTTTTCAAGATTGCGCTGCTGCACCGGGGTCAAAGGATGATCGACGATCACCAGACCGGAATTGGTTTCATCCAGAAGATGGCCGATTTCCTCGATCTTGCCGGTTCCAAACAGTGTCGCCGGACGTGGCTGGTTGACCGGCACGACAAGACCTTGCGTCACCTCAAGATCAATGGCGAGCGCCAGCCCCTTTGCTTCCTCAAGCTTGGCCTCAACAGACCGTACAGGAGAAACCGGACCCGCCACCGCATCACGGCTTTCGCGCTGCTGCTTGAGGACAGGCACGATGACCACCGCACGCATGTCGTCGCGGTGCTTTTCCTGTTCGGGAATGATCGATTCGTTCGAGGTGTCGCGCGTCGTAATGGGTTCAGCCTTATCAAGAAATGACATTGCAGCCGACCGCATCCGTGCGGACGACTATCTGGATTAACCTGATTGAACCGGAAATGTTCCCGGTTCAGGTCAGCTTATATCGAAGATACCGTTGAGGGAGCCTGATCAGGCTGCGCCTTCTTCGCTCTCGAACATCTGCATCGGCTGGCCGGGCATGATGGTGGAGATCGCATGCTTGTAAACAAGCTGCGAGTGACCGTCACGGCGCAGAAGCACGCAGAAATTATCGAAGGAAGTGACAACGCCCGTCAGCTTGACGCCGTTGATCAGGAAAATCGTGAGCGAAATCTTTTGCTTACGAACGGTATTGAGGAAAAGATCCTGAAGGTTTTGAGAACGTTCCGCCATGGCGCCGCTTCTTTCTTTTTTGCCGGCAGGGATACCGGAAAATAATCAATCAATAATAAGCCGGCCAAGTCTAGTCCCCCGCTTGGCCGACCTGCAACTCTGGTATCAAATCGTGTCCTGTTCCGCAACGGCGAAAACAGCCGAATGAGTACGAGTATTGACCTGCTTTTTCGATTCGAAACAGTCAGAAATATTGTATCGAAACCCGGAAAAGCTGTTCCACGTCGCGCACCGCATCGGCAGATGCAAACAGCACGACGCGGTCCTTCGCCTTGATCTTCGTGCTGCCGTCCGGGCGGATCACCACACCGTCGCGATAGATCGCGCCGATGCGCACGCCATCAGGCATATCGATATCACGGAAGGACTGGCCGACCAGCGGCGAAGTCTCCAGCGCCTCTGCCTCGATTACCTCCGCCGAGCCGCGCTGAACGGCATAAACCGACCGGATACGGCCCTTGCGCACATGCTGGAGCACGCGCGAAATGGTAACGGCCCGGGGATTGATATAGGCGTCGAGACCGAGTGAATCCGCAACCTCGTGAAAGGACGAGCTGTTCAACAATGCAAGGTTGGATTTGCAGCCAAGCTGCTTGGCCATCACCGCCGCCAGTATATTGGTTTGATCGCTGTTGGTGAGCGTCACGATCAGATCCGCATCCTGAATATCGGCCTGCAGCAAAATCTTCTGGTCCAGCGCCGAACCATGCATGACAATGGTGTTGCTGAGCTGTTCCGATGCGGCAATAGCCCTGTCGCGATCCGCCTCGATGATCTTTACCCGCGTCTTAGGCTGCAACTCCTCGATCTTCTGCGCGACGAAGTGGCCAATATTGCCGGCGCCCGCAATCACGATGCGCTGCGCCTCCTGCTCCTCATGGCCGAAGAGGCCAAGGGTGCGGCGTGCGTGCTGGCGCTGACAGATGACATAAGCGAGGTCGCCGACGCGCAGCTGCTCGGAGGAGTGCGCGACCTTGAGGATGCCGTTCCGGTAGACACCTACCACGGTTGCGATAAGGTCCGGAAAGAGGTTGGAAAGCTGCTGCAGCGGCGTGTTGATGACCGGGCAGTCCTCCATGCACTCGATTGCCAGCATGAAGACCGTGTCGTCGGCGAAACGCACGACATCGGTGGCACCCGGAAAGGCGATGCGCCTGAGTACCATCTTGCCGACTTCGACTTCGGGCGAAATCGTCACGTCGATCGACATGTTTTCGCGGCTGAACAGATCGGCATATTCCGGTTTCAGATAGCTTTGGTCGCGGATGCGGGCGATCTTGGTCGGAACGCTGAACAGCGCATGCGCAACCTCGCAGGCGACGATATTGATCTCGTCATGCAGGGTCACGGCGATGATCATGTCGGCCTGGTCCGCGCCCGCCTTTGCCAGCATGTCGGGATGAGCGCCATGGCCGACATAACCGCGCACATCCAGCGTCTCTGTAATGGCGGTAATGAGGGTCGCGGAGGTATCGATGACCGATACCTCATTATCCTCGCGCGACAGTTGTTCGGCAATGCCGTAACCCACCTGCCCTGCGCCGCAAATGATGACTTTCATGCTGTCTCTCTGACGGAATAATCGATTACGACGACTTGGGCCTTCGTCTCTTATACGCCGAGAGATTTCAGTTTGCGATGCAGTGCCGATCTTTCCATGCCGACAAATTCCGCCGTTCGTGAAATATTGCCGCCGAAGCGGTTGATCTGGGCGACCAGATAGTCCCGCTCGAACATTTCACGTGCTTCGCGCAGCGGCAGGGTCATGATGTGCTGATCGCCTTGCGCCGAAATCTTCGGCAGCATGTCGCCAATATCCGCCGGCAACATGTCTGCCGAGATTGGTGCCTCACCGCCTTCGGGGCGTGCCAGAATCATCAGCCGCTCGATATTGTTGCGGAGCTGGCGAATGTTACCCGGCCAGTCATGCGTCTGGAGAACGGCCATGGCGTCATCGCCGATCTTGCGCGGGCGGATACCGGCCTGTTCGGAAATCTGCCGCATGAACATGTCTACGAGGAAAGGAATATCCTCACGCCGCTCGGACAGCGCCGGCACCTTCACCGGCACCACGGCGAGGCGATGGTAGAGATCTTCGCGGAACTGGCCTTCGGCGATCAGGCTTTCGAGGTGATGGGCGGTTGAGGAGATGATGCGTACATCCACCTTTACCCGCTTGCCGCCACCAACGCGCTCGAACTGCTGATCGACCAGCACGCGCAGGATCTTGTTCTGCGTTTCGCGCGGCATCTCGCCGACTTCATCGAGATAGAGAACACCGCGATGGGCCTCTTCCAGAGCGCCCACCTTGCGCGGCTGCCCGGGCAGGCCTTCCGTGCCGAACAAGGCGATCTCCATGCGGTCCGGCGTGATCGTCGCAGCGTTCAGCGCAACGAAAGGTCCTGTAGCACGCGAGGATTTCTTGTGCACCATGCGCGCCACCAGCTCCTTGCCGGAACCGGAGGGGCCGAGGATCATGATGCGGCTGTTGGTGGGCGCCACGCGGTCAATGGTCTGGCGAAGTTGGGAAACCGCAAGCGACGCGCCGACGAGTTCAACCGCGTCGCCAGTGCGCTTCTTGAGTTCCTGCACCTCACGCTTCAGCTTGGAGTTCTCCAGCGCGCGTTCGGCAATCAGGATCAGGCGGTCTGCCTTGAACGGTTTCTCGATGAAATCGAACGCGCCACGCTTGATGGCGTTGACGGCGGTCTCGATGTTCCCGTGACCGGAAATCATCACAACAGGGATATCGGGATGGCGGCTCTTGATCTCGTCCAGCAGGGCCAGACCGTCGAGCTTCGACCCCTGCATCCAGATGTCGAGAAAGATGAGACGCGGAACGCGTTCGGAAATGGCGGCCAGCGCGCTGTCGCTGTCGAACGCCATGCGCGTCTCGTGGCCTTCATCAGAAAGAATACCCGCTACGATTTCGCGAATGTCCGCCTCGTCATCCACGACCAGAATATCAGACGCCATATGCTGCTTCCTTGTTATTTTTGCCGCCGACCGCCTCGATATAGGGCAGCAGCACTCTGATCATGGCACCGTGGCCATGGTCGAACTCCGGCGGGGCATCGTGGAGTTCCAGATACCCGCCATGCTCTTCGATGATTTTCTTGACGATGGCGAGGCCGAGGCCCGTGCCCTTGTCCCGCATCGTCATATAGGGTTCGAGAATGCGATGACGGTTCTCGACGGGCAAGCCTCTGCCATTGTCGATGATGTCAGCCACGAACCGCGAATTGGCCTCGTCGAAGGATGCGCGCACCAGGATTTTGCCTGGCCGCTTTTCGCCTTCCACCGCCTCGATCGCTTCCGTTGCATTCTTGATGAGATTGCCGAACGCCTGTCCCAGCATGCGGGCATCGAACATGCCCTCCAGCGGGACATCGCCAAATTCCGTCGAGAATTTCGTGTCTGCAGCGCTTATTTCCCGCAGGAATGCCGCGTCCTTCAAGATCGAACGCAGGTCCGACTTTTCCTTCGTGGGCTTCGGCATGCGGGCAAAGGCCGAGAATTCATCCACCATCCGGCCGATGTCACCAACCTGCCGGACGATGGTGTCCGTACACTGGTCAAAGATGGCGCGATCGTTCTCGTCGATCTGCTTGCCGAAGCGGCGTTTGATGCGCTCGGCGGAAAGCTGGATAGGTGTCAGAGGATTCTTGATCTCATGCGCAATACGCCGCGCGACGTCGGACCAGGCGGTCGAGCGCTGGGCAATGACGAGATCGGTGATATCGTCGAGAGTGATGACGTAGCTGTCGCGGCTGTCGCGTGCATCTTCACGGGTCACCTGCACATTGAGCGTCCGTTCGGTGCCGCGCCGCATGATGTTGATCTGCTTGCGGAAATTGCCGCGCGACCAGGTGTTGGCCTCTGTCACGACCTCTTCGATTTCAGGCGCAATATCAGATAGTTGCGCACCGATCAGCTGGTCGGAGGAAAGCGCCACGAATTCTTCAGCCGAAGGATTGACGATGGTGATCCTGCGGTTTTCATCAATGCCGATAACGGCGGCGGTAACGCCCGACAATACGGCCTCGATGAAGCGGCGGCGATCATCAATGTCGTCTTTCGCTTCAATGATCTGTTCCTGTTGGCTGCGCAGTTCCGAGACCATCTTGTTGAAGGTGCGCGACAGGCGGCCAACGTCGCCATCGATGGCGCGAACGGGAACCAGCACATGCATGTTTCCGGTGGCGACACTGTCTGCGGCGCTGATGAGGAGACGGATAGGACGCACGATACGGTCGGCTACCGCAATCGCGGTCCAGATCGCCGCCAGAAGTACGATCAGCGCGAAACCGAGATAGAGGATTGCAAACGCAATCTGCAACGGCGCACGGCCGGCCTCCATCGCCTTGTATTCGGCGCGGTTCTCTTCCATCAGCCGCATCGCGCCCATTACCTTGGGATCGACGGCACGCACGGTGTAAAGAAACGTACCGCTGATGCCCTCGAGCTTGATGATGGCGCCGACGAGATTGGTGATACCAGGCGGAATAAGGGTTGGCTGACCAGCGGCGGCCTTTTCAAGCGCATCGTGCGGAATGGCCGGAAGCGGCTTTTCCGTCTTGATATCGGCTTGCGCGACGGCGTCGCCGTCTTCCTGCACCAGGAATGCGCCGAGAAGACCACGGCCCTTGGCCTGCCGGGTCATGAGATCGACGAAGCCGGTGCGGTCGAGATAAAAGAGCGCGCGATTGCGGTCGAGGTCGGTAGCCATCGACAGGGTCTGTCCCTGAAGATAACCGGCATTCTCCATCATATAGGCCTGGGCGATATTGCTGGAGGAATCGACGATCGACTGGGTACGTAGCGCAAACCATCGGTCGAGACCGACATTCAGCGTCAGACTGGCGAAGATGGCGACGAGAACGGCCGGTGTAATCGCAACGATGGAAAACAGCACGACGATGCGCACATGCAATCGTGCCGCCGCCCTGCCCTTTTTCCGCGCTTTCAGCAGGCGGTTGATTTCCCGACCGATAAGAAAGATCAGTCCGATCACGAAGACCGAATTGATGACGACCGAGGCGATGACGACATTCGATGTCGGCGCAATCGGTGTTACGCCCAGAAGCACGAAAAGTGTCAGTATGGCGCAAACTAGGGCGACACCGGCAAGCACCAGCCCCGGCAGAGCGAAAGACATCCTGCGATCGGCTACCACCATTCCCGCTGCGTCTTCGGCAACGGCTTTTTCGGCGGCGGGTTTCCGCATGCATTTCTCCCAATCGCTGGCTAGCCAGCACCACATTCATGAAAATGGGCGAATCCGCCTCGTGTCGGCGAATCTCTCTCCATCCTAGTGTTTTCCAAGCAACACAATGTGGCGAAAATGCAACGACAACCGCGGCCTTGTCAACATTCTCAGCTGGGGCGGGAGCTGCGATACACGGAAACGCCAAGCTCGCGAATCTTCTTGCGCAACGTATTGCGGTTGAGGCCAAGAAGATCGGCGGCCTTGATCTGGTTACCGCGCGTCGCCGTCAGGGCGGCAAGAATGAGCGGATATTCCAGTTCGCGCAGAACACGGTCGTAGAGACCTGGCGGCGGCAGGCCTTCGCCGAAACTTGCGAAATAATCCCGCATGTTTTCCTCGACCGCCTGCGAAATGGTCAACGAGCCGGTGCGGACCGCCATCTTGTCGAGCGGGCTGTCTGGAACATCCGACTGCAATTCCTGCTCGATGATCTCGCGGGTGATGACTTCCTGCGGATAAAGCGCCATCAGGCGACGGATCAGGTTTTCGAGTTCGCGCACGTTGCCGGGCCAGGCATAGGCCTTCATGACTTCCAGCGCCTCGGTCTCGAAGCGCTTTCCTTCCAGCCCCTCCTTCTCACCCGTCTGGATGAAATGGCGCACCAGATCGGGAATATCCTCAGCGCGGTCGCGTAGCGGCGGTAGCCGCAGCGGCACGACGTTCAGGCGGTAATAGAGGTCTTCGCGGAAAAGGCCCTGGTTGATCGACTGCTTCAGGTCCTTGTTGGTGGCGGCGACGATGCGAACATCGGTCCTGATCGGCGTGCGTCCGCCCACCGTCGTATATTCGCCCTGCTGCAATACGCGCAGCAGCCGCGTCTGGGCGTCCATTGGCATATCGCCGATTTCGTCGAGAAACAGCGTGCCGCCCTCTGCCTGTTCGAAACGGCCGGTCGAGCGGTTCTGCGCGCCGGTGAAGGCGCCCTTCTCATGGCCGAACAGTTCCGATTCGATCAGATCACGCGGAATTGCCGCCATGTTGATGGCGACGAAGGGGCCGTTGCGGCGCTTGCCGTAATCATGCAGCGCGCGCGCCACCAGTTCCTTGCCGGTGCCGGATTCGCCGGTAATCATCAGCGTCAGGTCGGTCTGCATCAGGCGGGCGAGAACCCGGTAGATTTCCTGCATGGCGGCCGAGCGGCCGACGAGCGGCATGCCGTCCTGCATATCGTCGTCCAGTTTGGCGGGCTTGCGCTTCGGCTCCGACAGGGCGCGGCCGATTATGGCAATCAGCTCCGTCAGGTCGAACGGCTTGGGCAGGTAATCGTAAGCGCCCTTTTCCGAGGCCTTGATCGCGGTCATGAAAGTGTTTTGGGCACTCATCACCAGAACCGGCAGGTCCGGGCGGGCCTTCTTGATGCGCGGAAGCAGATCGAAGGCGTTTTCATCGGGCATCACGACATCGGTAACGACCAGATCGCCCTCGCCGGCAGAAACCCAGCGCCAGAGCGTTGCGGCATTGGACGTGATGCGCACATCGTAACCGGCACGGCTGAGCGCCTGATTAAGCACGGTGCGGATTGCGGCATCATCATCGGCGACGAGGATAGTAGCTGTCATCTGTCATTTCCTGTCGAGTTCGGCAAGATGCGGTCGTCCAACGCCACTTCAGGCGAGACGGGCATCAATACGCGGAAAGTCGTGCGATGGTTCTGGCTGTCGCATTCGACGATGCCGCCATGGGCGCCGATCAGTTTGGCGACAAGCGCCAGACCCAGGCCCGAACCATTCGTCTTGGTGGTAATGAAGGGGTCGAAGAGATGCGGCAGGAGATCGGCCGGCACTCCCGGCCCATTGTCATGGACGCAAAACTCAAGCGGCAGCGAGATGCGTTCGCGGCTGCCCGCCACGGACATGCGCATGCCGGGACGATATGCCGTCGTCAGCACGATCTCGCCCTCCGACTGATTCCCGACGGCTTCCGCCGCGTTTTTCACCAGATTGAGAAAGACCTGCACCAGCTGGTCGCGATTGGCATAAACCGCCGGCAGCGATGGATCATAATTCTCGGAAATCTTGATGTTGCGGGCAAAGCCAGCCTTGGCTATGGCCTTCACATGGTCGAGCACCGAATGGATGTTGACCGGCACGCGGTCCACCGGACGCTCGTCGGAAAACACTTCCATGCGGTCGACCAGCGAGACGATACGATCGGTCTCGTCGCAGATCAGCCGCGTCAGCGCACGGTCCTCATCGGCAACGGATGTCTCGAGAAGCTGCGCGGCACCACGAATGCCCGAAAGCGGATTTTTGATCTCATGCGCCAGCATCGAGGCAAGGCCGGTGACAGAGCGTGCAGCAGCCCGATGTGTCAATTGCCGGTCGATCTTGTCAGCCATCGACCGTTCCTGGAAGACGACGACAACAGACCCCGGCTCGCTGACAACAGGCGCGACATAGAGATCGACGAGCTTGTCCTGTCCAAGCCGGGGGGAGCTCAGATCGACCCGATATTCATTTACCGGCGCGCGGCGTTCCCGCACCTGATCGATCAGCGCAAGCAGCGGACTGCCGAAGGGAATGAAGGTGGAGACGCGGTAGCGAGCGAGATGGGAGGCGCTGGCCCCGAAAAAAGCTTCTGCTTCCCAATTGGCAAAAGCGATGAAACCTTCGGCATCCACCAGAATAACGGGATTCTGCACCGCGTTCAGAACCGCCATGGCGAGCGGGTTCGCATCTGCCGGGCTGTGTTTATCAGCGCTCATGCGGCCTTCCTTGCGGCTTCTTCGCCCGCATTGTCGCAAAGGGCGGAGCGCAGCAGATCAGCCACTTCCCCCGTATCACGCGATGTCATGATTTTAGCCTTGTCGGTGGTGGCGATCTCCGTCGCGAAACGGTCGAGATACCAGCCCAGATGTTTGCGGGCATGCCGAAGACCGGCTTCCCTTCCATAAAATTCGAGCATCATGTCGTAATGTTCGACGGCGATATCGGCAATATCGGCGCGTTGGGGCGCTGCATGTCCGGCCAGTACCGCCGGCAGCCAGGGTTGACCCTGTGCACCGCGACCGACCATAACGGCATCCGCGCCGGAACGGCTGAGAATTTCACGCGCATCTTCGGCGGTCTCAACATCGCCATTGGCGATCAGCGGCAAGGAAATCACCTCGCGCACGGCGCGAATGGCATCCCAGTTCGCCCGACCTTCGTAAAACTGCATGCGGGTGCGGCCGTGAATGGTGATGAGCTGGACGCCAGCGGCTTGAGCGCGGCGAGCAATTTCGGGTGCATTGATGGTGTTTTCATCCCAGCCGAGCCGCATCTTCAGCGTCACGGGCACATCCACCGCGCCGACGGTCGCCTCGATCAACGACAGCGCATGGTCAGGATCCCGCATCAAGGCTGAACCGGAGTAACCGCCCGTCACCTTCTTGGCCGGACAACCCATATTGATGTCGATGATGCCAGCGCCATTATCAGCCGCAATTTTTGCCGCTTCCGCCATAAAATGCGCTTCGCGTCCGGCGAGCTGCACCATATGTGGAACCATCCCGGCATTTTTCAGCCGCGCCCAGGATTCCCCACGATTGGCGACAAGTTCCCGGCTTGCGACCATTTCAGTCACCACAAGGCCCGCGCCGTAGCGCCAGGCGAGCTGACGGAAAGGCAAATCTGTCACGCCCGACATAGGCGCCAGCACTGCGCGATTACGGATCGAGACTGAGCCGATGCTGAACGGGACTGACAACTCCGGAAGGGGCAAGTGATGATCTTTCGTGCAGAAGAGTTATATGCATTATTTTTAGACAGTGTTTGCGCAGTTGCCAAGCACTTTTACAGGGTTGCACCTTTTATTTGCGCGTGGCCTGCCTGCCTGTTTTGCTGGCGGCGGCAATTTGTGCAGGTTTGAACAAACGGGATGACCGATCCTGCGGCATGTGGGTGCGGGTGGGCGGCTTATCGGGCTGGCCATTCGGGTTTTGAAACGCTAGAGCAGGACTGTCAACCATTAAGGGTTGCGCACAAAGCATAAGACCAATGCAGGAAAGTACTATGAAACTCGGCATCGTCGTTGTCGCCGCAGGACGCGGAGAAAGAGCCGGCTCCCCCGAGGAAGGGCCGAAACAATATCGCCCGATCGGTGGCAAGGCCGTGATCGAGCAAACATTGTCGACCTTTCTTGCCTGGGCAGACACATCCCCTATCGTGGTCGTTATCCATGCCGACGATGCGGCACTCCTGTCACCAATCCTTGAACGGCTGAATGCCGGAGAGCGGATTGTCACCGTCACGGGCGGCGCAACCCGGCAGCAATCGGTGCTCGCGGGTCTGGAAGCGCTGGCCGCGCAAGACCTCACACATGTGATGATCCACGATGCCGTGCGGCCTTTCATCGCCGTTGAAATGCTGGAACGCATCGTGGCGCTGCACAAGGCGGGCGCTGTCGGCGTTCTGCCTGCCCTGCCCGTCACTGATACGCTGAAGCGTGGCGCAGGCGATTCTGTCGCGGAAACGGTTTCAAGGCAGGGTCTTTATGCGGCGCAGACACCGCAAAGCTTCGGCTATGGCGAAATCCTCGCCGCGCATCGCGCTGCTGCCACATCTGGAAAAACCGACTTTACCGATGACGCCTCGATCGCCGAGTGGGCAAGTCTGCCGGTGACGCTGACCGAAGGCTCGGTCGACAATGTGAAACTCACTCTCAAGCGGGATATCGCCATGGCCGATGAAAAGCTCTCCTACGGACTGCCTGACGTGCGCACCGGCAATGGTTACGACGTGCACCAGCTGGAAGCAGGAGACGGTGTGACACTGTGCGGCGTCTTCATCGAACACGACCAGAAACTCAAAGGCCATTCGGATGCCGATGTGGCGCTGCATGCGCTGACGGATGCCCTGCTCGCCACCTGCGGCGCTGGCGACATAGGCGATCACTTCCCGCCTTCCGATCCGCAATGGAAGGGTGCCGCTTCGCGCATCTTCCTCGAACACGCGGCCAAGGTAGTCCGCGGCAATGGCGGCACGATCATGAACGCCGATGTCTCGCTGATTGCCGAAGCGCCGCGCATCGGACCGCATCGGCAGGCCATGCGTGAGGCGCTTTCCGACATGCTCGGCATCGCGCTGGAGCGCTGCTCGGTCAAGGCGACCACCAACGAGACGATCGGCTTCGTCGGCCGCCGCGAAGGTATTGCTGCGATTGCCACTGCCACTGTGGTCTACAAGGGCAGACCGCTATGAGCCTGTTTCCTGCGGATATAGAAGAACTGGCGCGGCGGATCATTTCTGACTTTACCGCCGGCGGCTTCATGGTCTCGACGGCGGAAAGCTGTACGGGCGGCCTGATTGCTGGTTCGCTGACGGAAATCGCCGGCTCTTCTGCCGTCGTCGATCGCGGCTTCGTCACCTACACGAACCAGGCCAAGATGGACATGCTTGGGGTTGGAACTGAGACGCTGGCGAATTTCGGCGCCGTATCCCGACAGACCGCGCTGCAAATGGCGCATGGCGCGCTATTTCGTTCCCGGGCGGATTTTGCCGTGGCCGTGACCGGCATTGCCGGTCCGGGCGGAGGTTCGGCTGAAAAACCGGTGGGGCTGGTGCATCTGGCCGCCAGGTCGCGCAGCGGTAAAATCCTGCACCATGAAATGCACTACGGAGAGATCGGGCGCACGGAAATCCGTCTTGCGACCATCAGAACGGCGCTCGAGATGCTGATTACCCTCAATCAGGCTGGGTCCGCGTAGATTTTATCGGCGCGGGTCTCGAAGGCTTCGGCGAACATGCGGAAGGCCCTGTCGAACATCGATCCCATGACCGCACCGAGCAGCCGGTTCTTGAATTCATACTCGATGAAAAAATGAATGGCCGAGCCGCCCTCTGCGGAGGCTTCAAAACGCCAGCGATTGTCGAGATATTTGAACGGGCCGTCGATATATTTCACGTCGATAGCGCGCTCTGCCGGGTTCAGCAGCACCTGCGTGGTGAAGGTCTCGCGAATGGCCTTGTAGCCCACCGTCATATCAGCCACCAGCAGAGTCTTGCCGTCCCGCTCCTTGCGAGAGCGGATGACCAGCGCTTCGCAAAGCGGCAGAAACTGTGGATACTTCTCCACATCGGCGACGAGGTCGTACATGCGGTCGGGCGAGTGTTTTACAAGGCGATGCGTTTCGAACTGTGGCATGAGCGGGAGTTAATCCTCGACAACAAGAAGATCAAGAAGGCGGCGAAGCTGTTTTCGGCTTTTAAGCTGGAATACCGGCACGTTGGGACCATAAAGCGCGAAATTCTGCTCGAAGATCGGAGCGTGTCGGCGTTCGAAATTCCATATATAGCGCAGGAAATCGAGATCCAGTCTTTCGGGGCAGCCTTCAGCCATTTCAGGACGCGCCTTGCCATACCCCTTGGCAATCCCGGTGATGGCGCCCCAAAGGCAAAGCCAGCGCGGCATGCGCACCCAAAGGATGATGTCGGATCTCGGCAGACGCATGTCGAAAGACGATGGATTGCTGCCGTCCATCAGCCACCGGTCTTTGGTGACAATGGCGGCAATCCTTTGCCGCTGTTCTTGGCGCGGGCGTGCCTGCCAGCCTGGCAACCAGAAAATATCGCGATCCATGGAAATGTATTCAAATCCAAAGCGTCTTACGAGCTTCCGGGAAAGCGTCGATTTTCCGCCTCCGGAGCAACCGACGACCGAAATACGCTGCGCAGATGCGATAATCGCAGCCGCGTCCTCCACGTTTTCAAGATAGTTCGGCATCGAATAAACCTCGTCTTCGCCACCATGCCATTTTTAAATAGCGCGGCTATTACTCTGCGGCGGCATGGCCGGCGTCCGATGTTACGGAAATTTAACTATTGCAACCCCCTCGCAGGGATTGCTATTTATTTGCGACTAATATTACACCCATGGGATGCAACGGCGCTGGAACCTCCCATTTTCACCGCGCTTATTCATCCCTGGGTTCACACCCACATAACCCGCTTTGAGCCACTGAGTGAGCCGATGGACGATTTTTCCAACATCATCAACCTTCTCGAATCCGCCAAGCAACTTGCATCGATGAACGAAATGCCGATGCTTGCCTATCTCATCGACGTTGCGAAATGCGAGGCGAGAGAGAACAAGCCGGTTTTGCGCAAGCGCAAACGCGGCGAATCGACCGCCAAGGAAGAATGTTAGACGCCGGCTCGATAAAGCCGGCTGGCCCAATCTTCAAGACGATGTCATAATCAGGAATGAAATCGGCCGCTTTTCGAGGCGGCCGTTTCTTTGCACGATGGAAATGACAATCTCATGATCGCCGCATCCGCCGATATCAGGACCTATACGCAGGAGAGACCGAAGGAACGGCACGGCTTCGTGCAGATCGTTCTTCCGGTCTCGGGATGTCTGCGGATCGATGTAGCAGGGCTACAGGACGAATTGTCCACCGGGCGCGCGGTCTTCATTCATCCCAACACATCGCACACACAGGAAGCGACGACGATCAACCGGTCGCTGGTGGTCGATATCGACGAAACTGCTGTTCCCGAACAGGTGCTGGAGAGATTTGTCCACAAGCCGTTTCTCGATATCGCACGGGATACACGGCAGCTGATCGCTTACATGCGCGGCGTCATCGGATCGGATGGGCCGCGTGAGGATATTGCCAACCTCTGGGCACCGCTCCTGATCGACAGCCTTGCGACTGAAAAGACCGATATCCGCCACCGCCTGCATGCGCTGGGCGAGATCGTCAGAGCGGAGCCATTTTTCCCCTGGACCGTCGAGACGCTCGCATCCTGCGCCGCGATCAGCGATAGCCGCCTGCATGCGCTGTTTCTGGAAGAGTTCAGCCTCCCTCCTCACCGCTGGCTTGCAGAGCTGCGCATGGACAAGGTCTGCGCATTGCTGCGCCACTCCACATTGCCGATTGCGGAAATTGCCTTGCGGGCCGGCTTCTCCGACCAGACGGCACTGACGCGCGCCATGCGCAACGCGATGGGCAAAACGCCTGCCGCTTATCGCCGGGCCTTCGGCATTCACTGAAAGCACAGCACCTCTTCTCTCAGGAGTTTTTGTCAAGACAGCCGTACGTGGCTGTGGCACATCGCGGGCAATCGTGAATGCGGATGTGACATGACATGAACAAGACAAGCCTCGGTGTTATCTACGGCATGATGGCGGGCGCACTCTGGGGTGCGATCTTTCTCGCCCCGAAACTCGTACCGGATTTTTCCGCCCTGCAACTGTCGACGGCCCGTTACCTGACCTACGGGCTGATTTCGCTCGTCATCATAGGACCGCGCCTGAAACGGGTATCGGCCCATTTCGGTGCGCGCGAATGGATCGCGCTCGGCTGGCTGAGCATGATCGGCAACATCGCCTATTATGTCTTCATATCAACGGCGGTGAAACTGAGCGGCGTTGCCTTCACGTCCATCATCATCGGCTTCCTGCCGGTTGCCGTCACCATCATCGGCACGCGCGATCATGGCGCGGTATCGCTCAAGCGTCTGTGGCCGTCGCTCGCCTTTGGCGCAATCGGCATTATCGGCATATCCTGGCAGTCGCTGACGGAAAGCGATGCGGGGCTGGATGTATCCCGCCTGATCGGGCTGGCCTGTGCGCTTGGCGCGCTCGCCTCATGGACGGCCTTTGCGGTTGGCAATGCCCGCTGGCTGTCACGCCTTCACGATGTCAGCGCCGACGACTGGAACATGATGACGGGTGTGGTGACCGGCGGGCTGGCGCTGGCGCTCGCCATACCGGCCTTTGCTTTCGGCGGGGAAAGCCATAGTTCCGAGGACTGGCTGCATTTTGCGGCCATCGCCGCCGGTCTCGGGTTCACCGCATCCATTCTCGGAAATGCTCTCTGGAACCGCATGAGCCGCCTGCTGCCGCTCACCATGGTTGGGCAGATGATCCTGTTCGAGACGCTCTTTGCCTTGCTCTATGGTTTCCTCTGGGAAGGTCGTGGGCCAACAATCGTCGAAGTCCTGGCGATTTGCTCAGTCGTGCTGAGCGTCATCCTGTGCATGCGCGCGCATCGGCCGGAGAAGGTTGTGGTCTGACTTCAGGTGAAAACAGCAACATCATCCTCGGGATAGGCCCGAGGATGACGCGTGAGAGAAATTGGCCGCCCCGCCCACTTACTCCGCAGCGGCCAGAAGCTTCTTCTCGCGGGCTGCGCGCAGGCGTGCAAAATCGTCGCCCGCATGGTGAGAAGAACGCGTCAGCGGGCTGGAGGAGACCATCAGGAAGCCCTTGGTATAGGCGACCGTCTCATAGGACTTGAATTCCTCCGGCGTGACATACGCCTCAACCTTGTGGTGCTTGCGTGTCGGCTGCAGATACTGGCCAATCGTAAGGAAGTCTACGTCAGCACTGCGGAGATCGTCCATCAGCTGCAGCACTTCGTTGCGCTCTTCGCCAAGGCCGACCATGATGCCTGATTTGGTGAACATGGTGGGGTCCAGTTCCTTGACGCGCTGCAACAGGCGCACGGAATGGAAATAACGCGCACCGGGGCGAACCGTGAGGTAATTGCCGGGAACGGTTTCCATATTGTGGTTGAAAACATCGGGCTTCGCCGCGACGACACGCTCCAGCGCGCCGGGCTTCTTCAGGAAGTCCGGGGTCAGAATTTCGATGGTGGTGTTGGGAGACGCAGCGCGGATCGCCCAGATCACCTTTTCGAAGTGCTCCGCGCCGCCATCGGCGAGATCGTCGCGGTCGACCGAGGTAATGACGACGTGGCTGAGTCCCATCTGCTTGACGGCCTTGGCGACGTTTTCCGGCTCGTCCATGTCAAGCGCATTGGGCTTGCCGGTCGCGACGTTGCAGAAGGCGCAGGCGCGGGTGCAGATCTCACCCATGATCATGAAGGTCGCGTGTTTCTTGTCCCAGCATTCGCCGATATTTGGACAGCCGGCTTCCTCGCACACCGTCACAAGCTTGTGACTGCGCACCAGTTCGCGCGTCTCGTGGTAGCCCTTGGATGTCGGCGCCTTGACGCGGATCCATTCCGGCTTGCGCATGACCTCGGTATCAGGCCGATGGGCCTTTTCCGGGTGGCGGATACGCTTTTCTTCGGACGAAGTCCTGTCGAGAATAGTGACCATAAGAAACCTGTTTCTATCGCTTGCCGCGATCATCACATTTATTGACGCGATGCTTTAGAACAATTCCAGAAAAAGCGTAAGCCCCTTCCGGGCACGAAGCCTAGTCAGCGCCGTACCAGCTTAGCCATGAACAACAACAGGCTGGCGCCGATGAAGGACGTTACGAAATAACCGAGCCTGCTGTCCTGCACGAAAACGTCGAAGGTTCTCAGCACCGCAACGGCAACCACCGAACCGACGATGCCGAGAACGATATTCATGAAGATGCCGAAACGCATATCCATGAGTTTGCCGGCGAGCCAGCCGGCAAGACCGCCGATGATGATTGCCGCAATCCAGCCGATATTTTCCATTCCCGCGCTCCCTTATAGAACCAGCGTTGAGACATATGGGACACCCGGCACGGTTAGACAATGCCGGGCATCACGGGCACTCATGCGTTCAGCACACGTCCGTAGGCGTCGAGCACGCTTTCCTTCATCGACTCGGAAATGGTCGGATGCGGGAAGATCGTGTGCATCAGTTCCTCTTCGGTGGTCTCGAGGTTCATGGCGACCACGAAGCCCTGAATGAGTTCGGTGACTTCCGCACCAACCATGTGCGCGCCGATCAACTCGCCTGTCTTCTTGTCGAAGATGGTCTTGACCATGCCCTGATCTTCACCGAGCGCCACGGCCTTGCCGTTGGCCGCAAAGGAGAAGCGGCCGACGCGAATATCGCGGCCCAGTTCCTTCGCCTTGGCTTCGGTGAGACCAACAGAGGCGACCTGTGGGTTGCAATAGGTGCAGCCGGGGATCTTGAGCTTGTCCATCGGGTGAACATTCGGCAGACCGGCGATCTTTTCAACGCAGATCACGGCCTCATGCTCGGCCTTGTGGGCGAGCAGCGGCGGGCCGGCGACATCGCCGATGGCGTAGACGCCAGGCACGTTGGTCTTGCCGTAACCGTCGATGACGATGAAGCCGCGATCGGTCTTCACGCCAACGGCCTCAAGGCCGATGCCTTCGATGTTGGCGACGACGCCGACAGCCGAAATCATCCGGTCAGCGGTGATCTTCTCGGACGAACCGTCCTTCTTCTCGAGCGTCGCAGTAACCGAATTCGCAGCCTTCTCGACCTTGGCAACCTTGGTTTCCAGATGGAACTTGATGCCCTGCTTCTCCAGCTGCTTCTTGGCGAAGGCAGAGATCTCCGCATCTTCGACCGGCATCACCTGGCTCATGATTTCAACGACGGTAACGTCGACACCCATGGTGCGGTAGAAGCTGGCGAATTCGATGCCGATGGCGCCGGAACCCATGACGAGCAGGGACTTCGGCAGTTCTTCCGGCTTCATTGCCTCGAAATAGGTCCAGATCAGCTTGCCATCCGGTTCGATGCCTGGAAGCGCGCGCGGGCGGGCGCCTGTGGCGACGATGATGTGCTTGGCGGTATAGGTGCCCTCGCCCAGCGTGTTCTTCGGAACCGGGCCCATCGGTTCGACGGGCTTCTTCTGGGTCTTGGAAACCACGATTTCACCGGGCTTGGTGATCTTGGCCTCGCCCCAGATAATATCGACCTTGTTCTTCTTGAACAGGAAGCCGACGCCGTTGTTCATGCGGTGCGCGATGCCGCGCGAACGATCGACGATCGCCTTGACATCAGGCTTGATAGAGCCTTCGAGCGTCAGGCCGTAATCCTTGGCGTGCTGAGCCGTATGCAAGACATCGGCAGTACGCAACAGCGCCTTGGTGGGAATGCAGCCCCAGTTGGAGCAGATGCCTGCAAGGTGCTCGCGCTCGACCACGGCAACCTTCATGCCGAGCTGGGCTGCGCGAATCGCGGCAATATAACCGCCCGGTCCCGAACCGATGATGATGACGTCATAAGATTGAGCCATAGGTATCCTGCCTTGTCCTATCGGGTCACGGCATGCCGTTCCGAAACGAGAATTGTTGTCAAAGTCCGAGCATCATGCGAACGACGGGCTCCAGCCCGCGCCCGATGGCCCGCGTGTTTTCAGCATCGAGATGAACGCCGTCTACGGGCGTCGTGCGGGCAACTGACCCCGCATCGAAAAATCCGCAATCGAGATCGTCGGCCAAATCCCGGTAGACCGGCGCGAGCATCGCCGATTCATCGATCGCATCGCGAAAAATAGCGCCCATCACGGGGTTGGCCGTTTCGCACAGTTGCGGCGGCGCGACGATCAGAACATCCGGCGCTTCCCAGTCCGACACCTGCCAGACATGGTTGCGCACCAGTTTGACCAGCCGCTCCACACCCTTCATCGCGACGATGGCCGAGCCATGAATCGACGGTTTCAAGTCGTTGGTGCCGAGCATGATGATGACCAGATCAAGCGGCGCGTGGCTGTGCAAAAGCGTCGGCAAGAGCCTTGCGCCGTTGCGATCGCAATCAGCGGTATGATCATCATAGGCGGTGGTTCGTCCACCCAGCCCTTCGTGGATCACCTTCACATCAGGCCCGAGCGCCTTTTGCAAGACGCTCGGCCAAAGATCGTCATGGCTGTGCCGGCCACCCGTTTCCGCATCTGATCCCCATGTGAGGGAATCGCCAAAGCAGAGGACCGACTTCACCATCTCACTCTCCGATCAAACCAGCATGCCCATCGGGTTTTCGATATAGCGCTTGAAGGCGCCGATCAGTTCGGCTCCGAGCGCGCCATCGACGCAACGGTGGTCGGTAGAGAGCGTAACCGTCATGACATTGGCGATCTTGATCTCGCCGTTCTTCACGACAGCACGCTGTTCGCCCGCGCCGACTGCCAGAATGGTGGCGTGCGGCGGGTTGATGACGGCGGAGAAGCTCTTGACGCCCATCATGCCCATGTTGGACACGGCCGTCGTGCCGCCCTGATACTCCTCGGGCTTCAGCTTGCGCTCCTTGGCGCGCTTGCCGTAGTCCTTCATCTCGTTGGAGATGGTGGAGAGCGACTTCTCTTCCGCCTTGCGGATGATCGGCGTGATCAGGCCACCCGGAATGGAAACGGCAACGCCGACATCCGAATGCTTGTGCTTGACCATGTTGCTTTCCGTCCAGGAGACGTTGGCATCAGGCACATCGCGCAGCGCGAGAGCCAGCGCCTTGATGACCATGTCGTTGACCGAAAGCTTGTAGGCGGGCTTGCCGTCCTTTTCGGGAGCGGCGGCGTTGAGCTGGGCGCGCAGCGCCAGAAGCGTATCCAGTTCGCAATCCACGGAAACGTAGAAATGCGGAACGGTCTGCTTGGATTCGACCAGACGCTTGGCGATGACCTTGCGCATGCCGTCATGCGGCACCAGTTCGTAAGAACCGGGTTCGAACAGCTTGAGAACAGCTTCTTCGGACGGGCCCTTGGCAAGTGCGGCAGCCGGTGCGCCTGCGGATGCTGCGGCGGCAGGAGCTGCCTTCGCACCACCAGAAGCGGCGGCCTTTTCTACGTCTGTCTTGACGATACGGCCATGCGGGCCGGAACCGGACACGGCCGTGAGGTCGAGACCGGCTTCCTTGGCGAGACGACGGGCAAGCGGCGAAGCGAAGATGCGCTCGCCGGATTTTGCAACCGGGGCCGGGGTGGAAGGTGCGGAGGACTGGTCGGCAACTGGCTTTTCAGCCTTGGCTGGGACAGCTTCTTCCTTTGGCGCTTCGGCCTTTGCAGCTTCTTGCTTCGGAGCCTCGGCTTTGGCCTGGGACGCGGCAGGAGCAGCATTGCCGCCCTTTGCTGCCTCAGCCACATCCTCGCCATCGGCGGCGAGGATAGCGATCAGGGCGTTGACCTTGACCGCTTCCGTGCCTGCGGGAACCACGAGCTTGGCGACCGTGCCCTCATCGACGGCTTCCACTTCCATGGTTGCCTTGTCGGTCTCGATCTCGGCGATCACGTCACCGGGTGCGACCTTGTCGCCTTCCTTGACCAGCCACTTGGCCAGATTGCCCTCTTCCATGGTGGGAGAAAGGGCAGGCATGGTGATGTTTATCGGCATCGAAACGCCTCCCCTTACTTGTAGCAGACGGTTTTGACAGCCTGAACGACTTCATCGACGTTCGGCAAAGCCAGCTTTTCGAGGTTTGCCGCGTAAGGCATCGGAACGTCTTTGCCGGCAATCGTCAGGATCGGCGCATCGAGATAGTCGAAAGCGGCACGCATGACCTGATTGGCGATGAAGTCACCAACCGATGACTGCGGGAAGCCTTCCTCGACGGTGACCAGACGACCGGTCTTCTTGACCGATTCGATGACGGTGGGCAGATCCATCGGACGGATGGTGCGAAGGTCGATCAGTTCGACGTCGATGCCGAGCTTTTCGAGTTCCGCAACAGCCTTGATTGCGTAGGTCATGCCGATGCCGAAGGAAACGATCGTCGCATCCTTGCCCTTGCGGTGAATGCGCGCCTTGCCGATCGGCAGCACGAAATCGTCGAGCTTCGGCACTTCGAAGCTCTGTCCGTAGAGAATTTCATTCTCAAGGAAGATGACCGGATTCGGGTCACGGATGGCTGCCTTCAGGAGACCCTTGGCGTCCGCTGCCGTGTAGGGCATGACGACCTTGAGGCCCGGAATATGGCTGTACCATGCGGCGTAACATTGCGAATGCTGAGCGCCAACGCGGGCAGCAGCACCCGAGGGGCCACGGAACACCATCGGCGCACCCATCTGGCCGCCCGACATGTAAAGCGTCTTCGCAGCCGAGTTGACGATCTGGTCGATCGCCTGCATGGCGAAGTTGAAGGTCATGAATTCGACGATGGGCCGCAGGCCCGTCATTGCCGCACCGACGCCGATACCGGCAAAACCGTGCTCGGTGATCGGGGTGTCGATGACGCGGCGTTCGCCGAATTCCTGCAACAGGCCTTGGGTAATCTTGTAGGCGCCCTGATATTCGGCGACTTCCTCACCCATGACGAAGACTTTTTCGTCCGCGCGCATTTCTTCGGCCATGGCGTCGCGCAGCGCTTCACGCACCGTCGTCATCACCATTTCCGTGCCTTCAGGAATATCCGGATCGGCAGCGACTTCGATCTTAGGTGCTGCCGGAACCTTTGCGGCTTCCTTGGCAGCGCTCGGCTCCTCGGATGCTTCGCGGGTCTTGCCGCCTGCGGCATCCGAATCGGAATTTGCAGCTTCAGCCTTCGGCTCTTCCTTCTTGGCAGAAGAAGAAATGTCGGCAGCGCTTTCGCCTTCCTGGATGAGAACGGCGATCGGCGTGTTGACCTTGACGCCTTCGGTGCCGGCGTCGATCAGCAGCTTGCCGATAACACCTTCATCCACAGCTTCCACTTCCATGGTCGCCTTGTCGGTCTCGATCTCGGCAATCACGTCGCCGGAAGTGACCTTGTCGCCTTCCTTTTTAAGCCATTTGGAAAGCGTGCCTTCCTCCATGGTCGGGGAAAGGGCGGGCATAAGAATTTCTACTGGCATGGGTTTCCCTTTCCCGATCAGAGCAGAATGTCGGTGTAGAGCTCGGATACATCCGGCTCTGGGTCGTTCTGGGCGAAGTCTGCGCTATCGGCGACGATATCACGGACATCCTTGTCGATGGCCTTCAACTCGTCTTCGCTTGCCCAGCCCTGCTCCAGAAGCCGTGCCTTGACCTGCTCGATCGGGTCATGTTCGGAGCGCATCTTCTGCACTTCGTCTTTCGAACGGTATTTCGCCGGGTCGGACATGGAGTGACCACGGTAACGGTAGGTCAGCATTTCCAGAATGATCGGACCCTTGCCGGAGCGGCAATGTTCCAGCGCCTGATCGGCGGCTGCCTTTACGGCGCGCACATCCATGCCATCCACCTGGATGCCGGGAATGCCGAAGGACTGGCCGCGCAGCGAATAGTTCGACTGTGCGGTGGCGCGGGCGGTCGAGGTGCCCATGGCGTAACGGTTGTTTTCAACGATATAGATGATCGGCAGTTTCCAGAGAGCGGCCATATTGAAGCTCTCGTAGACCTGACCCTGGTTGGCGGCGCCGTCACCGAAATAGGTCACGGAGACATTGTCGTTGCCGCGATATTTATTGGCGAAGGCAAGACCGGTTCCGAGCGAAACCTGCGCACCGACGATGCCGTGGCCGCCGTAGAAATGTTTCTCCTTGGAGAACATGTGCATCGAGCCGCCCTTGCCTTTCGACAGGCCGCCTTTGCGACCCGTCAATTCGGCCATGACGCCACGCGCGCTCATGCCCAGAGCCAACATATGGCCGTGGTCACGGTAAGCGGTGATGACCTGATCGCCTTCCTTCTGAGACATCTGCATGCCGACAACAACGGCTTCCTGACCGATGTAGAGGTGACAGAAACCACCGATGAAGCCCATGCCGTAAAGCTGGCCGGCCTTTTCCTCGAAGCGACGGATGAGAAGCATCTCACGATAGGCGTGAAGCTCTTCTTCCTTCGAAAAGTCCGGGCTGTTCTTACCGGTGAATTCGCCTGCAGCCTTTGCCGTTGTCTTTCGGCCGGATACGGACGCGGTTTTTCGCGGCGCCATTCATCCCTCCCTGAGTTGCCGTTTGAATGGATAGATTGGCGCGTACCATATGCAAGAAAATGCCATGCAGCAATGCTTTAAACGCATGGCACATATTCACGCTAAAGTGCTGTGAATAAATCACAAATCATTAATTAACTTGATTTCGGTTAATTAGAAGTAGGTATTCATGATGACAATTTCGTCCGTACGGGACATATTCAACTGATAACGGGAAATCTCGTCAATCATGTCACGTTCGAGAGAACCGTCGCTCAATAATTCGACCTGCCGCTCCAGCGCAACGCGCGCCTGCGTCAGCTTGGCAAGCTCTGCCGTTCTGGCAATACGCTGCCGCTCCAGCCGCTCCGTCGCCTGAAGGCCGAAGTCGCCGTGGATGGAATGATACCCGAAATAGGAAAGAAAAGCGATCGTAATGGCCGGAACGATCAAACGGCCGAATCGTCTCTTTTTATGATGTCTGGTCCACATGCCGGAGAGAAGCCTTAAAACGCATAATGTGAGTCTCGAGACTAATGCGGATTGTTTAACTATCCGTTGACCTTAAATTCCACGCGACTGATAGACGCAAAAAAGCCCGCCAGAGGCGGGCTAATAATGACGACGATATCAGAGAGAGTTCGTTATGCCGAGCGTGATCCTGCATCAAGCCACAGCGCGTCTTCGCCGTGAAAAGAGTCCTTTCAACCCAGGGACCTGGGCTGACTGAACCCCGGATCAACTCGGGAGTGAGCAGTGCGGATAAACCGCCCATCCCTGATACTGGCCCGCCAGGCGGCGGGCCATATCGCGAAACCCGAACGCGAATTATCCGCGCAGGATCGAACGGCCGGCGTAAGCAGCCTGCGGGCCCAGCATTTCTTCAATGCGGATAAGCTGGTTGTACTTTGCGAGCCGGTCGGAACGGGCAAGCGAGCCGGTCTTGATCTGACCGCAGTTGGTTGCGACCGCGAGATCGGCGATGGTGGAATCTTCCGTTTCGCCCGAACGGTGCGACATGACGGCGGTGTAACCTGCCTTGTGCGCCGTTTCGACTGCGTCCAGCGTCTCGGAAAGCGAACCGATCTGGTTGACCTTGACGAGGATGGAGTTGGCGACACCCATCTTGATACCGTCGCGAAGGCGGGCGGAGTTGGTGACGAAAAGATCGTCGCCCACCAGCTGGCACTTGTTGCCAATGAGATCGGTCAGCGCCTTCCAGCCATCCCAGTCGTCTTCAGCCATGCCGTCTTCGACAGAGATGATCGGATATTTCGCCACGAGCTCGGCCAGGTATTCGGCCTGCTCGATCGGCGAACGGGTCTTGCCTTCGCCTTCATAAACGTAATTGCCGTTCTTGAAGAACTCGGTCGCCGCACAGTCGAGACCGATGAACATGTCGTCGCCTGGACGGTAGCCAGCCTTTTCGATCGACTTCATGATGAAATCGAGTGCTGCCGGCGCGCTTTCGAGACCCGGTGCAAAACCGCCCTCATCGCCGACATTGGTGTTGTGGCCCTGTGCGGACAGTTCTTTTTTCAGCGTATGGAAGACTTCGGAGCCCATGCGCACGGCTTCGCGAATATTTTCTGCGCCGACCGGCAGGATCATGAATTCCTGGAAGTCGATGGGGTTATCGGCATGCGCGCCGCCGTTGATGATGTTCATCATCGGAACCGGCAGCAGATGCGCGTTCGGGCCGCCGACATAACGGTAAAGCGGCAGGCCGGACGCTTCAGCGGCAGCCTTCGCAACGGCGAGCGACACGCCGAGGATGGCGTTGGCGCCGATGCGCGACTTGTTCGGCGTGCCGTCGAGCGCGATCATCATCTGGTCGATCTGGATCTGGTTTTCAGCGTCGAAACCGCCAATCGCGTCGAAGATTTCCGTATTGACGGCTTCGACCGCCTTTTCCACGCCCTTGCCGAGATAACGCTTGCCGCCATCGCGCAGCTCAACCGCCTCATGCGCGCCGGTGGAGGCGCCGGAGGGAACGGCGGCACGGCCCATGGAGCCGTCTTCGAGATAAACGTCGACTTCAACGGTCGGATTGCCGCGGCTGTCGAGAATTTCGCGCGCGATGATATCGGTAATGGCAGTCATGGTCTCTCCCTTGGGAATGGAACAGATATTTTCCGTCGCCTGTCTTAGACGATGGCGAAGAAATTACAATGACGGTGGGCAGCGGAAACGGCCCGCCCGCCATTAAAATCGATTGGCACAAAAGTGCCCGCCGTCACGGTCAGCCGATCAGGCTTTCGTAATCGCGTCGAAAGCCAGAAGCTTTTCGAGCAGTTTCGGCATGTCCTTCAGATGGACCATGTTAGGGCCGTCTGACGGCGCATTGTCCGGATCCTCATGCGTCTCGATGAAGAGGCCGGCCACGCCAACCGCAACGGCCGCACGTGCCAACGTCTCGACGAATTCGCGCTGGCCACCTGTGGAGCCGCCCTGCCCGCCCGGTTGCTGCACCGAATGGGTGGCATCGAACACGACAGGTGCGCCGAGCGCTGCCATGATCGGCAACGAGCGCATGTCGGAAACCAGCGTGTTGTAACCGAAGGACGCGCCGCGCTCGCACAACATCACATTCGGATTGCCGCTCTCATTGAGCTTGGCAAGCACGTTCTTCATGTCCCAGGGCGCCAGAAACTGGCCTTTCTTGACGTTGATGACGCGGCCGGTTTTGGCGGCAGCAACGAGAAGATCGGTCTGGCGGCTGAGGAACGCCGGGATCTGCAGCACGTCCACTACCTCGGAAACGATGGCGCATTGCTCTTCCGTGTGGATGTCGGTCAGAACAGGAAAACCGAATTCCTTTTTGAGATCGGCAAAAACCTGCATCGCGTTATCCAGGCCGATGCCGCGTTTTCCGGAAAGCGAAGTGCGGTTCGCCTTGTCGAAAGAGGACTTGTAGACAAGCCCTATTCCCAGCTTGTCGGAAAGCTCCTTCAGGACGCCAGCGATCATGAAGGCATGTTCGCGGCTTTCCATCTGGCACGGACCGGCAATCAGCGAAAACCGCTCGGCATTCGAGAAGGAAACCTTGCTGGCGCCATCGCCGGCAGTGACTTTAAGATTGTTCGTAACGCTCATCATTTTTCCTCGAAGGCGAAGGCAACGCCCTGACCGGGTGCCGCGGGCACTACCAGACGGCCGTCCGCTTTTGCGCAGGACACGCCATTAGCAGTAAGCACCGCCTCTGTCACGGCAAGATCGTGCGACGAAAAGACAATGCCCGCGCCGCGCAATCCGCCTTCGTTGCCATCCTGAGCATTCAGGGCCGGCCCGCTGAAAGCCGGTTTTCCGGTCAATCTGATGCTGGCATTGCCGGTCGCAAAAACCATATCACCGCCCGGAGACCATTTGCCTTCACAGGCAAACACTGTCTCGATCAGGCCCGCCACCTTCATGTCGCCGCCGGAAAACAGGACGATTTCACTCAGGCCGGTGACACCATTGGCGTGGCGCTCCAGCATGGTGCGATCGCCCTGAAGGGCTTGAAGCCGTTGACAACTGAACAAAAAGAAATCCGCGGCCGCCCCGCTTGCCGCAAAAGCCAGCCGGAACGCCGCCTCGCCTTGCGAGCCATCCGGCATCCGAACAGGCCGCGAAAACTCGAAAACATCGCCCGCCGAAAGGCCGGCTGCCCGAAACCGCTCATGGTCAACCAAGGCGTCTTCAGTCCTGGCGACAAGAGCCGAAAAACCCTCCTGCCCGTCCCGTTGCCGGAAGGCCACATCCCTGCCGGTGAACACATCACCCCTCTCTATTGAGGCATTATATTTAGCCGGATCAGCAATTGCGAGCGGCTCCAGATAGGTGCCGTCGGCGAAAAATACGCAGGCATTTTGGGTGCCGAAAGGATGCAGAGCCTCCGGCGCAACCGTAAAGCCAAGACTGACGAGGCGCTTCACGGCGACGCCTATGACTTCCACGGGCAAAACGAGATGGTCAACGCTATAGGGTTTCGTCATGACATGTATCCTGCTGGCCTTCCGCCCGGAGCATGCCGGGACGGTTTCGACCGCACAAAAGCACAATTGCGTGCTATGAGGCAAATCATCACAGCAACAGATGGCACCTTCACGAAATTTTAGGGGATTGCAGAACACATATGGAACATATAGTGTTCGTTCTGTATTTGTTTCACGACTTCCACTACGATTCTAAAGGGTGTTTTCCTCATGCTCACGCGCAAACAGCAGGAATTGCTTCTCTTCATTCATGAACGAATGAAAGAGTCCGGCGTGCCGCCCTCCTTCGATGAAATGAAGGACGCACTCGATCTTGCTTCGAAATCCGGCATCCACCGCCTGATAACCGCTCTCGAAGAGCGCGGGTTCATTCGTCGGCTACCGAATAGAGCTCGGGCGCTGGAAGTCATCAAGCTGCCAGAGGCTTATACGCCGGGTGCAAGGCCGCAGCGCGGCTTTTCGCCGAGCGTTATCGAAGGCAGCCTTGGCAAGCCCAAAATGCCGGAACCGGCCCCTGCCCCCAAGACGCCGGCCAATGATCTGGGCGGGGCTGTCACCGTGCCGGTCATGGGCCGCATCGCTGCGGGCGTGCCGATTTCCGCCATCCAGAACAACACCCATGATGTGGCCGTGCCAGTAGACATGCTTGGCACGGGCGAACATTACGCGCTTGAGGTCAAGGGTGATTCGATGATCGAGGCCGGCATTTTCGACGGCGACACAGTCATCATCCGCAACGGCAACACTGCCAATCCCGGGGACATCGTTGTGGCTCTGGTGGATGACGAGGAAGCCACGCTGAAGCGCTTCCGCCGCAAGGGTGCCTCCATTGCGCTCGAGGCGGCAAACCCAGCCTATGAGACCCGTATCTTCGGGCCCGACCGGGTGAAAATTCAGGGCAAGCTGGTTGGGCTGATCCGCCGCTACCATTGATCTTATCGAACCGAACGTATTCACTTTACAATAGGCGTCATCGTGAAGATGGCGCCTATATCGGGTTTGGCTGTTTCCAAACGTGGCGTGCTTTTGCGGGTGCACGAGGATATGCGCCATTCAGCCTATGCGCGTTGCCCTTTCTAAACTGAGTTCCTGCTCCATAAAGATGCTTCGGTTTCGCTACGGGCGTGGTGGCGAATGGGCTGCTCGCTGTAATTGTCGAAGCGATCACATCCGCTGTTTTTTAGCGACGTTGTTCTGTCGTGTTGCGCAGTCAGTTTTAGTGGTCACCAAAGGGTGACTTGTCGCAAGGCGCGCTCTCAGCGACCCCACATCACCATTCATCAACGTCGTTTATGGGAGCCATGGATAATTTTCGATATTCCGTGAACGCTTGGCAGGTGTAGAAATACGCGTCATATCCGGGAGATACGCCATGTACGATCTTTATATAGCCAACAAGAACTATTCTTCATGGTCGCTGCGGCCGTGGGTATTGATGCGCACGCTCGGTATCGCCTTTGATGAAAAGCTCATTCCGTTCGGCGAAGGCGTCTCCTTCTCCTCCTTTTCGCCGACGGGCAAGGTGCCCTGCCTAGTCGACGAGGGTATGACGGTTTGGGAAACGCTTTCGATCGTCGAATATCTTGCTGAAAGACACCAGGGCGTCTGGGCAAGCGACAAGCATGCAAGGGCCTGGTCGCGTTCGGCCGCAAGTGAGATGCATGCCGGCTTTTCCTCGCTGCGCAATCTCTATCCCATGTCGGTGGGCATTCGGGTCAAACCAAGGGGCGGCGATGCCGGGCTTAAAGCCGATATAAAGCGGATCGATGCATTGTGGAGCGAGGGTCTCACAAAATTCGGCGGGCCATATCTTGCCGGTCAAAAGTTCACGGCGGTCGATGCTTTCTTCTGCCCGGTTGCATTCCGTTTCCAGACCTATGGCAGTGCGGATCTTTCGCCAGCAGCGAAAGCCTATTGCGACCGGCTGCTCACCCTGCCTGCCATGCAAGAATGGTACGAGGCCGGTTTGAAGGAGAGCTGGCGCGACGCTGGTCATGAAGAGGAAGTTGGCGAGATCGGCGAATTGACTGAAGATTTGCGCGCCAAGGCCCGTTGATCCATGCTGGCGGCAGTCATTGCGACGCCGCCAGCAGCCGGATGATGGGCTGCGGTAGATCACGGTCGAAACGTCCGCTTTTCCAGTCGTAATAACGGTGCTGGCTCCAGGGCCTGTCCGTTCCGGCGATTGCGGCGCGCAGCCCGCTCGCCACACCCTCCTCCCTCTTGTCAGCAAAATCTATTTCCACAGAACCGAGACGCCGCAAGATGTCACGGCTGAGCAGGAGTGCACCCGAGCGGCACTGCGAAAAAGAGGTTCTGCGGGAAACAACGACGATATCGGCAATATCGCAGGCTTTTCCGGCGAAGCGGCCATCTTTCAGAACGACGACCCACTCTCCGCTTGCGGCGCTCGCTACGCACCATATGTCTTTCCTGCAGGTGAAGACGCCAGCTTTGGCGCCTTTGAGCGCCGCCGTCATCTCGCGTACCACCACAGCCATGTCTTCCGGCGACAGTTTCGATCTCGAGTCAGAACCAGCATTATTTGCGATGCTCTCACCATTTATAAAATCTGGCGGCACGGTTTTTTCCGGCAGCAGCAGCGCCCTTTGCCACTGGCCGTAAACGAAGCCCTGCGGACGGGCTTTTGTGGTTGAGACCTTGCCGCCCTCCAGGAGTGCCACCAAGTCGCCGTCCTCGTGAATCAATAGATCCGGCAGATCACGATAGGCCGTAACTGCCGACACACCGAAGGCGAAGAGCAGAAACGGGATGCCAAGAAGCGCAAGCCGGCTGCGCAGCAATGTCAGCAGCAGGAAACCCACCGAAGCCAAACCGATAAACCAGCCGTGCGGACGCCCCGTCGCTGCGCTGCCGCCCCAGGAGGCCACCTCGTTTGCAACCTCGATGACGAGTGCCATGCCATACCCCATGATCTTCAGGAACGGCGCGTCGAGCCCGAAGGGCATCAGCAGCATGGCGATAAGAGCGAATGGCATGACGATCAGCGACATGAGCGGCATTGCAGCCAGATTGGCGAACAGTCCATAGGTGGTGACACGGTGAAAATGTTCGACCGAATAGATCGCCGTAGAAAGGCCCCCGATCAGCGACGTCGTGATAACGCCGCCAATGACCGCGCCCATCATTTCCGCCACCTTCAGCCATGCGGGCTTGCGCCCGATGAACAGCCGCTCGCGATCCGTACGCCAACGGCTCCAGAAGGCATAGGCCGAAACAAGCGCTATGGTGGCCGCAAATGACATCTGAAAACTCGGACCCATGATTTCCGAGGGCGAGAAAGCCAGAATGATCAGGGCGGAAATGGCAACGTTTCTGAGGCTGAGTGATGGCTGATCGAAAAGGACCGCGATCAGCATCACAGACATCATCAGCCAGGCACGCTCGGCGGAAACGGCGAAACCGGAAATCAGATAATAGGCAAGCGTCATCAGCAGTGCCGCGAAAGCCGCGATCTTCTTGACCGGCCAGCGCTGCGCAAAGGCGGGAAACAGGCTGAAAGCCAGTCTCAGGCCAACAAAGAATATGCCGGAGGCCAGTGCCATGTTGAGCCCGGATATGGCAACGATATGGGCAAGGCCGGAGAGCCGCAACGCCTCCATCGTCTCCGCCGATATAGCCTGTCTCTCATCGGTGATGATGGAGGCGGCGAAGGCTCCGGCATCACCGCCGATGGTGGTGCGGATGCGTTCGGCAATTGCGCTGCGAAGGCCGTAAAGCCGCATATCGACCCATTCCAGCCAATCCTTGTCAGGCCTTGCGTCACCAACGGGTGATACAAGCGCATCCGGTGATTTATAAAAGAAACCGGTCGCGCCTATGCCTCTGAAATAGGACGTGAAGGCGAAGTCGTTCAGTCCCGGCAAGGCCGGGCCGGACGGCGGCGAGAGGCGGACCTTGCCGCGAAGGTTGGCGCCGAGTGCGATCGGCTCGCCTCCGCCACGCGAAAGCACCGATATCCTCTGCGGCGGACGCGACAATGTCGGGTCCGCTGTTGCGGTCAGATCGACGACATATCGCCAGTAGCCGCGTGCATCGACCTCCCGGCGCGCCACAGTGCCGGTGATGGTGGTGGTGACGGGGGTATCCAGCACCACGGATGTCTGTAAGGTATTGAAATTACGTGTACAATAGACTTGCAAAAGACCGTATTTTGCGTATTTTTCATGCTGAAGTTATGGCAAGAGGAATCTGGTATGGCGCGGCACAAGCTCACTGAAGCCAAAATTAAGAAGCTAGAAAAGCCCGGAATATACAGCGACGGCGACGGACTGTTTATGCGGGTCCGTGCCGGTGGCTCCAAGCAATGGTTATTCATATTTAAGCGAGACGGCAAACGCACTGAAATGGGCCTTGGAGGATATGGGCAGGGAACCGCCCCGGTTTCGCTCCAGCTTGCCCGAGAGAAGGCGGAAGTCATCCGGGAACGTCTGGCACGTGGCGATGCCCGCCACGTACGTGTGACCTTCCTTGATGTTGCCAAGGACTACATCAAGAAGAAGTGCGCCGAGACGAATAGCGAGAAGCACCACTACCAAATTCGCAGAAGCATTAACGACCATGCCGCCCCCCTACATAGAATGCCCATTGCCGACATAACGCGCCAAGACGTGTTGGACGTGCTTCGCCCGCTTTGGGAGACGATGCGAGTTTCGGCAGATCGGACCCGGACGCGCATTGCGGGGGTTTTCGATCTGGCGAAGGCGCAAGGACTGCGCAGCGGTGACAATCCAGCGGCATGGGAAGGCGGGCTTAAGGACATCCTTCCGGCTAACAAGGTTGTCCACATCCATCATGAGGCCATCGAGTATAAGGACATGCCAGCCGTGATGAAGAAGATTAGAGCCGAAACATCAGTCTACGCTCGGGCGGCTGAGTTTGCGTGCCTGACCGCTGCCCGATCTGGCGAGGTTCGCGGCGCGGTTTGGTCCGAAATCGATATGGATGCCAAGCTGTGGATTATCCCGGCTGAGCGCATGAAGGCCCGCAAAGAACATCGTATTCCACTCTCCGACCGCGCCTTGACGATCCTGCAAGCACGTAAACAAGTGGCGACAGGCGCGCTTGTATTTGAAGGAGAGAAGGAAGGTTGCCAAATGGGCGATAAAGGCATGCTCAAGGTTATCCGGGCCGCGACGGGCGGCACAGAGACGTTGCACGGCTTGCGCTCCACGTTTAGGGATTGGGCAGGGGATGCAACCCACCATCAACGAGATATCATTGAGGCCGCGCTAGCCCATGCCGTTGGGAACGCCGTAGAACAAGCATACCGCCGTTCTGATGCGCTAGAAAAAAGACGCCAGCTTATGCAGGATTGGTGCGATTATTGCCAATCAACGCCCGTCAATCGGAAATAACAAAGTCTTTTCAACGAAATTTCTAAATTTTTCTTCAGGCATCAAAACGTCAAGCAAGTAACGCAAAAATATACCCAACCGTATTTTGCATTTTTTAGTTGATAGCTTCAGTTTATTGGAGCTATAAACCACTCGTCGCCAACAACGGCGGGCAATCATTAAAAGCAGCGCTATTTCGCACCGGCCAAGGAGGTCCGGTAACAAGCAAGTGCGTCTAGAGAAAGGAGATTACATGTCGAAAGAACTTCCGCGCCTCATGTCGCCAAAGGAAGCCGCAGCCGAAACGACGTTTTCCGCGATGCAGCTTAATATTCTGAGCACAACGGGCCTATTCCCAAAGCCAGTACAACTATCGGCGCGCCGTATCGCTTACGTTCGGTCCGAAGTGACGGCTTGGCTTGATGAACGCATTGCATCGCGCACCACGCACTAAAGATGGAATCGCATGCAGAAGACGACTCCCCCGGTTGGACTGGGAAGTTCAATTTCGAAAAGATTGGTAGACGGCGGGCAGCAATCGAGCCGCAGGCGAGTAGGCCTCAATCGGAAATCAAAAGCCGCTTTAGCCTGATATGGGCGCATGACATCGGAGATGAGGATAATCACAAGGAATGGGTAATCCGGGATATCTTCGGCGCTGGTGAATTCTCGTACATCGTGGGTCAGCCGGGAGCGGGAAAGAGTATGTGCGCGACTGACATGGCATGTCACGTTGCTGCCGGTTGGGACTGGCACGGCTTCAAGGTCAAAAAGCAGGGCTTCGCTCTCTACATCGCGGCGGAACGTGCCAAGCTGACCAGACGACGCATTAAGGCTTGGCGCAAGAAGCATCGCTTTAGCGACGATCTGCCGGTTCTGGTTGTGTCTGGTTACATGAACCTGACGGATGGGCTTGAAGATGCGAAAGAGATTATCAGCGTTATCGAGCAGGCGGAAGGCGAATGCGGACTGGATTGCGGTCTCATCGTAATCGACACACTGACCCGTGTTTTCGGTGGCGGCGATCAGAACGCCTCTAAGGACATGACACGGCTGATTGATGCAGTGAGCTTGATACAGGAGACCGTTCCTCAAGCCCATGTTTGCGTGATCCACCACACCACGCATGCAGGCACGCGAGCCAAGGGCGCGATTGATCTGGATGGCGCGGTTGATGTGTCATTCATGGTCGGGCCGAAAGGCGGTGTCGTCGTTCTCGAAAACACTGGCGCGAACGATGGCAAGGAGGGCGACCTTCTGGCCTACGAGTTCGAAAGCGTGACGCTAGGCAAGGATGATGAAGGGGAATGGACAACTGCACCCGTTCTCGTTCCCGTGTCTCTACCGGGTGACAAGAGCGAGAAAAAGGAGACCGCGACCGCGAGAACGAAGCGTCTTCGAATAGAGGCTGTGACCCGTGCCATCATCGATAGCGCCATAGATCAAGGCGGAAACTCGGATGACGGTTGGTGGTGGGTGTCGAATTATGACGAGGCGCACAAGGCTTATCAGGGGAGCGAGCCGGGACAGGCGCAAGGCAAGAATTGGAGGCGTGCTTTCTCAACTGCTGAAGATGAGAGCGAAATTGAGAACGACACAAAGCGTTGTAAATACAGGGTTTTTATGAAGGTTAAACCCTACAGTGAGAATTGAGAACGGTTTTGAGAACCATATGGGCATCATCGTTCTCAAATTCTCAACTCACTCTCTTTCTTACAAGAGAGTGAGTGAGAATGAGAATGAGCCTGAGACACGAAAGGAGCAAAAGGAGATGAATACACACACCGAAAACATGCAGGTCATCAACGCGCTGGTAGGAAAGCCGGTCGCATGGAGTGGTTTGCCAGAGCCAGACGAAAAGGTGCTTTCGTTTCTACGGAAGCGGTCAATACCGGCAGCGCCTATGATCTTGTCTCGGCTCACCGGTTACGGGCGTCACGAGGTCAATGAGGTGCTGTTGCGCCTGAAGCGCCGTGGTTTGGCTAAAGCCGTGGGACATGGTGAATGGGTGGCGGTGCAATGAAACTGATGCATCAGAACCGGCAGGTGTTTGCACGTCAGAGCCGTATCGATCCGGTGCGGAAACAGCCCATCCCGGTCAAGCCTAAGGTTGTCATTACTGCCGCTGCGCGGCAGACCGCCCGCCCCTCATGAGCAGATGGCCGTATAACACGGCTCAGTGGCAACGGCTGCGCATAGCCAAGCTAATGGAATGTCCGGTCTGTGAGCCGTGCCGTGCGCGTGGTGTCATCGTCATTGCCGAAGTGGTTGACCACGACAAGGCAATCAATGCGGGAGGCTTGGCATTCCCGCCCACGTCTGAGCTAACGAGCATGTGCGCATCCTGTCACAACCGCAAGACCAATGCCAAAGACAGACGCTCGGCCCGAACAGGCAAGAGCAGCGGCTTCAGGCGGGCGTGGGCTGGCTTCACAGAGAGCGGCGACCCTATCGACCCCGAAGGCTGGAATGACGCCTGATGGGCCTCCCTGCCCCGTTCCAAAGGTAGGGGGCATCGAAAGACGAGAGTCATACGTCTAAGGACCGGTGGGGTACATTCGCGCATACATAATTCCAAATTTTGAACGACGAAAAGGAAATCGTCATGAAAAAGTGAACAATGAAAGGAGACTTTGATGGGCCGAAGAGGCAAAGGAGCTAAGCCGAAGAAAGCCGCTGGTGACATAATGGGCGGGCCGCAGCGTCGTCAGACGCTCCCGTGGGAAGCCGAAGGCTTGTCACGTCTGGAGGCAGTGGTTGCTTTCATCGAAGATATGCCTGTAACGCAGGGAAAACTAGCAGGAACGAAGATCAAGCTGCGAGATTGGCAGATTGAGAAATTCCTGGCCCCGACCTATGCGACTGACGAATATGGCCGCCGCCCGGTTCGGACAAGCGTGCTGTCGATGGCGCGCAAGAATGGTAAGACGGCTATCTCTGCCGCCCTTGCTCTCTGCCACCTTGTCGGACCTGAAGCCGAGCAGCGCGGCGAGCTATACATTGGCGCTGTCGATAAGATTCAGGCGGGCAAGGCTTGGGCCGAGTGTAGGGCGATGATTGAGGGCCATGTCGAGCTTTCTGAGCGCGTGAACATTATCAAATTCAGCAAGGAGATCGAGGTAGAGCCGGGATATCCGGGCGAAGGATCGGTGCTGAAGGCCGTTAGCGCCGACGCTGACTCAAAGCTCGGATTGTCGCCTTCGTTCGTCATCATGGATGAGGCTGGTTATCATCCGTCGAGGGCGTTGTATGACGCCTTTGATTCCGCGCTTGGCGGACGATCTGAACCGCTCATCATTTTGATCTCAACCCAAGCCCGCGACGATAATCAATATTTCAGCGAACTTATAGATTATGGGCTGAAGTGCCAATCGGGCGAGATTGAAGACGATAGCTTCGCGCTCGCGTTTTTCACATCAGACCCGGAAGCTGATCCTTTTGACCCTGATACATGGCTGGCTGCGAATCCTGCGCTTGGCGATTTCAACTCGTATGAGCAAATCGAGCGCATGGCGGATCAGGCTAAACGGATTCCAAGCAAGGAAGCGGCGTTCCGTAACCTGATCCTGAACCAGCGGATCGATGGCACCACGCGCTTCATCGCCGCTCGCGAGTGGAACGATTGCGATCTAGGGCATATTGACGAAGCCGCGCTTGAGGGCCGGGAATGCTATGGCGCTCTTGACCTGTCGGCAGCCCGAGACTTGACGGCCTTCGTTCTGGTTTTCCCGGAAGAGGATGGCCGCTTCACTGTCCTGCCCCGATTCTTCCTCCCGGCCTTTGACATTGACGGGAAGAGTGAATCGGACAGAGTACCGTATAACGTGTGGAGTAGGCAGGCAGACGCACGCCTCACGCTTCTGCCGGGAAAGGTCATCGATCCGCAGGCCGTTGCAGAATACATCGCTGACGAGGCGGGCCGGTTCGATATCAAGGAGATTGCCTTCGACCGTTGGCGGATAGAGGACTTGCGGCGCGAACTGGCTAAGGCTTCGATTGATTTGCCGCTTCAGCCGTTCGGGCAAGGCTACAAAGACATGTCTCCAGCCGTTGACATGTTGGAAGTCGCGGTCGCGCAACAGAAGGTCAACCATGCCGGAAATCCGCTCATGAAGATGTGCGCTGCCAATGCGGTCATTACGAAAGACCCATCCGGCGCACGGAAACTTGATAAGTCCAAGGCTTCAGGTCGCATTGACGGACTTGTAGCACTCGCCATGGCGTTGCAGACTGCGGCGCGACACACGGAAGACGACGCTCTTCCAGCGTGTCTTATGGAAGATGCTTAAAGGAGGAGAGAGACAGTGACGACATTTAAAGGAAGAGGATTCTCTATAAGCTTGCGTGATTTCGGGCTGGATCACTTGGAGGGAACCAGCCCTGATGCAAAAGCAGACTTCGTTTGCACCACCGATAACTCTAACGGCTTTCAGTTTGAGCCAATCCACTATGAGTTAGAGGATTTGCCGAAAGATAGAGTGCAATACCGTGAAGGATTTCATCTTAGCTCGATTAGCCCTGACGTTGCCCGACTTAAGGAAGACGTAGAGCTTACCGAAAAAATCCAAGCCGGTGTTTTGTCAAGCAAACGATGAGGAAATATACTTCCTTGCTTTTCGCGTTTTACTGTTGATCAGCAAGCAAAACGGAGTATAACCACAATCACCGGACGCAAGCATAAGACTTGAACCGGCGAGCCTGTCCCGAATGAGGGGCGGGCAGCATGTTGCCGCAGGCAACACCTACGACAAACCACGACATTGTTGCGTAATGCCACATCAAGAAATTCCGCTTGGTGCTTCGCTATGCGCGCTTACTAGAAAAGGAGACTAAATGAATCTGTTCCATCTTCGCGAGACCCGTGCATCCAAGCTCGCTGAAATCAAGGCTCTTGGCGACAACCCGGACAACGCGAAGTTTACGGCAATCGAAGGCGAAATTCGCGCCCTTGATAGCCAGATCAAGAATGCAGCAACCATCGCAGAATTCGAGCGCCATGAGGCCGCACCGGCTGATAACGGCATGGCTCGCGAACTGCGTTCCTATTCCGTTTCCAAGGCCATCCGCGAAGGCAGTGGCGATAGCCTGACCGGCGTTGAACGCGAAGTCCATGACGAACTGTCCAAGGGTCGCGAAGTGCGCGGCGTGATGGTCCCTACCTCTCTCATTTTCGGTGACGAAAACCGCGCCATGCTCACGACCGGCACGGCTGGCAACACTGTTGCAACGAACATGGGTGGCCTTATCGACCGCCTTCGTCCAGTTCTCGCAGTCCAGTCCCTCGGCGCAACAGTCATTTCCGGCCTCACTGGCAATCTTGACCTTCCTCGCCTTGCATCTGGCCCACAGGCCTATTGGGTGAATGAGGACGAGGCAACCACGGCCAGCGATGCGACCTTTGACAAGGTGTCGCTGTCTCCGAAGACGGTTTCCGGCGAAATGTACCTGTCTCGCCGCTTGCTGCTTCAGAACGGCGTGGCGCTCGAAAACGTACTTCGTCAGGATTTGGCGTTCGTACTTGCGCAGGCTCTCGATAAGGCCGCTATCAACGGCACCGCTGCCGCAAAGCAGCCGGTCGGAATCCTTACGCAGATTCCAGAAAGCGCAACCACGGCAACGGACCTGAGCGACATTGCGGCGGACCTTATCGCGGCGCTCCAGATTGACGACGTAACCGGCACCACAGGCTTCTTGACCAATCCGGCCTTGATGGCTGTTGCCCGCAAGCTGAAGGACGGCCAGCAGCGCAATCTCAGCACGGCTGAAACGTTCCACAATGAGCGCGTTGTGGCTACGAATCAGGTTCCGACGATTGCCGGTGAAAACCCGCTGATCTTCGGCGCATGGGCAAACCTGCTTATCGGCTACTGGTCTGGCGTTGATATTCTCGCCAACCCGTACACAGACGCTTCGAAGGGCGGTCTGCGCCTGCATGCGTTCCTTGATGCTGACGTGGCTATCCGCCACCCTGAAGCATTCGCATGGAAGGCCGTCGCCTAATATGGCGGCTGTCTCGCTGGCCGAGGCAAAGGTTCATCTTCGGGTCGATTGGCCCGAAGATGACACTTACATCTCAGGTCTGATTCTTGCGGCTGAAGGCTATGTTTCGGAAATCGGCGTCACCATCGCCAGTCCGGCACAGCCCCCCGTAAAACACGCAATCCTCCTTTTGGTCGGCCATTGGTATTCGTACCGCGAAGCCGCAGCGGAGAAACCACCACAAGCAATCGCATTCGGCGTTGACGCCCTTGTGCAGCCATTCAGGGAGGTATCATTTTGAGCAACTTTGAAAAACGTGCGGCAACTGACGTTAAGGCCGTAGGAAAGAAACTGTCCGGCTACGTTGCCACGTTCGGCCTTGAAACCCGGATTGGCGATTTCAGCGAAGTCATTCAGACAGGCGCTTTCGGTGCTTCGCTTCGTTCCAACCCGGACATTCTGGCGCTTGTCGATCATGACCCCGGCAAGGTGTTGGGCCGTAGCGCGTCGGGTAGCCTGATCCTCGAAGAGGATCAGAAAGGACTCCGTTTCGAACTGGACTTGCCCGACACACAGCTAGGCCGGGATATCGCTTCGCTTGCTGCCCGCCATGATATCGGCGGCATGAGCTTTGGTTTCAACGTGCCTGAAGGCGGAGACGAATGGCATGGTGAGCGACGGACCCTGAAGGCCATTGACCTTCGCGAAATCAGCGTTGTGCAGGCGTTCCCGGCTTATTCCGGCACGTCGCTTGCCGTGCGTTCGCGCAAGCCAATGACAGACGCGGAACGCCGCATTCGAATCTTGGAACTGGAAGGAGGTGCTTATGTGGCCGTTTAAACCGAAGGAAACACGCGCCGTCGCTTCGAGCGATCCCTTCTTAGGTGAATTCCTTGGTGCGCGCTGGCAGGCCCGTGCGGATATCGAGAAGGCCAGCGGCCATGCTGTCGCCCATCGGTGCATCCAGCTTATCGCGGAGCAACTCGCTTCGGTCCCGCTGAAGGTCTATCGCAAAACTGACGACGGTGGCCGTGTGGCGGCTTCTGAGCATGCGCTATATCCAGTGCTACAGGAATCGTTCTCGCCTCTCCTGACCGCCTTTGAGGGCCGGGAATGGATGAACGTGTCGGCGCTCATGTACGGCAATGCCTATGCTCGGATTGAGCGGAATGGACGAAGCCAGATTATCGGCCTCCATCCCATTCCCGCGCCTTCGGTAACGGTCGAGCGTCTCTCATCTGGCCGGTTGAGGTACAAGGTCGCGCTGGCGAACGGCGGAACGTCAGTCTTCACGCAAGACGAAATTTTGCATGTTCGCTATAGGACGAATGACGGCATTCTAGGCCTTTCGCCTATCCAGATCGCAAGCGCGGCTTTCGGGCTTGCTCTTGCTCAACAGGATCAGGCAGGCGCGGCGGCAGAAAACGCATTCCGTCCGGCTGGCGCTCTGATCTTCCCGGACAAGCTCGGCGGCGCGAACAAGGATGCCGCGATCTCCAAGTTCAAGGAACGCTTCACCGGCCAGTTGAAGGCAAACGAAGTTATGGTGCTGGACGGTGGGGCGAAGTTCGAAACGTTCCAGTTTTCGGCAAAGGACTCGGAATTCCTCGAAAGCCGCAAGCTGTCCAATCTGGATATCTGCCGCGTTTATGGCGTCCCGCCCTCTTCGGTCGGCATTACGGACAACGCGACGTATTCAAACATTGGCGAAGAAAGCCGCGCCCTTGTGACTCGAGTCCTTGCGCCGTGGGCTAAGCGGATCGAAAGCGTCTACAACGCCACCCTGCTTTCGCCTGAGGCTCGTAAGACTCATTACGTCGAGCACGATTTGTCCGCTCTGCTTCGTGGGGATACGGCGACCCGCTATGAGGCGTACCGCATTGGCCGTGAAGCTGGATTCCTGTCAGTGGACGAGATTCGCGGCTTCGAAAACATGTCGAAGGTTCCGGGTGGCGACACTTACATGGAGCCGCTCAACATGGCCCGTCTTGGCGTGTCACAAAATGCCCAGGCATCTGAGGTACAGCAATGACGGGGGGCGGCGATCTTCGCGGCGTTTTCGAATTTCGGCGGAAGACGGACGGCAATGACGGTTTCGGGGGCGTGATCCCCGGAGCCGGTCCCGTCACTACGATTTTCACCACATCGGGTCGGATCGAGGTTCGTAGCGGCGATGAGATCGTTCTGAACAACGTACCGCGCGGCGTTTCCACGGTGGAAATCACTGTCCGTCAGCAGCCCGCCATTAAGGCCGTCAACACAACATGGAGCATTCGGGAAAAGCGTTCCGGGCGCTCTTACAACGTCAAAATGATGAAGCCAGACCAGAAAGGAGCTTTCATCACATTCACAGCAGAAGGAGGAACACCTTGAACGTAAAGACTATCAGCATTGAGCCTATCAAGGGCTATGACCGGGACACAGGTTTCCGCAAGCTGGCAAAGGTCCAATTCTTCCTGCCTGACATGCAAATGACGATCCGCGATGTTGTCTTGACCCATGACCATGAACACGGTTTTGCCGTGGCGCACGTCAAGCCGAAGGTGGGGCAATCAACGCTCCAATGGGTGCGAAACTCACCTTTCGCCAAAGGTCTGGCGGAAGCGGCGGCAACGGCTTACAGCGCGATGCTTGCTGAAGACTTGGAAGAACTTAAGGCGCTCTATAAGGCAGCCTGACCAAAGCCCTACGGTCAACCGTAGGGCTTTTTTCGTTTGGGTAAAAGAAAACCCGCCGCGCTGATGAAAGCGAGACGGGCCACAGAAAAGAAGAGTGAAATGAGCAAAGAAGATTTCATGCAATTTCGCACAGGATCGGCAAAACCGCAATGAACTTTACCGCCAGAGTGGGCGGGCAGCTTGCCGCGCCAGCGGCAACAGGAAATACGTGCGACCTAGGAAAGCGCTTCCAAGATGGCTAGTGATATCGGCCTAACGGCCTCAAAGCGGCCCGCCCTTGCCGGTATGGCACAAAGAAATTTCCTTACTTAACTATTTGATTTTATTGTCTATACGTAGTATCCAGCACCACGGTCCCTGCCCGTCGGGTTTCGAAATCGGCCAGGAGCATGCCGAGCAATAGAAAAGCGAAAGGGCCGCAAACCGCCGCCACAATGCCAGCTTTATATCTCACAAAGAGCGCCAGAACGGCGACAAATAGAAATGTGGCAATCAAAACGACCGGGGAAGGCGTGGCATCTAGAGAAAACCAGAGTACCGCGCCGCAGCCGATGGAAACTGGAATGAAAAGAAAATCGTGGCCGAATGCGCGCTCCTCGGCCAGGTACGTGGCGATTTTTTCGACCACGGTAGTGTTGCGGTTAATCTCCGGAATAATGGCGGGAGTGTCATATGTTGCCGCATCACTGCTTCGGCGGAGAGGAAACAGAATTTCCCGCGTGCCGGGCAAGTCTCCCTGCATCGTTTTAGCATATTCGAAATGCTGTTTTTCCCCTTGACCGAGCAATCCCCACCGCCCCTTGCCGCACCAAAAACAGGTTTGCAGACCAGCGCTGGGGATTGCAATCCTTTACTTTAACGATGCGTTGACCGAGATTGAATTGCTGCTGCCGGGAAAGCCTGAAGCAACGCGATTGCGTTTGCCGCAATGCACAATTTGACCTTTGGATAGCTTGGCATCCGCGCAAGGATCATATAGCTAATCGGTAGACGCTTAACCGCGGGGCGTATCTCAACGCCCCCACCCGCATGTTTTCGGAGGATCAGTATGACGGAAAAAAGCGCTACAGTGACACTTGGCGAAAAACAGGTCGAACTCCCAGTCAGGGAAGGCACGATTGGACCAAGCGTCGTCGATATCGCCACGCTGTACAAGCACACGGGCTCCTTCACCTACGACCCCGGCTTCACCTCAACAGCCTCCTGCGAATCCAAGATCACCTATATCGATGGTGACGAAGGCGTTCTTCTGCACCGCGGCTTCCCGATCGAGCAGCTTGCCGAACAGGGCGACTTCCTGGAAACCTGCTATCTGCTGCTTTACGGCGAATTGCCGACAGCTGCGCAGAAGAAGGACTTCGACACCCGCGTCACGCGCCACACCATGGTGCACGAGCAGATGAGCCGCTTCTTCACCGGCTACCGTCGCGACGCACATCCGATGGCTGTCATGTGCGGCACGGTCGGCGCTCTCTCGGCCTTCTATCACGACTCGACCGACATTACGGATCCGCACCAGCGCATGGTCGCTTCGCTGCGGATGATCGCGAAAATGCCGACGATCGCCGCCATGGCCTACAAGTACCATATCGGCCAGCCCTTCGTTTACCCGAAGAACGACCTCGATTACGCTTCCAACTTCCTGCACATGTGCTTTGCCGTGCCTTGCGAAGAGTACAAGGTCGATCCGGTTCTGGCTCGCGCCATGGACCGCATCTTCATCCTGCATGCGGATCACGAACAGAACGCTTCCACCTCCACGGTGCGTCTTGCCGGTTCGTCGGGTGCAAACCCGTTCGCCTGTATTGCAGCGGGCATCGCCTGCCTCTGGGGTCCGGCACATGGCGGCGCCAACGAAGCGGCGCTCAACATGCTCAACGAAATCGGCACGGTTGACCGCATTCCGGAGTACATTGCCCGCGCCAAGGACAAGAACGATCCGTTCCGCCTGATGGGCTTTGGCCACCGCGTGTACAAGAACTACGACCCGCGCGCCAAGATCATGCAGAAGACGATGTACGAAGTGCTGGAAGCCACCGGCAACTCCGACGATCCGATCATGCAGGTCGCGCTCGAACTCGAAAAGATCGCTCTTTCCGATCCTTATTTCGTCGAGAAGAAGCTGTACCCGAACGTCGACTTCTATTCGGGTATCACGCTGAAGGCGCTTGGCTTCCCCACGACCATGTTTACCGTGCTGTTCGCACTGGCCCGCACCGTCGGCTGGATCGCGCAGTGGAACGAAATGATCGAGGATCCGCAGCAGCGCATCGGCCGTCCGCGTCAGCTCTACACGGGCGCCGGCAAGCGGGACTACGTTCCGGTTTCCAAGCGTTAAGCCGGGAAACCAACCAACATAAAAAAGCCGGCGGGTTTTATCCGCCGGCTTTTTTGTTGGATATGATCATCGATAAGAATAGCGAAACCTGCCCTGCCAACCCCAGGAAGCAGACAGGATCGCTACCGGTTCAGCCTTGCTGCTTGCGGCTGTTCAGCACATCGAGAAGGATAAGGGCGCCGGTTTCGCCAGGAGGCACTTCGGTGTGCAAACGCTCCTGCACCAGAGCATAGCCGTCCAGCATCGCCCGCCGTTCGGTGGTGTCGGACGAGAGCCGTTCGGCCCAGCGCAACATCGACCCTGCCCGTACCACCTCGTTGAAATATTCCGGCACCACGACATAGTCGGCAATCAGGTTCGGAAGCGCACCTGTCCAGGTTTTCACCCGTTTGCTCAGCATCGTGAAAATCCAGTCGGTCTTGTAGACCGATATGGTTGGTACGCCGACGAGCGCGAGTTCGAGAATAACGGTGCCGGAGGCGGCAATCGCCGCATCGGCGCGCGCAAATGCATTCCACTTGAAGGCGGGATCGATGCCGATTTCAGGCCTGATATCCTGCGGCCATGTTGCCGCCAGTTCGCGGATGCGGTTTTCCTGGCGCGGCACTGTCGGCAGCAGAAACTTCGTCGGGCCGTTGCGCTCGACATATGCTTTTGCCGCTTCTTGAAACGGCTCCATCAACCGGGTCGTTTCGGTGGAACGTGACCCCGGCAGGAGCAGAATGGTTTTCGGTTCGCCGTTGGCAGGCAGGGGCCGCTCAGCCCGCCTCTGCCGCACGGAGAGCACGTCTTGATCGACGCTGAGGCGATGGCCGACAAAGGTTGTCGGCGGGCCGCCGAGACGCCGCATCGCCTCCGGCTCGAATGGAAGCAAGGCCAGAACGTGATCGACATAGGACAACATCGCGGTGGCGCGATATTCCTTCCACGCCCAGACGCTGGGGCAGACATAATTGACGACCGGCAGATGCGGCAATTGTTTGCGGACTTTTCTCGCAACACGATGGGTGAAATCCGGGCTGTCGATGATCAGCAGAATATCCGGCTTGGCGACAATGATTGCCTGCGCAGTCTGGTTGATCCGCGAAATCAGCTTCGGCAGCTTCTTCAGAACCTGCGTGAAGCCCATGATGGAGAGTTCGGAATAATCGAACAGCGAAACCAGCCCCTGCGCCTCCAGAGCCTCACCGCCGACGCCCATCAACTCGACAGAACCCGAGTAATGGCCTTTCAGGGACCGGATGAGATCGGCACCCAGAAGATCGCCGGATACCTCGCCGGCTATAACCGCCACCTTCAACGTTGCCGTCATCCCACCATGTCTCCGCCCATCATGTCTTCACCGAGTGACGTATCGATACCGCAGACGAATATGCCGGCCTGATCTGCCGCCTTCAACATCTCATCGCGATCAAGTACCAGCGCGCGCCCGGCTTCAACGGCGATCCCCGCCAGCCCGGCCTTATGCGCGTTCTCCACCGTTTCCACGCCGATGGTCGGCAAGTCAGCGCGGATATCCTGCTGCGGCTTGCAGAGCTTCACCAGAACACCCTTGCGACGGGTCGAGATGCGGCCCTCAGCGCGTAATGCCGCGACACGCGCCAGCATCGCGTCTGTGCCCTCGACGCCCTCCAGTGCAACGATACGGCCGCCAACGGCGACTGCACCCTGCCCGACATCAAGCGTGCCGAGTGCCAGTGCGGCCTGCGCGGCCTTGCGTATGTCGCGCAGATCGTCTTCAGCAGGTTTATGCGCACCGAAAGGGCCGGTCGTAGCAAGCAGACCGGGTGCGATCTCGTGGGCGCCAATGACTTTTGCCCCAAGCGTGCCGATGACCTTGATGACCATCTGCAAAACGGCGTCATCGCCGCTCGACAGCAAGGTGCGGACGATGGATGGCAGTTTCAGCAATATGCCGATCGTGGGGCGGATTTCCCGCCATTCAGGGCGTCGCGCCACGGCGCCGGAAAGCACGACGCGGTCCACCTGGTTTTCGCGTAGCAGCCGACCAAGCCCGGCGACATCGCCGACGCTAATCACCGCATTGTCGAAACCGCTCCAGTCAAACTGGGAATCATCACGCAGCTGTACAATGAAGGGGTTCTCCCCCATCTCGCGCGCAGCCGCCGCGACATGCAGCGGCAGCTGGCCGCTGCCGGCCACGATGGCGAGACGCCCGCCGCCTGTCACGGCTCACTTGCCCCGGTTTGGCGAGGAAAGCGCGCGGTCGCTATCCGCACCGATGAAATCGAGGATTTCGATGACCTGGGGGCAATCGAGATATTCTGCGCGGTCAATCGCAGCCGCATTGCTGCGGATGGCGCCTTCGCCTTCGAAGATCTGCTTGAAGACGCGCCTTACCTTGTGAATATCCGCGCGGTCGATACCGGAACGCGTCATGCCAACGACATTCAGCCCGCCGAGAATGCCGGGATTACCGTTCAGCATGCCATAGGGAATGACGTCATAATTGACTGCCGACAGCCCGCCGATAAAGGCCTGACGACCGATTCGGGTGAACTGGTGCACGGCACAGCCGCCACCCAGGATAGCGCGGTCCTCGATGGTGACATGTCCCGCCAGCATCACATTGTTCGACAGGATGATATGGCTGCCGAGGCGACAATCATGCGCCACATGCGAATTGGCGAGGAACAGGTTGTCATCGCCGACAATCGTCTTGCCGCTGCCATCGGAGCTGCCCGCATTCATCGTTACGCCTTCGCGCATGATGCAGCGGGCACCGATCTCTAGCGTCGTTTCCGAGCCATCGTGGCGAATTGCCTGCGGTGTACCGCCAATAACGGCCATTGGATGGATGACCGAACCACGGCCAATGACGGTGAGACCGGAGACGACGGCATGATTGTGCAGCGTGACCTCGTCTTGCAGCGTGACTTTCGCGCCGACGTAGCTCAGGGCACCGATGACGACATTTTCACCAATAACCGCGCCGTCTTCGACAACGGCGGTCGGGTGAATTTTTGCCGAAGCCGCGATAGTGCTCATTGCTGGTCCTCGGGGATCATCATCGCGCCGACGTCAGCTTCCGCCACCAGCGCGCCTTCGACCTTGGCCTCGCAATGAAATTTGAAGACATTGCCCCGCTGGCGCTGCTTGACCACGTGAATTTCCAGACGATCGCCGGGAACGACGGGTCTGCGGAAGCGCGCGTTGTCGATTGTCATGAAATAGACGAGATAACCGCCTTCACCCTGGCTGCGGGCGCAGATCGCACCTGCCGTCTGGGCCATGGCCTCGACGATCAAAACGCCCGGCATGATCGGGCGATCCGGGAAATGACCGGTGAAATGCGGTTCGTTGACCGTTACGTTCTTGATGCCAATCGCCGAATTATTACCATCGATCTCGATGATCTTGTCGATGAGCAAGAACGGGTAACGATGCGGCAAAAGCTTCATGACTTCCAGAATGTCAGCCGCGCCGAGCGTCGTCTTGGTTTCTTCAGTCATCGTTTTTTTCTCCTGTTTTTTTATCACGCCCTTCAGCGCGCGCCAGAATATCGGCCATGTCGCGCAGGAAATACTTCATCGGACGCGCTGGCGTCCCACCATAACGGGCGCCGGCCGGAACGTCGGCTACAACACCGCTCATCGCCGCAATCTGCACGCCGTCACCAATAGTGATATGGCCGTTGATACCCGCCGCGCCGCCGATCATCACACCATCGCCGATGCGGGTGCTGCCCGCAATGCCGACCTTGCTGACGATGCCGCAATGGCGGCCGATGCGGACGTTGTGGCCGATCTGAACCTGATTGTCGATCTTGGTACCTTCGCCGATGACCGTGTCGTCCATCGTGCCACGGTCGATCGTCGTATTAGCGCCGATCTCAACATTATCCTGAATGATAACCCGGCCGATCTGCACGATCTTCAGCATGCCGCGCGGACCGGGCGCATAACCGAACCCGTCCTGACCGATGCGCGCTCCGTTGTGAATAATCACATTGTTGCCGATGAGAGCGGCAAGAATGCTCGCGCCGCCGGCAATCGTGCAATCACGCCCCACCTGAACATCCGCGCCTATGATGACACCAGGCCCGATCCGCGTACCGGCGCCGATATGGGCACCAGCGCCAATCACGGCGAGCGGCTCGACAATCACGCCAGCTTCCAGCTTTGCAGACGGATCGACATGCGCGGTATGGGAAACTTCAGCTTCCATCACCACAATCGTACCGGGACGCATCGCGGCGGGATGCAACAAGGCACCTACCTGCGCAAAAAGCGTGTGCGGGTTTTTCGATATCAGCGCCGGGATGTGAGACGGCAGCATATCCGCAAGCGCGGCGTCACAAATGACGGCGCCAGCCTCACAGGTCGGCAACTCATCGCGGTTCTTGCGAGAAAGAATATAGCAGAGCTGGTCGGGTTTTGCCCGGTAGACCGGCGCAACGGACCTGATGATCCGTTCTCCCGCCGCCTCATCAGACAGTTCCGCCCCAAAACGGTCTGCGATGTCTTTCAATCGCAGTCCCTCGTGGGGCGGAAAAAACGCGTTGTATTCCATTAGCCGGACACTCCAGAACGTTCAAAGTTGCAGTTCTGGACTGCCGATATCAGAAAGTGTTGGACATGCCAAACCGGAAACGCTGTTCCTCGTCGTAGTCTTCCTTGGCGATCGGAACCGCATAGTCGACGCGGATCGGGCCGAAGGGCGATGCCCACATCACGCCGATACCGGCGGATGCGCGGATGGAGTTATCATCCTTCACGCCTGCGCTGTTGGCAACCTTGTTGCCGTACAGCGTACCGGCATCGACGAAACCGGCGAGACGGAGGCCGAAATCTTCCGGAACACCTGGCATCGGAGCCGTGACTTCAGCAGAAGCCGCGAAGTAGGTCGTGCCGCCGATGGAGTCGGAACCGATACGCGGGCCAATACCATCGTTCTTGAAGCCGCGAACCTGACGACCACCGAACTTGAACTGATCGAACACCAGCAAATTGTCGCCCGTCGGAACGACGTGACCCGCCTGACCGGTGAGCGAGCCGATAACGTCGTACTCGTCCGAAAGCGTGTAGTAGAAGCGCGCCTTGGCGTAGATCTTGTAATATTCGGAATCGCCGCCGAGGCCTGCAAATTCGTTCGTCAAGGCAGCCTGCCAGCCTTCGCGCGGCATGTTGCGGTCGTCGAGCGTATTGTAGTTCAGCGTGTTGGAGATGATGGACTGTGTCCAGTCACCGCCACGGATCAGAGCCTTATAGGGTTCAGCAAGATTGCTGCCGGTTTCCCAATCGCCCTCACCGTCGTAGTTGAGCTGCTTGTAGGTGTACTTGAACGTCGTCGAGAGGTTCTCGGTGATCGGCGCCGTCACGCGCAGTGCGAAGCCCTGCTCGTCGTAATCGTAATAATCTTCGCTGCGGCTCTGGCTCTTGAACAGGTCGAAACCTGCGGCCAGACGGTAACCAAGGAAATACGGCTCGGTGAAGGACAGCGTGTAGCTGCGTGCATCGTCTTCACCCGCACCGGCGGCGAGACGAATGTACTGGCCACGACCGAGGAAGTTCTTCTCTTCGATCGATGCTTCAAGCAGCACACCGTCGTTCTGCGAGTAACCCGCACCGATACCGAACGAACCTGTCGACTGATCTTCCACGTCGACAACGATGACGACGCGATCAGGCGCGCTGCCGCCGGCAGTCGAGACATTGACCTTCGAGAAATAACCGAGCGCTTCAAGACGGCGCTTGGCAGCCGTGATGACCGTCTGGTTGAAAGCATCGCCTTCGGAAATATCGAACTCGCGGCGGATGACGTAGTCACGCGTACGCGTGTTGCCACGGATTTCGATACGCTCGACATAGGCGCGCTCGCCCTGATCGACGATATAGGTCACACCGATGGTGTTACCGGACATATCGCGGTCGCCGCGCGGCGTTACACGGGCGAAAGGATACCCCTCGCCGGCAACGCGCTTGGAAATCGCTTCCATGCTCTGCTGGACTTCCTTGGCGCTGTAGCTAGCGCCCTGGCGGGTTTCCACGAGACCCTGAAGCTCGGAGCCGTCAATACCCGGAACAGTCGATTCGACTGCGACGTTGCCGAAGTCGTACTTCTTGCCTTCGTCGACCGTGATGGAGATGGTGTATTCGTTCTTGGACTCATCAAGCACCGCGTCGGACGACACGACCCGGAAGTCGGCATAACCACGGTTGTAGTAGAACTGGCGCAGCGCCTCTTCGTCGGCGCGCAGCTTGTCCTCGTTATAGACGTCCTTGCGTGTCAGGAACGACAGCATGTTGGACTTCTTGGTATTGATGACAGCGGCCAGACGACCGTCGCTATAGGAATTGTTGCCGACAAAATCGATGCGGCCGATCTTCGTGCGCTCGCCTTCGTTAATCACGAAAGCGATGTTCACACGGCCCTGACCAACGGAAACGGTCTGGGTGGTGATTTCGACGTCGCTGCGGCCGATCGCGGAATAGGCTTCCTTGATGCGCGCGATATCGGCAGTAACGATTGCCTGATTGAACGGGCCGAGCGGCTGGGTCTGCACGACGCCAGCGAGCTTGTCGTCCTTGATCTTGCGGTTACCGTTGAAAACCACCTGATTGACGAGCTGGTTTTCGTTGACCGTTACAACCAGCGTGCTGCCGGAAACGCGCATGGAGACATTCGAGAAGTAACCGGTGGCGTAAAGACGCTTCACCGATTCATCGATGTCCGAATTGGAAAAGTTCTTACCCGGCGCAATGGTAATGTTGGAGCGTACGGAGTCCGCACCGGATCTCTCAGCGCCGCGAACATCAATCTTGCTGATGACGGCTGCATTCGCAACACCAGCAGAGGCAAGCACGCCGAGGCCCGCAACCGAAGAAACACCAGCAGACAGCGCAACCGCCGACACCGCGTTCAAAAATCTTGAACCAGCCTTCATTTCAATTCTTACCTTTTTACGTTGTCCCTCAGCGGGCGGAACCCGACTCCGGCCATGTGCGTCGTTTTACCTGCTTTTCCCCTACAAGCAAGTCAGAACGTTAAATTCTGTTTACTTCGTGATCCAGAGTGGCGCATTCGCCACTTCGGGATAAAAACAGGGTAAACAATCGACTAACAAAACCGTTAAAACACTATCCTCAGCCAATCAAGCTGCTGATATCATTCCATGTTGCAAAAACCATAAGACCCAAAATCATTGCCATGCCGATACGGAACGCAACCTCCTGCGCACCGGCACCAAGCGGTCTGCCGCGGATGGCCTCGATTGCATAAAACACCAGATGTCCGCCGTCCAGAACCGGCACAGGCATCAGGTTCAAAAGACCGATCGATACGGAAAGAACCGCTGCAAGCTGGATGACGGCCGAAATACCCAGCGTCGCCATCTGACCGGAAGCCTGTGCTACGCGGACTGGACCGCCCAGTTGATCGGCGTTCATGCGCCCGGTCACGAGGTTACCGATGTAGTTGAAAGTACCGGTGATGACGTGGCCCGTTTCACGCACGCCCTCAAGCAGCGCCTCAGACGGCGAATACTCGATGTGGCGGAAATTGCCGCTGTTCTGGTCGGTGACAATGCCGATGATGCCCATTTCCAGCTTGTTGCCGAACTGGTCCGTGGTTTCGGTGCGGGTCGGAACCATCGGCAGCTTCAGCTCCTCGCCTGCCCTTTCGACGGTCACAGTGATCGGCGTGCCCGGACGGATGCCGACATAACGGCGTACGTCCTCGAACGTCTTGACCTTTTCACCGTCGATCGCAACAAGGCGGTCACCGGGGTGCACGCCGGCGGCCGCAGCCGCGCTGTTTTCACGCACTTCCGCCACGACCGGATCGGCGATCATACGGCCATAGACACCGAACAGGACCGCGAAGATGAGAATGGCGAGAATGAAATTGGCAATAGGTCCGGCGGCAACCGTCGCCGCCCTTTTCCACAGCTTAGCGCCGGAAAGCGTCTGCGCCCTCTCCTCAAGCGACATATGCGACAGGCCGGAACTATCCGGCTTGCTGGACGCATCCTCGTCGCCGAAGAATTTTACATAGCCGCCGAGCGGTATGGCGGAAATCTTCCACCGCGTGCCGTGCCTGTCGGTAAAGCCGATCAGCTCCGGGCCGAAACCGATGGAAAAGGCGGTGGAGCGAATGCCGCTCCAGCGGCCGACAAGGTAGTGGCCCATTTCATGGACGAAAACGAGCAGGGAAAGTACGAGGACGAAGGGCACGATATAGCCGGTCAGAAAACCGGTCGCCGCCATTATTGTGTTCATGACAATCTGCCCTTTATTTCATGACCTTGCGCGCCGATTAAAAGCCCGGCAACAGGCCGCCGCCCGATCCGGGCACGTCGCCGGTTGCCGCCGCATGCACGAAAGCAATGAGGAATACCGTAAAGCAGGCGAAAACAAGACCGTCAACCCGGTCCATGAAGCCGCCATGGCCGGGAATGAGATGGCTCGAATCCTTGACCTGAAAACGCCGTTTCACGAAGGATTCGAAGAGATCGCCTATCTGGCTGAACACCGAAAGAATGAGAGCGAGCCCAAGCAGCAGCAGGCTGATCCTGCCGTGATAGGCAAGAGACACCGCGCCGCCGCCGATCAATGCGGCCACCGCTCCGCCGATAGCGCCTGACCAAGTCTTGCCCGGTGAAATCGACGGCGCAAGCTTTGGCCCGCCGATGGCGCGCCCGACGAAATAAGCGAGAACATCCGTTGACCAGACGACAGCGAAAATGAACAGGATGGCGACGAAACCGGTCAGCTCATCGCCGCGAATGGCGGCCAGCGATATGCCGCTCAGACCCGCATAAACGATGCCGCCCACCAGCCACCAGTTTCTGCCACGCAACACGGGAAAAAGTGCCGCCGTCAGCGTGAAGCCGGAGAGCAGGGGCAGGTCGAGCGAAGGTTCGCCGAAAATCGTGTTGCCGGCGATGACGGCAACCGCAAACCAGCCCCAGGCATTGCCGGTGGAATTGGTTTCCGACATGCGGGTGATTGTCGCCCATTCATAATAGATGAGGATCGCCAGCAGACCGGCCACGATGCGGAACAGAATGCCGCCATACCAGGTCGCAGCCAAAATGACCGCCGCCATGACGATTGCGGATATGATCCGCAGTCTGAGTTCACGGCTCATCAGGCGCCTGCCACTGCAACCTGCTCGGCCAGAGCGCCAAAACGGCGATCACGCGTTGCATATTGCTCGATTGCGGAAAAAAACCGCTGCCGGTCGAAGTCGGGCCAATATTCGGGAACGAACAGGAACTCGGAATAGGCAGCCTGCCAGAGCAGGAAGTTCGACAGCCGTTCCTCGCCGCTGGTGCGGATGATCAGATCGGGATCCGGTATGCCTGATGTATCGAGTCTGGCCGAAATAATCTCCGGCGTGATCGATTCTGCATCCAGCCGGCCTTCGGCGACATCGCGGGCAATAGCCATTGTCGCGCGGGCAATCTCGTCGCGGCTGCCGTAATTGAAGGCAATCACCAGCGTCAGCCTGGTGTTGTCAGCCGTCATGTGTTCCGCTTCTTCGAGAAGACTGCGGATATCGTTTTTCAGCCCCTGCCTATCGCCGATGATGCGCACACGCACGTTTTCGCGGTGCAGTTCCGCAAGGTCGCGCCTAATGAAAGCCTTTAAGAGCCCCATCAGGTCGCTGACCTCGGATTCGGGCCTGCGCCAGTTTTCCGACGAGAACGCGAAAAGTGTGAGATAGCGGACACCGCAGTCGCCGGCCGCACGCACCGTTTCGCGCACAGCCTCGACCCCGCGGCGATGCCCCATCACGCGCGGAAGACCGCGCTGTTTTGCCCATCGCCCATTTCCATCCATGATGATGGCGACGTGCTCGGGTATTGAGGAACGTGTCGTCGTCGGCATATCGATCCAGTAACAGGCAGCGCGGAATTAAAACGAATAAAATACAGGTCTATCGCAAGCGATACTAGACCTGCATGATTTCCTTTTCCTTCTCGCCAAGCAAGCGCTCAATTTCCGAAATCGTGTCGTCGGTGATTTTCTGCACTTTTTCCGACTGTCCACGGCTTTCGTCCTGACCGATATCACCGTCTTTTTCGGCTTTTTTCAGACCATCCATGCCATCGCGACGCACGTGACGAATCGCCACCTTGGACTTCTCGGCGTAGTCATGAGCTACCTTGACGAGCGATTTGCGGCGCTCCTCGTTGAGTTCTGGCAGCGGGATACGCAGGTTCTGACCATCAACGATCGGGTTGAGGCCGAGATTGGATTCGCGGATGGCACGGTCGACGGCGTTCACCATCGACTTGTCCCAGATGTTGACGCCGAGCATGCGCGGCTCCGGAACCGTGATGTTTGCGACCTGGTTTAGCGGAACGCGCGAGCCATAGGCCTCAATGGTCACCGGATCGAGAATGTTGGCCGAAGCGCGGCCGGTGCGCAGCGATGCGATATCGCTTTTGAATGCATTGATGGCACCATCCATGCGGCGCTTGATATCGTTGAGGTCAATACCACTCATCTTGATACTCCATCTCTATCGGCCGTGGCGGCCGGAATACGCCACAGGGGCGACATCGTTTTTTGATTATTTGTCGTGCACGATGGTCTTGCGGCCGCCGCCGGTCAATATCTGCGCGAAACCGCCCTTCTCGTGGATCGAGAAAACAATGATCGGGATGTGATTCTCGCGGGCAAGCGCGACAGCTGCAATATCCATGACCGCCAGTCCCTTGCCTAGCACTTCGCTGTGGGTCAGCTCGTCGAAACGGGTGGCTGCCGGGTCCTTTTTCGGATCGGCGGAATAGATGCCGTCCACCTGGGTGCCCTTGAAGATTGCTTCCGCACCCATTTCCGCGGCGCGCAGCGCTGCAGCGGAATCGGTTGTAAAGAAGGGGTTGCCCGTGCCGCCGGCAAAAATCACCACGCGGCCCTGCGCCAGATGGTGGAGCGCTGCACGCTGCGAGAAGCTCTCACAGATTTCCGGCATCGCGATTGCGGACAGAACGACGGTGTCAATGCTGAGCTTGCGCAGGGAGGTTGCGAGCGCCAGCGCGTTGATGACGGTGGCCAGCATGCCCATATGGTCGCCGGTAACGCGATCACCGCCCTTGGACGCCACGGCAACGCCGCGGAAAATATTGCCACCGCCGACGACAACGCCGACTTCAACGCCCATCGCCCTCGCCTCGGCAATATCGGAGGCGATACGGTCCGCAACCGCCACATCGATACCGAAACCCTGATCGCCCATAAGGGCTTCACCGGAAGCCTTGAGAAGAACACGTTTGTAGATCGGCTTGGAAGACATCATGACTCCTCGGAAATGTAACCGAAACGCGGATACACGAAGGGCACCGCGTTGTCACGCGATGCCCTCCCGTTTTCCCAAGATTGGGTAAATATAATCAGCCCTTGGCGACTGCGGCGACTTCTGCTGCGAAATCGCTTTCTTCCTTTTCGACGCCTTCGCCGAGCAGCAGGCGAACCATGCCCGTCACTTCGATGGCAGCACCGGCTTCCTTTTCAGCTTCCTTGACGGCAGCGCCGACAGTGATGTCGGGGTTGATGACGAAAGCCTGCGACAGAAGAGCGACTTCTTCGAAGAACTTGCGCATACGGCCATCAACCATCTTTTCGATGATGGCTTCCGGCTTGCCGGATTCGCGGGCCTGCTCGATGAAGACGTTGCGTTCGCGCTCGGCCACGGCTGCGTCAACTTCCTCGGCGCGGATGGCGAGCGGGTTGGTTGCAGCGATGTGCATGGCGACCTGGCGGCCGATGGAGCTCAGAACGGCCTTGTCGCCGACCGACTTCAGGGCAACGAGAACGCCAAGCTTGCCGATGCCTTCGCCGGCAGCATTGTGGATGTAGGTCGCGACAACGCCGTGCTCGACTTCGAGTGCTGCCGAACGGCGCAGCGTCATGTTCTCGCCGATGGTGGCGATCGCGTCCTTGATGCTGTCGGAAACGGACTTGCCGGTTGCCGGATAGGTGGCGGCGCTGACGGCTTCAACGGTGCCGTCGGTGGAGAGCGCTACCTGGGCAATGCCGCGAATGAGATCCTGGAACGCGTCGTTGCGGGCAACGAAGTCGGTTTCGGAGTTGAGTTCGACAACAACAGCCTTGTGACCCATGGTGGCGACGCCGATCAGACCTTCGGCAGCCGTACGGCCAGACTTCTTGTCGGCCTTTGCGATGCCCTTGGCGCGCAGCCAGTCGATCGCCGCTTCCATGTCGCCATTGGTTTCAGCAAGAGCCTTCTTGCAGTCCATCATGCCTGCGCCGGATTTCTCGCGCAGTTCCTTCACCATTGCGGCTGTGATTTCGGTCATTGTTTGCCTCTTATCGGTTCGATCGGTCAGCCGGCTGAATTCGCCGTGCCGAAGTTCTGGGTGATGAGTGTACCCGGCCGCACACCCTTTGAAACCGGGACGATTTCAGGAAAGGGTCATGCGCATTCCCAAGTGCTGCGGCGTCTCCATACATCGAAACGATGGGTGCCGCTCAAGTGTGACAGCGTTATGAAGGCTGCCACCGGATTTCATCCGCATCAAAACGCCAGAGACTTCACCGAAGCCCCGACGGAGCGGTTTGAAACGAACAAGGCCGTCAACCCATTTAAGGTCTTTGACGGCCTTGTCATATCCTGGTCGAGGAGACGGCGACAAGAAATCGCCGCCAGACAGGGCCTATATCAGGCGCCAGCCTCGTCTTCGAGCGCGGGCTCGATCGGAGCTTCTTCCGAAGCGCCGATGTCGCGGCCGGACGAACCCTGCTGACGCAGGATGCCGTCGATGGCGGCGCGGGCGATCAGGTCGCAATAGAGCGAGATGGCGCGCGATGCGTCGTCGTTACCCGGGATCGGGTAGTCGATGTGATCCGGATCGCAGTTGGAGTCGATGATCGCAACGACCGGAATGCCAAGACGCTTGGCTTCTTCGATCGCGATCTTTTCCTTGTTGGTGTCGATGATGAACATCAGGTCCGGAACGCCGCCCATATCGCGGATACCGCCGAGAGCCTTTTCAAGCTTTTCGCGTTCGCGCTCGAGGGTCAGACGCTCTTTCTTGGAATAGCCGGTGCCTTCCGAGTTCAGAATCTCGTCAACCTTGCGCAGACGCTGGATCGAGTTGGAGATCGTCTTCCAGTTGGTCATCATGCCGCCGAGCCAGCGGGAGTTGACGTAATACTGGGCCGAACGCTTTGCGCTGTCGGCGATGATTTCAGACGCCTGACGCTTGGTGCCGACGAACAGAACGCGGCCGCCACGAGCAACGGTGTCGGACACGACCTGAAGGGCGCGCGACAGCATCGGAACGGTCTGAGCCAGGTCGATGATGTGGATGTTGTTACGGTCGCCGAAGATGTACGGCTTCATCTTCGGGTTCCAGCGATGCGTCTGGTGACCAAAGTGAACACCAGCTTCCAGAAGCTGACGCATAGAAAAATCGGGCAATGCCATGCCTAGTTACTCCTTTTCCGGTTTAACCCCCGCGAAGCGAACAGCGCCGATTTTCATCGACACCACCGGGCGGAACGGACCGGATTTCTCCCGGAACATCCCAAGCTTCGCGTGTGGAATGGTGAGGCGCATACAGTCGCCTCAGATAAAAAGCAAGCATTTCTGCGAAAAAACCACGCAAACGGTCCGTCTTTTAGCGAACCGGCTTGTTTTCGCAGGTTTCCGGCTTGAGGATATCAAGCTTCGCGAGCTTGCCGGTCAGAACGAAATCGCCGTAATCCATCGTCAGATCGCGGGTGATTCCGTTATCGTAAAGCTTGAACGACATGCGGTAGATCGGCAGGGCGTCGGTGCCGGTCTTGTCGTTGTAATAAGCGATCGTCACCGGCCAGAACGCGGCTTTGCCGAATTCGCCCGCCTTGCCGGCCTCGGCATCGCCGTCCTTCGGCATCTGCGCCTTGCCGACCAGCGTCGAAGTGATCAGGCTTTCATCGCCGTCATCCGAGCCGTCGAAAATACGGGATTCGAAGATGCGCTTTCCCTGCTTGGCGTTTTCAATGACCTGAAACATGTGCTCGGTCGGAAATTCGCTGGCCACGAGATCGATCTGTCGGGGGTCCGGGCGGGTCAGATCAACCTTCACACCCTCTTTGTTGTCGATTGCAGCGCCCTGCACTTCCTTGTCCAGCTTGTCGTCGGTGTAGGACTTGGTCTCGAAGGTGAACTTCCTGGCCGCCAGGTCCTCGAAGGTCGTCGTCTGCTGGTCGGTCATGCGGACCGCGTCGCCGGTGTTGATCTGTGTCACGAAACGGAAATCCGTCTTGTAACCCTGACAGGCAGAGCCGGTGAATTCATAGACCATGCGGCCCGTCATGCCCTCGATACCGGAACGATCCGTCGCGTCCTTGAGTTCGAGATCGTAGACGGCGCGATGGGCGATGAGGTCCGGAACCGTGACGGGCAAGGCATTGGCACCGTTCGACAGGCCGGTCATGAGCCCTGTGGCGGCAACGAAACCAAGCGTCCTGACAAACATTCAATATCTCCTGTTGGACTCGCTGCTCATATTGTACAAGCAACCGCCCGGCTTTTGGATCAACATCTTCTGAATGCCGGATTCTTGAAGGATTTACAACAAAACCGGAGACGAAAATGTCTGATGTCATCGAAGGCCGCCTCAAGGAACTGGGCTTTACTCTTCCCGTAGCGGCAGCACCTGCCGCAAACTACGTTCCGTTCACCATCAGCGGCAATCTTCTTTATGTATCGGGTCAACTGCCGATGGAATCAGGCAAGATTGCGGTGACGGGCCTCGTTGGCCGCGATGTTGATGTTGCAACCGCCCAGCGCGCCGCCGAATTATGCGCCGTCAACATTCTCGCACAGGTCAAGGCTGCCTTGAACGGCGACCTCTCGAAAATCCGTCGTATCCTCAAGCTGAACGGCTTCGTTGCCTCGGTTCCGGAGTTCGTTGAACAGCACCTCGTCATTAACGGCGCCTCCAATCTGCTCGCCAACGTTCTGGGTGATGCCGGCAAGCATGCCCGCGCCGCCGTCGGCATGGCCTGCCTGCCCTTCAATGCCGCCGTCGAGATCGACGCGATCGTGGAAATCGACGTATGACCCTTAAACTTTCCTGGCTTACCGCCCAGCCCGTCGCCCATCGCGGTTATCACGACCTGAACAAGGTGGTCTGGGAAAACACGCTATCCGCATTTTCGCGCGCCATCGACGCTGGTTTTGCCATCGAATGCGACGTGCAGCTGGCCGCCGATAGCGTACCGGTGATTTTTCACGACGACGACATGGCCCGGCTGACGGGTATCAAGGGCGATGTGCGCGAACATACCGCCAGTGAATTGTCTCTGCTTTCGGTCGGTCAGACCAAGGACCGCATACCGACGCTGAAACAGCTTCTGGCGCTATGCGCCGGCAAGGTGCCGCTGGTGATCGAACTGAAAGGACGTCAGGGCGAAGGCGTCGATGACGGGTTTGCCGAAGCGGTGCTGGAAGATCTCGAGGGCTACAAGGGCCAGGTGGCTCTGATGAGCTTCGACCATCACCTCCTCAGAGACCTGAAGGCTGCAGGCTCGCCCTGGCCGCTCGGCCTTACCGCCGAAGGCGCCAAGCCGGAAGACTTCTTCAAACACGACGAGGCGATGCAGATCGGTGTTGATTTCATCTCCTATCATTGGGGTCATTTGCCCAACAGTTTCATCGAGGCGCAAAGAAAACTTGGGCTTCCCGTGATTACCTGGACTGTCAGGGATGAAAATGCGCGCGAGACTACCTATAAATATGCGGACCAGATGACATTCGAAGGTTTCGACCCGAGAGAGAACCCCTCCGCCACGGCATGACAGAAGACTATTCCATACGCGTTGCGCAATCCCTGAGGGATATCGATCCGGACAGCTGGAAACGGCTTTCCGGAACATCACGCAATGTGTCAGGAAAACCGTACAATCCTTTCATTTCCCACGCATTTCTATCCTCGATGGAAGATTCCGGATCGGCCACTGCCAAGACCGGATGGCTTGGGCACCATCTGCTTCTCGAAAACGGGTCGGGCGAACTCGTCGGAGCCGTTCCGGCCTATCTGAAGAACCACAGCAAGGGCGAATATGTCTTCGACCATGGCTGGGCGGATGCATTTGAGCGAGCCGGCGGCCATTATTATCCGAAGCTGCAATGTTCGGTGCCGTTTACGCCGGCGAGCGGGCCGCGGCTGCTGGTATCCGAAACCGAAGACGAGACGCGCTTCAAACCGCTTCTGGCATCCGGCCTTGTCCAGGTGACGGAAAAGATCGGCGTTTCTTCCGCGCATGTCACGTTTCTGGAAGACGCCGACCTATCCGCGCTTCTGCCCCGGGACTTCCTGCACAGGACCGATCAGCAGTTCCACTTCATCAATGACGGCTATCACGATCACAACGATTTTCTCGATGCCCTTTCATCGCGCAAGCGCAAGGGGCTGAAAAAGGAACGTCGGGCAGCGCTGGAAAATGGCATCGAGATCGACTGGTTGACCGGAAGCGACCTGACAGAGGAGATCTGGGACCAGTTCTTCGCCTTCTACATGGATACCGGCAGCCGCAAATGGGGACGGCCCTATCTGACGCGGGAATTCTATTCGCTGATCGGCGAGCGCATGCCTGACGACGTTCTGCTGGTCATGGCCAGACGCGAGGGACGCTATATCGCCGGTGCAATCAATTTCATTGGCTCGGATGCGCTTTACGGCCGACACTGGGGCTGTATCGAGGATCATCCCTTCCTGCATTTCGAGGTCTGTTACCATCAGGCGATCGATTTCGCGCTGTCGAAGGGTTTGAAGCGGGTGGAGGCGGGTGCGCAGGGTGAGCACAAGCTGGCGCGCGGTTACGTGCCGGTCACCACCCATTCAGCGCATTTCATCGTTCATCCGGGTCTGCGCCGCGCGATTGCCGATTATCTTCAGCGCGAGCGCGAAGAGGTCGAACATATTGGCGACTATCTGGAAGACCACACGCCCTTCCGCAAGGGTGAGCGACAGGAACACGAGCCGGATGCATAAAGCTGTCGCGATCTTTCAGATTCGCTGCCTACGCTTTATGCCTTTGTTTTGTCGCATGTCGTTATCGCAAAACCGCTACACGCTTTTAGGCGACATGCTTTAGTCCGTTACGAGGAGAGACCACCGATGACCGCCAGCGGCTATGATGACAACAATATCTTCGCGAAAATCCTGCGCGGCGAAATTCCGAGCCACAAGCTCTATGAAGACGAGCATACGCTGGCTTTCATGGATGTGATGCCGCAGGCACCCGGCCATCTTCTGGTCGTTCCGAAAACCGGCTCGCGCAATCTGCTCGATGCCGACCCGCAAGTGCTGGCAAAGACCATTGCCGTGGTGCAGAAACTGGCAGTCGCAGCAAAGGAAGCCTTCGACGCTGATGGCGTCTTTGTCGCCCAGTTCAACGAACCGGCGGCTGGCCAGACCGTGTTCCACCTGCATTTCCACGTCATTCCGCGCAAGGAAGGCGAGCCGCTGAAGCCGCATTCCGGGGCTATGGCCGATGGCGAAGTGCTGAAGGCCCATGCGGAAAAGATAAAGGCAGCGCTTGCCTCGTGATGTTTGCCAAGACGCCCACGCGTTTGGCAGAATGGCGGCATCCGCACACCGTCACCCCGGAGCTTATCCGGGGTGCGGCGCGATAAAGTCATTGATCGCGCAATATTCCTCTCGGCGCAGACGCGCCTTGGCTGATTGCCGGATCTAGTCCGGCATGACGACCGTGGTGTTTATTATCATTCCACGGGACGGTAGGCATTCCTCTCCGGCCAGGGCCAGCCTTCAAGCACCGCCATATCCGGCCGGAATATCTCCACCTTCAGGGGATAGCACGGGACCGCGTCGCTCGAATGGCTGGCGCCACAATCGCCGCCGGGGCAAGCGGAGAGCGCACCGATGAGATCAATTTCCGCGAAGAGTTCCAGATAGTCGCCCGGCCGCACCGGGCTTGCCTTCATGAAATACTGATGCGTATCGCGGGTGAAACCCGTGCACATAAAGACGTTCAGAACATCGTGTACATGCGGTTCCGCCTCGCCGAATGACAGGCCTTTGGCCGCGGCGAGGGCATTGGTGAGGTTCGAATGGCAGCAATGGTGATAGTCGCCGCCGCTCAACAGTTTGTTGGTATAGGGATCGCACCGGGTACCGATCACATCATGCACGCCACCGCCATCTTCATCCCAGCCATACCATGACAAAGTATCATGGGTGATGGTCGCCATCGGCCGCAGGGACGGCAGATTGCTCCACAGGCGGTTGCCTACAGAAACATGGGTCGCATGCAGGGCGCGGGTTTTGCCGCTGAAAAAGCGCTCCGTCAGATCATGGGCATTCCATAGGTTCAAATCCCCCACCTGTGGGCCTTCGGTGCTGACGATGCGGAAAAAGTGTCCCTTCGGAACATTGAAAGTGCCGCCCTCGCGCGGTGGCACGATGACTTCGTCTATCTTCACCATGGCTTTTTTAGCCTGTTCAAGACGCGCCAGGTCCGGTGTCTGAAGTGTGCCGTTCGGATAAACGACGACGGGACGGACGGCGCGGCGCGCGGCGGCATCAATGGGTTCGGCGGCGGACACGGGGGTCATGAAATCCTCGGATGGATGAAAATGTGACGCGAAATTGCGGCATGAATGGCGTGATGACAAGACGGGTTTTTCTTGCGCTCAGACCAAGTCTGACTTAGCCTCGCAGCATCATGAAACTGCCACCGCTCGCCACCCTCCGCGCGTTTGAAGCTGCGGCCAGAAGGACAAGTTTTTCCCTGGCCGCGCAGGAACTCGGCATGACGGCGACGGCCGTAAGCCAGCATGTGCGCAATCTGGAAACATGGCTCGGCGCGCCGCTTTTCGAGCGCCATGCAAGAGGCGTGAGACTGACGCCGGCGGGTCAGGAATTCGGCATGACGGTTTCGGCCGGCTTGGGGCAGATCGCTTCCGGTGCGGAACGGATCAGCCGGGGCCGCGACCGCATCACCGTTCGTCTGGCCAGCCTGCCTTCGGTGGTGGCGCATTTCCTGACACCCCGCCTGCCCCGTTTCCGCGCGCTCTATCCAGACATACAGGTGTCAATCAGCTATTCCGGCAGGAATGAGACCACGCAGCCCGATCTCAGCATCACCCACGGCCCACGCCCTGCGCAAAAAGCCGTGGCGCTTTTCAGTGCCGAGACGCGCCCGACATGCGCACCCGCTTACGCCACGAAGTCCGGTCCCTTCGACGATGTATCGAGCCTGCGGCGGGCTGAATTGCTGCATGACGCCACCGAGACGGCATGGCGGGACTGGCTGGCGACTGCTGGCCTATCCCTGTTCCAGGGCACTGGCCCAATCTTTGCGGACTTCAATCTGCTCGTGACCGCTCTCAAGGCGGGACACGGCATCGGCCTTTGCCCGACAGCGCTTCTTCGCGACGAAATCGCCGACGGTCAATTGACCGTGCTTTTCGATCGGGCGGCCGATGCGGACAAATATTACTGGTTGATCGAAGCAGAAGAGATGACCGCATCGGCCCGGCTCCTGTCGGACTGGCTTGTCGATGAGGCGCGCGAGAGCGGAAACCGGGGCGATTACTCCGCCGCGATGACTTGAGTCGAAACGGCTGCCGCATCGTTGGCCCGTTCTCTCACCGACAGCCAATTGAGCAGGCAAGTCGAGACAGCACAGACCATTGCAAAGGCGATGAGACCACCGAAAATATCAGAAAGATGATGACCGCCCTGAACGAGAACGGCGGGCAACATCAAGATATTGATCGGCAAGATCACCGCCATCACCAACCAGTGACGTGGAACGAACCAGACGGACATCGCCGCCATGAAGGTGTGGAACGATGGGAAACTGATTAAACCTAAAACGTTTCGCGGAGATATATACGCTACTCCCTCCTGACCCAGCCTTATGGTCTCACGACCGTACGCAGGATCAAGTGCGATGGGAATGGTTTCCAAAACCCATTGTGGGAGTTCGTTATAGGCTGCGGCTCCATAGGTTGGAAAAAAAATCCAGAAGATGATGCTCGTAAAGGCCCCAAGCACCCCTGTTACCAGAAACTGGTGCAGCATCCGGTCCTTGCCGGTAAAGCCGAGAATTATGATTATTGCCAAAAGCTGTGGCAACGACGTCGCGTAGACCAAAAACAGGATTTTCCCGATCCATGGGTATGTTGCAGCCCATATGACAATGCCTGTCCAGCTATAACCGAAGGCCGCGTCCACGCGGAAAAGCAAGTGATCGATTGCCGCGAAAGAGACGGGCAGAAACATGTAATTAAAGACGGACGCGACAAGCGTAAACAGAATGAACAGTCCACCAGAAATCAGAGCGGCGGCTATGCGCAGATCGCGGCCGCTTGTGCGATAGAACTGACCGAGGATAAAAATGCCGACACCCGCGAGTCCGCATAAAAAATATCCGGCGTAATCGACATGAATACCTTTGGCAAAGATCAATACTGCATCGGCTAAGAACAAGATGGCGATAAAGACAAGTACAAAACGTTCTGCCGCAAATAGTCGCATTGAATTGACGCCCCGGTTCAAGCCAGCAGTAAACTAGAGTAGAGCGCTTAATATTCGGATAAGACGAGTACTAAAAGCCAAGCACAAATAACCCGGCTGCCAAAAGTGCGATGGGCACGGCTACGCCGACAATGACGCGTTGGCCGGCGGCCAGGAACGCTATGAAACCGAGTGCTGCCGCGCCGATGCGTAGCCATAGCGGTGAAGCTTCAAGCGTTCCGGTTGGAAAGACGATCAGCTTGGCGGTGACGGCCATCACGAGCGCGGTGGCGACTGCCCTCACCCAGTATAGCGCCTCGGAATCATCCTTCAGCCGGTTGCCGGCGAGCACGCCGAGCCAGCGCCAGAGATCGGTCGCCAGCCAGCCGGCAATGGCGATGAAGAGGTAGGGCGCCCACCACTGTTCGGTCATCATGGTTCGCTCTCCGGTGAGACGGGAATGATCTTTCGACGAAAGACGAAACGGTCGATCAGATAAGCCACCGTGCCGCCACCTATCCCGGCATAGAGAATGTCGAATTCCGGCGCGATTACCGCAAAGACCGGCCCCGCGATCACACCGATAATGAAGGCGACCTTGACGACAGAATGGCGGGCGGTCGCCCAGATCGACGCTATGAAATAGACAGGCGTCAGAAAAAACAGCACGCCTGCGACAAGCGGTGGAAAAGCCGCGACGACGCCGTAACAAAGGCCGACAATGATAGCGTTGACGACGGTAAGGGTAATGCCGAAACCGGCAAACCACGCAGCCCGTGCTTCGCGCGGTATTTTGGAAAGGTTTTGCGTGGCGAAGACCCAGGCGGTGATCGCCACGAAGTGGGAGAGGAACAACAAAATCCATGTCGGCGTTTTTGCGCCACGCATCTCCGGAACGATGGAGGCAACCATGGGCATCATTCGCACCGATGACAGCGTCACCGCCAGAAAACACGCGGCAAGATTGGCGCCGCCGACCATCGAGCCGATCAGGATCATCTTGGCCGGCAAAGCCCAGATAACCAGCGTCATAAACACCGCTTCCCCACGTTGAACGCCCGATTCCAGCGCGAAGGCGCTGAAACCGACGAAGGATGTCATGAGAATGAGCGAGGGCAGCGAGAATATGCCCCGCATTCCCCTGAAAAACCAGCCGCGCAGGGGGATGGTATCGCTGTCTGCTGATTGCATTGCTGGTCCACTAATGCATGTCGTCCGAAAGTGCGCAGCGGTTTCGGAATGATGAGAAAAATAAAGCGCGTTTCACGAATCCGGTAAAATGCGACGCGCTTCAGGCATGAAAATGCCGGGCTTTCGCCCGGCACCGTTTGTCGGTCGGAAGACCGTTATCATTTCTTCTTCGGCACCTTCGGCACCGTATTCGCCTTGCGGCGCGGCTTGCTCTCCTCGTCGGGCTTGCTCGCCTCGGCAACCAGAACATCCGCTTCCTCATTGGCAATCGCTGCCTTCGAGGCGGGCTTCGCCTTGGCCTTAGACGCCTTGCCCGGAGACTTGGCAGCATTGAGCTCTGCTTCCGGCTTCGGCTTTACCGGCGCTGTTTCCGGCAGAACCTCGAGCTTGAGGCCGTCGGAACCATCGTCCTTCTTGCCGACGGTGACGCTGACGACACCGCCCTTCTTGAGCTTGCCAAAGAGGATTTCGTTGGCGAGCGGCTTCTTGATGTGTTCCTGGATCACACGCGACAGCGGGCGAGCGCCCATCTTCTCGTCGTAACCCTTTTCCGCCAGCCAGGAGATCGCGTCTTCGTGCAGATCGAAGGTGACATTCCGCTCGGAGAGCTGGGTCTCGAGCTGCATGACGAACTTCTGTACCACCTTGTGGATAACGGCAGTCGGCAGCGGCGAGAACGGAATGATCGCATCCAGACGGTTGCGGAATTCCGGTGTGAACAGGCGGTTGATCGCCTCTTCATCCTCACCCGTGCGTCGCGAAGAACCGAAACCGATGGCCGATTTTGCCATTTCGGAAGCACCCGCATTGGTCGTCATGATGAGGATGACGTTGCGGAAGTCGATCTTCTTGCCGTTATGGTCGGTCAGCGAGCCATGGTCCATTACCTGCAACAGGATGTTGTAGATGTCCGGATGGGCCTTCTCGATCTCGTCCAGCAACACCACGGAATGCGGATGCTGATCGACGCCATCGGTCAAGAGACCGCCCTGGTCGAAGCCGACATAACCGGGAGGCGCACCGAGCAGACGCGAGACAGTATGGCGCTCCATATATTCCGACATGTCGAACCGCAGCATCTCGACACCAAGCGAGGCGGCGAGCTGCTTGGCCACTTCGGTCTTGCCCACGCCGGTCGGGCCGGAGAAGACATATGAGCCGATCGGCTTGTTCGGTTCGCGCAGACCGGCGCGTGCCAGCTTGATGGCGGTGGCCAGCGCCTCGATGGCGATGTCCTGACCATAAACGACCGAGCGCAGTTCCTTTTCGAGGTTGGCGAGAACCATCTCGTCATCCTTGGAAACGGTCTTCGGCGGAATGCGGGCCATCGTCGCGATGGTTGCTTCGATTTCGCGTTCCGTGATCAGCTTGCGGCGCTTGGACGCCGGCAGCAACATCTGCGCCGCACCGGTCTCGTCGATTACGTCGATCGCCTTGTCCGGCAGCTTGCGGTCGGAAATGTAGCGGGCCGACAATTCGACCGCAGCCTTGATCGCTTCGTTGGAATATCTGAGGTGATGATAATCCTCGAAGTAGGGCTTCAGGCCTTTCATGATCGCGATAGCATCGTCGATCGACGGCTCGTTGACGTCGATCTTCTGGAAGCGACGCACCAGCGCCCGGTCCTTCTCGAAGAACTGGCGATATTCCTTGTAGGTGGTCGAACCGATGCAGCGGATCGCGCCTGACGAGAGCGCCGGCTTCAATAGGTTCGATGCATCCATTGCGCCGCCAGACGTCGCACCCGCACCGATGACGGTGTGGATTTCGTCGATAAACAGGACTGCGCCGGGATATTCCTCGAGCTCCTTGACGACCTGCTTCAGGCGTTCCTCGAAATCACCACGATAGCGGGTTCCGGCCAGAAGCGTGCCCATGTCGAGCGAGAAGATCGTGTCATTGGCCAGCGCTTCAGGCACCTTGCCCTCAACAATACGCTTGGCCAAACCTTCGGCGATCGCCGTCTTGCCCACGCCCGGATCGCCCACATACAGCGGGTTGTTCTTGGAGCGGCGGCAGAGGATCTGGATGGTGCGGTTGACTTCCTCATGACGGCCGATCAACGGGTCGATCTTGCCGTTTTTCGCCTTTTCATTGAGGTTGACGCAATAGGCCTTCAGCGCATCCTGCTGTTTCTTGGCGGATGAGCCTTCTTCCTCGGGATTGCTGCGTGCAGCCTTGGGGTCGGCCTCCGGCTCGTCTGCGCCACGCGGAGCGCGGGTCTGCGACGTGCCCGGACGCTTGCCGATGCCGTGGGAGATATAATTGACCGCATCGTAACGGGTCATTTCCTGCTCCTGCAGGAAATAGGCAGCGTGGCTTTCGCGCTCGGCGAAAATGGCCACAAGCACGTTCGCTCCGGTCACTTCCTCGCGACCGGACGACTGAACATGAATGACAGCCCGCTGGATAACCCGCTGGAAGCCGGATGTGGGCTTGGAATCCTCGTCATAACCGGTCACGAGGTTGGTCAGTTCGTTGTCGACGTAATCGCTGACAGTCTTGCGCAGCGCATCGAGATCGACATTACAGGCGCCCATCACGGCAGCGGCATCCGCGTCGTCGATCAGCGCCAGAAGGAGATGTTCCAGCGTCGCATATTCGTGGTGACGCTCATTTGCAAAGGTCAGTGCCTGGTGCAGCGCCTTCTCGAGACTTGGGGAAAAAGTTGGCACGTTGCGATCCTCATTTCTTTTCCATGACGCATTGCAGCGGATGCTGGTGCTGTCGGGCGAAATCCATGACCTGGCTTACTTTCGTCTCTGCGACCTCATATGTAAACACCCCACATTCTCCTACGCCGTGCTGGTGCACGTGCAGCATGATGCGGGTCGCCGCTTCGCGATCCTTCTGGAAAAAACGCTCCAGAATATGAATGACGAACTCCATTGGAGTGTAATCGTCATTCAGTAAAAGAACACGGTACAAATTCGGTCTTTTCGTCTTTGGCTTGACGCGGGTTATAACGGACGTTCCGCGGTTCGTACCGCCGTCTTCCCCGTCGCCCTCGCCCTGCATGTAGATCGGCTCAGCGATCATCTTTCATCATTCTCCAAACCGTTCTCAAACCGGCAGTCATCACCAGGAGGGAGAACTTCGCCTCTACATATCTAGGTCGTTAAGATCGGATTTTAAGCCCCCTGTGAAACGGTGCAATCACTATTGCGTTTGCGAAGAGCCAAACCTCGGGAAAAACAGGGGTCTTGCGATAGCACTGCTGGAAAGCGCGGTGCTATCCGCCTTTCCTGACGTGGTTTCACCCTTGACGCAAAGCGCCTGCAAGGGAATCGCGAGCAACAGCGGACCTAATCTCACGCCCGCGCCATCCGCCGTCATTCCTTGTTGTCGAGCATTTCGCGAACGGCGATCGCCAGCTGTTTCAGCGAGAAGGGTTTTGGCAGGAAGCCGAACTTGGCATCCGCCGGAAGGTTTTTCGCAAACGCGTCCTCGGCATAACCAGAAACGAAGATGAATTTCAGGTCGGGATAGGATTTGCGCAATTCCCTCAGGAGTGAAGGTCCGTCCATCTCCGGCATGACGACGTCCGACACGACGATATCGACCTTGCCTTCCAGCTCTTCCATCACTTCCAGCGCCTCGACACCCGAACCCGCCTCATGAACGGTGTAACCACGGGTTTCCAGCATGCGTTTGCCGCCGCGCCGCACTGCTTCCTCGTCCTCCACCAGAAGCACGACGGCGGAGTTGCCGGTGAGATCCAGCGGCTCTTCCTTCACCGGTTCGGGCAGAGCCACAGGGGCGAGTGCCGCTTCACCGGGCTGCTGGCCCGGAACGTGCACCACTTCCACCACGTGGCGCGGCAAATAGATGCGGAACGCAGTGCCTTTGCCCACTTCCGATTCGGGATAGATGTAACCGCCGGACTGCTTGACGATGCCATAGACCATCGACAGGCCGAGACCGGTGCCCTTGCCGACATCCTTGGTGGTGAAGAACGGCTCGAAGATTTTGTCCATGATCTCCGGCGGAATGCCGGTTCCGTTATCGGCGACTTCCACCATGACCATGTCTTCCGCCGGGACTTCCGGCCGACCGAGCGCTGCGGCTTCATCCGCATCCACATTGCGGGTGCGGATGGTGATCTTGCCGCCATCGGGCATGGCATCGCGCGCGTTGACGCAAAGATTGATCAGCACCTGCTCAAATTGCGACAGGTCGGTCTTCACCGGCCAGAGATCGCGGCCGTAATCCACTTCCAACTTGACATTGGTGCCGGAAATCAACCGGTCCACCAGCATGCGCAGGTCGCCGATAACGTCGGTCAGGTTGAGGATCGCCGGGCGCATCGTCTGTTTGCGCGAGAAAGCGAGAAGCTGTCGCACCAGCACCGCCGCGCGGTTGGCGTTGCGCTTGATCTCCATCAGGTCGGCGAAGCTCGGGTCTGCGGGCCGGGCCTGCAACAGCAGATGGTCTGATGACAACAGGATGGCAGTCAGCACATTGTTGAAATCGTGGGCGATGCCGCCTGCCAGCGTGCCGACGGCGTTCATCTTCTGCGTCTGCGCCATCTGGGTTTCGAGCGCCTTCTGCTCCGTCACCTCGATCGCATAAACGATTGCCACCTCTTCGGGCGCCTCGTCGTCCTGATCGATGACGGCATTGACGTAGAAACGGAAATGGCGGCCCTCGTCGCTCGGATGGCGGGAATCGAACGGGGCGATATCGCCCTGCCGGTCCTTCGCCTCGGCCAGCGCCTGCTCAAGCCTGGGTTTCTCATTGTCGTGGATGATGGCTTCGAGGGCAACACCGCGATCAATATCGTCACGCCCGACGACGCCGGAGAATAGCTTGAGGAATGGTGCGTTGATACGAAGAATGCGGCCTTCGCCGTCGAGCGAGGCAATCGCCATCGGCGTATTGTTGAAGAAACGCGTGAAGCGCATGGCGGACGAGGATTCCGTATCCTCCTGCCCTTTCGGACGCATCAGAACAATCGTCCGGCTTTCGCCGGGCGCGCCGTCCTTCGAGGTAACCTGATGAACGAGGCGGGCCGGCATGCTCTGGCCGTTTACCCGGCGCATGTCGAGATCGAGAATCTCGGTGCGCTTGGCTGAACCCTGCGGATGGACGGATTCGATCAGCGCCATACCCTCGCCGGCGACGATGTCCGACACCGTCATCGAACCGGGCGAAAATTGCGCGAGATCGATGCCGAGCCATTCGGACAGGGTGGCGTTCAGATAAACGATCTCACCCTTACGACCCGCGGAAAAGAAACCGGCCGGCGCGTGGTCGAGATAATCGATGGCGTTCTGCAATTCGCGGAAGAAGCGTTCCTGATCTTCCCGCTCAGGCGTGATGTCAGCGATCTGGAAGACGTGCAGCGCCTCTCCGCCCGCATCTTTCAGCACCCGACCTTTCAGTCGGTACCAGTGCGGCCCGCCGGAAGTGGCCTCCCCGAGCGGCTTGAGCAGACGGAACTCCTCGTAACCGTCACGCCCCTCCCGCAAAATATTGATGAGGCGATAGAGCGCCTCGGTCGATTCCCGGCTGCGCGAGAGCAGCGTCTCCAAGCTCTGGATATCGCTCGCCTTCGTGGTGCCGCTCATCCGGCAATAGGTGGCGTTGGCGTAGACCATATGCCCCTTGGCATCGGTGATCAGCGTGCCGTCCGGGTGCGCCGACAGGAAACGGCGGGCCAGCCCGTCCGATTGCGACTGCGGCATGACCTCGATGAAACCGATGATCGACGACACCAGAAAAAAGATACCCATCATCGCCAGCACGCCGAGAATGCCGAGCACGATTTCGTTTTCCAGCGAATCCTTGAAATAGACGAAAGCAGCGGCGGCAGCGATGAGCACCAGCGCCAGCAGGAGAATCCGCAGAACCGTGCCGGAACGGGCACGCCTGTCCACCAGCGGAAGGTCGTTGTCGCTTGTCTCGCGCACCCGTGTCATCTTGGCCTCGCAGTCCTGCAGGTCGTCATTCGGTCAGCCCTATTTCCTCAACGGAATCGGGCAGTAGAATTTCTTGTAGCAACTCGCTTGACCGTCAAAAAGCTCCGCTGCACCACAAAGGCTTAAAATCGCACAGAGAAACGGCCCTAAAGAGGCGCAAATGCCTCAGAAGCCTATTTTGCGGCTGCAGGTCAGCGCTTTAACCTGGCATTGAATGCGCGGCGCGGAGCAGACGATATTGCCATCCGCTACCGTGCAAACCGAGCATCCATCCGTGAAATCGATACAGGATGGATTGTCTCGTACGAACTCAATCATGTTCGCAGGATTTTCGGACGCCTTGTCATCCGCCGTCGCGGCCTGAGCGGGAAAAACAAATCCCGGCAATCCAAATAAAACAACAAAAATGAAAACTCTTACCGGAAACCCGTCAACGAGCAATTTCGCAAGCATTTACAATCGCTCCTTCGAAGAGAGAATTGCAACCTTCATTGCTCCCCGGCATTGAAGGGAAAGATATGGCGCTTTGGAGGCGCACGGCCGGCTGACGAGACGATCGTATGAAGCGATCCTGGGGACGAAATGAATAAACCTTGTATCACGCTTAAAAAAATCGTCTTTTCCTGCTTGACGTTCACATTATAAGAACCACGGCAATATTAATTGCACGAAAAAATCTGAAGGGATGATCTCCATGATGGAAGATTTTATCGGCACCTATGGAAACAATCTCATCGTCGCCGTCGTCGGTGTCGGTCTAGCCCTGCTTGTTCTGGCAATTGTTCTCTGGATACTGCGCAGGCGCGGCGGGGCGGCCCCGTTTATCCGTGGCGGTCGCAACCGGCAGCCGCGCTTGCAGGTTCTCGATGCGACGGCGGTGGACGCCCGGCGCCGTCTGGTGCTGGTGCGCCGCGACAATGTCGAGCATCTTGTCATGATTGGCGGTCCAACCGATATCGTCATCGAGAGTGGTATCGGCGCGATCCCAATCGTCAGGGAAGTGCGCGAACCGCAGGAAGCGGAACTCAAGGCGCTGCCGCGTCAGGACAGCGAACCTAAAAGGGCTGAACCGCCGATCCCTCGCGAAAGCCGCCCAGCTTTGCCACAGCAGCCAATCGCAGCGGCATCTCCAGCCTCCTTGCCGGAAGAACCCGTAAAGCAGCCGCAGCGGCCGGACCCCCCCGCCCCGGCTGCTCGTCCAGCACCCACCCCTGCACCGGCCGCATCTCTGCCACCACGTCCGTCTACGCCGCCGCAACCGGTATCCACGCCCATGACGGCACGCGAGCCCGTTGCACCGATAAGAACAGCCGCCCCGGAAAGGGATATTACCCGTCCTGCGCCACCACCGGCATCGGTCATTGCGGCACCGGCCGCCGCTGTTCTACCTCTCGCTGCCGCATCACTCGACATGCCCGCCGAGCGACCGGAACAGCGCCGCCCTGATCCCTTCGTGCCGGCTCCTCTACCCTCGGCGCCGCCCGCACCGCCTGTCCAGGCAACGGTTCCTGAAGAACGGCCGACGGTCGTTGCCCCGCCGGTTTTTGCCGCGCGCGAACCGGTCATCGACCAAACGAATGCCGCAGATTTTCTGGATGCCGCGCGCGAGCGCGTTCTACCCGGCCTGAAACCGGGGCAAGATGCGCCTGCGCCCTTTGCGCCGAAGCCCGAAAATCCGCCCGTCGTCTCCGCTAACGCCGAGCCGAAATTTTCCGATGACCTTGCCAGCGATTTCGAGAGCTTTCTTGAGGCGGAGATCGCCAAGAGCAAGGATGCCGATAGCGAACAGGCAGTCGCCGCTGCTCCGGAAAAGCCAAAAACCGAACCCGTCTCGCCGCCTGTTACCGGTGCAACGCCGGATGGCGACATGCAGAAGGAAATGGCGCGTATTTTCGGCGAACTTTCCGTTACCCGCGACCGCTGACAGGTTCACATCTGTCGGCAGACAGAGATTAAAAACAAAAAAAGGGCGCGGAAACAAATCCGTGCCCTTTGTCATTTTGGTTCTGTTCGCTGGCCGGCTCGCCGAAGCGCCCGGAACAACGCTGGCTTTATTCGTCGCGGTAGACTTTTTCACGACGCTCGTGACGTTCCTGCGCCTCGATGGACAGGGTCGCTATCGGTCGTGCGTCGAGGCGCTTGAGGCCAATAGGCTCACCCGTTTCTTCACAGTAACCGTAAGTGCCGTCATCAATCCGCTGAAGGGCAGAGTCGATCTTGGAGATCAACTTGCGCTGGCGGTCACGGGCGCGAAGTTCGATCGCCCGGTCAGTTTCCGAAGATGCCCGATCGGCTAGGTCGGGATGGTTGGCGCTTTCTTCGGCGAGATGTCCGAGGGTCTCGCGCGCTTCTCTCAGGATGTCGTTTCTCCAGGCCACCAGCTTCGCGCGGAAGTAGGCACGCTGGTTTGCATTCATGAACTCGTCGTCTTCCGAGAGCACATATTTGCTAAGATCGATCTTCTCACTCAACGCGATTCTCCTCGAAGAACATCTCAATGCGGCGGTGTATACTCCAATGATATAGGCTGATTCAAGTCTACAGATCAGTTTTCAGGCATTTTTAAAACTGACACAAAAATCATCTAAATGACTAATTTTTATCCTTTATTCGTATTCAAGCGATCTCTTCTTAAATCACTTAAACGCGACTTACCAACAGGAAAGAGGACTTGCGGTCATGCAACCCTATCCTGTAGCATTCCTCCATTGCCTCCCAATCGAACGTCGGTCCCCGCCCTTGACAGCATCTTCTCCGAGCCGAGTGTATCTTTTGCGCCACGCCAAGGCCGCCTGGGCGGCACCGGGAGAACGCGATTTCGACCGGGGATTGAACGAGGCCGGTTTTGCCGAGGCGGAGATCATCGCCGACCTTGCCGCAGACCGGCGCTACCGCCCGGACGTGCTCTTGTCTTCCACGGCCACGCGCTGCCGGCAGACCACGCAGGCCTGGCAGCGGGCCTTCAACGAGGGCATCGACATCGTCTATATCGACGAAATGTACAATGCGCGCAGCGAAACCTATCTTTCTCTCATCGCCGCGCAAACGGACGCACAGTCCGTGATGCTGGTCGGGCACAACCCCACAATGGAGGCGACGCTGGAGGCGATGATTGGCGAGGACCTGCTGCATGCCGCCCTGCCCTCCGGTTTTCCGACATCGGGTCTTGCGGTTCTCGATCACGACGACAGTGCCGGGAATGGTAAAAATCGCTGGCGACTGGTCGATTTTCTGTCGCCCGGAAAATAGCAGCAGCAGCGTGCGACCAATGCGTTGCCGAAGCCGGACCCGTTGAAAATCCATTGGCGCGCTTCTTTTTTGGGCAACCGCCCCTTCCTATATTGCAGCTGTGACCGTGAAAAATAGCTGGGAAACTGCCATTGCCGCCTTCTCTTACGTCCCTGACAGACAGTGCGCTCATTGCATTCGACAATCTGGCCGACCGTGCGAGCACCCTTACAAATCCGACATTGCGGCTTGGCGTCACTGGTCTTTCGCGGGCGGGCAAGACGGTTTTCATCTCCTCGCTCGTCCACAATCTTCTGAATGGCGGTCGTCTGCCGCTGTTTGAGGCCATGCGTTCCGGGCGCGTCTCGAATGTGCGTCTGGAGCCGCAACCGGACGATGCCATTCCCCGGTTTCAGTATGAGGACCATATTCAGGCTCTGGTACGCGACAGGCTCTGGCCGGATTCGACACGGGCAATCTCTGAATTGCGGATCACGCTCGACTACCAGAGCGCCAGCGGTTGGGGCCGTTGGTTTTCCGCGGGCAAGCTGTCCATCGATATCGTCGATTATCCCGGCGAATGGCTGCTCGACCTGCCGCTGCTTTCGCAGGACTACAAGAGCTTCAGCGACAGCACCGTCGCGCTGGCGCAAAATGGCATCCGCGCCGAACTCGCGCAGGAATGGTTGGCAATAGCCTCCTCGCTCGACATCAATGCGCCCGCCGACGAGATGACGGCGCGACGCCTCGCGGAAAGCTTCGCCGCCTATCTGAAAGCCTGCAAATCCGACGAGCGGTCGCTCTCGACCTTGCCGCCGGGCCGTCTGCTGATGCCGGGGGATCTCGAAGGATCACCGGCGCTGACCTTTGCGCCCCTGCCGGGCCTGACAGACGACAAGGCACCTAAGGGGTCGCTGCGCGCCATGATGGAGCGGCGCTACGACGCCTACAAGGCAATCGTGGTGAAACCCTTCTTCCGCGAACATTTCGCCCGCCTCGACCGGCAGATCGTGCTGATCGACACTCTTCAGGCGGTCAATCGCGGCCCGGAGGCGGTGCAGGATCTGGAACGTGCGCTGGGCGATGTTCTCGCCTGTTTCCGCCCTGGCACCAACAGTCTTTTGTCATCACTGCTGGGCCGGCGCATCGACAAAGTGTTGATTGCCGCGACCAAGGCCGACCACCTGCATCATGAAAGCCACGACCGGCTGGAACGGCTAACCCGCCGTCTGGTGGACCGCGCCATCACCACCATCGGCATGAATGGTGCCGGTATCGAGGTCATGGCACTGGCTTCCGTGCGCGCTACGCGGGAAGCAAGCGTGAGACAGGACGGTCACGAGCTTCCGGTCATCGTCGGCACGCCGATGGCGGGTGAAACCATCAACGGCGAGATATTTGACGGCAACCGTAAAACGGCGATCTTTCCCGGCGACCTGCCCGAAGACCCGGAGCCGCTTTTCCGCAGCATCGACAGGGATGGCGACAAAGCGACGTTGCCGGACGTCAATGTCGTGCGTTTCCGCCCGCCCAATATCGATGAACCGGGCAGCGGCGGCATCCGGCTTTCCGTTCCCCACATAAGGCTCGACCGCGCCATGCAGTTCCTGTTTGGAGACAAGCTCGCATGAAGGCTCCCACACCAAACGATCCGCAGACACGCCGCCCGGCGGCTTTCACGCTCGAAACCGAAGAAACGGCAGGCCCAACCGTCGCGCAAAAACGCGCACCGCGCAGCTTCGACACCGAGATTTCCCTGACGCCCGATGAGGATGATCCATTTTTAGCACCTGAAGAGACGGATGCCGCCGCATTGCCGGTGGCCGTGCCGAAGAAAAGCCGCTTCTCCTTCGGCAAGCTCGCGCTTGGTGCACTCGGCGTGCTGTTCTCGCTCGCCTTCGGGCTCTGGGCGGATCAGCTTATCCGCAATCTCTTTTCCCGCTCCGACTGGCTGGGTTACACGGCGAGCGTTGCGCTCCTTGTTGCGCTTTTTGCCGTCCTCGTTCTGGTCGGACGAGAAGTGTTCGGCATCATGCGGCTCAACGCCGTCCAATCGCTGAAAGCCGATGCGGAGACGGCCAGCCTCGACAAGAGCCCGAAACCCGCCCGCGCCATCGTTACCCGCCTCAATGCAGTTCTCTCCCACCGCGCCGAAACGGCCAAGGGGCGCGCCGCACTCAAGGACACCGAAAACGACGTGATCGACGGGCCGCATCTGATCGAGCTTGCCGAACGCGAATTGCTTGTGCCGCTCGACCGGCAGGCCCGCGCGCTGATCCTCAACTCCTCCAAACGCGTCTCCGTCGTTACCGCCGTCAGCCCACGCGCCGTGGTCGATCTCGCTTATGTGCTGTTCGAGGTGACAAGGCTGGTGCGCGCCATGGCGGAACTTTACGGCGGCCGGCCGGGCACGCTCGGCATGCTCAGGCTTTTGCGTGACGTCGTCGCCCATCTCGCGGTCACAGGTTCGATCGCCGTCGGTGATGGGCTTGCCCAGCAGGTTCTCGGTCACGGGCTTGCCTCAAAACTCTCCGCACGCCTGGGTGAAGGTGTCATCAACGGTCTGATGACGGCGCGAATCGGCATTGCGGCGATGGATCTGTGCCGCCCGCTACCCTTCAAGGCGGTAAAGCGACCCGGCATAGGTGATTTCATGTCTGACCTCACGCCCGATCTCGGTGGCGGAAAAACCGGTCAAAAAGCCTGATCAGCCGGACTTGTACGGCTCAAAAGGTTACGGACGAAGCTGTAAATAAAGCCGAAATAAACCAAGCATTAACCATTCCGCCGGTAGATTGCCGCTTATCGAACAGGCTTCTTCGCCGGGGAAAGTATCATGTATTCGCGCTTCTTTTCGCTTGTGGGCGGACTTGCCGCCATATTGTCCGTCAGCGGCAGCTTCGGCCTGTCTGACGTCCATGCCGCATCGCGCGATCGCGACGACGTGTTTTTCCGTTCCGTTGCCGGAAGCTGGAAAGGTCCGGGCGAAATCGTCGCCGGCAAGTACAAGGGTACCAAGTTCACCTGCGACCTGACGGGCGAGCCACTCGACGACAAGCAGACGGGCATCAAGCTCGCCGGCACCTGCCGCGTCGGCGTCTTCAGCCAGCCCATGTCCGCGGTCATCAGCCAGAAGGGCGGCTCTTACGAGGGCAAGTTCCTCGACGGCGCCGAAGGCAAGGGACTGGACATCATTTCCGGGCAGGTCAGCGGTGACAAGGTCGTTGTAGGCATCAATCGCGCCAAGCTCAACGGTGCCATGGTCGCCCGCGTCTCGAACGACAATTCGATGAACATCACCATTTCCGTCAAGGTCGCCGACCAGATGATCCCGGTTATCGGCGTCACACTCGCGCGCGACATCGACCAGATCGCCGTCGGTTCGATCAAGCCGTAAAACCCGCGACCTTTTCAGCCATCGCCAAGCGGGAGTGTCCACCACTCCCGTTTTTCGTTTGCGCTGATGATGCCGGTTTTATCCGCCTGCCGAAGCCATTCCCGCACGGGCTTGCCCCGGACTTCGAGATCGGGTGCGATATCGGCTAGCGGCATCAGCACGAAAGCACGCTCCGTCATGCGCGGATGCGGCACTTCAATGCTTTCCGTAACGACAACATCATTACCATAGGTCAGCACGTCGATATCGATGGTGCGTGGCCCCCAGCGCTCCGTTCTGACCCGTTTCATGCCCTTTTCGATATCGAGGCACAATTGCAGCAGCGCGGGTGCTGAAAGCGAGGTTTCGACCAGCGCACAGCAATTGAAAAAATCCGCCTGGTCCGTCTTACCCCAGGGCGGCGTGCGATAAAGCCCGGAGACAGACAGCACCCGGCAATCGCCGTGCGCATCCAGTTCGCGCAAGGCTCTGGCCATTGCAGCGGCAGGGTCACCGATATTCCCGCCAAGGCCTAGTGCGGCAACTGTCATCCTGTCAGGCACGGTGTTCAACACTCACCTGCGCATAGTCGAGAATGCCGGGAACCGGCGCAGAGGGCTTGCGAACCGTGATACGCAGCCAGACAATCTGCGGATAACGCGCGCGCAGGGCCTTGGCGATATCGTTCGCGAGAGCCTCTATCAGGTAACGGCGCTGGCCGACGACGATCTTTTCGATAACGGCGAAGGCGACGCCATAATCGACGGTATTTTCGATATCGTCGGTTTCGAGCGCATTACCCGCTTCAACCTCCATCTCGGCATCGACGAAAAAGCGCTGGCCCAGCACCTCCTCCTGCTCGAGAAGGCCATGACGGGCGAAAAAGGAACAGTTTTTCAGAATAATGGTGTAGCGGCTCATCGCATCGCCTCCATGGCGGGGTTATACCGGAATAGCCGGCCTCTTTTAAGGCATGCGGCACTCCGGCATCTATTGATCTATGCATCGGGCCTTGCCGACGCTTTGGCAAGAACCGCGTCGGCAATTGCCAGCGCATCGCGTGTTGCGGCGACATTGTGCACGCGAAAAATCGCGGCACCCGCCAGCCTGAGGATCACTGTCGTCGCTGCTGTTCCGATATCGCGTTCGTGGGCCGCATCCCTGCCCGTCAGCGACCCGATGAACCGCTTGCGCGACGTCCCGGCCAGAACAGGCAGGTCAAACGCGGCAAGTTCGCCAAAGCGCGCCATCAGCTCGACATTTTCACGCTCGTCCTTGGCAAAACCGAAACCTGGATCGAGCACGATGGCGTCACGGGCAATTCCCGCAGCTTCCGCCATCTCAAGCGAACGATTGAGGAATTCGAACTGATCCTCGATAACATCGGCGCGCTTCTGCCTGTCGCGCCCGGTATGCATGATGCAGACGCCCGCGCGCGCGGCGGCAACCACACCCGCCATGTTCCCGTCCTTCTGCAGGCCGAAAACATCGTTGACAATATGGGCGCCCGCCTCGATCGCCAGCCTTGCCGTGGATGCGCGGTAGGTGTCGACGGAAATCAGAACATCAGTCTCGCGACGGAGCCGTTCGATAACCGGCAGCACGCGATCCTGTTCCTCACCCTCGGTCACCTCGGCCGCGCCCGGGCGGGTGGATTCGCCGCCGATATCGATGATATCCGCCCCCTCCTCGACACAGGTCAGGGCATGGGAAAAAGCCGCATCAACGGCAAGATAATGGCCGCCATCCGAAAAGGAATCGGGCGTCGCATTGACGATGGCCATAATACGGCCACGTCCATCAAGTTTCAGGGAGCGACCATGGGCCGCTTGCCACACATTGCTGCCGGCTGTTATCACGTAACACGCGCCTTTCGGGAATAACGGAGTGTTATGCCAATTCTTATAAGTTCCGCTCCGCCTATGCAGCAAACGTTTTTCAAGTTCAACCGGAAGGCCGGGTTATGACGATATCTTCACGTGCTCTTTGCGCCGTTTTCGCTGGCGCATTAGCCCTTTCCATGCCCGGATCGGCTTTTTCCGAAACCATCGTCAGCAAGACCTATTCCTATTTTTCGATCAGCGGTAAAACCGCCGCTGACCTCGACAAGCAGCTTTCCAAGCATGGCCCGCTGACGCGCAACACCGGCGCACGCCATCCCGGTGCCACCGAGATCAAATTCGGCGGCGAACTCACCTATGTCGAGAAAAACGGCATGTGCAGCGTTGGAAGCACCAAGGTGTTGCTGAACACCCGTATCCTCCTGCCGCAATGGAAAAACCGCCGCCGCACCACAGCGGAACTGGCCTTCATCTGGGATACGTTGCTTGCAGATATCAAGCGCCACGAGGAACGGCACGCGGAAATCGCCCGCACCCATGCCCGCTCGCTCGAAAGGCAACTGACGGCGCTTCGTCCGCAAAAAGACTGTGAAACGCTACAGGCAATGGTCGGCAAGATCACCCAGACCGTCATGGACGAGCACGACAAGGATCAGTTGAGGTTCGATATCGTGGAATCGAAAAACTTCGACGCGCGCATGACCCGGCTTTTGAAGAACCGGATTGAACAGGGCCAGAACCGGCGCTGAGCCGCCTTTCCGCCCATACTCCCCTGGACGCGAAACGCAACGCTAACATGACGTTACGTCATGTTCGATATCACCCGTGACTTCTCGTCATGGTGCGGTCGACGAGACTCATTGTAGCTTGTTCACATGGTTTTTAACGGTGGTGATCCGCAGGGGTCCGGCGTTCGAAACCACCTCCGGTTCTCCCGGTACGCACTTGAGGCTCGCAGGTGTTTCCTCCCTCGCTTGCATGCTGCGTACCCGCCTCGCCCCGCTCCCCGCTAACAGGTGAGCGGGGCTTTTTCTGTGGCATATAATGCGGCTTGCCGTCAGCCCTGACGTTCGGGAACGTGAACGACAAGGCCGTCAAGCTCGTCCTTCATCTTGATCTGACAGGAAAGACGCGAGGTAGGGCGTACTTCGAAGGCGAAGTCCAGCATGTCCTCTTCCATCGGCTCGGGTCCGCCGACGCGTTCCGCCCATGCGTCATCCACATAGACATGACAGGTCGCACAGGCACAGGCGCCGCCGCATTCCGCATCGATGCCGGGTATGGAGTTGCGCACGGCATTCTCCATGACGGTGGAACCGTTGCTTACGTCGAGTTCATGGGGCGTGCCATCAAAGGCAACAATGGTCAGTTTTGTCATGCCGGAGATCCAAAATGGTGTCTAAGAACTGTTCTAAACAAACACATAGAAAGGCCGGTTCGCCTTGGCAACCCGCTTCTCGCAGGCGCCAAGCGCAACCGGCCCTGTAAAACAGACTGGGTTCGCCTTAACGGCAGAGCTTGAGGATGAAATTTTCAGCTTCGACAATCGCTGCCGCAAGTCTGGCTACGGCCGCGCTATCGTTGCCCTTGTCCTCCACTGCCGCCGCCGCCGTGGAAACGGTGGAGGCACCAACCGCCTGCGCGGCCCCCTTCAGACGATGGGCAGTTGCCTTGACGGTCTTGTCGTCAGCGCCGGCCATTTCATGCAGGGCAGCACGGGCGTTACGGCTGAAGAGTTGCAGCACCTCGATTTCAAGTTCCTTGTCGCCCATCGTCTGGCGGGCGAGATGTTCGAAATCGATTGGTCTTGTCGCGGCGGCCGGCGCACCACCAAAATTATCCGGAGCTTCGAAAGCAATACTGACGGCTGCCATATCTGAAATTCCTTTGTCTCGCCGTTTCCTGTTTCGTGTCACATCTGTGTCGTATTTACGCATTGAAGCCGGTGCTATCAGCTTAAATTACGGCGTGACGCGGGCGAAAATCTTCTGCTATGGTTAATTTATGTTAAACTTATGCGAAACAAGGCGTTCAGCGTGAAACTCAGGTTTAAAAACTGTTAAAAAGCCGACACTTCGCTGCTGCGGCAAACCCGCATTAATTGTTTCGAACACCTAAATGTGTCACTACGGTACTGCCGTTCCGACGAGGCTTATGCTCAAGCTTTGTTATTCCGGCACAGTGATGTAATTTCGCCCGAAAGCTGGACCACCAGCAATTCGGGATTGTTAATGGCGGAATTGTTCTCTTTAACGGGATAATGTTCCGCTGGCATGATGGCGGCAGTCCATTTGCGGGTCGCAGATGGTCAAACGGCATGAAGCCGGGCGTATGTGTAACGAGGCGTAACCGCATGGCGAATAACAAGATCAGCGACTCTGTCGACGAGACTGCATTTCAGGCGTTGGAAGACGCCCTGCAGCTTGGTGCTTTCGAAGACAAGCCGGAATCGCGGAAGACGACAGCGCCAAAGCAGCCGGAGGCCAGATTGAAGGAAGCAAGCAGACAGACCCCTGCTCCCGAGGCCGCGCGCGCGCCTGCCGAACAGGCACCCAGATCCCCCAATCTGGAAGCTGCCAACGACGGCTCCAAGCGCAGCCCGGCCATGATCCTGAAATCGCTCGAAGGCGGCTCTATCGGCGGCGCGCTCAGAAACGCGACGATCATGTCGGTGATCTGGGCGCTCGGCGGCCTCGGCATCGCGCATCTTATCTACGGCAGTGCACTCTGGAACATCGGCTCGGTTGCCGATCTCGCCGCAATACCTGGGCTGATGGCGATCGTCGTCGGCATCGTCGTTCCGATCATGCTGTTCTTCGCCTTCGCGATCATGATGGCGCGTGCCCGCGATCTGCGCAACGCTGCCCGGTCGATGGCAGAAGTCGCCCTTCGTCTTGCCGAACCCGAAACTGTCGCGTCCGACCGGATCATGTCCGTCGGCCAGGCGGTTCGCCGAGAAGTCTCGGCCATGAACGATGGCATCGAGCGCACCATTGCCCGCGCGACGGAACTCGAAACGCTCGTCCATTCTGAAGTCAACGCGCTTGAGCGCAGCTATGCAGACAATGAACTGCGCGTGCGCAGCCTCGTGCAGGAACTGAGCGCCGAGCGTGACGCCATCGTCAACCATGCGGAGCGCATCCGCTCCTCCATCGTCGGCGCGCAGGAACAGATCAAGGAAGAGCTTTCCATCGTCGGCGAAGAGCTTTCGATGCGGCTTTCCACCACCGGCGAGGCCTTCGCCTCGATGATCGACACACGCTCGGCCGCGCTGCTCGAAAAATCGCGCGCCTCGACCGAGGCGATGGGCAGCCTGATTGCCGCCAAGACCGAAAACCTGCTTCAGGCACTCAATTCCTCGGGCGCAACGCTATCGAGCGAATTCGACATGCGTCTGCACAACCTCACCTCGACGCTGGACGAGCGCGGCGAAGTGCTGCTGGAACGCTTCGCGATCCACGCCTCGACGCTGGACAGCGGCGCGGAAAGCCTCAACAGCGCACTCGAGGAACGCACCCGCCAGCTCAACGAGACCCTTTCCACCCGCACACTCGAACTCAACCGCAATATCGATCGCGGCCAGCAGATCATCGGCGGTTCGCTGGATAACGTGCTCGACAAGCTGTCCACGACGCTTGAAGAAAAAGGCCTGTCCTTCCGCCAGAGCCTGCAAAGCACGGCTGATGACGCGATCATGGATCTCGATCTTCGCTCCGGCCTCTATGAAGAACGCCTGCAGGCGACGGTCGGTCAGGTCAACTCCGCCTTCGACGAACATGTGGCGGACTTCGCCAGTGCCTTCGACCAGCGCGCCGGCAGCCTCGACAGCAAGCTGATGGAGAGCCTCGCCCGGATCAACGAAACGGTTGCCGGCGGCTCCGAAGCCCTCGACACCATGCTGACCAGCGGACTTGAGCGCATCGGCAACACCATGACCGATCAGTCGCTTGCACTTGCAACCGCACTGGGCACCGGCCAGGAAATGCTCGAAAGCGCGCTTGAGACCCGTACCCGCGCGTTCAGCGACGCAATCGGCCAGCGCACCGCTGAAATCACCGATGCCTTCGCCAATTCGCACGAGAAGATCGACGGCGTGCTGGCGGAGCGCAGCAATGCTCTGTTTGGCGCGCTTTCGGCAAGCCAGGACCGTTTCGACGAGGCGCTTGCCAGCCGTTCGCTGGCCATTACCGGCTCGGTCTCCGGCACGGCGGAACGTCTAGCCGCGATGCTTGAGGAGCGTGCGGCCGCAATCAACAGCGTCGTTGCCGATGTCGAGCGCCGTCTTTCGGAAACGCTCGAAACCCGCGCCGCCGCCATCACCGGCGCCGTTTCCGGCATCGAGGACCGCATTTCCGATACGCTGGAAAGCCGCACGGCTGCCCTGCACGACGTCGTATCCGGCGCGGAAAACCGTATTGCCGAGACGCTGGATGGCCGTACGGCCGCTCTTTCCAGCGCCATTTCCGGCGTCGAGGAACGCATCGCCGACACGATGGACAGCCGCACGCTGTCGCTCGACATGACCTTCGCCAACGTCGAGGAAAGGCTGTCGGAAACGCTCGACAACCGTACCTCCGCTCTGTCCGGCATTGTGGCAAGTGCCGAAGAGAGGATTGCGGGCGCACTCGACAGCCGCACGTCCACCTTCGGCGACGTGGTTGCCGGTGCCGAGAGCCGTATCGCGGAAACGCTTGATGGTCGCACGGCAGCACTCAACGCCGTCGTTTCGGGGGCTGAAGAACGCATTGCGGATGCACTCGACAGCCGCACCATGGCACTCGACATGGCGTTTTCCGGTGCCGAGGAAAAAATTACCGAAGCGCTCGATACCCGCACCGCCGTCCTTGGCGAATTGGTGGCCGGTGCAGAGACCCGTATCGCAGAAACGCTTGATGGCCGCACGGCGGCGCTTAACGCCGTCGTCTCCGGCGTTGAAGAACGCATTGCGGATGCACTCGACAGCCGCACCATGGCATTTGACATGGCGTTTTCCGGCGCCGAGGGAAAAATTACCGAAGCGCTCGATACCCGCACCGCCGTTCTTGGCGAATTGGTGGCCGGTGCCGAGACCCGCATTGCCAGCGCACTCGACAGCCGCACGGCTTCGCTCAAAAATGTCGTATCCGGCGCGGAAGAGCGGATCACGGACGTGCTCGACAGCCGCACCATGGCGCTCGACCTGAGCTTCTCCGGTGTCGAGGAAAAGATCGCCGACATCCTCGACGGACGCACTGCTGCGCTTCACTCGGCGGTTTCCGGGGTCGAAGATCGTATTGCCGATGCCCTGGACAGCCGCACTGCCGCCCTTTCCGGCATTGTCTCCAGTGCGGAAGAACGCATCGCGGACGCGCTCGATAGCCGCACCATGGCGCTCGACATGACGATTTCCGGCGTTGAGGAGCGTATCTCCGAGGCGATGGATGCCAGAACCGCATCACTGTCGCTCGCGGCCGCAGGCGTCGGCCAGCGACTGGAATCGACGGCTTTCACGCTCGAAAACGCACTTGCCAGCGGCCACGAGCGGCTGGAGACCATGCTCGGTTCGCAGGCCGAACGCATTGCCGGTTCGCTTGAGCGCAATAGCGGCCTGATCGAGCAGAGCGTCTCCGGCGCGGCCAGCCGCATCGAAAGCGTCGTGGAAGACGGCAGCAGCCGTTTTGCGCAGACGGTGGAAGAAGGCGTCTCCCGCCTCGAAAACAACCTCTCGCAATCGCATGAAGACATCCGTACCGCGCTCGAGCAGCGCCAGGCGGATATCGCCGCGACGTTGAGCTCAGCCACGACCCAGATGGGCGACATGCTCTCCGAGCAGGCGATGATGATCGGCACCACCGTTGCATCCAGCGCCAGCATGCTCGAACTCTCGCTCGAAACCCAGCAGGAGACGTTGCAGAAGGCCATAGACGGCAGTGCAGCCACGCTGGAACAGCGTCTTCGCAACAGTGCCGGCGATATTGCCGTCAAGATCGGTGAGGCCGCCCGCGAAATCGGCGGTGCGACCGATGCTCTCTCCTCGCGGATCGAAACCTCGATCGGAAGCGTCACGGGCAGGCTCGACGAGACCGGCACCCGCATCGAGACTTCGCTCGGAGCGCTGCAGGAGCGTGTGTCGAGCGATCTCGGCAACGTCAACACGTCGATCGAGGATGCCGGACGTCGCTTTGCCGACGCGCTGGAAGACAAGACAGCCGCCTTCGCCCGCACCAGCGACGATGCTGCTCAACGTATCACCGGCATTCTGGACGAGCAGACGATACGGGTTGCCGACACGTTCGAAAGCCGCACCAGCCGTCTGGCGGAAACCTTCGATGCCGGTTCGGCCCGCATCGATGAACGCCTCGGCACCATGGACCGCGCGCTGACGATCGGCCTCGAAAACGTCAACCGCACCATCGAAGGCAAGGCGAGTGAGCTTGCGGTCGGCCTGCGTGGGGCGGTCATTTCCGCCACCCAGAGCATCGACGAAGAAGCCGTTCGCTCCACTGCCCTGCTTGCGAAAACCGGCTCGGAATTCGCCGAACAGGTGCAGGCGCAGAACGACGCTTTCACCAAGGCGATCGAAGAACGCTCCGGCGAGATCGTCAACCGCATCTCGGATGCACAGACGCGCCTGTCCGGCCAGGCGGCAGCCGTCGCCCAGACCTTTTCCGAGGCGGGCAACATCATCGTCAACAAGGTTGCCGAGGCCGAAGCGGTCGTGCGCTCGCAGGTGGGCGTCATTTCCGAGACCCTGACCGGTGTCGAATCCGCTCTCGATGCACGCGGCGAATCCATCCGCTCGGCGCTGGACAACCGCACTCGCGAACTCAACTCGATGCTGGCCAGCCGTTCTGCTGAACTTTCGCGCCTGATCGAAGAGAAGGCAAAGCCTGTCGTCGACGAATACGCCACCATCGGTCGCGAAGCCGCCGAAAAGATCGTCTCCGCCGCCCAGCAGAGCGCCGAACTTCTGTCGCAGAGCAACAGCGGCATGGTCGGCATGGTGGAACAGGCGATCAGCGATTATGCCAATGCCGGAAGCGAGGCAGCAAGCAAGCTTGTCGCGGCAACCCGCCAGAGCACGGACATGCTGTCGCAGACGCATACGGCCATGGCCGACGCCGTCGAAGAAGGTATCGACAAATACACCCGCACGGGAAGCGATGTGGCAAACAAGCTTGTCGCCGCCACGCGCCAGAGCACGGATATGCTGTCGCAGACCCATAACAGCATGGCCGAAATCGTCGAAAAGTCGGCAAACAACTTCAACTCTGCGGTTGAGCGCGCCGCGCAGGAATTCGGCACGGCCGACGAAGCGTTGAACGCATCGGCCACCCGCTTCGCCGAATCCGCCTCGCAGGCCGCCGACATGGTGTCCAGCTCCAGCCGTCTGCTTGAAGGAAAGATCGATCGTCTGTCGAATATTTCCGGCCAGACACTGGCGCAGGTTGCTGGCATCGTCGGACGTTTCGAGGAACATTCGAAGGTTCTCAGCCAGGCGTCCGAACTGCTCAATGCCGCGCAGTCGAGCCTTGTCGGTACGCTGGAAGAGCGTCAGGATGCACTTCGCAGCCTGTCTGTCGGACTAGTCAAGCGTTCCGAGGAAATCGAAACCGCCATGCGCGGCGTCGTCAGCGTGGTGGAAACCACGCTCAACGAGGCCGAGGAACGTTCGCAGAACGTCGCCGGCAACCTGCGTGACAATCTGCAGGCATCCTTCTCCGATATCGGCCGTTCGCTCGACGAGACGGAACAGCGCGCCCGCTCGGCAGCACAGACCATGCGGGGCGCCCTGCTCGCCGCTGGTCAGGATGCCAGCCGTTCGATCGAGAGCACGCTTTCCGACGCGCAGAAATATTCCGACGAGTTGGTCAACCGCCTGCGTGGCGGTGTCGAATCCTCGCTTTCGGAAGTCGACAACCTGCTCGGCAGTGCCTCGGAAAAATCGAATGCCGCCGCCGCCAACCTCAAGGAAACGCTACGTCAGGCAGTTGAGGAAGCTGTCAGCCGTTTTGCCGGCGCGACGGACGAAATCCGCCGCTCCAGCCACGATATCCGCCGCGAGCTGGATGCTACCCGTGCCGAACTGAAGCGCGGCGCGTTCGACCTGCCGGAAGAGGCCAAGGAAAGCGCCGCAGCGATGCGCCGCGCCGTTTCCGAGCAGATCAAGGCCCTGCAGGATATTTCCCAGCTTGTCGGTCGCTCGACCCAACAGATGGAAGTTTCCGAACCCGTCGCCCGCGCCATTGCAGCGACCCAGCCTGCCGCTGAACGCCGTGTCGAAGCGCGTCCGCAGCCGGCAGCAGCCACGCCGGCACAGCCACCACGCCCGGCTCAGCCGCAGCCGGCAGCCGCACCCGCCTTGCGTGGCACCTTGCCGCTTGAGAACCGCCAGGTCGAAAACCGTCAGGCGCCTGCCCCGTCCCAGGCGGCTGCAGCGCCTGCCGCACGCCGCGAAGAAGGCGGTGGCTGGATCAGTGATCTTCTGCGCGGTGCCTCGCAGGAATCAGCCGCCGCTTCCGCACCCCGCGCAAGCGGCGATCAGCAGCCGACCCGTGCTGCCGATACCCGCAATCCGCGTCACATGGTGGAATCGCTGAACTCGCTGTCCGTCGACATCGCCCGCGCGATCGACCACGATGCCTCGGTGGAACTGTGGCGCCGGTACCAGCGCGGCGAACGTGACGTCTTCACCCGTCGCCTCTATACGCTGAAGGGCCAGACGACGTTTGACGAGATCAAGCGCAAATACGAGCGGGAGGCCGAATTCCGCACCGCCGTGGACCGCTACATCACCGATTTCGAAAAGCTGCTCGCTGATGTCGCCCGCACGGACCGTGACCGGACAGTCACCCAGTCCTACCTCACCTCCGATACCGGCAAGGTCTACACGATGCTTGCCCATGCGGCGGGTCGGTTCAACTGATCTCTGGTTAAGACCAGAAACAATAAAACCCCGGTCATGGCCGGGGTTTTTCTTTTTGGTCGGCAGGTAGCTTTTTGACTGTAGTTCAGTCGCTCACGTTGAAATCAGATCTCGAACGTACCCGATGCTACACGGACCGCGTGGCCACCGATGCGGGCGCGGGCGATTTCGTTGTCCTTGATGTCCATGCGCAGATGGATGTGGGAAGGACGTTCCATCTCCACGCCCTGCTCTATCAAGAGCGGATAGTGACCGTCTGTCAGGCCGTCGAAATGATGGATTGCACCGGAAAGGGCGGCGGCGGCGGAACCGGTGGCGGGGTCTTCCGAAATCCCCATTTCCGGGGAAAACATACGGGCATGGAACTTTGCCGCGTGATTGACGCCGCCGCGACAGTAGATATAGGCCGCCGTCAGGCGCCCCTCCACCAGCGGTGCGGTGCGCAGCCAGAGATTGGCGTCGAAATCCATTTCGCTGATAGCGGCAATATTGTGCAGCGGCACGAGCAGGAACGGCACACCGGCCGTCCAGATCGACGGTACGTGGTTCTCAAAGCCTAGATGGCCTTCGCTCACGCCCAGCGCATCGGCAAGTGCGGCATGATCGAGCGGCAGGGTGACGCGGGACGATTTGCGCGGCAGGTCGAATTCGGCGAAGCTGACCGCACCGGCGCGCATTTTCACCGCACAGCGGACCGGACCCACCTTTTCCTCCAGCACACAGACCATATCGATATCGTCGTCACCTTCATTGCGATTGCGCTCGGCAATCGCAATCGCTGCGCCAACAGTCGGGTGGCCCGCGAAAGGCAACTCGCCCGAAGGCGTGAAGATACGCAGCGAAGCCGCGTGGGCCGGGTTGCCCGAGCGGTTGACGAAAACGGTCTCGGAGAGGTTCATTTCTCTGGCTATCGCCTGCATCGTCACTTGGTCGAGGCCATCCGCGTCATACATGACCGCCAGCGGATTTCCCGCCATTTTGGTCTCGGTAAAGACATCGTAGATATTGTAATTCAGCACCACGCCCGTCTCCTGCCACTCGCCGTTCCGCTTGTTTCGCGCAAGTTGCCTCACGTCGCGCCGCATCGCAACCCTTGTCGAAGGCCGGAAACCAAGAAGCTGTGGACCGCACGCGGGTAAACCCGCCTGCTGCGAACGCCTGTCCGCTGGAAAGGCCTTGTCGCCTGCTGCCGTCTTCATGTACCAAGGATGCGTCTTGTGGCTTGCGATCGACCGTTTTATCGACGTTTGGAGATTATGAGCTGCTTCAACAGGTTACAGCATCGTCCGCATATCGATTCCGGTATGCGTCTTTGCCGAGGGAAGCGAATGTCGCATTCTAACTGTTCACTATCCTTCGTCGCCTCCGCAACCGAGGAGGCGCAGAGGGCGCTGGAGGAGCTGAAAGGCGCTTACGGCAACACGCCCTTCGACGAGGCGGAAGTGATCGTGGCGCTCGGCGGCGATGGCTTCATGCTGCAAATTCTCAACGAAACGATGAATTCCGGCAAGCGGGTCTATGGCATGAACCGGGGATCGGTCGGCTTTCTGATGAACGACTACCGGGTAGACGGCCTGGTCGAGCGTATTGCGGTGGCGACCGGCAATGATTTTCATCCGCTGCGCATGACGACGACGGATTCCGACGGCGATGAATTTACGGCGCTTGCCATGAACGAGGTCAGCCTGTTCCGGCAATCGCATCAGGCCGCCAAGCTTCGTGTCGAGGTGGACGGCAAGACGAGGCTTGAAGAGTTGATTTGCGACGGCATGATGGTTGCGACACCGGCAGGATCGACAGCTTATAACTTCTCAGCCCATGGACCGATCCTGCCGTTGGAATCACCGCTTCTGGCGCTCACGCCCGTCAGCGCCTTCCGGCCAAGGCGTTGGCGCGGCGCACTTTTGCCCAACAAGGTGACGGTCGATATTCACGTTCTGGAGCGCGACAAGCGTCCGGTGAACGCGGTCGCCGACCATACGGAGGTGAAATCCGTACGGCATGTGCGGATTGCGCAATCGCAGGACAGGACGGCCAGAATTCTCTCGGACCCAGACCGTTCATGGTCAGACCGCGTACTCGCCGAACAATTCAACAATTGACGCCAACCACTGATGATGGCCATGCCCCTGAAAAAACCTCTTCTCGCCGCCCTGATTTTCGCCGCCACAGCGCTACCCGTGCGGGCGCAAACGGAGGCCATCGACAACTTGCCGGTATCGGCGATCTTCGTTGTCAGCAGCGGCATGTGGGAAGAGCATAATCTTGAGCCGGTGAAAGGTCCTGACGGCCAGTTGCGGCCGCCGCCAGCGACGCCCACACGCGGTTATTACAAGGTGGTTGCAATCCGCCAGGGCGATGGCACCGCTAAAGTCTATCTGCAGCGCATCGCCACTACCGCAAACGGACCGAACCTTCTCGAAAACATCGAGCTGGAAGAGTTCAACCAGATGAAGTCCTACGTCACGGATATTCGCCCCGAAAGCTCAAACGGTGCATCGGCCTCGCCCGGCCTGTTTGTGACCGTCTATCTGAAAACCGATCCGCAGATCAGGGAAGCGGAAAGCTGGACGATCCTGATCGACGAACTCGGCGAGATGAAGATCGAAAAGGCCTCGAACTGAGGGCGAGAGAACGTCGGTTTGAACGGAATCGTTGGAGGTTCTCTACCTCCTGGATTATACGCAGTTTTACTGGAAACTCTCTACGCGTTAAGCTCATGCGGCCCGGCCAGAACCGCACCGAAATGATGTTTCCATAGTCTGGCGCCGAGTTCGCCGCTGCGATCTAGGCTGGAGCCCACCGTCAGCCATGGCAGAAGCGTGGGATGAAGCCCCGCATCGAACAGGGCAAAACCCGCAGCCAGTACGCAGGTATCGGCCTGAATGCCGCAGACCAGCACCCTGTCGAGCTTTAGAGACAGGAGGTGGTCAATAGCCGCCCTTGGCGGCGCGTAGCCGTGCTTTATGAAAATCCAGTCCGCCGCAACCAGCGAGCAGTCGTCCCTGCCCGGCTTCCAGCCAAGTTGCCGCTCGAAAGGCGTGACGCTTTCATCATGGCGCTCGACGCTGGCAACGCTTGGCATGGTGGCGGCCAGCGCGGATATGTCCGCCACAAGCGCGGCCGGCGGATTGAAGCTCGGCTGAACGTCGACGATGTAAAGCGCCTGTTTCATGCATCTCCTCCAACGAAAAACCCCTCGCAATGGATTTGCGAGGGGTGATTTTTTCAAGCGACGCTGTGACGCGTCAGTCGATATCAGCCACTTCCACGTCTGCGCCGCCGCTGATGCGGTGCGCGAGGGCCGCTTCCATGAACTGGTTCAGATCGCCATCCAGCACGTTGCCGGGTGCGGTGCTTTCCACGCCGGTGCGCAGGTCCTTGATCAACTGGTAGGGTTGCAGAACGTAGGAACGGATCTGGTGGCCCCAGCCGATATCCGTCTTGGATGCGGCCTGAGCGTTTGCCGCATCTTCCCGCTTTTGCAGTTCCACCTCGTAGAGACGGGCGCGCAGCATGTCCCACGCCTTGGCGCGGTTCTTGTGCTGGGAACGCTCCTGCTGGCAGGCCACGGCAATACCGGTCGGTATGTGGGTAATACGCACGGCCGAATCGGTGGTGTTGACGTGCTGGCCGCCTGCACCGGACGAACGATAGGTATCGATGCGGCAATCGCTCTCATTGATGTCGATCTGGATCGAATCATCGACCACTGGGTAAACCCAGACGGAGGAGAACGATGTGTGGCGACGCGCATTGCTGTCATAGGGCGAGATGCGGACGAGGCGGTGTACGCCCGATTCCGTCTTCAGCCAGCCGAAGGCATTGTGGCCCTTGACGAGGATCGTCGCGGACTTGATGCCGGCCTCTTCGCCGTCATGAACTTCCAGCACTTCAACCTTGAAGCCTTCGCGGTCAGCCCAGCGGGTATACATGCGCAGCAGCATGTTGGCCCAGTCCTGGCTTTCCGTACCGCCGGCGCCGGAATGAACTTCGAGATAGGTATCGTTGCTATCAGCTTCACCGGAAAGCATGGCTTCCACCTGACGGCGGTTCGCCTCGCTCCTCAGCGCCTTCAGCGCATCTTCGGCGTCCTTGACGATCTCGTCGTCGCCTTCCATCTCGCCGAGTTCGATCAGCTCGACATTGTCCTTGAGCTGCTGCTCAAGCGCCTTCACGCCATTGATGCTGTCATCCAGCTGCTGGCGCTCGCGCATCAATTTCTGCGCTTCGGTGGCATCGTTCCAGAGGGTCGGGTCCTCTGCCTTGTTATTCAACCAGTCCAGTCGTCTTATCGCCTGGTCCCAGTCAAAGATGCCTCCTCAGCAGGCTTATGGCCTGCTTGATTTCGTCGACTACGTTCACAATTTCATTGCGCATTTCGCTGGTTCTTCGCCTTCAATTAAACTGGTAGCTCAAATAAATGCGGGGGGCGCGGATGTAAAGACCCGCGCCCCCCGCCAAACATAAGACTGGTATCAATAAAGACCGCCGCCACCGCCGGTGATGGCCTGCTGGGCCTGTGGCGAGGTCTTCAGAATATCCTCCTGCGACATGCCTTCCGCGCCGATCACCGAGAAGGTATCGGCCGGGCCGGTGCCCGGCTTGAAGGCTTCCATGATCGTATCAGGTTCGCCTTCCGAAGCGGCCATGCCGGTCTTGCGGTTGACGGCGATGAACTTCATGCCTTCAGGCACGATGAACTTGCTCGGTTCAAGGTGCTTGGCCGCATCGGCGATGAACTCGCCGAAGATCGGTGCCGACAGCGAACCACCGGTGCCGCCGCGCCCAAGCGGTGCGGGCGAATCGAAGCCGATATAAAGACCGGCAACCATGTCCGGCGTGTAACCGACGAACCAGGCGTCCTTTTCATCGTTGGTGGTGCCCGTCTTGCCAGCAACCGGCAGATCGACCTTGATCTTGCCCGCCGCCGTGCCGCGCTGCACGACACCTTCAAGCATGGAGGTCGTCTGGTAAGCGGTCATCGGGTCGAGAACCTGCTCGCGGTTATCAACGATGACCGGCTCGTCCTGATTTTGCCAGCTGGTGGCGTTGCAGCCCTCGCAGGCACGCTCCTCATGCCGGAAGATCGTCTTGCCGTAACGGTCCTGGATGCGGTCGATCAGAGTCGGCTTGATCTGCTTTCCACCATTGGCGATCACAGAATAGGCCGAGACCATGCGCATGATGGTTGTTTCACCCGAACCGAGCGACATTGCCAGAAGCGGCGGCATCTTGTCGTAGATGCCGAAGCGTTCGGCATATTCAGCCACCAGATTCATGCCCATGTCCTGCGCCAGACGCACTGTCATGAGGTTACGGGATTTTTCGATGCCTAGACGCAGGGTCGAAGGACCAGCGGAACCCCCGCCGTAATTCTGCGGCTTCCAGACCTGGCCGCCCGAAACAACCTCGATTGGCGCGTCGAGAATGACCGAGGCCGGGGTATAGCCGTTGTCGAGTGCAGCCGCATAGATGAACGGCTTGAAGGAGGAGCCGGGCTGGCGCATCGCCTGCGTGGCGCGGTTGAATTCCGACTGCGCATAGGAGAAGCCGCCGACCATGGCCAGAACGCGGCCAGTGTGCGGATCCATCACCATCATGCCGCCCTGCACCTTCGGGGGCTGGCGCAGACGATATTCGTTGCCGGAACCGGACAGCGGCTGTGCGTAAACGACGTCACCAACAGCCAGAACGCCAACCGGCGACTTAGCCGTCGGCTTTTTGCCTGTTGCATCGCGATAGGCCCAACGCATGTTTTCAGCGGAGATATGGCCGCGTGTGCGCTTGTCGCCATCCTCGGCATCGGGGTCGACCTGCACGCCAATATCGATGCCATCGGCAGCAACGGCGAGGACAACTGCGATCTTCCATTCGGGAACGTCGCGAAGGCCCTTTACCTTGGCGAGCGCTGCAGTCCAGTCACCGGTTGTCTCGATCTTTTCGACGGGTCCGCGGAAACCGCGACGCTCGTCATATTGCACCAGACCGTCCTGAAGCGCCTTGCGCGCCTCCATCTGGATCTGCGGATCGAAAGAGGTGCGAACCGAAAGGCCGCCTTCAAGAAGCGCCTGCTCGCCGTATTTCTCGACGATCTGGCGGCGGACTTCCTCGGCGAAATAGTCAGACGCGAAGATATGCGCGCCGCCACGGCGCAGATTGACGCCAAGCGGCTGCTTCTTTGCGTCCTCGGCATCGCCGACCGTGATGTAGCCGTTCTCGGCCATGCGGTCGATCACCCAGTTGCGGCGTTCCAGCGCCGCCTTCTCGCGGCGGATCGGATGGTAGTTGGCCGGGCCCTTCGGCAGCGACGCGAGATAGGCGGTTTCCGCGATCGTCAGTTCGGTGACCGATTTGTTGAAATAGGTGAGTGCCGCACCGGCGATACCGTAGGAATTCAGGCCGAAAAAGATCTCGTTGAGATAAAGCTCGAGGATCTTGTCCTTGGAATAGGTCTGCTCAATGCGGAAGGACAGAAGCGCTTCCTTGAGCTTGCGGTCAAAGGTCTGGTCGTTGGTGAGCAGGAAGTTCTTCGCCACCTGCTGGGTGATTGTGGACGCGCCGACCGGACGACGGCCGGAGCCGATATTCTGGAGGTTGACGAGAACGGCACGGCCGAGACCCCAGATGTCCACACCCGGATGGTTGTAGAAATTCTTGTCTTCCGCCGAAAGGAAAGCTGCCTTCACACGGTCCGGGATAGCCTGGATCGGCAGGAACAGGCGCTTTTCATGGGCGTATTCCGCCATGAGCGCGCCGTTGCCGGCGTGCACGCGGGTCGTCACCGGCGGCTCATAAGTGCTCAGAACTGCGTAATCCGGCAGGTCCTTCGTCACGCCGTGCAAATAAATTGCACCGGCGGCGGCGGCGCACAGGAAGAGTACGCTGGCCAAGCCGAAAAAATATCCAATCAGTCTGATCATACCAAGCTACCGATAATTCGAATCGTAACCATCAACGCCCGATGATACGGGCGCATCCTTGCATATCGCGTGCCGTTTTGCACACCATACCTTCGATGACAAGCCGGAACGACAGCATTCGCTGATATGTTACCGGGCCGACTGCCGCAATTGCGGTTCCAGCCGCAATGGCGGATCACCACAGAATCCGCTTCCGCAATAACGCGGCGAATGTGAGTAAAATAGGGCTTCACCAACCTAATCGTCCGCAAGGCCCAAGAATTGAACAGCTTTTCGGCAGCAAGGGGCACGGCGACAACTGGGGCGCCGCTGACCTGCCCGGCCCGTCAGCCGCCGTTCGCCATGGCCTTGGTGCGGTATCGTCCGACCGCAGTTGCAAGCGTATCGGCGACCTTCTTGCGCCATTCCGCATCAAGAAGCAGTTTTTCATCTTCCGGATTGGAGAGAAAGCCGAGTTCCAGCAACACCGATGGCACGTCATGGGCGCGCAGCACCATGAAACCGGCATAACGATGCGGATTGTTGATGAGGCCGACCTGTCCCTCGAAGGACGATACAATATTTTCTGCCAGCGTCACCGAAAAGGCCTGCGTTTCGCGCCGGGTGAAATCGAGAAGGATATCGGCCACCTCAGGCGGCTCGCTGGAGGCTGCCACACCGGCAATCTGGTCGGACTTGTTTTCGCGCTCGGCCAGCTCCTGCGCCCTGCGGTCTGAGGCGCGGTCTGACAATGTATAGACGGTCGCGCCCCGGATGCCCTTCTGCTTCAGTGTATCGGCGTGCAATGAAATAAACAGGTTGGCATTATTCTGCCGGGCGATCGTCACCCGTTCGGACAGAGCGAGAAACGTGTCGGAATCACGCGTCAGGAACGCCTTGATGCCGGGCTCCCGGTTCATCCGCTCCACAAGTTCCTTGGCAAAGGTCAGCGTGATGACCTTTTCCTCCGTGCCGGTTACGCCGCCGGAAGCGCCGGCATCGATGCCGCCATGGCCGGCATCAACTGCGATGACGAAATCCGTCTGCCGCGATGTCTTGTCGTCAGGCGTGATCGCCGCTGTCGAGACCGGCGCCGGGGCGCGCCATTGCTGCTCTTTCACCAGTTCGGCGAATTTGGCCTTGGTGGTAATCTCCGCATCCAGGACGAAACGGAACGATGTGCCGTCCTCGCCCTTCTTGGTTTCGGCAACCGCCACCTGAACCGGTTTTTTTGCCGTCAGCACGATGCGGGCGCTGTCTTGCCCCATGCTACCGAAGCGAATGTCCGAGAAAAGGCCAGTTGGCGCCAGAGCCGATGCGGGGAACGCAAAATTCACCGCCGGAAAGTCCACGACGATGCGGGCGGGCGAATCGAGATAGTGAATGTCGAATTCCGGCTCCTCGGCAAAGTCGAGAACGATGCGCGTGCGCGCCTCGTCGCCGATGATGCGTGCCTGATTGGCGATGAGCGGCTCCACGGCGAAGGCCTGTGGAACGCAGGAGACGAATGCGGCGACCGAAAAGACAACCGGCAAGACAAGGGCACCCGCAAGCCGCGCGATTCGCGCGCCAAGCGGCCCTGCCCCATCGAATATCGCTGCGCTGCGCGTGAAATTCATGGTCTTCAAGAAATTCCGTATTTCAGTCATTTTTCATAAATGGTGCGGCAAAGTGCCGGGAACGTCGTAATTTCGGCCACGCCGGACACGTGTTTGTGCGTTTGCGCCCCACAATCGCAGGCGTTGGTGAACCAATTGTTAACCCGGAAATTCCACCAACAATATGGCATATTTAGCCAGCCTATTGCTATTATGACAGAGAAAACATACAACAAGGATGAGGGTTAAAAGTGTTGACGGGATAGATGCCCGCCGGCTGCCAATCGAAAAAGACGCTGGCGCTGCAAAACGGGCAATCATCTGCCGTCGTTACATTTATCCTGAAACTGGATCAATTCCGGCCGTGGCCGGAGACCTACCCGGTGGCAATGCCACCGCTGCTCTGAGGAGAGCAAATTCATCGGACCCCAAGGGGTCTATATATTATTGTCGTTCCGCCTGGCCAATGATGTCGCAGCAGTTTTCATATGAACCGGATACCAGGAGCAGGCCAAGCGCCTCGCCGTCGGTCCGGATGCTGCCAGTTTACAGAGGCCCGGCTGGAGACTTCATTTCCGGCACATCCTTGCACTCATATGAAAGGCTCGTCCGTGTGGCGGGCCTGTTCTCGTATAAAACAAGGCTGCGCCGAGGAGCACAGCTTACATGGCAGACAAAATGCTTATCGACGCCTCCCACGAAGAGGAGACACGCGTAGTCGTTGTCCGTGGGAACCGGATCGAGGAATTCGACTTCGAATCGGAGCACAAGAAACAGATCCGCGGCAATATCTACCTTGCCAAGGTCACGAGGGTTGAGCCCTCCCTTCAGGCGGCCTTCGTCGATTACGGTGGAAATCGCCACGGGTTTCTCGCTTTTGCGGAAATCCACCCTGACTATTACCAGATCCCGCTCGCCGACCGTCAGGCGCTCCTCAAGGCGGAAGCCGAGGATCATCGCCGCAGCGACGACTTTGAATCGGCTGACGCCCCCGAGCCCGGCGCACCGGCTGTCGATCTGTCGCAGGCGGACCAGCCGGATGTCGGCATCGTTGCCGTCAGCGAGACGACTGACGCCGTGGTCGTGGACGAAACCGTTGCCGCTGCCGCTGCCGAAGAGGTATCCGAAGATGTGACTGCTGTGGCCGTCGAGGTCGTTGCTGAAGAAGCACCGAAGAAGCGTACCCGCCGCCCCCGCGCCAAGAAGAAGGTAGCGGAAGAAGAAGCCGTTTCCGACACCACTGCTGAGGCCTCTTCCGAAGAAGACGGCAGCACGGGCGGCGAAATGGCTGCCATGGTAGATACAGATACGATTTCCGAGGAAGTCGAGGGTCTTCGCCGTGGCAATGACGATGATGACGACGACGATGATGACGATCATCACGAGAAGGAAGTGATTGAATCCGTCGGCGCCGAAGACGCCATGGAAGAGGTTCCCGATCGCGTTGCCCGCAAGCCGCGCAAGCAGTACCGCATTCAGGAAGTCATCAAGCGCCGTCAGATCCTTCTCGTGCAGGTTGCCAAGGAAGAACGCGGCAACAAGGGTGCCGCACTCACCACCTATCTGTCGCTTGCCGGCCGTTATTCCGTGCTGATGCCGAATACCGCACGCGGCGGTGGCATTTCCCGCAAGATCACCCAGCCGACCGACCGCAAGCGCCTGAAGGAAATCGCGCGCGATCTGGAAGTTCCGCAGGGCATGGGCGTCATTCTGCGTACCGCAGGCGCCAACCGCACCCGCGTCGAGATCAAGCGCGACTTCGAATATCTGATGCGCCTGTGGGAAAACGTCCGCACGCTGACGCTGAACTCCACGGCCCCCTGCCTCGTTTACGAGGAAGGCTCGCTCATCAAGCGTTCGATCCGCGATCTCTATAACAAGGATATCAGCGAGATCATCGTTTCGGGCGAAGAAGGCTACCGTGAAGCAAAAGACTTCATGAAGATGCTGATGCCGAGCCACGCCAAGGTGGTTCAGCCTTACCGCGACATCCACCCGATCTTCTCGCGCTCGGGCATCGAAGCCCAGCTCGACCGCATGCTGCAGCCGCAGGTTACGCTGAAATCGGGCGGTTACCTCATCATCAACCAGACGGAAGCTCTGGTTGCCATCGACGTGAACTCCGGTCGTTCGACCCGCGAGCATTCCATTGAAGAAACGGCGCTGACGACCAATCTGGAAGCGGCGGAAGAAGTGGCTCGCCAGCTGCGTCTTCGCGACCTTGCCGGTCTTGTTGTCATCGACTTCATCGACATGGAAGAAAAGCGCAACAACCGCTCCGTCGAGAAAAAGCTCAAGGACTGCCTGAAAAACGACCGGGCGCGCATCCAGGTCGGCCGTATCTCGCATTTCGGTCTTCTGGAAATGTCGCGCCAGCGCATCCGCGCTTCGGTGCTGGAATCGACCACGCAGGTCTGCCAGCATTGCGGCGGCACGGGTCACGTTCGCTCGGAATCCTCCATCGCTCTGCACGTGCTGCGCGGCGTTGAGGAATATCTGCTGCGCAACACGACCCACAACATCACCGTGCGCTGCACGCCGGAAACGGCTCTCTATCTGCTCAACCACAAGCGCGGCACGATTGTCGATTATGAAGGCCGCTTCGGTGTGGCGATCATCATTGCGGCCGATGCCGGCGTCGGCGCGCAGCATTTCGCCATCGATCGTGGCGAAGCGGTTGAAAATCCGGTGAAGATCGAAAGCCTTATCCAGATGCTCCCGAGCTTCGTGGAAGAGGAAGACGATTTCGTTGTTGAGGTGGAAGAGGACGAAGAAGAGGAAGAAATCGTCAAGGCGCAGGCCAGCGAGCCGCGCCAGCAACAGCAGCAGGGCGACAATGGTGAAGACGGCAAGCGCAAGCGCAAGCGTCGTCGTCGCCGTCGTGGCAAGGGCGGACAGAACGACCAGAACGGTGCAGTTGATGCGCAGGCTGGGGATGACACCGGCGCTGATGATGCGGACGACGAAGATGGCGTCGAAACCGATGAAGCCGCAGACGACACTGATGAAAACGGTGTGAACGAAGCTGCAAGCTCTGATGAAGAAGGCAAGCGCAAGCGTCGCCGTCGTGGCAAGCGTGGCGGCCGTCGCAACCGTGCTGAAGACGAGGCTCTCGATGCCGCAGGCAATGAGTCCGGCGAAGAAGGCGAAACGGAAGGCGAAGGCGAAGAGGTTTCCGCCGCAGCATCCGTAACCGAAGTGCCTACCGCTGCCGAAGTGGTGGAAGGTGTGGTTGCCGACGTTGTGGAAGCGGAAGCCCCGAAGAAACCGCGCCGCACCCGCAAGGCGAAGGCCAAGACCGAAGACGTACCGCCGGCTGAAGCGGCACCGCAGGCTGAAGTCGCGGCCAAAACCGTTGAAACGGTCGAGCCGGTGATCGTCGAGCCCACAGTCGTTGTGGAAACCGTCGTCGATGTCGCCCTCGACGAAGTGGGTGAAGCCTCGGCCGATCTGGGTTCGGAAGCGGTAGCACCCGCGACGGAAGAAAAGGTTCGCGCGAACCGGGGCAGCAATGTCTCGAATTCGGAGCCGGTCGTGACCTCGTCGGGCACGCCCGCCAACCCTGACGGCGACGAGCCGAAGCCGCGCAAGGGCGGCTGGTGGCAGCGCAAAGGCTTCTTTTGATAGAAGACACTGAAACGAAAAACGCCCGCAACCATGTTGCGGGCGTTTTGGTTTGTTGGCGGATGTTAAGTTTATCTCATGCCGTAATCGATCCGGCATCCAGCCACGGCGCGTCTGCGCCGTGAAAGAAATCTCTCGCGATCAAGGACTAGACCGCGTTGGCAAAGGACCAAGTCCGGGGTGACGGAAGCCCGATATGCCAATCGTCAAACAGACCGTGTCAGACCACCATCGACGCGGATGTTCTGGCCGGTGATGTAACCCGCACCTTCCGAGGCGAGGAAGGCAACTGTTGCGGCTATCTCCTCGCTCGTTCCATAACGCTGCATCGGCACACCCTGGCGGCGCTCTTCCGTGGCTGGCAGGCTATCGATCCAACCGGGCAGAACATTGTTCATGCGCACATTGTCGACCGCATAGGTATCGGAAAAAATCTTGGTGTAGGAAGCAAGGCCGGCGCGGAACACTGCAGAAGTCGGGAACATGCTGCTCGGCTCGAAAGCCCAGGCAGTCGAGATGTTGATGATCGACCCGGCTTTCTGTTTCACCATGAATGGAGCCACAATCCGTGTCGGGCGGATGACGTTCATCAGGTAGACATCGAGACCCGTGTGCCATTGCTCATCGGTGATATCGAGGATGGAGGCGCGCGGGCCATGGCCTGCACTGTTCACGAGAATGTCGATACGGCCGAATTTTTCGAGCGTCAGCTCCACCAGTCGATTGAGATCGTCGTTGGACTGGTTGGAGCCGGTGACGCCGATGCCGCCCAGTTCCTTCGCCAGCGCCTCTCCCTTGCCGGAGGACGACAGGATCGCGAGCTTGTAACCATCAGCGCTTAGACGTTTCGCCACGGCCGCGCCCATGCCGCTGCCGCCTGCCGTCACAATCGCCACTTTTTCTACCGACATCGTTCTTCTCTCCATGTCCAATCGGGCGGACCGCCGCGTGGCAGCCCTTCTCCATCCATAACCCGCTCCTTCTATAGCGGGTTTTGGCAGCGAGTTCGAACCAGAAAGCCTTGGACCGGCTTGAAGAAAAACTGATCTGAAGGCCCGTCAACGCCGCACTTGATCATCCGCCGCATGGGCCTGTCTGCTGTCGATCGGGGCCTCCTCCCTCTCCTTCAAACCATAGTCCCGCATCACGGTGGCGATACGCAGGCGGTAATTGCAAAAGACGCCGGACCGTCCCAGCGACTGTGCTGCGCGATGCGACGCGGTGTTGCGCCATGCCTTCACCGCCTCCTCATCCCTGAAGAATGACAGCGAAAGCATCTTGTCGGGATTGCTGATGCTCTGAAAGCGTTCGACGGACATGAATCCGTCGATGGTTTCGAGCTCGGCGCGCAGGCTGGCGGCAATATCGAGATAATGCTGTTTTTCGCCCTCAGCCGGCCAGACCTCGAAGATGACGGCGATCATCGTCCGCCCCCGCCATGCGGCGCAGATGCCAGCCTCAGGAACAGCCTGTCCTCGCGGCGGATGAATTGCTCGCGCCGGGCGAATTCATAATTTTCCTGCCCTGCCGGATCGGCGGCAAGTCGCGCCCGGTAGGCTTCGTACGCGGCAAGGTTTTCGATGTTATAGACGCCGTAGGCAATAGTGCTCGATCCCTCTTTCGGCGCGTAATAGCCGATCAGATCGGCGCCGCAGCGCGGTATCGCCTCACCCCAGTTGCGGGCATATTGATCGAAAGAATCGACCTTGAAGGGGTCGATCTCGTAACGGATGAAACAGGTCAGCATCGTCGGTCTCCTCGTGTTCTGCCTTGCCTGTCTACGCCATTGCCTCACATCAATGCTTCGGCTATCATCGAACTATGAAAGACGGACCCTTGATCGCAAATGTCGCCGCCCTGATCGGCGACCCCGCCCGCGCCAACATATTGACGGCGCTGATGGACGGACGCGCGCTGACAGCAAGCGAGCTTGCCGAAGCCGCCGGCGTGACACTGCAGACTGCTAGCGGGCATCTGTCAAAACTCTCCGACGCCCAATTGCTCAAAGCGGAAAAACAGGGGCGGCATCGCTATTTCCGGCTTTCCGACGCGGATGTGGCGCAGGTTCTTGAAGCGCTGATGGGACTTGCGCAGCGCACCGGGGCCGTGCGCGTGCGTACCGGACCAAAGGACACCGCGCTTCGCGAGGCGCGCATCTGTTACGATCATCTGGCCGGAGAAAGCGGCGTGGCACTGCTTTCGACTATCACCGCAAAAGGTCTCGTAACGTCAGGCGACGATCCCGCACTTACGGATAGCGGGCGGGATTTCTTCTCGAGCTTCGGCATTGATCTTTCGCCGCTGGAAAAGGCAAGGCGCCCGGTTTGCCTGCATTGCCTGGACTGGAGCGAACGTCGTCACCACCTCGGCGGCGGGCTCGGCGCATCGCTTCTGAAAGCCATGCAGCAGCGCGACTGGCTGCGGCAAGGAAACGGGCGCGTGCTGACCTTCACCACAAAGGGTGAAAAGGCCTTTGCCAGCACCTTCGGTTGTTCGCCCGCGTGATCCCCGCCAAGGGGAGAAGAACCCGAGGGCTTATTTCAGCCAGCCAGCAATGCGCCCAACGGCCTCGGCAATATCCGACACCGAACCCGCATAGGAAATGCGCAGCGCCCTGTGGCCCTCCTCTGGATCGAAATCCATGCCGGGCGTCGCCGCCACGTCGATTTCCGCCAGCATGCGTTTGGCGAAATCCATGCTGTCATTGGAAAAGCGGCTGGTATCGACATAGGCGTAAAATGCTCCATCCATGGGAGATGCTAGCGGCAGGCCGATTTCCGGAAGGCGCGTCATCAGGAAATCGCGGTTGGTGCGGTAGCTTTCCCGGTAGACGTCGAGTTCCTCCGCCGCCGAAAAGGCTGCGGTTGCCGCCAGCTGGGATAGTTCCGGCGGTGAAATATACAGGCTCTGAGCAAGACATTCGACCGGACGGACGAGATTTTCCGGCAGGACCATCCAGCCGATGCGCCAGCCGGTCATGCAATAATATTTCGAGAAGGAATTGATGACGACGGCATTGTCGGTGAGTTCGAGCGCGCTCGTTTCCTCGCCGACGAAAGTCAGGCCGTGGTAGATCTCGTCGGAAATGAAGGCGATATCCCGGCTTTCACAATAGTTTGCCAGCCGTTTCAGCGCTTCGCGGCCGGTGACCGTGCCGGTTGGGTTGGCCGGGCTTGCCAGGAGCACGCCCTTTAACTTGCAGCCCGCCCTGGTTTCCGCCCGCTCGAGGCTGGCAGGCGTCAGCGTATAGCCGGTTTCCGCCGTTACCGGCACTTCCACGACATTGAGGCCAAGCGCTTTCAAGATATTGCGATAGGCGGGATAACCGGGCCTTGCGATCGCGACATGATCACCGGCATCGAAAAGGCTGAGGAAGGCGAGGTTGAAAGCGGCAGAAGACCCGGTGGTAACGGCAATGCGCGCCGGATCGACGATAACCTGGTGGCGCAGACGGTAGTGGCCGGCAATCGCTTCGCGCAATTCACGCATGCCCAGCGCATCGGTATAGCCGATCCGCCCATGCTTCAGCGCCTCCTGCGCGGCCGCCAGAGAGGCTTTCGGTGCGGGATGGGAAGGCTGGCCGACCGCCATGGAAATGACGGGGCGTCCCGCCTGCCGTCGCCGGTTCGCCTCCGCCAGAATATCCATGGCGTGAAAGGGTTCGACTGCGCTCCGCTTCGACATCGTTATCAAGGGCATGCTCTTTCCTGAACCGTATTTCAGAGACTTGCCCCAGAATCACACGCTTCACAATCGTGCGACCATAATGCGGACAACTATTTTTGGCGTATGGCATTTGGCTTAAAGTAAGGTAATTGCATCATAACATTCATGAGGCATTGGCCGCACAGTATGAGGACCGATATGGCGCATCTTCTCCGTTCAACCCTTCTCGCCAGCGTAACGGCCTTTTCCATGGCTTTCGCTTCTCTGCCCGCCCATGCCCTCGATGACAAGCAGAAGAAGGAATTGGGAGAGTTCATCAAGCAATATCTGATCGAGAACCCCGAGATCATGCTTGAAGTTCAGGACGCGCTTGAACGCAAGCAATATGCGACCCGCAACGCCAAGGCGGCGGAAGCCGTGGCCGACAACCAGAAGACCATCTTCGAATCGAAATACGATCTGGCGCTCGGCAATCCGGACGGCGACGTCACACTGGTCGAGTTCTTCGATTACAATTGTGGTTATTGCAAACGCGCCATGGGCGACATGGACAATATTCTGAAGACGGACAAGAAAGTACGCGTCGTGCTCAAGGAATTCCCGATCCTCGGGCCGGAATCGGTCGCAGCGCATCGGGTCTCCAACGCCGTCAAGCTGCTTGCACCTGCCAAATATCCCGAATTCCAGCGCGCCTTGCTGGGCGGTCGCGGACGAGCGAATGAAGACAGCGCCATGGAAGTCGCGACGTCGCTCGGTCTCAAGGAGGCCGACATCCGCAAATCAATGGCAGAAAACCCCAACGACGCGCAGGTGCAGGAAACCTACAAGCTCGCCAACAGCCTCGGCATAACAGGAACACCGTCCTATATCGTCGGCAACGAGGCTGTTTTCGGCGCTGTTGGTGCGGACCCGTTGAAGGAAAAAATCGCCAATATGCGCAGCTGCGGAAAAGCCACCTGCTCCTGATTCCGCAAAAAGCCGCTGCATTCCCTGTGGATGCCGGGCCTGCCGGCTCTTTACGGCTTCCGGGGGCTTTTCCTTGAAGGCTGCGCAGTCTATAGGTGTCGCTGATTTTCTTATGGAAACACGAATGAGCAACATCATCATCGTCATCAACGGCCCCAATCTCAACATGCTGGGAAAAAGGGAACCGGGTATCTATGGTGGCAAGACGCTGAAAGACATCGAGAATGATTGTCTTGCTGCTGGTGCAGATCTCGGGTTCGCTGTGGAATTCCGCCAGTCCAACCACGAAGGCGTGCTCGTGGACTGGTTGCATGAGGCGGGAGAGAGAGCGGCAGGTGTGGTCATCAATCCCGGCGCCTACAGCCACACCTCGATCGCGCTGCATGACGCCATTCGTGCGATTTCCACGCCCGTCGTGGAAGTGCATATTTCCAACATCCACGCGCGGGAAGAGTTCCGTCACAAATCGATGGTATCGCCCGCCGCGAAGGGCATGGTCTGCGGTTTCGGACCATATGGCTACATCATGGCGCTTCACGCGCTGAAGAACATCACGGCATAAAAAGAAACAAAGAATAGGGTTTGTCATGTCTGAAAAGAAACAGGGTATCGACAAGGAACTGATCCGCGAGCTCGCGAATATCCTCAACGATACCGACCTTTCGGAAATCGAAGTGGAGCAGGAAGACCTGCGCATCCGCGTTTCCCGCGCCGCTCCGCCCACCACGGTATATGCCGCAGCGCCCACCGGTTACGCAGCACCGGCGCCAGCCCCTGCAGCAGCGGCAGTTGCCGCTCCGGCAGCACCTGCGGTCGCCGCAGCACCTGCCCGCAACCCGGCCAATACCGTTACCTCGCCAATGGTCGGCACGGTTTACCTGTCGCCTGCTCCGGGCGCACGTCCGTTCGTCGAAGTGGGCGCGACCGTCAAGGAAGGTCAGACCATCCTCATCGTTGAAGCCATGAAGACCATGAACCAGATCCCGGCTCCGAAGTCCGGCAAGGTCGTGGAAATCGTCGTCAACGACTCACAGCCCGTGGAGTATGGTGAAGCTCTCGTGGTCATCGAATAAAGGCGGTTCAGCATGGTTTCGAAGATCCTCATAGCCAACCGCGGCGAGATTGCGCTGCGCGTCCTGCGCGCTGCCAAGGAGCTTGGCATTCCGACAGTCGCCGTGCATTCCACCGCAGACGCGGACGCCATGCATGTGCGCCTTGCCGACGAAAGCGTGTGCATCGGCCCGCCGCCTTCGCGTGACAGCTACCTCAACATCCACCAGATCGTTGCGGCCTGCGAAATCACCGGTGCGGACGCCGTTCACCCCGGTTACGGCTTCCTGTCGGAAAACGCCAAGTTCGCCGATATCCTCGACGCGCACGGCATTACCTTCATCGGACCGACCGCAGAGCATATCCGCCTTATGGGCGACAAGATCACCGCCAAGCAGACCGCACAGGAACTCGGTATTCCCGTGGTTCCCGGCTCCGACGGCGAAGTGAAGCCCGAGAATGCGCTCGAAATCGCCCGGACGATCGGCTTCCCGGTCCTGATCAAGGCGACGGCAGGCGGCGGCGGTCGCGGCATGAAGGTGGCGAAGACGGAAGCGGATCTCGACGAGGCGGTCTCGACGGCCCGCTCCGAAGCGGCAGCTGCCTTCGGCAACGACGCCGTTTATATGGAAAAATACCTCGGCAAGCCGCGTCATATCGAAGTGCAGGTTTTCGGCGACGGCGAAGGCAACGCCATTCATCTTGGCGAACGCGACTGCTCGCTGCAGCGCCGTCACCAGAAGGTGCTGGAAGAGGCGAACTCCCCGGCCCTCACCGTTGAACAGCGCATGAAGATCGGCGAAATTTGTGCAAGCGCCATGCGCAAGCTGAAATATCGCGGTGCCGGCACCATCGAGTTCCTTTACGAAAACGGCGAGTTCTATTTCATTGAAATGAACACCCGTCTTCAGGTGGAACATCCGGTCACGGAAGCGATCACCGGCATGGACCTCGTGCAGGAACAGATCAGGGTTGCTTCGGGACAGGGCCTGTCGGTCACGCAGGCGGATATCGAATTCCATGGCCATGCCATCGAATGCCGTATCAATGCCGAGGACCCGCGCACATTCGTTCCCTCCCCCGGCACGTTGACCTATTTCCATACGCCGGGCGGCCTTGGCGTGCGCGTCGATTCGGGTGCCTATCAGGGCTACAAGATCCCGCCTTATTACGACAGCATGATCGGCAAGCTTATCGTTCACGGTCGCGACCGTGACGAATGCATCCGCCGTCTACGCCGGGCATTGGACGAGTTCGTCGTCGACGGCATCAAGACCACGCTCCCGCTTTTCCAGGATCTTCTTCAGAACGAAGATATCCTCAGCGGCAATTACGACATTCACTGGCTGGAAAAATACCTGGCCGGTGATGCGTCTCACTAAGAGATATGGTTGGGCGGCGCAGCAAAAATAACGGCATAACCGTCGATATATTGCTGCGCGCCTATTCCGCCGGCCTGTTCCCGATGGCCGATTCGGCTGACGATCCCGAGCTTTTCTGGGTCGAGCCGGAAATACGCGGAATCATTCCGCTCAACGATTTCCACATTTCCAAAAGCCTCGCCAAGGCGATGCGCAAGAAGCCGTTCGAGATACGCTTCAATACCGCTTTCGAAGCGGTGATGGCAGGATGTGCGGCTGAAGCGCCGGACAGGCCGAGCACCTGGATCAACGCCACAATTCGCAAACTCTACACCGAACTGCACCAGATCGGCCATGCCCATAGTGTCGAGGCGTGGGATGGCAAGGAACTTGTCGGCGGACTTTACGGCGTATCGCTTGGGGCCGCATTCTTCGGCGAGAGCATGTTTTCCCGCCGCACCAACGCCTCGAAAATTTGCCTCGTGCATCTGGTGGAGCGGCTGAGAGCAAGCGGTTTCGTGTTGCTCGACACTCAATTCACCACCGAGCATCTGAAGACATTCGGCGCGATCGACGTGCCGAAGCAGCAATATGCGAAAATGCTCGATCAGGCCGTCAACCAGCCAGACCTGCAATTCTAAAAATCATAACGTAACGTTATTTGCTTGCCGTTGAGGGAGCGGGAACTTCGGAGTCCTGCTTGCAGCCCGTCAGCCATACGTCGTAGATCGGGTGCTCGACGGCATTGAGGCCGGGGCTGTCGGCGAACATCCAGCCAGTGAAAATCCGCTTTATCTTGCGGTCGAGAGTAATTTCATCCACCTCGATGAAAGCATCGATCTTCTGGGCTTCCGTCTGGTCGCGCGAGTAACAGACCTTAGGCGTCACCTGGAGCGCGCCGAACTGAACCGTTTCGTCGATATAGACATCGAAAGACGTAATGCGGCCGGTGATCTTGTCGATGCCGGAAAACACTGCCACGCGGTTTTCAAGACGGGCGGCGGAGACGGGCGATACGAGGATGACAGCAGAGACCGCTGCAAACAGCGAGACTGTCAGCGCACGCAAAGAACGATCCCGCGTGAATATCCTCATACGATATGTCTCCAAAAAATTGCCTGTGTCGGGACGACGACCGGATCAACGCGTAAGGGCGGAATGTGGCAAAAACCGGTGAGGTCGGGTGCCAAGCGCGGCGTTTTGCACAACACCGCGCATCGCAATGCTCATTTTTCCCCTGCTCAGTTGCCGGGGGTCCAGGCGTCGTAGTCGCCGGTTACGCGTGGACGCTCGCCTGCGACCGCCAGCGATCCCTGTGGGCGATAGGCCTTGGATGTGCCGGTGAGGTTGGCCTGATGCGCCTTCTGCCATTCCCGCGGAACGTATGTTTCCTGGCTCGGCGGCACGTCGGTGCGGTAGTGCATCCAGCCATGCCAGCCGGGCGGAATGGCAGAAGCTTCGGCATAACCGTTATAGATCACCCAACGGCGCGGCATGCCCCAGGAGGTGGTGCCGCCTTCGTAATAAGTGTTGCCCAACTCGTCCTGTCCGACCTTCTTGCCGAAACGCCAGGTGTGAAACCGCGTTCCGATCGTCTGGCCGTTCCACCAGGTGAAGATTTGCGTCAGGAGAGTCTTCATTATGCGTTCCTCGGGCTTGAATGCGCCGCAGCGATTTTCCGTGCACGGCACAAGACAAGCTTATGCCGCCCCTCACGGCGATTGTCCAGTATTTCCCGATATATCCGCGCTATTTCAGCTTCATCCTGAAACCGAGATGCCGCTTTTCGAAACCCAGCCGCTCGTAAAAGCGATGGGCATCGAGCCTCGCCACGTTGGAGGTGAGCTGCACGGCTTTCATGCCCCTGGCGCGCGCTTCATCAAGGCAATAGTTGATCATGACTGCGCCGATGCCACGGCCGCGCATGTCGGGCCGCGTCTGCACCGCTTCAATCACCATGGATTTGGCGCCGCGCCCGATAAGCTTGGTCAGGATGGCCGTCTGGAAAGTGCCGACGATCTCGCCGTCCAGTTCCGCCACGTAAAGCGTCTCGGTGGGTGACGCCTCGATGTCGCGGAAGGCCGCGAGATAGTCCGGCAGGGCCGATTCGTCGGCCGTATCGCCGTGGCCTCCGATTTCGTCAGCGGCATAGATGGCCGCGAGTGCGGGAACATCCTCTTGCCGTGCCGTGCGGATTATCAGCGTATCTAATGTCGCATTCATCGTTTCAGGCTCTTTTCCATGACGATACCGGGAAAACCATCGATACCCGCCATGCGCTCGATTCGGTCAACCTCGGTAAATCCGACGCCTTCATAAAAGGCTATTGCGACAGTATTTTTGGGCTCCACTTCCAGACGCATGATTTCCGCATCCGGAAAGCAGGTTTCAAGCTCGGCGAAGAGATCGCGGCCGACGCCCTGACGCTGGAATTCAGGTGCAACATAAAGCTGGTGCAACAGGGCTGTCTTGCTCATCTTCGCAGACATGGAAGCATAAGCCATACCGCCGATCTGCCGGCCATTATCGGCCACCAGAAATTCGCCGCCCTTTTTCTCGATGCGGTCCTTCATGGCCTGTGGCGAATGCCATGCGGCAATCAGCTCCTTCACCTTGTCTGCGCCGTAGATCGCGTCGTAGGTCGCATGCCAGGTGGTAGCCAGAAGCGCCCGGACCGGCTCGATATCGCGCTGGCTTGCCGTGCGTATAAAAAACATGATGTTTGCTCCGTCTCGAAACAGAAATGCCGGGCATGATCCCGGCATAAATTAATGTCAGTCCCAGTGCTCGACGTCATCCTCGGGCTTATGCCGAGAATGACGGATGAGAACTTGCTACTTCAATGCCATTGTACCGGCACGGGAAGCAGCGTCCGCTTACTCGTCCTCGATGCCGAGCTTGGCCTTCACCAGCGCCTGCACGGCCTGCGGGTTGGCCTTGCCGCCCGTCGCCTTCATGACCTGGCCGACGAACCAGCCGGCAAGCGCCGGCTTCGCCTTCACCTTCTCGACCTGATCTGGGTTGGCGGCGATGATCTCGTCCACGGCCTTTTCGATGGCGCCGGTATCCGTCACCTGCTTCATGCCGCGCGTCTCGACGATTTCGGCCGGGTTGCCGCCCTCGTTCCAGACGATTTCGAACACATCCTTGGCGATCTTGCCGGAAATGGTCTCTGCCTTGATGAGATCGATAATGCCGCCCAGCTGTTCGGGAGAAACCGGCGTCGTCTCGATGTCCTTGCCTGATTTGTTCAGCGCACCGAGAAGATCGTTGATGACCCAGTTGGCGGCAGCCTTCGGGTCGCGGCCGGCAGCAACGGACTCGTAATAATCGGCGATCGCCTTTTCCGAAACGAGGATCGAGGCGTCGTAGACCGACAGGCCAAGATCAGCGACGAAACGGGCCTTCTTGTCATCAGGCAGTTCCGGCAGATCGACCTTCAGCGCCTCGACGAAAGCATCGTCGAATTCGAGCGGCAGCAGGTCCGGATCAGGGAAATAGCGATAGTCATGCGCGTCTTCCTTGGAGCGCATGGAACGCGTCTCACCCTTGCCGGGATCGAACAGGCGAGTTTCCTGATCGATGACACCGCCGTCTTCGAGAATGGCGATCTGGCGGCGCGCCTCATATTCGATGGCCTGGCCGACGAAGCGGATGGAGTTGACGTTCTTGATCTCGCAGCGCGTGCCGAAACCTTCGCCGGGACGGCGCACGGAGACGTTGACGTCGGCGCGCATCGAGCCTTCGTCCATGTTGCCGTCGCAGGTGCCGAGATAACGCACGATGGAGCGCAGCTTGGTGAGATAGGCCTTTGCCTCATCCGACGAGCGCATGTCGGGCTTGGAGACGATTTCCATCAGCGCCACGCCCGAACGGTTCAGGTCCACGAAGGACATGGTCGGGTGCTGGTCGTGCATGGACTTGCCGGCGTCCTGCTCCAGATGCAGGCGCTCGATGCCGATCTCGATATCCTCGAAATTGCCCTGACGGTCCGGACCGAGCGAAATCGTGATGATGCCCTCGCCGACGATCGGGTCCTTGAACTGCGAAATCTGGTAGCCCTGCGGCAAATCCGGATAGAAATAGTTCTTGCGGTCGAAGATCGAACGGTTGTTGATCTTGGCCTTCAGGCCGAGACCGGTGCGCACCGCCTGCTTGACGCATTCCTCGTTGATGACGGGAAGCATGCCGGGCATGGCGGCGTCCACAAGCGACACGTTGGAGTTCGGCGCATTGCCGAAAGTGGTCGAAGCGCCGGAAAACAGCTTGGAATTGGAGAGAACCTGCGCATGCACCTCCAGGCCGATCACGATTTCCCAATCGCCGGTGGCGCCGGGAATGAAGCGTTTCGGGTCGGGGGTGCGCACGTCTATAAGGGTCATATGAAGCTCACGATATACGGGTTCTTTGGCTTTGGTGGGTAGAACAAATGGAGCGCGGGCGCAAGACATCTTGCACCCTGTCGCGCCAGGCACCGGATTTTCGCCGGAACCTGATACGTGTTTTTTACGGTTCTCAGTTTCAATTCACGTCATGACCATGATCGCTCTCTGCTTCATGACCTATATCGCCTTCAATCTTTTCGTCTTTCTTGTCTATTGGTGGGACAAGGAGGCGGCGAGAAACGGTGGCTGGCGCATTCGGGAAAGTACTCTGTTATTGCTTGCTTTTATTGGCGGCAGCATGGGCGCAGTCTCGGCTCAACGCCTGCTGCGGCACAAAACCCGCAAGGAACCCTTCCGCAGCATCCTGATATCCATCGTAATTTTACAGGTGGGCCTTGTCGCGTCCCTCGCCATCATGCCGGACTGGCCGATACGGCTTGTAACCGGCTTGCAGACGCTCTCTCAGAACCCCGGCCCATAAAGGCCGCTCTCGACCTCGACCAGCTGCTTTTGCAGGCCGACGGATTGCACGTCGCGATCAAGCTTCGGCGCATAGGAGACGGAGAGCCAGTGGACGCTGTAACCGTGATGACGGAAAAAGGCGACCGCCGGTTCGTTCTGCGCATGGGTTTCAAGCCGGATGGTTTCGAAATCACGTTGCAATATCTGCCGTTCGATATCCGCAAGCAGGAGGCTGCCTATACCCCTGCGCTGAAAATCCGGATCGATCCAGAAATCGGAAATCGCCTCGTTGAAATGTTCCCGTGCCGCCCATCCGGCAACCGCGCCGCCGAACTCGGCCACGCGGATGGCAAGCCAGGACGAGCGGGTGAAATTGGAAAAGGCACTGGCTGCGTTATCGTAAAGCGTCGCGGTAATGCCGAGCGCGGTTGTGGCCTGTCGCCACGCCCTGAGGCCGATGGCTGCCAGAACCTCCGCTTCCTGCTCCTGCGCATTGCGAATGACGATCAAGCCGCGCCCTCCATGGCCCAACGAAGTAAAGCACCGGCGGTGCGATTCGGCCAGTGCGGTTTCCACACCGCCCTGCCTGCCGGGTCGGGTGATGCCCGTGGGACTTGACCGCGCAGGTCTCCCCCGCTAACCAAAAAGAGCAAACAAGGAGCTTTTATGTTCGCTCAATCGGAGTCCCGGTAACGGCCCTGCCCGCAAGTTTCTTGCGCGCCGGGCCATGATGAAACCGACCTGGATGCCTTAACGGCACCCGGACTTGTTTTCATGCGTCTAGAAGACGCCGACCGGATTTCCGACAATGGACATTTCCCGCGCCGAACAGCGCATTCTTCACCTGCTCGCCCAGGGCGGCAGCATCGAACTCGTTCGAGACGACCATCACAAAATCGAAAAACTCGCGCTCTATACGCGCGACGGCTGGATTTTCAGCGGCCTCGATCTCCTCACCTTCCGCAAACTGAAACGCAAAAGAGCCATCGCATCGTCCGGTGGCAAGCCCTACCGCATCACCACGCGCGGGCTGGAGCTCGTAAGGGGTGAGTTGGACAACCGATAAACCGACCGGGCGGCGGGAATGCTGTCGCCCGGCATTTCGCCATGCGGCATCGACGGTGAAACAAATTATGAAGAGAGCTTTTGCTCCAACTTCACTTTCTCAAGTTCGACTTTCATGATGTCGGAATATTCCATGCCGCGCCAGACGATCTGAAAACCGCAACGCTCGTAAAGACCGAGGGCGGCGCGGTTCCTGGCATGAGTGTCGATGGTGGCAAGCGGCAGGCCTTCGGCCCGCATCCTATCGAGAAATTGGACAATCAGCGCTTTTCCAATCCCCTTGCCCTGCCAGGTTGGGTCCACCCACAGATCTCAAATATGATGAGGCTTGGCATCGCAAGCGCCCCAACCGACGACGACACCGTCCATTTCGGCAACGACGACATCACCGGTCGGAGACTTGGCGAAGTTTTGGAATTCGCCCCTCACCCGCTCGATGACATGGGAATCGAGATATGAGGCGTCGAAAGCTTCGCCGGCACGCCACGCGGCAAAACCGACAAAGCCGACCGCATCGCGATCGGCTTTGTTCATCTGTCTAAGCTTGAGACCGCTTACCACCACTTGGCAGGCGTGAACTTGCCGGCAGCCTGCTCAATGGCATGCGCCGTCTTGAAGAGCGTCTCTTCTTCGAAAGGCTTGCCGATGAGCTGCAAGCCGAGCGGCAGGCCCTTGCCGTCCAGGCCGGCAGGCACCGAGAGGCCGGGAAGACCGGCCATGTTGACCGTGATGGTGAAGACGTCCTGGAGGTACATCTTGACGGGATCGGAAGCGAGTTCCTCATCGCCGACAGCGAAGGCGGAAGACGGTGTAATCGGCGCCAGAATGGCGTCGACGCCCTCATGGAAGACGTTTTCGAAATCGCGCTTGATCAGCGTGCGGACCTTTTGCGCCTTCAGGTAATAGGCGTCGTAATAACCGGCTGAAAGCACGTAGGTGCCGACCATGATACGGCGCTGCACTTCCTTGCCGAAACCGGCTGCACGGCTCTTCTCGTACATGTCGGCAATGTCCTTGCCGTCGACGCGCAGGCCGTAACGTACGCCGTCATAACGAGCGAGGTTGGACGAAGCTTCCGCGGGCGCGACGATGTAATAGGCAGGAAGCGCGTATTTGGTGTGCGGCAGCGAGATATCGACCACTTCGGCACCGGCATCGCGCAGCCATTCGACGCCCTTTGCCCAGAGCTTTTCGATTTCTTCCGGCATGCCATCGACGCGATATTCCCTGGGGATACCGATCTTCAGGCCCTTGAGCGACTGGCCGATGGCCTTTTCGTAATCCGGCACCGGCAGGTCGACGGAGGTCGTATCCTTTGCGTCAACGCTCGCCATCGTCTTCAACAGGATAGCGGCGTCGCGCACGTCACGTGCGATCGGGCCGGCCTGATCGAGCGAGGAAGCATAAGCAACGATGCCGTAACGCGAGCAACGGCCATAAGTAGGCTTGATGCCGACGGTGCCGGTAAAGGCCGCCGGCTGGCGGATGGAGCCGCCGGTGTCGGTTGCCGTGGCGCCGGCGCACAGATGCGCGGCAACGGCTGCGGCCGAACCGCCGGAGGAACCACCGGGCACCAGCTTCTGCTCTGAGCCGTTGGCGCGCCAGGGGTTGATGGCCGGACCGTACCAGGAGCTTTCGTTGGACGAGCCCATGGCGAACTCGTCCATGTTGAGCTTGCCGAGCATGACGGCGCCCTGGTCCCAGAGGTTCTGGGTGACGGTCGATTCGTATTTCGGCTTGAAGCCATCGAGAACATGCGAACACGCCTGCGTGTGCACGTCACGGGTGGCGAAAAGGTCCTTCACGCCGAGCGGAACGCCTTCCAGCTCGCCCGCCGCGCCTGCGGCGATGCGGCCATCGGAGGCTTTCGCCATGTCGCGCGCCTTTTCAGGCGTCAAGGCAACATAGGCGTTCAGCGCGCCGTTGGCGGCGTCGATGGCGGCAATATAGGCGTCGGTCAGCTCGAGGGCGGAAAACTCTTTCGCCTTCAGCTTTTCGCGGGCTTCGGCAATGGTCAGGCTCGTCAGGTCGGTCATGGTCGGCAACGGCTTTCGAAATCTTGAAAAAATCGGGCGGCAAACGGCGGTCGGATTACTCGACCACTTTCGGAACCATGAAGAAGTCCCGGTCGGTCGCAGGCGCATTGGCGACGATGTCTTCCGCCTTGTTGCCGTCGGTCACGACGTCGGCACGCTTTTTCATATCCACGGGGGTAACGGAGGTCATCGGCTCGACGCCGTCAACATTCAATTCCGAAAGCTGCTCCACGAAACCGAGTATGCCGTTCAACTGGCCAAGCATATTTTGTGCTTCGTCTTCAGTAACAGCGATACGGGCAAGGCGCGCAACGCGCTTTACGGTGGCGAGATCGACGGACATGGTTCTACTCCGGTCAGAATTTTCCTAACCGCTATAATCACCATGTCCGCCATTCGCAACGGTAGAAAGCATGTCGCGTAAAACTGTGTAGCGGTTTTGCTGTAGCGACATGCGTCAGCAAAATGTCAGAAGGACAGTATTTCGCCCGGCTTCGGCGTGTGGACGCGCGCATCCGAGCCTTCCATGCCGGCCACGAACTTCTCCGGCGTCTGGTCAACGATCGGGAAGGAACCATAGTGGCAGGGAATGACGTTGGCGAATTTGAAAAAGCGCTGGCAGGCGAGTGCAGCCACCGCACCACCCATGGTGAAGCGGTCGCCGATTGGCACGAGACCAATATCCGGCTGGTGCAATTCGTTGATGAGCTTCATGTCGGAGAAAATATCCGTATCGCCCATATGATAGACGGCCGGACCGTCTTCGAAATGCAGCATCAGTCCATTCGCGTTGCCGAGTGAATGGGAAACGCCATCCTCGGTGATCTGGGCGGACGAATGCAGCGCATTGGTGAAGGTTACGGAAAAACCGTCGAAATGTACCGTGCCGCCGGTATTACCCATATCGACCTTCGCCACGCCCTTGGTGGAAAGCCAGGCGGCGAGATCGGCATTGGCAAGCACCGTCGCGCCCGTTTCGCGAGCAAGCTGGACGGTATCCCCCACATGATCGCCGTGGCCGTGGGTCAGGAGAATATGGGTGATGCCTTCAGCCGCGCTTTTCGCATCCTGTCCGGCAAAACCGGGATTGCCGGTGAAAAACGGATCGATAAGGATCTTCGCGCTGCCGTTTTCAAGGCGGAAGGCGGAATGGCCGAGCCAGGTGATTTTCATGGGAAGTTCTCCTTTGTATTGCCCGTATATTATGACATAGGACGGCTTGAACAACCGCACTACCGATATTTCAGAGAGGCGACAATGGCCGCAGATAATGACGATTACGTGTATGACGAGGCGACCGGCGAATGGCGGCCTGCGTCCGAGCTGGCCGCAGAAGCTTCGCGCGCGAACGAAGTGCGCGATGCGGCAGGCAACGTGCTTGCGGATGGTGACCAGGTAACGCTGATCAAGGATCTGAAGGTCAAAGGCACCAATACGGTCATCAAGCAGGGCACTGTCATCAAATCGATCCGCCTGACCGGAAATCCGGAAGAAATCGATTGCAGGCACGAGACGGTTAAGGGTCTGGTGCTGCGCACAGAATTCGTCCGCAAAAGATAAAGGACAGCGTACGACATGGCGATACTTACCATCGAGGAGCTCGCGGAAACGCTTCAGCCGGCACAGGCGATTGCGGGCCTCGACCTTGGGACGAAAACCATCGGACTTGCCATGTCGGACCTGTCGCGGCGCTTCGCCACGCCGCGCCCCGTCATCAAACGGGTCAAATTCACTCGGGATGCCGAGGTGCTGCTGGCCTTTGCCGAAAAGGAAAAGGTATCCGCTTTCATCATCGGCCTGCCCATAAACATGGATGGATCGGCCGGACCACGCGCTCAGGCAACACGCGCCTTCGTTCGTACCATGGGGGAAAAAACCGCCCTGCCCTTCATTTTCTGGGATGAACGGCTTTCAACGGTCGCCGCCGAACGTGTGCTTCTGGAAATGGACGTCTCTCGCGCCAAACGGGCCGAACGCATCGATTCGGCAGCCGCAAGCTTCATTCTTCAGGGCGCGCTGGACAGGCTTTCGGCACTCGCCCGCGCAACGGGCTGACGTCCCTGCCACCAATTGGCAATCTGTTTTCGCTTGCGGAAAGCAAGGATCGCAAAAACGATCAGGCTGTCGACCGCTATGGCGCGCGCGACCAGCGGCGGCAGGCTTTCCGGCGGCAGGCCGAGGATATTGCCGTAAATCTGGAATACTAGATCATGCGTCTGGCGCGTCAGCATGAAGAAGCCGAAGCTCAAGTCGTAATAGGATAGCCAGTACCAGCTGCCGAGCAATGCAACGGGACCGGCCCAGAGGATCAAAAACCACTTCATGCAGTCTGCTCCCGCGTGAAAATCGTATCGGGAATGCCAGCAAGCACCGCCCAGCGCACCAGAGCCATCAGGCAAAGGTTAAACGCCGGCGCGTCAATATCCAACGGCAGCATAGCAAAAAACGTCATCATGACGCCCAAAGCTGTCCAGCGGCTCACTTGCGGCTCCCTTATACGCAGTCATTGCGCATGGTTAACATTTTGTTAATGCACACTGGACCGGTAACCATGGCTAAGCAAATGAAAGCTGTCGGTATGGTTAACGGTGGCCGGTCCGGCTGTGGAAAACACCCCTCACGAAGCCAACGGCATGCGATGCCGCAAGGTTGCCGGACCACTGAAAACATGGTTGATTTTTCGTCAAATAACGGCCGATTTTGTTAAGGCGACCGTCTCGCCCGGCTCGTTACGCCGCGCTCAGCCGTAAACGCCGCGCACCAGTCTTTTGACGGCGGTTGCAATCTTGTCCCAGTCCTTGTCCGACTTCAACGGCACGCCGGCGAACTGGCCGCTGGTGGCGGCGGAAATCACGAGATGCTGGATGGCGGCGAACAACACGGCATTGACGGCTGCGGTATCTACGCCCTTGGGTGCTGCCAGCGATCCGCGCATGCGCTCCAGCCATTTGCCGAGCGATTTGGCACGGGCTTCGGCAAGCTGCCTGACCTGCGGCGAGCCATCCGACACTTCCCAGGCAATGATCTTGCAGACGAGAGGATCGCTGCGCAGCGCATCCATGAAATAAAGCGCCAGCTTTTCCATGAGATCGCCATAGGTCAACAGGAACATGCCACCGGTATCTTCAGGAATACGGTCCTTTACCCAGGATCCGAGATCCTCACCGATCGCCTCGATCAACCCTTCCAGACCGCCGAAATAACGGTAGATCAGCTGCTTGTCGCATCCGGCGCGGCGGGCAACGGCATTGATGCCAAAACCCTGAAAGCCCTCTTCGGCCAGAAGCGACCGGGCCGCCTCAAAAATCGCCTTTTCGGTCGCAGCGCGATCCTTGATGCGCTTTTCCGGCTTGTCGGCTGAAATCACCTCTGCGGTCGCCAGCATACTTCCCTACCCGTCTTTTAAAAGGCCTGACCCAACGGGTTAACAAAGCATGAAGACGAGGACAATGCAGCGCAGCGGCTGGGGAGAAGGTTCCTGTGGATGAATGAAGATCGAGGACCCGTACCCCGCAAATAATCACTCCAGCGCCATTCCAAACCACACGGTGCCTGGTGTGTCGTGGGTTTCGAGACGTTTGAAGCCGCGGGTTTCCCAAAAGCGAATACCCGCCTGGTTGCGCTCGCTGGCGCCGAGGTGGATGCCATAGACGTTGTTTTGTCTCGCCATATCGAGCCAGCGCGACAAAAGCCGCGTGCCGCCGCCCTTGCCCTGTGTGCGTGGCAGAAGGTTCAGGTGGATATGGGCCGGAAACGGATCGGTCAGCCAGGTTGGCGTGTGGCGCGGGTGGTGGATGAAATGTGCACGGCGCTGATCGGCGTCCCATGTTTGCTGGTCGCCAACGGGGTCGGGATAAAGGGCGCGCAGATGCGGCCACCACTCGCGCTCCAGCCGCTCATCATGCAAGGCGGTATCGAGCGCGCCGGCGATGTAACCGCAGACACCCTCTTCGTCTTCCGCCACAAAAACGGCATCGGGCCACAGATGCAGATAAGGCACGGAATAGATATGCCCCACCATGCGGCCATCGCGATAAAGCGGGGTGGCATCCCGCCCGGCATCGCCGGTGGCAAGACTGATGGCGTAGAGCGCCTCTTCATCTTCAGGACGGGCGGAGCGGAAGGTCAGCATCTTCTATCGCCCTCCATCTCCATGCGCGCGCACGCGCCCGACGACTGAAAGACAGAAATACGCCCCACGCCAACGCCTTTTCTCAAATCCGATACCCCTCCCACAGGGACTGCAACAACAGCCTTCCACCCTTTATCGGTCAGGACGCGGGCGGATACAATAAATCGATTATATAATTCGGATCAAAGCGAGAATCGAGCATGCCGTAAGTATGTCGCCAACCACCCGCCAGACGGGTTTCGAGGAAGGCGTCTGCGATCTTGCCGGCGCCGAGCCGGCAAAGCTCGGCGGCAGCGGCAGCGAGTGCGAATTGCTCCACCAGCAGGCGGGCGGCACCCTCATCGCGTTCGGCAAGCGCGATTGCGGCGCGCAGCACATCCGTGGTCTTTTTGCCGGCGGGTCCGAGATCGCGCTCCAGCGTCTGGAAAACGAGATCGAACAGATCCTTGCCGCGCTGAAGAACACGCAGCACATCCAGCGCCATGACGTTGCCGGAGCCTTCCCAGATGGCATTGACCGGCGCTTCGCGGTAGTGGCGGGCAATCGGCCGTTCTTCCACATATCCGTTACCGCCAAGGCACTCCATCGCCTCGTAGATCAACGCCGGCGCGATCTTGCAGCACCAGTATTTCACAATCGGCGTCATCACCCGCGCATAGGCCGCCTCGGCGGCATTGTTGCGGGCGGCATCGAATGCCGATGCCAGCCGGAAGGAGAGTGCCGTCGCGGCTGCGACATCCAGCGCCATATCGGCGAGAACGCGCGTCATGATCGGCTGGCTGACCAGCGTCTTGCCGAAGACGGAACGGCCGCGTGCGAAATGCACGGCTTCGGCGAGCGAAGCGCGCATCATGCCTGATGATGCCAGCGCGCAGTCGAGCCGCGTCAGCGTCACCATGTCGAGAATGGTGCGCACACCGCTGCCGGGTTCACCCAGAAGATAACCGAAAGCATCGGTGAACTCGACTTCGGCGGAGGCGTTGGAGCGGTTGCCGAGCTTGTCCTTCAGGCGCTGGAAGTGCAGGCCGTTCGCGGAACCGTCTTCCAGATAACGCGGCACCAGGAAACAGCCCATGCCGTCGCCCATCTGCGCCAGCATGACGAAACCGTCGCTCATCGGCGCGGACAGGAACCATTTGTGGCCGGACAGGCGATAGATGCCCTCGCCCACCCGCTCCGCCGTGCTGCGGTTGGCGCGCACATCCGTGCCGCCCTGCTTTTCCGTCATGCCCATGCCGACGGTGACGGCGGTTTTCTGCAAGGCCGGCTTCTGCGAGGAATCATATTTCCGCGACAGTATCTTCGGCACCCATTCCTTCTGCACACGCGACGAGGTCATGATGGCGGCAACGGAGGCGCTGGTCATGGTCAACGGGCAGAGATGCCCGGCCTCGAGCTGCGCGGTCAGATAAAATTTGGTGGCGCGCGCCTTGTGTTCGTTGCCGCGCGTCTCAGCCGCATTTTCCCAGACGCTGGAATGAAGACCCGATGACATGGAACGGCGCATCAGTGCGTGCCATGCGGGATGGAACTCAACCTGATCGAGACGTTCGCCGCGCGGGCCATGCGTGTGCAGCTGCGGCACGCCCTGATTGGCCATGCGCGCCAGTTCCTGCGCTTCGTGCGAGGTGACGTAACGGCCGAGCTGGTCGAACTCGTCCCTCAGATTGCGTGACAGGCCGGATGTGAGGTCGACGATCAGCGGATCGGAACGATAGGCATTAATACCGGACCATAGGCTAGGCTGGTTTAGTTCGGCGAGCGATTCTTCTGTCCGGTTCATGCCTGTCATTCGCATCCTTCTATCGGGATTCGTGCTTTATTGCGTGTATATGCCAAAACCCGGCTTATCGCATGCTTGCCCGCAAAGCCACCTGTCTTTATAGACCCGTTGACTATTGCGACCCGGAGGACAATTTCCATGGTCTATTTTCCCCACCGCCATCTCCTCGGCATAAAGGGGCTTTCCCATCAGGATATAACCCTGCTTCTCGACAAGGCCGACGAAGCGGTGAAAATCAGCCGTCAGCGCGAGAAAAAAACCTCGACGCTTCGGGGCCTCACGCAGATCAACCTGTTCTTCGAAGCTTCGACCCGGACACAATCCTCCTTCGAACTTGCCGGAAAACGGCTTGGCGCCGATGTGATGAACATGTCGGTCAGCAATTCCTCGGTGAAGAAGGGCGAAACGCTGATCGACACGGCGATGACGCTGAACGCCATGCGCCCCGATGTGCTGATCGTGCGTCACTCCTCGGCCGGTGCCGCAGCCCTTCTCGCGCAGAAGGTTGCCTGCTCTGTGGTCAATGCCGGCGACGGCCAGCATGAACACCCGACGCAGGCCCTTCTCGACGCGCTGACCATTCGCCGCGCCAAGGGTGATCTTTCGGGAATAACGGTGGCGATCTGCGGCGACGTACTGCATTCGCGCGTTGCCCGCTCCAACATCATCCTGCTCAACCAGATGGGCGCGCGCGTGCGCGTCGTGGCTCCCGCAACGCTTCTTCCCTCCGGTATCCGCGACATGAGCGTCGAGGTCTTCCATGACATGAAGGAAGGCCTGAAGAACGCCGATGTTGTGATGATGCTGCGCCTGCAGCGCGAGCGCATGTCCGGCTCCTTCGTGCCTTCGGTGCGCGAATATTTCCACTATTACGGTCTCGATGCCGAAAAGTTGAAGGCAGCGAAAGAAGATGCGCTGGTCATGCATCCCGGCCCGATGAACCGTGGCGTGGAAATCTCATCCGAAGTGGCTGATGGTCCGCAGAGCGTCATCGAAAGCCAGGTGGAAATGGGGGTTGCCGTGCGCATGGCTGTCATGGAAACCCTGCTTGTCTCGCAAAATCAGGGTGAGCGCGTATGAGTGCCGTGACCGTTCTCAAAAACCTTCGCATCGTTGATCCCTCCCGCAATCTGGACGAGGTGGGCAGCATCGTCATCGGTGCCGATGGCACGATACTCGCCTCCGGCGGGCAGGCACACAACCAGGGTGTGCCCGAGGGTGCGACGGTTCGCGACTGCAAGGGGCTGCTGGCCGTTCCCGGTCTGGTGGATGCCCGCGTCTTTGTCGGTGAGCCGGGTGGCGAACACCGTGAAACCATCGAATCCGCATCGCGCGCGGCAGCGGCCGGCGGCGTCACCAGCATCATCGTCATGCCGGACACCGACCCCGTTATCGACGACATTGCGCTGGTAGAATATGTGAAAAAGGCGGCACGCGACAAGGCGCTCGTCAATGTGCATCCCGCCGCAGCCCTGACCAAGGGCCTCAACGGCGAGGAAATGACTGAGATCGGCATGCTGAAGGAAGCCGGTGCGGTTGCCTTCACCAATGGCCGCAGGGCGCTTTCCGACACGCTGGTGCTGCGCCGCGCCATGACCTATGCGCGCGAATTGGGTGCGGTGATTGCACTTGAGACCCGCGACAAATATATCGGCGGCGGCGACATGAACGAGGGGCTTTTCGCAAGCTGGCTCGGTCTGTCCGGAATCCCCAAGGAAGCCGAGATCATTCCGCTGGAGCGCGACCTGCGCATTGCCGGTCTGACGCAAGCGATCTATCACGCCGCCAAGATTTCCGTGCCGGAATCGGCAGAAGCGATCCGTCTTGCCCGGCAGCGGGGCGTCAAGGCAACCTGCGGCATCTCGATCAACCATCTGACGCTGAACGAGAACGATATCGGCGAATACCGTACCTTCTTCAAGCTCTCACCTCCCTTGCGCGCAGAAGACGACCGCAAGGCCATGGTCGAGGCGCTGAAGGATGGCACGATCGACATCATCGTTTCCTCGCACGACCCGCAGGACGTGGACACCAAGCGCCTGCCCTTTTCGGATGCGGCAAGCGGTGCGGTGGGGCTGGAAACCATGCTGGCGGCGGCGCTTCGCCTTCACCATAGCGGCGAAGTTCCGCTGATGCGGCTGATCGATGCGCTTTCCACCCGCCCGGCGAAAATCTTCGGACTGGATGCGGGAACGCTTAAAGCCGGCGCGAAGGCTGATATCACGCTGATCGACCTGGACGAGCCTTGGCTGGTTGCGAGAGATCAACTGGTGTCGAAATCCAAGAATACGCCGTTTGAGGATGCCCGTTTCAGCGGCCGCGCTGTCGCCACTTATGTGGCTGGCAAAGCGGTTCATTCCTTGGCATAAGATCACGGACATGGGATCACGCAGGCGCGCGACGAGAGGGAACGTTGAATGAGTGCTTTGACTGACTGGCAGACGGCGCCTGCCCTTCTCGCGCTTGCGGCGCTGATTGGCTATCTATTCGGCTCGATACCCTTCGGCCTGCTTCTCACCCGCATGGCGGGGCTGGGCGATGTGCGCAAGATTGGTTCCGGCAATATTGGCGCCACCAATGTGCTGCGCACCGGCAACAAGAAGCTCGCTGCAGCGACATTGCTGCTCGATGCGCTGAAGGGCACCGCCGCAGTGCTCGTCGCCAATGCGCTCTGGGGTTACGAGGCGTCTCTGGTTGCCGGTTTCTTTGCCTTTCTCGGCCATCTGTTTCCGGTGTGGCTCGGTTTCAAGGGCGGCAAGGGCGTGGCGACCTATATCGGCGTGCTTTTAGGCGCTGCCCCCCTGATGATGCTGGCTTTTGCGCTGATCTGGCTCGCAACCGCGTTCATCACCCGGTATTCCTCGCTGTCGGCGCTGGTTGCCATGCTTGTGATCCCGGTCGCCCTCTGGATAGTCGGGCCTGAAAAGACGGCGCTTCTGGTAACGTTGCTGAGCGTGATTTCCTGGTGGAAACACCGGGAAAACATCGCACGGCTTCTGGCCGGCACGGAAAGCAGGATCGGGCAAAAGGGCTAAGGCCAGCTTTAAGGATAAGTCATGCCGCATGAGGAAACGACACGGCAGGGCATAGAGCTTTCCGGGCGGCAGCGGGTCGCATGGCTTCGGCTGATCCGCAGCGACAATATCGGCCCCGTCACCTTCCGCGAACTCATCAATCATTTTGGCAGCGCTGAAAAAGCGCTCTCTGCCCTGCCCGAGCTTTCAAGGCGCGGCGGTTCATTGCGCAGTCCGCGCATTGCCACACAGGCGGAAGCGGAAGGCGAAATCGAAACGGCTGAAAGATTCGGCGCTCGCTTCGTCGGCATCGGTGAGCCGGACTACCCGCCTGCCCTGCGACAGCTCGACGGCGCGCCGCCACTGATCGCCATGAAGGGATCAGCATCCACCGCAACAAGACCTTGCGTCGGCATCGTCGGATCACGCAACGCCTCCATCAACGGCGCGAAATTCGCCGCGATGCTGGCGCGCGATTGCGGTCGTGCGGGCTATACGATCGCTTCCGGGCTGGCGCGCGGCATCGATGCGGCAGCGCACCGGGCAAGCCTTGCAACCGGCACGGTGGCCATGCTGGCGGGCGGTCTCGACCGTCCCTACCCTCAGGAAAATTTTGGGCTCTTGCAGGACATCTACGAACAGGGTGGCGCGACGATCAGCGAAATGCCCTTCGGCTGGGAGCCACGCGCGCGGGATTTCCCCCGCCGCAACCGGCTGATATCAGGCGTCTCGCTCGGCATCGTCATAGTGGAAGCGGCGGAACGATCCGGTTCGCTGATCACGGCGCGGCTTGCCGGCGAAGCGGGACGGCTGGTTTTCGCCGTGCCAGGCTCCCCACTCGATGCGCGCTGCGAAGGCACCAACCGGCTGATCAAGGAAGGCGCGATGCTGACCACAGGGGCGGCCGATATTCTCGATGCGCTACGACCGCTGATGGAACCGCGATTGCCCTATGACCGCAAGGTCGAGGAACCACGATCCGATGCGGAAATGTCACCGCCCGGAGATGACGAGCGCAGCATCGTTGCCGCCGCTCTCGGGCACTCGCCCGTCGAAACGGACGATATCATTCGCCACACGGGTTTTTCCGCGGCCACGGTTCACATGGTGCTGCTGGAACTCGATATTGCCGGGCGGTTAAACCGGCACGCCGGGGGGCGGGTTTCGCTCCTCGCGGATTGAAAGCTTACGCCGCCCGCTCTGGATATCGCCGACTTCCACATAGGCCATTTCAATCAGATAGCACAGCATGTCGGCGCCCTCGCGATTGGCGACGAGCCTCAGTTCCGCGAGCATCTGGCGAATGTAAGCCAAGTTCTCTCTGGTCCCTTCATTATCGGCATTATTGTTTGTTGCGTTCGGGACCATATATCTATCCTGGAATTTCAACCTGAAACAAAGATCATTACGTCAATTCAAATCATGTTGGTCACTATAACAAATTTACCAAAGATTGCAATACAACGGCAGATTATCCATAGGTTGCAATTGCCTTGGAGCGATAAAATCGGGCTTGCCTCTTGACCCGCGCGCATTACCTGTCCATGTCGAATTATAAAGAAGGCGAATTGCGGCATTATGCCGTGATCCGGCTATGTTAACGGACCAGTTCCAGAGAAAAAACAATATGAATGTCGTCGTCGTAGAATCTCCTGCCAAAGCCAAGACGATCAACAAGTATCTTGGTCCGGGCTACAAGGTTCTTGCATCCTTTGGCCACGTCCGGGACCTTCCTGCCAAGGACGGATCTGTGCTGCCCGACCAGGACTTCGAAATGTCCTGGGAGGTCGATAGCGCATCCGCCAAGCGCATGAAGGACATTGCCGACGCGGTGAAATCCTCCGACGGCCTGTTTCTCGCAACCGACCCGGATCGCGAGGGTGAAGCGATTTCCTGGCATGTGCTTGATCTCTTGAAGAAGAAGCGTGTTCTCGGCGACAAGCCGGTGAAGCGCGTGGTCTTCAACGCCATCACCAAAAAGGCGGTACTGGACGCGATGGCGAACCCGCGCGACATCGACGTGCCGCTGGTCGATGCCTATCTTGCCCGCCGTGCGCTGGATTATCTCGTCGGTTTCAACCTGTCGCCGGTTTTGTGGCGCAAGCTGCCGGGCGCCCGTTCCGCCGGCCGCGTGCAGTCCGTTTCGCTGCGTCTCGTCTGCGACCGCGAAGCCGAGATCGAGCGTTTCGTCTCCGAGGAATACTGGAACATCAGCGCGCTGCTGAAGACACCGCGCGGTGACGAGTTCGAGGCGAAACTGGTTTCCGCCGATGGCAAGAAGCTGCAAGGCCGTTCGATCAAGACGGGAGATGACGCCAACCGCCTGAAGGCGCTCCTGGAAGGCGCGACCTATATTGTCGATACGGTCGAGGCGAAACCCGTCAAGCGCAATCCCGGGCCGCCCTTCACCACCTCGACGCTGCAGCAGGCTGCCTCCTCGCGCATGGGCTTTTCGGCCTCGCGCACCATGCAGGTGGCCCAGAAGCTATATGAAGGTATCGACATCGGCGGCGAAACCGTTGGTTTGATCACCTATATGCGTACCGACGGCGTGCAGATGGCGCCGGAAGCGATCGATGCCGCACGCCGCGCCATCGGCGAGCAGTTCGGCGACCGCTATGTGCCCGAAAAGGCGCGCTTCTACTCGACCAAGGCAAAGAACGCGCAGGAAGCGCACGAAGCTATCCGTCCGACCGATTTTAACCGCACACCGGATCAGGTGAAGCGTTACCTCGATGCCGACCAATTGCGTCTTTACGACCTGATCTGGAAGCGCGGCATTGCGAGCCAGATGGCATCTGCCGAAATCGAACGTACCACCGTGGAAATCCTTGCCGACAAGGACGGTGAAAAGGCCGGGCTTCGTGCCGTCGGTTCCGTCATCCGCTTCGACGGCTTCATTGCCGCCTATACCGACCAGAAAGAAGATGGCGAGCAGAGCGACGACGGTGACGATGAAGGCCGCCTGCCGCAGATCAATGCGCGCGAGAACCTCGCCAAGCAGAAGATCAACGCCAGCCAGCACTTCACCGAGCCGCCACCGCGTTATTCGGAAGCATCGCTCATCAAGAAGATGGAAGAACTCGGCATCGGCCGTCCTTCCACCTATGCGGCGACACTGAAGACGCTAAGCGACCGCGAATATATCATCATCGACAAGCGCAAGCTCATTCCCCATTCGCGCGGACGGCTGGTGACGGCTTTCCTCGAAAGCTTCTTTGCCAAATATGTCGAATACGACTTCACCGCCGATCTGGAAGAAAAGCTCGACCGCATTTCCGCGGGTGAACTGGACTGGAAGCAGGTGCTGCGCGATTTCTGGAAGGATTTCTTCGCGCAGATCGAAGATACCAAGGAGTTGCGCGTTACCAACGTGCTGGATGCGCTCAATGAAGTTCTGGCCCCGCTGGTCTTCCCCAAGCGTGAGGACGGTTCCGATCCGCGCATCTGTCAGGTTTGCGGCACCGGCAACCTTTCGCTGAAGCTCGGCAAATACGGCGCTTTCGTCGGTTGCTCCAATTATCCGGAGTGCAACTTTACCCGCCAGCTCACGTCCGATGGCTCGGAAGCCGAAGCTTCCGTGTCTAACGAGCCGAAAGCGCTGGGTGCCGATCCGATGACTGGCGAGGAGTTGACGCTTCGGTCTGGCCGTTTCGGCCCGTACATCCAGCGCGGCGATGGCAAGGAAGCCAAGCGCTCCTCGCTGCCCAAGGGCTGGAAGCCTGAGGACATCGACCACGAAAAGGCGCTGGCGCTCATCAACCTGCCGCGCGATATCGGCAAGCATCCCGAAACCGGCAAGATGATTTCCGCCGGGCTTGGCCGCTACGGACCCTTCCTGTTGCATGACGGTTCCTATGCGAACCTCGAAAGCATCGAAGATGTGTTCTCGATCGGCCTCAACCGTGCCGTTACCGTTATTGCCGAGAAGCAGAGCAAGGGACCGGGGCGCGGCCGCAACGGCACGCCCGCGGCGCTGAAGGAACTGGGTGATCACCCCGATGGCGGCCCGATCACCGTCCGCGACGGGCGTTACGGCGCTTACGTCAACTGGGGCAAAGTTAACGCCACCATTCCAAAGGGGCAGGATCCGACCTCCGTGACGCTTGACGAATCGCTGGTGCTGATTGCCGAGCGTATCGCCAAGACAGGAACCGGCGGCAAGCCCGCCAAGGCCAAGAAAACTGCTGCCAAGAAGGCCGATGGCGACACAGCCGCAAAGCCGAAGGCGACAAAAGCCAAGGCCGCAACGAAAAGCAAGACGGCTGCCAAGCCGAAGGCCGCAGCCAAACCCAAGAAGGCAGAATCGTGAGCAAGGCGCCGCGTCAGAGACAGGGTTCCGCCAGCGACGGCTTCGGACGTACCGGGCGCGGCAAGCGGGCAAATGAAGGTGAAGGCATCATCCATGGCGAGGTGCCTTCCCGCGAAGTGCTGCTGAAATTCATCGCCGAGCATCCGCAGCAGGCCTCCAAGCGCGAAATCGCCAAGGCTTTTGGGCTGAAAGGCGACGACCGCGTTGTGCTCAAGGCACTGCTAAAGGAGCTTGAAACCGATGGCATGGTGCAGAAGAGCCGCAAGACGCTGACGCGACCGGGTGGCCTGCCGCCGGTGACGGTTCTCGACATCACCACCCGCGACAAGGACGGCGAATTGATCGGCCGGCCTGCCGAATGGCCTGAAGATCAGGGCGCGGCCCCCGCCGTGCTCATCCGCCAGTCTTCGCAGGATCGCAGTAAGAAAGCCCCTGCCGCCGGTCTCGGCGATCGCATTCTGGCAAAAATATTCCCGTCCAAGGACAGCGTCGGCCCGGCCTACACGGCCCGCGTCGTCAAGCTGATCGACCGTCGTCAGAACGCACTGCTTGGCGTGTTCAAGGAAACGGAAGGCGGCGGCGGACGCCTGATGCCGATCGACCGGCGCGGCGAGGAAATGGTCATCGACCCCGAGGGTGTGGGCGATGCCAAGGACGGCGACCTGATCGAGGTGGAAACCTCGCGCAACAGCGGTCGTTACGGCCTGACGCGCGCAAAGGTTCTTTCGGTCGTCGGCTCAGTCGCCTCGGAAAAGGCGATCTCGATGATCGCGATCCATGCCCACGGTATTCCGCACATCTTCCCGCCGAATGTTCTGGCCGAGGCGGATGCCGCAAAACCCGCGACCATGTCTCACCGCGAAGACTGGCGCGACCTGCCGCTGATCACGATCGATCCGGCCGACGCCAAGGACCATGACGACGCGGTCTATGCCGAACTCGACCCCTCGCCCGACAATCCCGATGGAGTGATCGTCACCGTCGCTATCGCCGACGTGTCCTGGTATGTGCGATCAGGCGCACCGCTCGACCGCGAGGCGCTGAAGCGTGGTAACTCCGTCTATTTCCCTGATCGTGTCGTGCCGATGCTGCCGGAACGCATCTCCAACGACCTCTGCTCGCTGAAGGAAGGCGTCGACCGCCCTGCCCTTGCTGTGCGGATGACGTTCTCGAAGGAAGGCCGCAAGGCGAGCCACACTTTCCATCGCATCATGATGAAGAGTGCCGCCAAGCTCTCCTACCAGCAGGCGCAGGCCGCAATCGACGGCCGCCCGGACGACAAGACCGGCACGCTGCTGGAGCCGATCCTGAAGCCGCTGTGGCACGCCTATGCCGTGATGAAGCGCGGCCGCGATCGCCGCCAGCCGCTGGAACTCGACATGCCGGAGCGCAAGATCCAGCTCAGGCCCGACGGCACGGTGGACAAGGTCGTCATTCCCGAACGCCTCGATGCGCACAAGCTGATCGAGGAAATGATGATCCAGGCGAACGTCGCCGCCGCAGAGACCCTGGAAAAGAAAAAGCAGCGGCTGGTCTACCGCGTGCATGACGCCCCCACACTTACCAAGCAGGAAGTGCTGCGCGAATTCCTCGGCACCATCGGCATTTCCATGGCCAAGGGTGTCGCGATGCGCGCCAATTCCTTCAACGGTATTCTGGCGCGCGCACTCGACACGCCGCACCAGATCATGGTCAACGAGATGGTGCTGCGCAGCCAGAGCCAGGCGATCTACAGCCCGGAAAATATCGGCCATTTCGGCCTCAACCTGATGAAGTACGCGCATTTCACCTCACCGATCCGCCGTTATGCCGACCTGATCGTGCATCGGGCGCTGGTCGGATCGCTAGGCCTCGGCGAAGGCGGCATCACCCCGCAGGAAGAGGCGACGCTGGACGATATCGCCGCCGAAATCTCGACCTTCGAGCGCCGCGCCATGGCCGCAGAGCGCGACACCATCAACCGGCTGATCGCGCACCATCTTTCCGAGCGCGTCGGTGAGGAGTTCGATGGCCGCGTCGCGGGTGTCACCAAGGCGGGACTATTTGTCGCGCTGCCGCAGTTTGGCGCCGACGGGTTTGTTCCTATATCTACACTTGGAACCGACTATTTCCTCTACGACGAAGCCCATCAGGCTCTGACGGGGGAAAAGACGGGTCTCGGTTATCAACTCGGCGATACGGTTCAGGTGCGGCTTGCAGAAGCGGTACCCTTGGCTGGTGCGCTGCGGTTTGAAATGCTGAGCCCGGGGCGCAAGATGCCGGTCGGCTCGCGGTCGTTCCACAAGGCAGGCCGGCGGACATCACGTCCTTCCGCCAAGCCGGGAACAAGGCCGCCGAGAGGACGTCGGTAACAAGACCGCGTCAAGCGGTTAAGACAAACGGGAGAAGGACTTCAGGATGAGTGCAAATCAGGGCTCGGAAACGGTTACCTTCGGAGATGGAAGCGCGGAGCGTCCGCTTGGCCGCTCGATCATGCGCGGCATGGCCAATCGCTGCCCGGCCTGTGGCAGCGGTCGCCTGTTTCGGGCCTTCCTGAAGCCGGTGGACAATTGCGCGGCCTGCGGCGAGGAAATGCATCATCACCGCTCCGACGACCTGCCGCCATATATTTCCATCGTCATCATCGGCCATATCGCCGTTGGCGGCTTCATGATGACCGATCTCGTGCTTTCCGTTCCCATGTGGGTACACTTCGCCATCTGGGTGCCTATCACCATTTTGGCCGCGCTTCTGACGCTGCAACCGATCAAGGGTGGCGTCATCGGCCTGCAATGGGCACTTAGAATGCACGGCTTCGACGGAAAACAGCCAAAAGTGCAGATAGACGGCTCCTCCCACTGACGGCGGACGGGAATTTGAACGTGTCCGAGCTTCCCTCGAGCACCAAGGCGGCGAGCGGCCCGTTGCGGCCGCGCGATGCCGCCTCAATCATCCTGTTTGATCGTTCCGGCCCTGCTGTTCGCGTGCTGATGGGCCGGCGCAGTAATGCGCACATATTCATGCCCGGCGCTTACGTGTTTCCCGGTGGCAAACGCGATCCACGCGACCACGCCCTGCCCTTCTCCGGCGATCTGCACCCCGCCGTGCTGCGCAGCCTCACCTCATCTGCCGCGCGCCGCCTGAGCGCTGCCGGGGCACGGGCGCTGGCGCTTGCCGCCGCGCGCGAGCTCGTGGAGGAAACCGGCGTCGATATGGGCATGGACGCTGATGGTCCGGATCTTTCGCGTTTTCGATATGTGGCGCGCGCAATCACCCCGCCCGGCAATATCAGGCGTTACGACACGCGATTCTTTTGCTGTTACGCCGACGAGTTGCGGCTGGATACCCGGCTAATCAGGGATTCAGATGAGCTGCACAATGTGCAATGGCTTGACATGACAGCGCTTTCCAGTCTGAACATGCCGAAAATCACACGCACGGTTCTCGAAGATGTCACAAAACTCATGATAGGTGATCCGTCACTGCCCTTTGAAAGCCCCGCGCGGCTCTATGTCACGCGCCACGGCCGATTCATTCGAGACTTTGTATAAAGGCCGTCATGTCACAAATGAAATGCGAAGCGGACGCCATTCACTGGCCCTCACTGATCGCCGCCATCTCCGCCATCAGTGCGGTCGGTGTCGCCATCGGCCTGGGCCTGCCGCTCCTGTCGATCATCCTTGAGAAGCGCGGCATCTCCTCCACCATGATCGGGGTAAATTCGGCAATGGCCGGCGTTGCGGCGATGATGGCAGCGCCGGTGACCACCAAGATCGCCCATGATTTCGGCGTGGCGCGAACGATGCTATTTGCCGTTGTCGTGTCGGCTCTGAGTGCGCTCTGTTTCTATTTCGCCGACGCCTTCTGGATGTGGTTTCCGCTGCGAATCGTCTTTCATGGCGCAACCACCACGCTGTTCATCCTCTCCGAATACTGGATCAACATGACCGCACCGCCGAAAAAACGCGGCATGGTTCTCGGCATCTACGCCACCGGACTTGCGGTTGGGTTTGCGGTTGGCCCGTTATTGTTTTCCGTGGTCGGCAGCGATGGCATCCTGCCGTTTCTGGTCGGGGCAGCAATCATCCTGCTTGCCGCGATCCCGATCTTCCTTGCGCGCGGCGAAAGCCCGGAGCTGAGCGAAAGGCCGAACCACCATTTCGCCCGTTATATATGGCTCGTGCCGATGGCTTCTGCGGCGGCCTTCGTGTTCGGCGCCGTGCAAGCGGGCGGTCTGTCGCTCTTTCCCATCTATGCGACCCGCGAAGGCTTCAACGAATCGCAGGCGGCACTTCTGCTGACCGTAATGGGCATCGGCAACATGGTCTTCCAGATACCGATCGGCCTGCTTTCGGACCGAATGAAGGACCGGCGCACAATGCTGGCGCTGATGGCCTTTGCGGGCGTTTGCGGCACGCTGGCGCTGCCCTTGCTGGTGGATAGATGGATTCTCGTCGCGGCCCTGCTGCTGTTCTGGGGCGGCCTCGTATCCGGCATGTATACCGTCGGCCTCACCCATCTGGGATCGCGTCTTAAAGGGGCCGATCTGGTGGCCGCCAACGCCGCCTTCATCTTCTGCTATGCCATGGGCACTATAGCCGGACCACAGGCCGTCGGCATTTCCATGGATGTTGCGGGTACCGATGGTTTCGCCTGGGCGCTTGCCGTGTTTTTCGGGCTTTACGTGGTGCTTTATGCCTTCCGTTTTGTTTTCAGGGCAAAACAGACTTGACTTTTCAGGCGCGATACGTAGTTTCGCGCCAGATTTAGCCGAGGTGAGAAGCGCCTGCGGCTTCTCTTTTGTTTAAAGGCAGGACGACCATGGCGAAAGCTACAACAATCAAGATCAAGCTGCTGTCGACAGCCGACACCGGTACCTTCTACGTCACCACCAAGAACAGCCGTACGTTCACGGACAAGATGACGAAGACGAAGTATGACCCGGTTGTACGCAAGCACGTTGAATTTAAGGAAACCAAGATCAAGTAATTCTTGATCGGGTTCTCCGGCAAAAGCGCGCCCAACGGGCGCGTTTTTTGTTTGTATGGAAAGGATGCCGCCAACGGCATTCTTTGCGCCAGCGCCCTCGCAAGGCCCGCCACGGGCCAACGAATCGCAACCTTACTAGTTGCGGTTCTTGAGTTTGGAACCCAGTCGGCGCTATCGGCACGGCGGGAAAGCTCTTTATCACCGTCTCGCCTAACCAGCGCCTCTCCTAATCAGCGCCTCATCGGCCAAATGCGCCAACCGCTGCGACAGCGCGCTGCCTGCGCGCGCAGCCGGATGTGCTGCGCTATAAGCGGCAGCACAAGCGCAGAATATTTTCGGAGATAAGGCGGTCGGCCAACGATGTGATCACGGCACGAGGAACCGATTCGGACATCGTCAGCCGACCGACCCCACGATCCAGGAGATGCGGCGGACCTGAGCATCATGGGGCATTCAAACTACGCAATACCAGCCCCTGACGACCGAAACATCAGCGGTGTAAACCGCCATCGTTTCTTCATCACTTGACGGAAAAACCGCCGGAAGAACTGTTATTCTCGATTGGGAGTGTGCGCAGAAGTAAAATAAAAATCAACAAATTCTTAAGCCAGAGATACATCACCTGGAAAACATGGTTAAATATACAACGCTGGCACACTATAGTTCCGTGAGCGATTGAATTCAACGTATTTTTCAACTTGAACTCTATTAACCCTGTTAGACTTCACCCCCTCATTGCAAGAAGATGAAATACTGGCAAGGTCAGGGACTTCGCGCTTGCTACAGTTTGCTGTCAGGTCTTTGGGCGGCTATCGATAACGGTAAACGTCGAAAGTCTCAAAAGGCGGCACGGATTGTCAGCGTCATGGGTCTGCGCCTTTAGGCGGCGGCCGCCACGACGCGGTTGCGTCCTGTGTGTTTCGCCTCGTAGAGCGCCCTGTCGGCCTGCTTCAGAAGCTCGTCCGGCGCGCCGAATGCTCCGCTGCTGGTGGCGATGCCGAGCGAAGCCGTGATACTCAACTCGCGGTCGATGGAACGAACGTGAAACGGCTTGTCCTCGATGATTGCCCGCAGGCGTTCGGCAACGCTTGTGGCAAGCTCCATCGGCGTGTCGGGCATCACAACCACGAATTCCTCCCCGCCATAACGGCAGGCAAGATCGGCGCCGCGCACCGTGCTGCGGATGCGGGCTGCAAACTCGCGCAGAACCTCATCGCCGACATCGTGGCCATAGGTATCGTTGACCAGCTTGAAGCGGTCGATATCGGTCATGCAAATGGAAATCGGGCGGCCACGCACGGCGGCGCGGTCGAAAAGTATTTTCAGATGATTGTCGAGATAACGGCGATTGTTAAGACCAGTCAGCCCGTCGACGATAGCAAGCTCCATCGTGTGCTGGAGATTGAGCCGCAGATGCTCGTTATAGCGCTTGCGCCGGATCTGCGTCAGAGACCGGGCGACAAGTTCGTTGGGATCGATCGGGCGGAGAATATAATCGTTCACGCCAAGATCGAGCGCCCGCGCCACCATGTCGTCCGCCCCCTGTTCCGCTACCAGAAGCAACGGCAGGAACCGGGTACGCTCCAGCGAACGAAGCTGCGAACACAGTCTCAGCGGATCGTAATCCTCAAAATTGGAATTGACGATGACAAGCTCGAAGGGGTTGCTCGCGGCCTTCAACAGGGTCGCCTGAGGCTCCGTGACGGCATCAACCTCGGCAACCGGCTTCAGCGCCCTGACGATACGTTCCTGCGAGCTGGCGCGGCCATCCGCCACCAGAACGCGGCCAGGCGTCTGCATGAGGCCATCGCTGCGCAGCATCTCCTCGATGCCGATCTCGCGCGCGGTCTCGGCCCGCAGCCGCAATTCGTCACTGACGGCCTTGAGGCGCACGAGGCTTTTAACACGGGCGATCAATTGAAGGTCGTTAACGGGCTTGGTCAGAAAATCATCGGCGCCGGCTTTCAGGCCGCGCACGCGGTCTGAGGGCTGATCGAGTGCGGTGACCATGACAACAGGAATATGCGCCGTTTTCGGATTGGCCTTCAGCCGTTCGCAGACCTCGAAACCGTCCATGCCAGGCATCATGATGTCGAGCAGGATGATATCGACCTGTTCCTGGTCGCAGATACCAAGCGCCTTGAAACCATCCTCGGCGGTTACGACGTCGAAATATTCCGCGACAAGCCGGGCTTCGAGAAGCTTTACGTTTGCGGGTATGTCGTCAACAACCAGAACTCTCGCCGTCATAACAGTTCCCCAACCGCCTTACGCATCGCCTAGATAGGTCTTGATGATTTCGATGAATTTCGGAACGGAGATCGGCTTGGACACATAGGCCTCGCATCCGCCCTGACGAATGCGCTCCTCATCCCCCTTCATGGCGAAGGCGGTTACCGCAATGACCGGAATGACGTGCAGCTCGTCATCCTCCTTCAGCCATTTCGTCACCTCCAGCCCGGAAACCTCCGGCAGCTGAATATCCATGAGAATGAGGTCGGGGCGATGCTTGCGGGCAAGATCCAGCGCTTCCATGCCATTGCGCGTCTGGATCGTCGTATAGCCAGACGCCTCGATCAGGTCACGAAAGAGCTTCATGTTCAGCTCGTTGTCTTCGACTATCATGACCTGCTTGGGCATGGTGGGCAGTCCCCGTTTCGCTTTGAAACCTTCTTCTAGACATATAGGGTGCCAGAGAACCGATTCCATCGTCCATTTGTTGCGCAAGGCTAGAACGATTTGGTTTCAAAATAGGTAACTTCGGTAGAGAAATGCTGAGAGATACAAAAAACAAAGACAATGCAGGAAAAGATCCGCAAGAAACGGCAGCCGCCATACTTGGCTGGCTGGCAAACGAGCCGGAAATGCTCGGGCGTTTTCTGGCGCTGAGCGGATTGCAGGCCAATATGCTGCGCCATGCCGCCCACGATCCCGGCTTTCTGGCGGGGCTCACCGATTTTCTGATGAGCCACGAACCAGACCTCATGGCCTTCTGCGCGGCGACCGAAACATCCCCCGAAACGGTTGCCGCCGCCTGGCACCATTTTTCCGGCCCGGGGCTGGATTCGGGTGAGTATTGACAGGCCACCCCTTGAGCCACCGTCACGGCCGGAGTATGGTTGGCGACGTTCTGGTTTTGTTTTCGGCCCATGTCCACGTCGCATCTTTATGATCCCGGTTTTTGCCGCGACTGTCTGGCCGGCCAGCCAGCGGACCTGAGGCGTTGTCGCGCCTGTGGCAGTCCCCGCCTCGTCTACCATGACGAACTCTACGACCTTAGCATCGCCCATATCGATTGCGACGCGTTTTACGCCTCCGTTGAAAAACGGGACAATCCCGAGCTTGCCGACAAGCCGTTGATCATCGGCGGCGGAAAACGCGGCGTGGTTTCCACTGCCTGCTACATTGCCCGCATCCAGGGCGTGCGCTCCGCCATGCCGATGTTCAAGGCGCTGGAAGCCTGTCCAGACGCCGTGGTCATCAAGCCCGACATGGAAAAATACAGCCGCGTCGGCCGTCAGATCCGAACCATGATGCAGGATTTGACACCGCTCGTGCAGCCGCTTTCCATAGACGAGGCGTTTCTCGATCTTTCCGGAACGGAGAGGCTGCATCACGATCCGCCGGCCCGGGTTCTGGCGAAATTTGTGAAACGGGTGGAAAAAGAAGTGGGCGTGACCGTCTCGGCCGGGCTGTCCTACTGCAAATTTCTGGCCAAGGTCGCGTCCGACCTTAAAAAACCGCGCGGCTTTTCTGTGATCGGCGAAGCGGAAGCGCTTTCCTTTCTGGCCGCACGGCCCGTCACGACGATATGGGGCGTTGGAAAGGCGTTTGCGGCGACGCTGGAGGCGGACGGCATCCGCATGATCGCGCAGTTGCAGGAGATGGAGGAAGGCGACCTGATGCGCCGCTATGGCGTGATGGGACAACGGCTGTTCCGGCTTTCGCGCGGCATCGATGAACGGCACGTGCACAATAACGACCCCGTGAAAAGCGTGTCTTCCGAGACCACCTTCTTCAACGATATTTCCCGGCACGAGGACCTCGTACCGATCCTGCGGTCGCTTTCCGAAAAAGTTGCCTGGCGCCTGAAGAAGAGCGGCATTTCCGGTCAGACGGTTGTGCTGAAAATGAAGACGGCCGATTTCAAACTCCGCACCCGCAACCGCAAGCTTGATGACCCTACCCAGCTTGCCGACCGCATATTCCGCACTGGCCTTTCGCTGCTTGCGAAAGAAACCGACGGCACCAAGTTTCGCCTGATCGGCATAGGCGTCAGTGATCTGCGCGATGCGGACCTTGCCGATCCTCCTGATCTCGTCGACAGGCAGGCGGAACGGCGGGCGGCGGCGGAAGCGGCAATGGACAAGCTGCGCAACAAGTTCGGTAAGGGCAGCGTCGAGACCGGCTACACTTTCGGCACACGCAAATAGCGGCCATGCCGCTTGCAAACGCCGTGAAACCCTGCGGCCTGCAACACCCCGCCCCTATTTTAGATATTACACAAATTAGTGATGTGGCAGACGCCCTATCCTTAAACTTCATTAAACTTCGCGTGGTTGAGTAAACGAAGTTTTGTGCATGTGGTGTATTGCGTCATGTCCCTTCGCTTCCGTCTTCTGACCGGCATGCTGTCGGCCAGCATTCTTGCCTTTCCGGCGCTTGCCGCCGACAACAAGTCCCTGCAGATCGTCGTTTCGAAAAGCGATCAATCGCTGGCGCTTTACGAGAACGGCGAGATCGTTGCTACATCCAAGGTCTCAACCGGCAAGGCCGGGCATGAGACGCCGAGCGGCATTTTTTCGATTCTGGAAAAACGCAAATACCACGAATCGAACATCTACTCGGCCGCGCCCATGCCTTTCATGCAGCGACTGACATGGTCGGGCATCGCGTTGCACGAAGGCAAGGTGCCAAATTACCCGGCCTCGCATGGCTGCGTGCGCCTGCCTTCGAAATTCGCGCAGTCGCTGTTCGGCGAGACCCGCTACGGCGTGCATGTCATTATCACCGACCGGCCGGTTTCTCTGCGCTCCGTACAACATTCAGCCCTGTTTGAGCCGCGGGACGATGCCGATGACGGCAAGCTGCTTTTATCCGACGTCGAGCTGCGCCCCGCGACCTTCGACGCCGCATTGGGCACCGTTGAGGTGGCCGTGAATGAAAAAACGCAAGCCATCAAACCGATGGCCGAAGGCAAGGAGCCCTCGCCCTTGCGCATCCTCATCACCCGGCGCGGCGAGCGCGAAAAGGTGATGGATATTCAGGCCGTGCTGACCCGCCTTGGCTTCGATGCCGGCGCACCGGACGGCTATACCGGAGAAATGACGATCAGCGCCGTCAACGGTTTCAAGCGCTGGAAGGGGCTGAAAACCACCGGGCCGCTACTGACCGACGATTTCGTCGCTGCGCTTTACGCATCCGCCGGCGAAGATCATCCACCGAATGGCCAGATCATGGTGCGACAGGATTTCAAGCCGCTATTCGAGGCTGCGATCGACATCAAGGATCCCGAGGTGGCACTCGGAACGCATTTCTTCGAAGCCGTTGCCGTTAACCGCGCAGCCGGAACCGCCGAATGGAATGGCGTAACACTGGAAAACCATCTGCCGGCCGCAGCCCGCAAACGGCTCGGCATCACCGTTACCGAAGCGCCCGGTGGCTTTGACCAGCTAAGCGCCGTACTCGGCCGCCTTGAAATACCGGCCGAAATTCGCTCCCGAATCGAGAAAGAGCTTTCAACCGGCAGTTCGATTACCGTTTCCGACCTCAGTCACCAGATGGAGACAGGGATGGGGACGGACTTCATTACCGTGACAAAGGAAGGGCCGGTTTGAGCGCTTGAGGCCTCACACCAGCTCCACATCAACAACGCCGGGGGCAGAGCGAAGTGCGGCGGCGATCTCAGGGGAAATACGATATTTCTCCGTCAGCTCCACCTCGATCTCACGGCTCCCCTCGTCCTTGATGACGATGAAATAAACCGATCCGTCACCTTTGGTATTGAGGTGGCGGGCAACGGTTTTGAGCGGGCCTGAATCGCGCACATAAACCCGCAACGCCTTCTGCATTTGGACGGATTTTTCCTCGAGCGATTGCGCCGTCTGGATGCGAAGACCGATGCCTTCAGGGCGCTCTTCCGCCTGTACGGTGATAACAAGCGATTTGCCCACCTCGAGCAGATCGCGAAACTGGGCAAGCCCTTCGGAAAACAACACCGCCTCATATTGGCCGGAGGCATCGGAGAAGGTGACGATACCCATCTTGTTTCCGGTCCGGGTCTTGCGCTCCTGCTTGCCGGTGACGGTGCCGGCCAGACGCCCGGCGGTCGCACCCTGTTTCACTGCGGCGGAAAAATCGGCGAAATTCTGCACCCGCAACTTTTCCAATACAGGGCGGTAGGTATCGAGCGGATGTGCGGTCAGGTAAAAACCGAGCACCTGATATTCGCGCAGCAGTTTCTCCGAGGCGAGCCAAGGCTGGAAAGCAGGCAGGATGAGCTTTTCCGGGCCGCTTGCGCCGCCGGAGCCGAACATGTCCGACTGGCCGGTAACACGGCTTTCCTGCGCGCGTTGCGAATAACCGATGATACGGTCCAGCCCGCCGATCATCTCGGCACGGTCGCGGCCAAAACAATCGAAACCGCCAGCATTGATGAGGCTTTCAAGCACACGCCGGTTGATCTGCTTCGGATCGATGCGCAGGCAGAAATCCTCCAGGCTTGCAAATGGCTTGCCGTCGCGCACGGTAACGATGTGTTCCACCGCGCCCTCGCCCACGCCCTTGATGGCGGCCAGCGAATAATAGATGCGGTTCTCACCCGTCTCGAACTGCCGGAAGGACGTCTGCACCGAAGGTGCCACGACCTCTATACCGAGACGGCTGGCATCCTGGCGGAAATCATTGAGTTTTTCCGTGTTGGCCATATCCAGCGTCATGGAGGCCGCAAGGAACTCCACCGGATAATGCGCCTTCATATAGGCGGTCTGATAGGACACGATGGCGTAAGCGGCGGCGTGGCTCTTGTTGAAGCCGTAATTGGCGAATTTCGCCAGAAGGTCGAAGATGGTGTTGGCCTGAGGCTTCGACACGCTGTTTCTGATCGCGCCGTCTACGAAGCGCTCGCGCTGCTGGTCCATCTCCTCCTTGATCTTCTTGCCCATGGCGCGGCGCAGAAGATCGGCTTCGCCGAGCGAATAACCTGACAGAACCTGGGCGATCTGCATCACCTGTTCCTGATAGACGATAACGCCCTGCGTCTCTTTCAGGAGATGGTCGATGGTGGGGTGGATCGACTCCAGCTCCTCCTCGCCATGCTTGCGGGCATTGTACACCGGAATGTTTTCCATCGGACCCGGACGATAAAGCGCCACCAGCGCAATGATGTCCTCGATGCAGTCCGGGCGCATGCCGATAAGCGCCTTCCGCATGCCGGCACTTTCCACCTGGAACACGCCGATGGTTTCGCCGCGTGACAACATCTCGTAGGTTTTGGCGTCGTCCAGCGGAATTGCGGCGAGATCCACCTTGATGCCGCGTTTGGCAACGAAATCGACGGCAACCTTCAGCACCGTCAGCGTCTTCAGACCGAGAAAGTCGAATTTGACGAGGCCGGCGCTTTCCACCCACTTCATGTTGAACTGGGTAACCGGCATGTCGGAGCGCGGATCGCGATACATCGGCACCAGCTTCGACAGCGGCCGGTCACCAATGACAATACCGGCAGCATGGGTGGATGCGTGACGGTAAAGCCCCTCGATCTTCTGGGCGATATCCAGAAGTCGGGCAACGACGGGTTCCTTGTCCGCCTCTTCCTGCAGACGCGGCTCTTCCTCGATCGCTTTTGACAGCGGCGTCGGATTGGCCGGGTTGTTGGGGACCAGCTTGCAGATCTTGTCCACCTGTCCATAGGGCATTTCCAGCACGCGGCCGACGTCGCGCAATGCCGCGCGAGCCTGCAACGAACCGAAGGTAATGATCTGCGCCACCTGCTCGCGGCCATATTTGCGCTGCACGTAGCGGATCACCTCTTCGCGGCGGTCCTGGCAGAAGTCGATATCGAAGTCGGGCATCGACACGCGTTCGGGATTGAGGAAGCGTTCGAACAGCAGCGAGAAGCGCAGAGGATCGACATCGGTGATGGTCAGCGCATAGGCCACGAGCGAGCCTGCACCCGAACCGCGGCCGGGGCCGACTGGAATATCCTGCTGCTTCGCCCATTTGATGAAGTCCGCAACGATCAGGAAGTAACCGGGAAAACCCATGCGTTCGATGACGCCAAGCTCGAAATCCAGCCTGTCGCGATATTCCTGCTCTGTGTAGCCAGGTGCCATGCCGAGGGCCGCGAGGCGAAGATCAAGACCTTCGACGGCCTGACGGCGAAGCTCTTCGGCCTCTGCCCGTTGCGCCGCTTCGGGATCGTCGCTGGCACCGGTGAAGCGCGGCAGGATCGGCCCACGCTTCTTCAGCACATAAGAACACCGCATTGCGATTTCGACGGTGTTTTCCAGTGCCTCCGGAAGGTCGGCAAACAGCTCCGCCATCTCCTCACGGCTTTTCATATAATGGTCGGGGGTCAGGCGGAACCGGCTGTCATCCGAAACGATGGCGTTATGCGCCACCGCCATCAATGCATCATGCGCCTCATAATCGGCCCTCGAAGGGAAGAAGGCCTCGTTGGTGGCGACCAGCGGAATATCATGTTCATAAGCAAGTCCAATCATACGCCGCTCATGGACGCGGTCGAAACCGGACTGACGCTGCAATTCGATATAAAGCTTGTCACCGAAGAGTGATTTCAGCGCCAGCAGGCGTTCTCTCGCCTGCGCCGTATGCCCTTCCTTCAGAGCCATATCCACCGGACCACCGGAGGCACCCGTCAGCACGATCAGCCCGGCATTGGAGGCCTCCTCCAGCCATGCACGGGTAATATGCACGGACTGGCCACCGCTTTCGCCCTCCAGATAGGCGCGGCTGATAAGGTCCACCAGCCGCTCGTACCCTCCGGCATCAGCCGCGAGCAGCACGATGGCTGGAAGCTTGGCAAGGTGGCTGTTGTGATTGCGGCGATCATCCACCGCATCCTGCATGTCGATCGACACCTGACAGCCGATAATCGGCTGCAAGCCCTCATCACGCGCCTTTTCGGAAAACTCCAGCGCGACGAAAAGATTGTTGGTGTCGGTAATGGCTATGGCCGGCTGGCCGTCTGCAACGGCCTTGGACATGATTTTCTTGAGGGGTAAAGCCCCCTCAAGCAGGGAGTAAGCGGAGTGAACCCGCAGATGGACGAAACCGGGTGTTTTCAGCGTTTCGCCAGAGGTCTCTCCACGCGTAACCGTCTCGCCCATATCGTCATCCTGTCATTCTGAATCGAGGGGGCGATTTTCCGATTTTCGGCCTTCAAAGTCCACCGCCTTTCGGCGTCTATACAGGCTTCTGCGCCGGTGTGCCCTTCACAGGGCAGTGAGGATCACCGAAAAGCTGGCGACGAACACAGCGATGGAGGCGAAAGCGGCAACGTCACGGATGAAATCAGTCATTGGTCTCTCCTTACTCGTTATGTTCTAACTTTGTTCTCATTTTGTTCGATTGTCAACAGGCTTTTATTGATAGTCTCCTTGCTAACGCGGCAGAATCGGCTGCGGTTCCACCTTCGTGAATGGCAAGCCACTGACTCCAAAGCAAAAAAACCCGGAGGCAAAAACACCTCCGGGTTCGTGAAAATTCAATTGTGGAAGGACGAGTGGCTTCGCGGGAAACCTGAACGTAGACAGACTCAGCCGCAGAAAAGATCGCAAAGGCGGCGCTATGGTCGCCTTACTGCATCACGATCAGAAGTCTACGATCTTGCCGTCTGCAAGCGTCACGCGGCGGTCCATGCGGTTGGCAAGCTCGTGATTATGGGTGGCGATCAGTGCGGCAAGGCCGGACTGGCGCACCAGCGCTTCCAGCGCATCGAACACGTAATGCGCGGTCTCGGGATCGAGATTGCCGGTCGGCTCGTCGGCGAGAAGCAGGAGCGGTGCGTTGGCAACGGCACGCGCGATCGCCACACGTTGCTGTTCACCGCCGGAAAGCTCAGCAGGGCGATGTTCGCCGCGATGGCCGACCCGCATGTAATCGAGCAGCGCGCTCGCACGCTTGCGGGCCTCGCCCTGCGTCAAACCGGCGATGAGCTGCGGCATCATCACATTCTCCACCGCCGTGAACTCCGGCAGCAGATGATGGAACTGGTAGACAAAACCGATGTCGCTGCGGCGGATCGCCGTGCGCTTTTCATCCGGCAGACCATTGCAGGGCGCGTCATTGATGAAGACCTCGCCAGCATCCGGATGTTCGAGAAGCCCAGCGAGATGCAACAGCGTGGATTTGCCGGTACCCGAGGGGGCAACAAGCGCCACCATCTCACCACTCTTCAACTCGAAATCGGCCTTGCGCAGAATGGAGAGCGACGTCTCGCCCTGACCATAGGTCCTCTCGACGCCGGTAAGCCGCAGCACTGATTTTTTTGCCATATTGTGAAGCGGTCCTTATTCGTAACGCAGGGCCTGCACCGGATCGAGCTTGGAAGCCCGCCATGCCGGAAAGATGGTTGCCAGGAAAGAAAGCGTCAGCGCCATGATGACGACGGTAATGGTCTCGCTGATATCCATTTCGGCCGGAAGCTGGCTGAGGAAATAGAGCTGTGGATCAAACAGCACCGTGCCCGATACCCAGGAGAAGAACTGCCGGATGGATTCCACATTGAGGCAGACGATGACGCCAAGTGCCACACCGGCGAATGTGCCGACGGTACCGATGGCAGCTCCCGTCATGAAGAAGATACGCATGACGGCGCCGGAACTGGCGCCCATGGTGCGCAGAATGGCGATATCGCTGCCCTTGTCCTTAACCAGCATAATGAGGCCGGAAATGATGTTGAGCGCCGCCACCAGAACGATGAGCGTCAGTATCATGAACATCACGTTTCTTTCCACCTGCAGGGCGGAAAAGAAGGTCTGGTTACGCTGTCTCCAGTCGGTGATATAGATCTGCCGTTCAGCTGCCTGCTCCACCAGCGGGCGGATGCCGTCCACATTGTCTGGGCGACTGACGTAAAGCTCGATGGATTGCACCAGGCCTTCGGCATTGAAATAAAGCTGGGCTTCGGACAGCGGCATATAGATCATCGACGCGTCATATTCCGACATGCCGATCTCGAAGACGCCCGAAATCTTGTAGGATTTGACGCGGGGGTTTACACCCATCGGCGTCACATCGCCTTCAGGCGAAATGAGGGTGATATCGTCACCCGCCGTCACGCCAAGCTGTGCGGCAAGCCTTGAGCCAACCAGAACCCCGTCGCCCGCCATGAAGCCGACGAGATCGCCGGTCTTGACGTTGGTGGCGACTTCCTTGATCTTGTCGATATCGTCCTGGCGAACGCCGCGCACGAGCGCACCGGAGCCGGCGCCACCGCGACCGGAGGCCAATGTCTGCCCCTCTACCAGCGGCAGGGCCATCGTCACGCCCGGAATGGCGGAGAACTTCTTCGCCAGCTCATCGTAATTGTTGAAGGGCTGATCGATCGGCTGGACGATCATATGGCCGTTGATGCCGAGAATGCGCGAAATCAGCTCCGTTCGAAAACCGTTCATGACAGCCATGACGATGATAAGCGTCGCGACGCCCAGCATGATGCCGACGAAGGAAAAGCCGGCGATGACGGAAATGAACGCTTCCTTGCGCCGCGACCGCAGATAGCGCCAAGCCACCATGCGCTCGAAAGCAGAAAACGGCCGGGCGGTCCTTTCCCGGGCGGAAGGAGCCGCACCCTTGTCAGCCTCGGCTTTTGCCATGTCGTCTCCCTGATCTGAACTTGAAAGGCCGGTTTTCACAAAAAACCGACCCCTGATCTTGATCTCATAAAGCTGGAGCGGATTTCAGGCGAAAACCGCTCGTCACTTTCACCATTTCGCGCTTAGCCAAGCACCCTGTTCATTGCCGCTTCGATTGTGACGGTTTCACGGTCGCCGGTCTTGCGATCCTTCACCTCGACTTCACCGTTCGCTGCCGAACGTGGGCCGACGATGATCTGCATCGGCACGCCGATCAGGTCAGCAGTCGCGAACTTCTGGCCCGCGCGGTCGTCCGTATCGTCATAAAGAACATCCTTGCCGGCATTGGAGAGCGAGTAATACAGCTTTTCGCACGCCGCATCACAGGCTGCGTCACCTGCCTTCATGTTGATAATCACGACATCGAAAGGAGCGACCGAAGCCGGCCAGATGATTCCGTTCTCGTCATGCGATGCTTCAATGATGGCGGGAACAAGGCGTGTCGGGCCAATGCCGTAGGACCCCATGTGAACGGGGTGTTCCTTGCCATCAGCACCCTGCACCTTGGCGCCCATCGGCTCGGAATATTTGGTGCCGAAATAGAAGATGTGGCCGACTTCGATGCCGCGCGCGGAAAGGCGCTGGCCATCGGGAATGGCGTCATAAGCAGCTTCGTCGTGCATTTCCGAGGTGGCGGCATAGTCGGCCGTCCATTCGTCGAAAACGCCCTGAAGGGCTGCGACATCGTCGAAGTTGGTATCATCGGCGGGGATGGCGCGGTCGAGGAAGCTCTTGTGGCAGAAGACTTCGGATTCGCCAGTATCGGCCAGAATGATGAATTCGTGGCTGTGATTGCCGCCAATCGGGCCGGTATCGGCACGCATGGGAATGGCGCGCAGGCCAAGCCGTTCGAATGTGCGCAGGTAAGCCACGAACATCTTGTTATAGGAGTGGATCGCGTCTTCCTTGGTCAGATCGAAGGAATAGGCATCCTTCATAAGAAACTCGCGCGAGCGCATGGTTCCGAAACGGGGGCGCACCTCGTCGCGGAACTTCAGCTGAATATGATAGAGATTCAGCGGCAGGTTCTTGTAGGATTTCACATAGGACCGGAAGATGTCAGTGATCATCTCCTCGTTAGTGGGGCCATACAGCATCTGGCGGTCCTGACGGTCCTTGATGCGCAGCATTTCCTTGCCGTAATCGTCATAACGGCCGCTCTCCTGCCACAGCTCAGCCGTCTGCAGCGTCGGCATCAGAAGCTCGATCGCGCCCGAGCGATCCTGCTCCTCGCGGATGATCCTGTTGACCTTGTCCAGAACGCGCTTGCCGAGCGGTAGCCAGGAATAGATGCCAGCCGATTGCTGCCGGATCATGCCCGCACGCAGCATGAGGCGATGGGAGACAATCTCCGCTTCCTTGGGGTTTTCCTTCAGGATGGGCATGAAATAACGGCTGAGACGCATGACGACTTCCATTGGTATGGGCAACAACACGCAAAGGCGCGGGAATCGCCCCGAATAGAGGGATATTGGCGCCGTACATAGCTGTTTCTGACCAAGAAGAAAACCCGCCATGCAAAGACCTGCCCAGGCGATTTCGTGGCATTTTCGCGATAGCTAATTCGCGTCAAAACGCTTTGGCCGGAATATTATTCTTGATCCGGTGCGACAAATTGCACCACAGGGAATTTTTTGCCGACTGTAACAAATATGCAAAAAATGAGATGACAAGCATGGGTGATTGGGCTAACTTTAGCTCACAAAAGAGGCAGGAAGTCTAAATTCTTGCCGTTTTCGCGGTCAGTCTTGGGAGGATTCGATCTTAGGCGCGCTTGTCGCTGCCCCGGTAACGGTTACAGATCACGCGAAACCTGAAAAACAAGGCTGAAATGCCTTGTTTTTTTTTGATTCCGGCGAAGTTCACAACCCCGAATGGTTATTTCGGTAAAATTGTGACAGCGAATTGCCCGCCAGACACTCTCATGGTGTGTGCACGACTGATATGACATCCATGTGACAGCACTGGCGCATCTTGTAGCGACCGTTCATAAAACGGCAGCACAGCTTATGTTGCCTTAAATCGCATCACGAAGCCCACCACGCTGCAAATCTACGGCGCGCTTAATCCTGGCGCGTGGGTGAAGTGCTTCAGTCGAAAACCGGGATAATTCTCGGAAGGTCGTCCATGCTGACGCCGAACCACCAGGTTACGCCGTACCAGAGCCCGCAGATCAAAGCCGATATCAGCGTTGTCCACAACACGATGCGCCCGCCCCTGAACCTTGACGGGGCGCTTGCAACCGTGCCAATCGCCACATCGCCGTCTTCCTCCTGAGTGCGAAGGCCAATCGGCAGCACAACGAAAAGCACCGTCCACCAGACGATGAAATAAATGGCGAAGACCGAAAGAAGCGGCATGACGTCCTCCTGCGTGATGCGCCCCTTGTAACGCATTCATCCGCGAACCGGAATCACTTCCCTGCAAGATGTATAAAAAGCTGCAAGAGAGGAGAAGGAACGATCGCGGACGGCGATTGCGTCATGTCCGAGATGGCCCGGACATGACGGGGCGTGACGGTTTGAAAACCCGGGATTTTCCGGTTCAGACCTTGGTGACGAAAACCGTCACGATCGGCTTCTTGCCCCATGCCTGATTGGCAGCGGCGCGTACGGCGCGGCGCACTGACTCGCGCAGCAGCGCAAGATCCTTGCGGCGGGCCCGAGGGATGCTTTCCACGGCGCCGAGTACGGCGTCATAGAGCGTATCTTCCATGTCCTCGCCCTCATCATCGAATTCCGGCAGGCCGAAAGGTACGACATCGGGATCTCCGAGGAAGTCGTAGCGGCTGTCCAGCAGCACATTGACGGAGACATGGCCGGCGAAGGAAAGCTTGCGACGATTGCTGATCCCCATCTCGTCGAGGTCACCGATGAGGTTGCCGTCCTTGAAGACGCGGCCGTGCGGTGCGTCGTTGATGACTTCCGCAGGACCAGGCGCCAGACGCAGAATGTTGCCGTTACGAACCTTCGGCACCTGAGAAATGCCGGCCTGTTCAGCCAGTTCCTTCTGCGCCACCAGATGCGCCGCCTCGCCATGCACCGGCACCAGGATTTGCGGCTTGGTCCATTCGTACATCCTCAGAAGTTCGTTACGGCGGGGATGGCCGGAGACATGCACCAAAGCCTCATTGTCGGTAACGATATGGATGCCCTGCTCTATCAGGCCGTTCTTGATCTCGATGATCGCCTTTTCGTTGCCGGGAATGGCGCGCGAGGAAAATACTACCGTATCACCGGCAGCCAGCGCTACATTACGCATCTCATCGCGCGAAAGCTTGGCAAGGGCTGCCCGCGGCTCGCCCTGCGAACCCGTGAGAATGACGACCACCTTGTTGCGCGGAATATAGCCGTATTCGTCTTCAGCCAGGAACGGCTTGATACCTTCCATGATGCCGAGATCCTGCGAAACGTTGACGACGCGCTTCAGCGACGAGCCGAGCAGCAGCACTTCGCGTCCGGCAGCTTCCGCAGCCTGCGCGATGGAGCGGATACGGCCGACATTGGAGGAGAAGGTGGTGATGGCCACGCGACCCTCGGCATTTTCAATGATCTGGCGCAGCCCCTCAGACACTTCGTGCTCCGAAGGCGATACGCCGTCACGCAGCGAGTTGGTGCTGTCGCACATCAACGCCAGCACGCCCTCCTCGCCGATGGCGCGGAAACGCGCCTCATCCGTCAACGGACCGAGAGACGGCGCCTCGTCAATCTTCCAGTCGCCCGTGTGGATGACATTGCCAAGCGGCGTGCGGATGACCAGCGACATCGGCTCGGGGATCGAATGGTTGACGCCGACGGCCTCGATTTCGAACGGGCCGACATTGATGCGATCACCCGCCTTGAACGGGGTGATTGGAATTTCGGCACGGCTGCCCTCGTAGGCGCGCTTTGCCTCCAGCATGCCGGCGGTGAAACCCGAGGCATAGACGGGCACGTTGAGGCCCGGCCACAGATCGTTCAGCGCGCCGTAGTGATCCTCATGGGCGTGGGTGATGATGATGCCTTTGAGGTTCTTCTTCTGCTCGGCGATATAGCTGATATCGGGCAGAACCAGATCGACACCAGGCAGATCGAGACCGGCAAAGGTAACGCCGCAATCCACCATGATCCATTGGCGCTTGCTTTCCGGACCGTAGCCGTACAGCGCCAGATTCATGCCGATTTCGCCGACGCCGCCAAGCGGCAGAAATACCAGTTCGTCCTGTTTAGTCATTGTTCTTCTTATCCACTCACGAGAGCGCGCTGGCGACGGCAATATGCCGCGCCCAGCCGCCCGTTTAACAGCATCGGACATGAAACATCATCTGATCGACCGGGCCGATGCGGAGCCGGTCTGTCACCCTGCTTTTCATGAGCAGCAGGAAAGCTCCAACCTGTGGGAAGAGGTTCGGCGCGGGTCTTTGAAGACACGCCGTCCACCTCATCCAAAAAACACGTCGCCGGCGGCGATGGAGCGCCTTGTGCCCTCATCCTCATCCAGCAGCAGATAACCATTATCATCAATTCCAACGAAACGCCCGCCGATCGAGCGATCCGGAAAATTGACGGTGATATGTTCGCCGATACCGCAGGCAGCCGCCCGCCATCCGGCCATGACACCGGAAACGCCCCTGCCCTCATCCCAGCTTTGCAGCACATCCGCTGTCTCGCGGAAGAGATGCGCGAACAGCTCGTCGGGGGAGCACGACGCCCCGTGTTCGGACAGCATGGTGACGGGATAAAGCGGATTTTCAGGCTTGTGGGCGATATTGATGCCGATGCCGATGACGATGGCGCGGCGTCCATCCGGCAGAAGTTCGGCTTCCATCAGAATGCCGCAGGTCTTCCGGCGCCCGATCAGCACGTCATTCGGCCATTTTATCTCTAGCGGTTCGCCACCGGTCGGTAACACAGCGCGAATGGCGCGGTAGACGGCGAGCGCAAAGGCAAGCGGCAATGAACCGATGCGGTCCATTGGCGCGGGATCGATGAGAAGAAGCGAAGCGTAGAGATTGCCTGGTTCAGACACCCAAGGCCGGCCGCGGCGACCGCGCCCGCCAGTCTGGCGGATGGCGGTGATCCACAGATTGCCGCCATCGCCTGCCCTTGCCCGGGCGAAACATTCTATGTTGGTCGATGGCGTTTCCGCCATCGCCTCGTGCCGGAAGTCATCGATGGACATCCGGCCCGTATGCTTGTGCGTATTGCTCAAAAGAACGTCTTTGCCGCAACCGTGACTGCATTACCGAGCGCACCACCGAAGACGATGAAAGCGACGACGAACAGTCCAGAGAGCGCATAAACGATTTTCAGTTCGCCAGCTGGACGCTCGAAGCTGCCCTTGGCTTCATCGAACCACATGACCTTGACGACGCGGATATAATAATACGCACCGACAACCGAGCCGATCACACCGATGACGGCAAGCGGATAGAGTTTGGCTTCGATGGCAGCAAGGAAGACGTAGTACTTGCCGAAGAATCCGGCGAGCGGCGGAATGCCGGCAAGCGAGAACATCAGGATCGTCAGAACAACTGCCATGAAGGGGTTGGTCGACGAAAGCCCGGCCAGATCCTCGACATTTTCGACATTGCCGATTTCCTTGCGGCGCATGGAGAGAATGCAGGCGAAGGTGCCGAGCGTCATGACCATGTAGATGGTCATGTAGAGAATGACGCCCGAGATACCGGCCTCGGTGCCCGCCGCAAGACCAACCAGCGCGTAACCCATGTGACCGATGGAAGAATAAGCCATCAGGCGCTTGATGTTCTTCTGGCCGATTGCCGCGAACGAGCCGAGCAGCATGGAAGCGATGGAGATGAAGACGACGATCTGCTGCCAGTCGGCAAAGACCGGCTGGAAAGCGTCAACAACGATGCGAACGAAGATCGCCATGGCGCCGATCTTGGGAGCGGCAGACAGGAAGGCCGTGACCGGTGTCGGCGCACCCTCATAAACATCAGGCGTCCACATGTGGAACGGCACGGCCGAAATCTTGAATGCCAGACCGGCAAGAACAAAAACCAGACCGAAGACGAGGCCCAGCGAACGGGTCTCCGCCGTTAGAACCTGGGCGATTTCGGTAAAGCCGGTATTGCCGGTAAAGCCGTAAACCAGCGACATGCCGTAAAGCAGCATGCCCGAGGAGAGCGCACCGAGAACGAAATATTTCAGGCCCGCTTCGGTGGAGCGAAGGCTTTCCCGGTTGATGGCGCAGACGACGTAGAGCGCAAGCGACTGCAGCTCCAGCGCCATATAGAGCGAGATCAGGTTGTTGGCCGAAATCATCAGCAGGATGCCGAGCGTCGCCAGAACCAGAAGGACCGGATATTCGAACCGGCCGACCGGCTCAAAACGGCTCTGGCCGACAGAAAGGATCATGGCGGTGATCGAGCCGATCAGCGCCAGCACCTTCATGAAGTTGCCGAAGGCATCGGCGACGTAAACGCCGCCGAAAGCCACACCCGAAGCGGGCGCAAAGACGATCCAGAGACCGACGACGAGCAGCAGGGCCACGGAGAGGCCCGTGACCGTCGTTGTCGACTTGTCGCCCGAGAAGACGCCAATCATGAGCAGCGCCAGCGCGCCGACCGCTAGGATCAGCTCGGGCGTCGCGATGTGCAGACTGGCAAAAAGAATTTCAGCGGTCATGTCCAACGGGTCCTGTCGTCAATTCATAGAAAGCGCAACATTTTGCGCCGCCTGCAATGCAGCCGTATAGTTGTTTACCAGAAGATCGACCGAAGCGGCTGTCGCATCGAAAACCGGAGCCGGATAGACGCCGAAGAAGATCGTCAGCGCAACCAGCGGATAAAGGATGACCTTTTCGCGGGTTGACAGATCGAGCATCGATTTCAGGCTTTCCTTCTCAAGCGCACCGAAAATCACGCGGCGGTAAAGCCACAGCGCGTAAGCGGCCGAGAGGATGACGCCGGTTGCCGCAAACAGCGCGACCAGCGTGTTGGCGCGGAATACGCCGATCAGCGTCAGGAATTCACCAACGAAGCCGGAGGTGCCGGGCAGACCGACATTGGCCATGGTGAAGATCATGAAGGCGACGGCATATTTCGGCATGTTGTTCACGAGACCGCCATAGGCAGAGATCTCACGGGTATGCAGCCGATCGTAAACGACGCCGACGCAGAGGAAGAGCGCGCCCGACACGATGCCGTGCGACAGCATCTGGAAGATTGCGCCCTGCACGCCCTGCACATTGGCCGCGAAGATGCCCATGGTCACGTAACCCATGTGGGCGACGGAGGAATAGGCGATCAGCTTCTTGATGTCGTCCTGCATCATCGCCACCAGCGAGGTGTAGATAATGGCGAGAACCGACAGCGTGAAGACGAAGGGTGCGAAATAGTCCGACGCCAAGGGGAACATCGATAGCGAGAAACGGATGAAACCGTAACCGCCAAGCTTCAGCATGACGCCTGCCAGAATGACGGAACCCGCGGTCGGCGCCTGCACGTGCGCATCCGGCAGCCAGGTGTGCACCGGCCACATCGGCATCTTGACCGAGAATGCCGCGAAACAGGCAAGCCATAGCCACGTCTGCATGCCGGCCGGGAAGCCGTATTTCAGCAATTCCGTCATATCGGTCGTGCCGGACTGCCAGTACATCGCCATGATGGCGAGCATGGTCAGAACCGAGCCAAGCAGCGTGTAGAGGAAGAACTTGTAGGATGCGTAGACGCGATCCTTGCCGCCCCAGACGCCGATGATGATGAACATCGGGATCAGCGTTGCTTCGAAGAAGACGTAGAAAAGAACGGTATCCAGCGCCACGAAGACGCCGATCATGACGACTTCCAGAAGCAGGAAGGCGATCATGTATTCCTTGATGCGCTTTTCAACCGACTGCCAGCTTGCCAGCACGCAGAAAGGCATGAGGAAGGTGGTGAGGATGACGAACAGCATGGAGATGCCGTCGACGCCCAGATGATAGGCGGCGATGTTGCCGAACCATGCGTGTTTCTCCACCATCTGGAAACCGGGGTTCGAATTATCGAAGCCGATCCAGACGAACAGCGACACCAGGAAGGTGAAAACGGTCGTCAGCAGCGAGACGTTGAGAATGTTGCGGCGACCGTAAGGGCCGTTCTCATTGGTCAGCAGCAAGAGCACCACGCCGACGAGCGGCAGAAAGGTGACCGTTGAAAGAATTGGCCAATCGGTCATCAAAACGCACTCCCGAGCATCATCCAGGTGACAAGCGCCGCGATGCCGATCAGCATCGCAAAGGCATAGTGATAAAGGTAACCGGATTGCAGGCGGACCATGCGGTTGGTCACGTCAACCACACGCGCTGCAATGCCGTTCGGTCCATAATGGTCGATGACCGCCACGTCGCCCTTCTTCCACAGGAAGCGGCCGAGCGCCTTTGCGGAACGCACGAAGAGGAAGTCGTAAAGCTCGTCGAAATACCACTTGTTCAAGAGGAACTGATAGAGGCCGCGATGGGTCGCTGCCAGACGCTTCGGCGTCTCCGGCGACTTGATATACATGTACCATGCGGTGACGAAACCAAGTGCCATGGTGAAGAACGGGCTCCACTTGACCCACAGCGGAACATGGTGGAACTCGTCAAGGATTTCATTTTCCGGAAGCGTGAAGAGAGCACCCTTCCAGAACTCGGCATATTCATGGCCGAAGAAGTAACCTTCGAAGACAACACCGGCGAAGATCGCGCCGACTGTGAGGATGAAGAGCGGGATCAGCATGACCATCGGCGATTCATGCACATGGTGCATCACGTCAGCCGAAGCGCGCGGCTTTCCGAAGAAAGTCATGAACGCCAGACGCCAGGAATAGAAGCTGGTGAACAGCGCGGCGATGACCAGCAGCGTGAAGGCGAAACCTGACAGCACCGAATGGGACGCATAAGCGGATTCGATGATCACGTCCTTCGAGAAGAAGCCGGCAAAGCCGATCATCGTGCCCGGAATGCCCACACCTGTCAGCGCAAGCGTGCCGACGGTCATCGTCCAGAAGGTGATGGGGATATGCTTGCGCAGGCCGCCCATGTAACGCATGTCCTGCTCGCCATCGACGGCATGGATAACCGAACCGGCGCACAAGAACAGCAGTGCCTTGAAGAAGGCATGCGTGAAGAGGTGGAACACGGCCGCGCCATAAGCGCCAACGCCAAGTGCCACGAACATGTAACCGAGCTGCGAGCAGGTCGAATAGGCAATCACGCGCTTGATATCGTTCTGCACGAGACCGACGGTCGCTGCGAAGAAGGCGGTGATGGCGCCGACCAGCGTCACGACGGTGAGCGCATCATGCGACAATTCGAACAGCGGCGACATGCGGGCAACCAGGAAGACACCGGCGGTGACCATGGTTGCGGCGTGAATGAGGGCGGACACAGGGGTCGGGCCTTCCATCGCGTCCGGCAGCCAGGTGTGCAGCAGGAACTGCGCCGACTTACCCATGGCGCCCATAAAGAGCAGCAGGCAGACGCCCGTCATCGCATTGGCCTTGTCCAGCTGCATGCCGAACAGGTTGATGACGGTTTCGGTGGAAGCTGCACCTTCAGCCGGCAGATAGGTGCTGGCGGCAGCGAAGATGGTTTCGAAATTGATCGAGCCGAACAGCACGAAGACGCCTGATATGCCGAGAATGAAGCCGAAGTCGCCAACACGGTTGACGATGAACGCCTTCATGGCAGCAGCAGACGCCGAAGGCTTCTTGAACCAGAAACCGATCAGCAGGTACGACGCCAGACCAACGCCTTCCCAGCCGAAGAACATCTGCAGCAGGTTGTCGGAGGTCACCAGCATCAGCATGGCGAAGGTGAACAGCGAAAGATAGGCAAAGAAGCGCGGACGATGCGGATCGTGGTGCATGTATCCGATCGAATAGAGGTGCACCAGCGTCGAGACGGTGTTGACGACGACGAACATGACGGCCGTCAGCGTATCGATGCGGAACGCCCACTCGACGTCGATGCCGCCGGACTGGATCCAGCGCAGCACGGTGACCTTGATCACCTCGCCCGGCTCGCCATGGGCAAGCGCGACGGAGAAGAAGACGATCCACGACAGGACGGCGACCACGATCATCAGACCGGTGGTGACATATTCCGAAGCCTTGGCGCCGATCGACCGGCCAAACAGGCCGGCAATCAGGAAGCCGATCAGGGGAAGAAAGACGATAGCCTTGTAGATCATAGCCTTATCAGCCCTTCATCATATTGACGTCTTCGACAGCGATCGATCCGCGGTTGCGGTAGAAGACAACGAGTATTGCAAGACCGATGGCCGCTTCGGCGGCTGCGACGGTCAGAATGAACAGTGCGAAGACCTGGCCGACGATGTCGTTCAGGAAAGCCGAGAACGCCACCATGTTGATGTTGACCGCCAACAGGATGAGTTCGATCGACATGAGGATGACGATGACGTTCTTCCGGTTGAGGAAGATACCGAAGATGCCGATCGTGAAGAGGATCGCGCTGACCGTCAGGTAGTGGGAAAGACCGATTTCCATATTCTGTTTCCTTGGATCCGTTCGCGCCTTCAGATGCCCTGGCCCGGCTTGACCTTGACCGTGGTGACGGCGGTCTTCGGGTCACGGCCGACCTGCGTGGATATGTTCTGCCGCTTGATGTCGGTGCGGTGACGCAGCGTCAGCACGATGGCGCCGATCATGGCCACCAGCAGCACGAGACCGGCAAGCTGGAAGAAGTAGACGTAATTGGTATAGAGCACGTCGCCCAGCGCGGCCGTATTGGTGCGCACGGCCGGTGACGGGATCGGCATGGTAATCGATTTGGCCGCCTGCGGGTTAAGCACGCTGCCGCCGACCACGACGATCAGTTCAGCCGCGAGGATGATACCGATCAGCGCACCGATCGGCGCATATTGCAGCACGCCGGAGCGCAGCTCCGCAAAATCCACATCCAGCATCATGACGACGAACAGGAAGAGCACCGCCACCGCACCGACATAAACGACGAGCAGGATCATGGCGAGGAATTCGGCCCCCGTCAGCAGGAACAGCGCGGCTGCGTTGAAGAAGGTCAAAATCAGAAACAGCACCGAATGAACAGGGTTCTTCGATGCGATGACCATGAACGCAGACGCCACGGCGACGAAAGCGAATATATAAAAGAATACAGCGTGCAGACCCATGTTGGTGCCTTCTTGTCCTCATCCGGGCAAAGACCGCGCAATCGCGCGCTCTACCCGTTTCGTCCCCGCCGGCGATAACCGTGCAGGCTCTTTTACTCTTTCTTCGCTTTCCGGGGTCTCCCCCGGAAAGACGGTTGCGCCTTAACGGTAAGGCGCATCCAGTGCGAGGTTGCGCGCAATTTCACGCTCCCAGCGGTCGCCATTGTCGAGAAGCCTTTGCTTGTCGAAATAGAGCTCCTCGCGGGTTTCCGTCGCGAATTCGAAGTTCGGGCCTTCTACGATGGCATCCACCGGGCAGGCTTCCTGGCAGAAACCGCAATAGATGCACTTCACCATGTCGATGTCGTAACGCACCGTGCGGCGGGTGCCGTCATTGCGGCGCGGACCGGCCTCGATGGTAATCGCCTGAGCGGGACAGATCGCCTCACACAGCTTGCAGGCGATGCAGCGCTCTTCACCGTTCGGATAACGGCGCAGCGCGTGCTCGCCGCGGAAGCGCGGAGACACCGGGCCCTTTTCGAAAGGATAATTCACCGTGGCCTTCTGCTTGAAGAAGTGGCGCATCGTCAGGAAGATCGCACCGACGAACTCCTTGAGGAACAGTGAATTGACGGCTTGGGAAAGGCTTGCCATCTCAAACTCCAGATTTCTGAGCGAGGAGTACGGACATCAACCGGCCCACCCCGTCAGCTTCAATACGAATGCAACAATAACGACCATGGCGAGCGACAGCGGCAGGAATACCTTCCAGCCAAGGCGCATGAGCTGGTCATAGCGGTAACGCGGAACGAAGGCCTTCACCAGAGCGATCATGAAGAAAACCATGCAGCCCTTGAGCGCGAACCAGACAATGCCCGGAATCCAGTTCAGGAACCACACATCCACGATCGGCAGCCAGCCACCAAGGAACAGGATCGTCGTCAGGCAGCAGATCAGGACGATCGCAGCATATTCGCCGAGCATGAACATCATGTAAGGCGTCGAGCCATATTCGACCATGTGACCGGCCACCAGTTCCGATTCCGCTTCCGGAAGGTCGAAGGGCGGACGGTTGGTTTCGGCAAGGCCCGAGATGAAGAACACGATGAACATCGGGAACAGCGACAGCCAGTGCCAGTCGAGGAACGAGGCCGGCAGACCTATCATTGTGCCGAGGCCGGTACGCTGCGCCAGAACGATATCCGTGAGGTTGAGCGAGCCGACGCACAGAAGCACGGTGACGATGACGAGGCCGATCGACACTTCGTAGGACACCATCTGCGCCGCCGAACGAAGCGCGCCGAGGAACGGGTACTTCGAGTTCGAAGCCCAGCCGCCCATGATGATGCCGTACACTTCAAGCGAGGAAATCGCGAAAATGTAGAGAATGCCGACATTGATATTGGCAACGACCCAGCCATCGGCAAATGGGATGACCGCGTAGGTGGCGAGCGCCAGCGTTACGGCAACCAGCGGCGCCAGAAGGAAGACCGCCTTGTTGGCGCCCGCCGGAATGACGGGTTCCTTCAGGATGAATTTCAAAAGGTCGGCGAAGGATTGGAACAGACCAAAGGGGCCGACGACGTTGGGACCACGGCGCAACTGCACGGCTGCCCAGACCTTACGGTCGGCAAGCAGAAGGAAGGCGATGGCCACCAGAAGGCAAACGAGAAGCAGCAGGGACTGGCCGACCATGATCAGCGCGGGCCAGACGTAGCTCCAGAAAAACGATTCCATAATCCCCTACCCTTACTCTGCCGCAGCCTGGAAATTGTTGCGGGCCAATGCGGAACACTCGGCCATGACGGCGGATGCGCGCGCAATCGGGTTCGTCAAATAAAAGTCTTTTACCGGCGAGGCAAACGCAGACTTATTGAGGCTGCCCGCGCGAGCGGCAAGTGCCTCGACATCCGCGCCGTTGCCGGCAACGATCTCATCGGTTTCCGCCAGATGCGGATGCGCGACATAAAGCTGGCCGCGCAGCGCCGACAGCGAATCGAACGGCAGCTTCTTGCCGAGCACGTCGGAAAGCGCACGCAGGATCGCCCAGTCTTCACGGGCCTCGCCCGGTGCGAAACCGGCGCGGTTGCCCACCTGAACGCGGCCTTCGGTGTTGACCCAGATACCGGATTTTTCGGTGTAGGCTGCACCCGGAAGGATGACGTCGGCGTTCATCGCGCCATGGTCGCCGTGGCTGCCGATGTAGACGGTGAACTTGGCGCCCTTGTTCGACAGGTCGATTTCATCGGCGCCGAGCAGGAAGAGAACGTCCATGGATGTTACCATTTCGGCAGCAGCAACACCGCCCTCGCCCGGCACGAAGCCGATGTCGAGACCACCGACGCGGGCAGCGGCAGTGTGAAGCACCGAGAAGCCGTTCCACTCTTCGCTGATTGCGCCAACCGAAACGGCAAGCTTCGCAGCGGCCGCGAGAACGGCTGCACCATCGGCGCGTGCCAGAGCGCCCTGGCCGATGATGATCAGCGGGTTCTTGGCGGACTTCAGCTTCTCAACGAAGCTGTGAGAGCCATTGGCGAGATCGGAAAGCGTTTCCGCGCCGGAGCCTAGATATTCGTAGTTGTAGCGCAGCTCACCGGCTTCGCCGATCACGCCGATCGGGAAACCACCGCGACGCCAGCGCTTGCGGATACGTGCATTGAGCACGGCCGCTTCGTAACGCGGGTTGGCGCCGACGATCAGCAGCGCATCCGCGTGCTCGATGCCTTCGATTGTGGAATTGAACAGGTAGCTGGCGCGACCCAAAGACGGATCAAGCGCTGCGCCATCCTGACGGCAATCGACATTGGCCGAGCCGAGCGACGCCAGAAGCGACTTCAGCGCGAACATTTCCTCGACGGAAGCAAGGTCACCGGCAATCGCGCCGATCTTGCTGCCGCTGGTTGCGGCAACCTCCTGCTTGATAGCGCCGAAGGCTTCGCCCCAGCTTGCGGGCTGCAAGCGGCCATCCTTACGGACGTAAGGGCGGTCGAGACGTTGCGTCTTCAGGCCGTCCCAGATGAAGCGGCTCTTGTCGGAGATCCACTCTTCGTTGATTGCCTCGTTGACACGCGGCATGACGCGCATGACTTCGCGGCCACGGGTATCGACGCGGATTGCCGAACCGAGAGCGTCCATCACGTCGATGGTTTCGGTCTTGTTCAGTTCCCACGGACGGGCAGTGAAAGCGAAAGGCTTGGAGGTGAGCGCACCGACCGGGCAAAGATCGACGACGTTGCCCTGAAGCTCGGAGGTCATAGCCTGCTCGAGATAGGTGGTGATTTCAGCGTCCTCGCCGCGGCCGATGAGGCCCAGTTCGGCGATGCCGGCAACTTCCGTGGTGAAACGGACGCAGCGCGTGCAGTGGATGCAGCGATTCATCACCGTCTTGACGAGCGGGCCGATATATTTGTCTTCAACCGCACGCTTGTTTTCAGCGTAACGCGAACCGGCGATACCGAAGGCCATAGCCTGGTCCTGCAGGTCGCATTCGCCGCCCTGGTCGCAGATCGGGCAATCGAGCGGGTGGTTGATGAGAAGGAACTCCATCACGCCTTCGCGGGCCTTCTTGACCATCGGCGTGTTGGTGAAAACTTCAGGCAATTCGCCATTCGGGCCGCCGCGAACGTCGCGCACGCCCATGGCGCAGGATGCGGCGGGCTTGGGCGGTCCGCCCTTCACCTCGATGAGACACATGCGGCAGTTACCCGCGACCGACAAGCGCTCATGAAAACAAAAGCGCGGAACTTCAGCACCAGCCTCCTCGCACGCCTGCAACAGCGTGAAATGATCCGGAACCTCGATCTCTTTACCGTCAACCTTGAGCTTTGCCATGGTTCTACTTACGTCCTGTTGCCTGTTCGTCCCGTGTCTCTCACACGGTCCGCAACAAATCCTTAATCGCGCCCGACACTTCATCTCGTCGGTCAGGCGCTTCATGGTTTTCCGGCGCCGGGATCATACCCGCGCCGCATGCAAACTGCGAAGAGCTTATTCGGCAGCTTCCAGAACAGCGCCATCATCCATGGCCCTGTAGGTATATTGGTCGATGCGCTTTTCGATTTCCGGACGGAAATTGCGGATCAGCGCCTGTACCGGCCATGCGGCGGCGTCGCCGAGAGCACAGATGGTGTGGCCTTCAATCTGCTTCGTCACTTCGAACAGCATGTCGATTTCGCGCTTCTGCGCGTTGCCCTTCACCATGCGTTCCAGCACGCGCCACATCCAGCCGGTGCCTTCTCGGCACGGCGTGCACTGGCCGCAGCTTTCATGCTTGAAGAACGCCGCGATGCGGGCGATCGCCTTGATGACGTCGGTGGACTTGTCCATGACGATCATGCCGCCGGTGCCGAAGGACGACTTCACTTCGCGCATGCCGTCGAAGTCCATGATGGCGTCCTTCATGTCCTCACCGCGCACGATGGGGCAGGATGCGCCGCCGGGAATGACGCCAAGCAGATTGTCCCAGCCGCCGCGAATGCCACCGCAATGGTGTTCGATCAGCTCACGGAAGGACAAGCCCAGCGCATCTTCGAAGGTGCATGGACGCTCGACATGGCCGGAGACCATGAACAGCTTGGTTCCGACATTGTTCGGACGGCCGATAGACGAGAACCATGCCGCACCTCGGCGCAGAATCGTCGGAGCAACGGCGATGGATTCGACGTTGTTGACGGTCGTTGGGCAACCGTAAAGACCCATATTGGCCGGGAACGGCGGCTTCAGGCGCGGCTGGCCCTTCTTGCCCTCGAGGCTTTCGAGCAGTGCTGTCTCTTCGCCGCAGATATAGGCACCTGCGCCGTGATGGACGTAGATGTCGAAATCCCAGCCGTTCTTGTTGTTCTTGCCGAGCAGGCCGGCATCGTAACATTCGTCGATGGCGGCCTGAAGCGCCTCACGTTCGCGCATATATTCGCCGCGTACGTAGATATAGGCAGTGTGCGCACCCATGGCGAAACCGGCGATAACGCAGCCTTCGATCAGCGTATGCGGATCGTTGCGCAGGATTTCGCGGTCCTTGCAGGTGCCGGGCTCGGATTCGTCGGCGTTGACCACGAGATAATGCGGACGGCCGTCGCTTTCCTTGGGCATGAAGGACCACTTGAGACCCGTCGGGAAGCCTGCGCCGCCGCGACCGCGAAGGCCGGAAGCCTTCATCTCATTGATGATCCAGTCACGACCCTTTTCGATGATCTGCTTGGTGCCATCCCAATGGCCGCGCGCCATCACGCCCTTCAGGGACTTGTCCTTGAGGCCGTAGAGATTGGTAAAGATGCGATCCTGATCTTTTAACATGCTTCACCCTTTACCGCGGCTTCTTGCCGAAGACCCTGATATACTCGGCTTCGCCACCCTTGGCGAGCGCCTCGGCCTGCTTGATCCACTCATCGCGTTCGATGCGGCCCTTGAAATTCAGATAACCATCCACCCAGTCGCACTCGGCCTTCTTCCAGCCGGCAATCTGCGCATAGGTGAAGATACCGAGCTCGTTAAGCGTGCCTTCGATCTTCGGGCCAACGCCTGAAATGAGTTTCAGGTCATCGGGCGCAGCGGGCTTTTCAATGCCTGCCGGACGGTCGGCCGACTCAAGCGACGGTCTGGATGCTGTCGCTTCCTTGCCTGCCGATTGCTGTTCCCCTGCCTTTGCGTTTTCCGCAGCAGCCTTGGGCTCGTTCGCAGGCGTCTTCAGCTTCGGATCGGTTTCCGGTGCGTCCGTCTTCGGCTTGGCGGCATTCGAAGGAAGAACGGGGGCTGCTTCCGCCGGAGCTTCCGCAGGCTTGTCGAGATTGGAGCGATCTGGCTTGATCTCTTCCGTCAGCGTCGTCAGGCCGCCAACGGGCACCGACTGGTGACGGTCGATCTGGGGGCCGGTCTTGACCGTGTCGCCCTTGCCTGCCTCGAACGTGTCGATGATCTCTTCCAGGCGCTCGGGCGTCAGATCCTCATAGGCATCCTTGAAGATGATGACCATCGGCGCATTGACGCAGGCGCCCTGACATTCCACTTCTTCCCAGGACAGCGTGCCGCTCTCGTTGGTGTGCAGCGGATCGTGGTGGATCTTCTTGCGGCAGACATCCATCAGCGCTTCGGAGCCGCGCAGCATGCAGGGCGTGGTGCCGCAAACCTGAACATGGGCGCGTGTGCCGACCGGCTTCAGCTGGAACTGGGTGTAGAAGGTCGCCACTTCCATGACGCGGATATAGGCCATATCCAGCATGTCGGCGATTTTTTCGATGGCGGCGCGGGTAACCCAGCCGTCCTGCTCCTGCGCACGCATAAGCAGCGGGATAACCGCCGATTGCTGGCGTCCCTCCGGATATTTCTGGATCGTCTTTTCCGCCCATGCGGTATTATCCGCGTTGAAGGCAAATGCCACGGGCTGGAACTGATCTTCGGCTAGTCGACGAACGGACATACTTCCTCACGCCTTTTCAGTTTAACGTCTCACAACGCGATCTCGCCACCGTGACGAATTCGCAGGCATAAGCCGCCTTGTCTTTCTGCATGAACACGATGAACTTGCTGCCATTGGGAACCGAGGCCTTGATCTCGTATCCCGATGACAGAAGCTGCTTGATGGTGGAACCGCCGCTGCTTGATAGCGATACGCCCCCCTCGTCCGTCGCCGTCTGGGCGAGAACGGAGGTCGACATCGCAGCAAGAAAAGCCAAGATGGCCAGCGGCAGACGCATCAGCGGTCGACCTCCCCGAACACGATGTCGAGGGAGCCGAGCACGGCTGTAACGTCGGCAAGCTGATGGCCCTTGCACAGGAAATCCATCGCCTGCAAATGTGCATAACCCGGCGCGCGGATCTTGCAGCGGTAGGGCTTGTTCGAACCATCGGCGACCACGTAGACGCCGAACTCGCCCTTCGGCGCTTCGACGGCGGCGTAAACTTCGCCGGCCGGAACGTGATAGCCTTCGGTATAGAGCTTGAAGTGATGGATAAGAGCTTCCATCGAACGCTTCATCTCGCCGCGCTTGGGCGGAACCACCTTGCCATCCAACGAGGAGACCGGGCCGATGCGGTGCTTGCCGGAGAGAAGATCGACGCACTGCTTCATGATCTTCACCGATTCGCGCATTTCCTGCATGCGGATCAGGTAACGGTCATAGCAGTCGCCGTTCTTGCCGACGGGGATATCGAACTCCAGATCGGAATAGCACTCGTAGGGCTGCGCGCGACGCAAATCCCAGGCAGCACCCGAACCGCGCACCATGACGCCCGTGAAACCCCAGGCAAAGGCGTCTTCAAGCGAGACGACGCCGATATCGACGTTACGCTGCTTGTAGATGCGGTTGTCGGTCAACAGGCCTTCGATATTGTCGAGAACGGTAATGAAGGGATCGCACCATTTGCCGATATCTTCGACCAGTTCCGGCGGCAAATCCTGATGCACGCCGCCCGGACGGACATAGGCCGAGTGCATGCGGGCGCCACAGGCGCGCTCGTAGAACACCATCAGCTTTTCACGTTCCTCGAAGCCCCAGACAGGCGGCGTCATTGCGCCGACGTCCATGGCCTGAGTCGTCACGTTCATGATGTGTGACAGGATGCGGCCGATTTCCGAATAAAGCACGCGGATCAGCTGGCCGCGCATCGGGATTTCGAGACCCAGCAGCTTTTCGACGGCGAGCGCGAAAGCGTGTTCCTGGTTCATCGGCGCGACGTAGTCGAGACGGTCGAAATAAGGCACCGCCTGAAGGTAGGTCTTGGTCTCGATCAGCTTTTCGGTACCGCGATGCAGAAGACCGATATGCGGATCGACGCGCTCGACGATTTCGCCGTCCAGTTCCAGAACCAGACGCAGCACGCCGTGCGCGGAAGGGTGTTCCGGACCGAAGTTGATCGTGAAATTGCGGACGTTATGCTCAGTCATTCTAGTGCTCCGCCGAGGTGATCATGGCGATGAATTCGGGGCCGGTCATGTTCTGCGTGGTTTGCGCGAAAGAATAGCTCGAAGGCTTCTCATCCGTGAAAATCTGCGACGCAAAATGGAAACTGGAAGGGTTGTCGAAAGCCTGCAACGAGACGGCAAAATGCTTGCCATCCTTGGAGCGCCACATCAGCGTGCTGCCGCAATTTTTGCAGAAGCAGCGCTCACCCCATTCCGACGAGGTATAAACACCGAAATGTTCCTCGTTCTCGATGGCGACGTCAGCGCATTCGACAGCCAGAAATGTTCCGCCGGACCAGCGGCGGCACATCGAGCAATGGCAAACGCCGAATTCGCGGGCGCCGATGCTGGCATTGAAGCCAACGGCGCCGCAAAGACATTGTCCGTGCTCTGTCGCGGGGGCTTCGCTCATTGCTTGGCCTTTTCGTCACCCGGGAGAACATAGTCAGTCCCCTCCCAGGGAGAGAGGAAATCGAAATTGCGGAATTCCTGCTTCAGTTCGACCGGTTCATAGAGAACCCGCTTCAGAACGTCATCGTAGCGTACTTCCACAAAGCCGGTAACCGGAAAATCCTTGCGCAGCGGATGACCTTCGAAACCGTAATCGGTGAGGATTCGGCGAAGATCCGCATGGCCTTCGAAAGGAATGCCGTACATATCCCAGGCTTCGCGCTCGAACCAGTCTGCACCCATGTAAACGGAGGTCGCCGAGGGAACGCCCTCGTCCTCCGCCACCTGCAGCTTGATGCGCACGCGCAGATTCTGGCGCGGCGACAAGAGGTGATAGACAACGTCGAAACGCTTCTCGCGCTGCGGCCAGTCGACGCCGCAAATATCGATGATGTTGACGAAACCGCACTGCACATCGTCACGCAGGAACGTCAAAAGCGCGATAACGCTTTCCGTCGTCGTGTTCAGCGTCAACTCGCCATAGGCAATATCGGCCGAAACCACGAGGGAACCACGCGCTTCCTTAACGTAAGCAGCAAGATCGTTTAGAGCTTCGCTCATTCCTAAATCCGTCCTTTGCCCTTAGCGCTCGATGGTACCGGTACGCCGGATCTTCTTCTGCAGCAGAAGCACGCCGTAAAGCAGCGCCTCCGCCGTGGGGGGACAGCCCGGAACGTAGATATCCACCGGCACGACTCGGTCGCAGCCGCGCACGACGGCGTAGGAATAATGGTAATAGCCGCCGCCATTGGCGCAGGAGCCCATGGAGATGACATAACGCGGCTCGGGCATCTGGTCATAGACCTTGCGCAGTGCCGGCGCCATCTTGTTGGTCAGCGTTCCCGCGACGATCATCACGTCCGACTGGCGCGGCGAGGCGCGCGGGGCGACACCGAAGCGCTCCATGTCGTAACGCGGGCCGGAAGCCTGCATCAGACCCTCGACGGCGCAGCAGGCAAGACCGAACTGCATCCACATCAGGGAGCCGGTACGCGCCCACGTGATCAGCTCGTCGGTCGAGGTGACGAGAAAGCCCTTGTCGGCCAGCTCGTCGTTGATTTCCGTGAAGTAGGCATCGTTGCTGCCGACGGGCTTGCCGGTCGCGGGATCGATGATCCCCTTCGGCTGCGGTGCAACGAGCGTGCTGTTGTTCTGGCTCATGCCCATTCCAGCGCTCCCTTCTTCCACTCATAGATAAAGCCGATGGTGAGAACGGCGAGGAACACCATCATAGACCAGAAACCGAACCAGCCCATATCACCGAAGGACACAGCCCAGGGGAACAGGAAGGCGACTTCCAGGTCGAAGATGATGAAGAGAATGGACACCAGATAAAACCGGATATCGAACTTCATGCGGGCGTCGTCGAAGGCATTGAAACCGCACTCGAAAGCGGAGAGCTTTTCCGGGTCCGGCGCCTTATAAGCGACAGCGAAAGGCGCGATGAGAAGCGCCAGGCCAATGACAAGAGCGATACCGATAAAGATTGCGATCGGAATATAGGAACTGAGGAGTTCAGTCATGGTCTCTTCCCTGTCCGGCCGGGTGCCGGACCTGCCTTTGCGACTGAAAGTCTAAAGGCGCACAAATATGTTGCAACGCCAAAGTGGTTAGCGCAGCCGCGCTCTCTCTGCAAGAGTTTAGGCACCATTTCAAGACACCTGCCGCATTGATTGGCAACAATATTGCCGGAATTGACGCAAATTTGGGCCACAATTCCGGGCTAAGCCCCTCAAATACAATAATAATCGATTGAACGACGCAACCGCAAAAAAGTCACACGAATTTTACGTCAAAATGGCAGCGAAGTGACGATCTCTCGATATCGAAACTTGACTAAAAACAGCAGGAAAAACCGCGCTCGCAAATGCCGGAAACAGGCGCTGAAATCGCCATTGCCGATATGGCAGGAAGATGCCTGCTTGCTTCGTTTGGGAGTGTCATTTCGGTGAAAGAAATGGCGCGAGTGACGGGGCTCGAACCCGCGACCTCCGGCGTGACAGGCCGGCACTCTAACCGACTGAGCTACACCCGCGCTCCACAGACACTCGTCTGCGTTTTTTCCGAGGAACAGGATGGCGCGAGTGACGGGGCTCGAACCCGCGACCTCCGGCGTGACAGGCCGGCACTCTAACCAACTGAGCTACACCCGCTTATCCTGACCGACAAGACCTTAGTCTCGCCGTACGAACCAGCCTCGGCTGTTCGTTGAGCGGCTAACTACGGCGTTCGTGCGGGGGTGTCAAGCAGGTTTCACGACAAAAGAATAAGCTTCTTCATTTTGATCGGAAAAAACTGAAAGGCCTTTGACCGGCATTGCAGCGAATGCCTTGTTTTCCGGGCTTTTCCCAACAAAAACAAAAAACTTGTCCACAGCCGGGGCGTCCGTAACGCGATTCCAGCATACCGCCAAAGGTAACGGCCGGGCGTTGTTTTTATCGAAAAGCCCGCAGTTCCCGGCTTTTTGCCGATCACCTCTGCCAATGGGCAAAGCTGTCCGGAAAAAAAACAAAAAAACTTCACAAAAGCCCTTGCGGTTTTTTTCCGATCCGAATACATCACGGCCACCGACGCGGCAGACACGATCTGCAAGACGCGAAGGGCGATTAGCTCAGTTGGTAGAGCGCCTCGTTTACACCGAGGATGTCGGGAGTTCGAGTCTCTCATCGCCCACCATTTTCCATCTACTTAAAATTGTTCGCATTACCAAGCCGAAGCTCTTTCGGGTGTCGGTGCGTTCCGCCGTAAACTTTCTGCTTTGGGAATCACAGCCCCTGCCCCCGATTCTGTAGACGGCCGCGGCCTTGGGCTGGTGGAGCGGCTTTTCCCGCGTGAGTCTATGCCAGATCGGCACTCCTGTTCCACATTCATACAGGCCGGCTCCAATAGGTGTGCCAGCCCGCAACATACCGAAAAATAAGCAGATTCAGACTTTTTAAAGAGATTTCATGCATTGTTTTCGAGCCGTTTCATGATGAACGGTATAAATGATGGATGAAACCATGTCGGTCGACGCGTTTGTAACACTCGCGCTTATTGCGCTGCCTGTTTATATTTTTTTCCGCTGGGTCCAGCAGGACTCAGAAAAAGACAGCACTCCCAAAAGCAAGAATTCCATGGGGCGGTGATCTCTAGCGATCTGGTCCACTGCACATTCATGGAAATCCTCCGGATAACACCCTCGATTATGCGATAGCGACGCGACCATGCCGGTTTTAACGGCTGGTGTGCGACTCATCGTGGGGAATCGGCATTCCCCAGATCGGGGTTTCTTCCGCCGCACAAAAAAGCCGGGCTATGCCCGGCTTTTCTCATTTGCGATTCTATTCGGACCGATCAGTTGATCGCCTTTAGATCGACGGTAAAGAACAGCGTTTCGCCGGAAGATCCGTCGACGCCGTCGTTGTCAGTGACGACATAGGCCGTTCCTGCCTTGTCGAAGGTGAAGCCTTCCAGCTTGTCAACGGTATAGCCATTCGTCTGGGCCTTGAGGTCCGGCAGGAAATCATGTGCTTCCTGCTTGGCCACCAGCGGCAGTTCGCCACCGACCTTGCCCGGCTTCAGGTCAGCGATCGCGACGCGGTAAAGCTTCTTGATCTTTGCCTTGTCACCGATCTGATTGTCGCGCTCGACGATATAGACATAGTCGCCCTGTGCGGTGATTTCAGAAAGGCCGACCCAGCCTGCCTCGGTCTTGTCGAGCGGGTAACGCACGGCTCCCCATTCCTTGGACTTCGGATTGTAGGAGACGAGCTTGACGAAACCCTTCTCGTCCGTGCCCCATTCGCGCTGTACGGCCATCCACAGCGTCGCGTCGTCGCCCTTGCCGATCATGGTCACGCCTTCGAAACCGAAGCGGGTTTCGCCAGCCAGCAGTTCCTTCGGCAGAGCGATCTCAGCCTTGATCTCGCCCTTGGCGCTGACATTGTAGAGTGCGTGGGGCAAGAGCTTGGCACTGTCACCTTCCGAGGCCAGCCAGAAGCCGCCCTTACCGTCAAGCGTAATGCCTTCGATGTCGAGTTTCTGGGCTGCGATACCGTCGCGCTTGATGCGCAGGGCGCTGGTGATGGTGGCAGGCTTCTTCGTTGCGTCGATGGTGTAGATCGACGGCTGGTTGCCATAGACCGAGTCGGACACGGCATAGAGGATGCCAGGCTTTTCAGCATCGCCCACCAGACCGGAGAGCGCACCCCAGCCGATCGGTGCGCCGTCAACGGTGGCGGAAGCGAGCTGCGGGTAGGCAATCTGGCCTTCTGCGCGTTCATAGATCATGACATGCGAGCGAGCGCCGCCATCTTCGACGAGATCGGCTTCGTTGGCAGTGACGAGAAGATTGCGCGACGGAATGGCGACGGCACCTTCAGGCGAAATGCCCGACGGCAGAAGCTGGAGCAATTCCGGTGTGCCGCCCGTATCCTTGTAGACCGCAGCGAGAGACGCGCGCTCGGCAAGAACGAAGAAGTACTTCTGACCATCGAAGGTTGCCGTCTCCAGACCTTCCGGCTCGATGCCCTTGGCCTTGGAGCGCTTTTCCGGATAGTGGCCGATGCTGGCGGCAGCGTGCTCAAGGGTGGCACCGGCTTCATAAAGAAGCTTGCCGGTCTTGTCAAAAATGGTGAAGCCGCGCGCGCCGCCCTGCCAGTCACCCTCATTGGCGATGACGATTCGGTCATTGTCCAGCCACTTCACGGCATCTGGCTCACGCTTGCGGCCTTCCTGCTTGTCGGTGAATTTGATCTGGCCGTCCGTCTTCGTGTCGACGCCTTCCAGATCAACCGTGCCGGCGGAGAAATGCGTCTTTACCGTACCGGTCTTGCCGTCGATGATGACGATGTGGTTGTTTTCCTGCAGCGTGAGCGCGATCTCGCCATTGGCATTGATCGAGACGAATTCCGGCTCCGGATCTTCCGGGGAGATTTCGGCAAGGCCGGTCACGTCGATCTTCTTCAGCGTCGCGCAGTCAGCAACACCGTTCTTCAGACCGACTGTCACCAGATAACCGGCGGGCATCTGTGGCAGGGCGCCTTCGTTCACCTCTTCATCGCGTTCGTTTTCGATCGCGATGGCAGCGAAGGTCTTGTCCGGGGAAATTGCGACAGAATCGGGCTGGCCGCCGAGATCGCAGCTCGCTTCAATCTTCTTGGTGGCGATATCGACCGTCACGAGCTTGCCGGACGGCTTGGCGCGGTTTTCGGACGTGTTGACACCGGCCAGAACCTTGGCGCCAGCAACGGCAACCGAGGTCGGTTCGCCTTCCAGCAGCAACGCGCCGCCAGCCTTGGGTGCCTTCGCGTCGGTGATGTCAACGAAACCAATGCCGCCAAGCGGGCTGTCCGAATAGATCAGCGTCTTACCATCTTCGCTTGCGGTTACGATTTCAGCTGAAGTGACGGCCTTCGCGTCCTTGTCCGCTGGCAGGTTCTTTACGACCGGGAAAGATGCGATGCGGTTGAAAACCGGCTCGGCGGCAGCCGGAAAGGCCGCGGACGTGAGCAGAGCAGCAGTCAAAGCCATCTGAGAAAGTCGGAACGCCATTATAAATCCCCCTTGGATCCAAAAAAACACCCTATGGCTTCTGCGTCAGAGACATGACAGCGGCATGACATTTCCTGTCGGAGGAATCAAAAAGCCCGACCATGAAGGCCGGGCTTTCCTGTTCGTGCGCACATTCCGCGTATCAGAGCGCCGTGTGACCGGATGGAGGCTACACAGGCGCGCTCTCCTACTTTCGAGTACATCTTGCCGGTTCGAAAAAAGGGCTATCCGAAAAAGCATTCCGAAAAGCCGCCCGGTTTACGTGCCGGCATGATGGCGTCAGGGCGTCAAAACATGTTTCCTCGTGAACCTGAAAAGCCGCCCGCCCGCCGCCGGACGTCACGGCCTTTCGGAAACCTTACGAGTTGACGGCGTCCTTCAGGCCCTTGCCTGCGGAAAACTTCGGTACGTTGCGAGCCGGGATATCGACTTCAGCACCCGTGGAAGGGTTACGACCCTTGGAGGCTTCACGACGGCTTACGGAGAAGCTGCCGAAGCCAGCGAGACGGATGTCGCCACCGCTCTTCAGTTCGTTCTGTACGGTTTCGAATACGGCATCAACAGCGGAAGCAGCATCTGCCTTCGTGAGACCAGCCTTTTCGGCAACAGCAGAGACGAGCTCGTTCTTGTTCATGTTTCCACCCCTTTCAATGGTTTGAAACGACTCAAATTAAGCCGGCGCAGAATACGTCTGTATCCGCGCGCAGCAACTCAAAAGCGCTGGAATCGCCTGAAAAACAAGGGGTCTGCGGGGTTTTTCACAAAAAAGGCCGACATTTCTGCCGGCCTTTCCCTTAAACGTGCCAATTTCGCACCAGTTCTGCGAGCATCAAAGAAGCATCGCGTCTTTCGGCATCTAACACATTGAATCTATGCACAGGTGTCGCGAAAACCGATTCTGGCTTTCACAACGACGTGGCAATCAATGTGCGATCGTCTGTCCGCCCTCGTCGACACCGTCGACAGTTGCGATAACAGGCGTTTCGATGCTGCCGTCCCACTCGATTGGCTCGGGCATGCGAAGCAGCGCGTGCTTGATGACCTCACCCATGCGAGAAACCGGGATGATCTCCATCTCGTTCTTAACATTGTCAGGAATATCCGCCAGGTCCTTGGCGTTTTCTTCCGGGATGAGCACCTTCTTGATGCCGCCGCGAAGCGCCGCAAGCAGCTTTTCCTTCAGGCCGCCGATCGGCAGCACGCGACCACGAAGCGTGATCTCACCCGTCATCGCCACATCCTTGGAGACCGGGATACCGGTCATGATGGAGACGATGGCGGTTGCCATGGCAACACCGGCAGACGGTCCATCCTTCGGGGTAGCCCCTTCCGGAACGTGAACGTGGATGTCGCTCTTGTCGAAACGCGGCGGTTCGATGCCGAAGTCCACGGCGCGCGAGCGGACATAAGATGCCGCTGCCGAAATGGATTCCTTCATCACTTCCTTGAGGTTGCCGGTGACCGTCATGCGGCCCTTGCCCGGCATCATCACGCCTTCGATGGTGAGCAACTCACCGCCGACTTCCGTCCATGCCAGACCGGTGACGACACCAACCTGATCCTCACGCTCGGCTTCGCCGTGGCGGAACCGCGGAACGCCCAGATAATCCGGAACGTTGGCTGCTGTGACTTCCACGGACTTGACCTTGCCCTTGATGATCTCGGTCACGGCCTTTCGTGCAAGCTTCATCAGCTCGCGCTCGAAGCTGCGCACGCCCGCCTCGCGGGTGTACTGCTGGATCACGATCATCAGAGCGTCGTCGCTGACCGAGAACTCTTCCGGACGCAGGGCATGTTCCTTGATCGCCTTCGGCAGCAGGTGACGCTTGGCGATTTCGCGCTTTTCGTCCTCCGTGTAACCGGCGATGCGGATCACTTCCATACGGTCCATCAGGGGACCTGGAATGTTCAGCGTGTTGGCCGTGGTCACGAACATCACGTCGGACAGGTCGTATTCCACTTCAAGATAGTGGTCCATGAAGGTGGAGTTCTGTTCCGGATCGAGCACCTCCAGCAGTGCGGAAGACGGATCGCCGCGGAAATCCATGCCCATCTTGTCGATCTCGTCGAGCAGGAAGAGCGGATTGGACTTCTTGGCCTTCTTCATCGACTGAACGATCTTGCCCGGCATGGAGCCGATATAGGTACGGCGGTGACCGCGGATTTCCGCCTCATCACGCACACCACCCAGCGCCATACGCACATATTCGCGGCCGGTCGCCTTGGCGATCGACTTGGCGAGCGAAGTCTTGCCGACGCCGGGAGGACCGACGAGGCACAGGATCGGCCCACGGATCTTCGAAGCGCGAGCCTGCACGGCCAGATATTCAACGATGCGTTCCTTGACCTTGTCCAGACCGAAATGATCCTGATCGAGGACCGCCTCGGCGCTGTTGAGATCAACCTTGACCTTCGACTTCTTGCCCCAGGGCAGGCTGAGCAGCCAGTCCAGATAGTTGCGCACGACAGTCGCTTCCGCAGACATCGGGCTCATCTGGCGAAGCTTCTTCATTTCCGCCTCGGCCTTATCCTTGGCCTCCTTGGAAAGCTTGGTCTTGGCAATGCGCTCTTCCAGTTCGGCCATCTCGTCACGGCCATCCTCGCCGTCGCCGAGCTCCTTCTGGATCGCCTTCATCTGTTCGTTCAGATAATATTCGCGCTGCGTCTTCTCCATCTGGCGCTTGACGCGCGAGCGGATACGCTTCTCAACCTGAAGCACGGAAATTTCGCCTTCCATGAAGCCGAGCGCTTTTTCAAGCCGCTGCTTCACGCTGACGGTTTCCAGCATTTCCTGCTTTTCGGTGATCTTGATCGACAGGTGCGACGCAACAGTGTCGGCCAGCTTCGAATAATCGTCGATCTGGCCGGCAGCGCCGACAACCTCGGGCGAAATCTTCTTGTTGAGTTTCACATAGCTCTCGAACTCCGAAACGACGGAACGCGACAGCGCCTCGATCTCAACCGGGTCTTCCGCAGGCTCCTGCAGCGGCGTCGCAGACGCTTCGTAGAAATCCTCGCGGTCGGTATAGGCCTCGATCTGGGCGCGGCCCTTGCCTTCCACAAGCACCTTCACGGTGCCGTCGGGCAGCTTCAGCAGCTGGAGAACGTTAGCGACCGTGCCGACCTTGTGGATGGCTTCCGGGGACGGATCGTCATCGCTGGCGTTGATCTGGGTAACAAGCATGATCTGCTTGTCCGAGCCCATGACCTCTTCGAGAGCGCGAATGGATTTTTCCCGCCCGACGAACAGGGGAACGATCATATGCGGGAAAACGACAATGTCGCGCAGGGGAAGTACCGGATAGATACCGCCGGATGCCGCAGACGTGATGTTCGTCATATCATTTCCTTTCATGGTCCCTTTCAGGACACTTTGCCTGACGTCTTGGGGCGTCCGGCATATTCATTTCTCGAGACTGAAAGTGGAGTTTCGGAACGCCGATTTCAAGTCACCGGAAGAGACGACCCCGCGCAACGGCACGGCCGTAAAATTCAAACAAATACAGCGCCGGCTATTACTCCCGACATTTCCGGTTATCCCACAGGATCAGGAACCGGGTCGCCGACGGTAATTCACATTTCCGTCATATCGCGCTGCAAATCAGTTTTAAGACTTTATCAGCAAAGCGCAATCCGCTCCAAACGCAAAATCGGGTTACTCCAAGTTAGCGGCAAGTTTCGCACCTGCCACAACAGAAAAGGCCCGCACGAGTGCGGGCCTTTTGAATTCATCAAAGCGTCGGATCGGTCAATCAAGCCGAAACATTGGCCTTTTCTTCCTGACGATCCGCATAGATGTAGAGCGGGCGAGCGATGCCGCTGACGACATCGTTGGAGATCACCACTTCGCGCACGCCTTCCAGCGTCGGCAGTTCGAACATGGTATCCAGAAGGATCTTTTCCATGATCGAGCGCAGACCGCGGGCACCCGTCTTGCGGGTAATCGCCCGGCGGGCAATCTCGCGCAACGCGTCCTCGTGGAAGGTCAGTTCCACATCTTCCATCTCGAACAGACGCTGGTACTGCTTGACCAGCGCGTTCTTCGGCTCGGACAGGATCTGGATCAGCGCATCCTCGTCAAGGTCCTCCAGCGTAGCCAGAACCGGCAGACGGCCGATGAATTCCGGAATAAGACCGAATTTCACCAGATCTTCCGGCTCCAGTTCGCGCAGCACCTCGCCAACGCGGCGATCGTCTTCCGCCTTGACGGTCGCACCGAAGCCAATCGAGGTCTTTTCGCCCCTGGCCGAGATGATCTTGTCCAGGCCGGCAAACGCGCCGCCGCAGATGAAGAGAATGTTAGTCGTATCCACCTGCAGGAATTCCTGCTGCGGATGCTTGCGGCCGCCCTGCGGCGGAACGGAAGCGACCGTGCCTTCCATGATCTTCAGAAGCGCCTGCTGAACGCCCTCGCCCGACACGTCACGCGTGATGGACGGGTTATCCGACTTGCGGGAAATCTTGTCGACTTCGTCGATATAGACGATGCCACGCTGGGCGCGCTCGACATTGTAATCCGCAGCCTGCAACAGCTTCAGGATGATGTTTTCCACGTCCTCGCCGACATAACCGGCTTCGGTCAGCGTCGTTGCGTCCGCCATCGTGAAGGGAACGTCGATGATGCGGGCGAGCGTCTGGGCAAGATAGGTCTTGCCGCAACCCGTCGGACCGACGAGCATGATGTTCGACTTCGCAAGCTCGACATCGCCATTCTTGGAGGCGTGCGCAAGGCGCTTGTAATGGTTGTGAACGGCCACCGACAGGATCTTTTTCGCCTGCTTCTGGCCGATGACGTATTCGTCGAGGATCTTGATGATGTCCTGCGGGGTGGGAACACCCTCGCGCGACTTCACCATCGACGTCTTGTTCTCCTCGCGGATGATGTCCATGCACAATTCGACGCATTCATCGCAGATGAATACCGTCGGTCCGGCAATGAGTTTCCGGACTTCGTGCTGGCTCTTGCCGCAGAATGAACAATAGAGTGTATTCTTAGAGTCGCCGCCGTTGCTGCCGCTGACTTTGCTCATATCACTTTCCTTCCAGCACGCCGCAGGTCCGCCAAACGGATCGCGGTCAACTTACCGCCCGCCGATACGGCCGCCCTTGGGTGCATCGCCGTATCCGCCTCGTTTCCCGGGGTACTAACCGGTATCAGATACATGAGCTGACAACCGGCTGCAACGAATTCCCCATCAAACCAAAGGCCACGTCATAAAAATTCAACACAGCCTTTATATATACTAATATCGCTTTCTGTTGCGGTTGAAAGCCCCGAAATTACTTTGCGGGGTTAAACAACCGTCAAAAAGCGTCGCGCCTTAATTCGCGGCGGCGCCTTCCATTTCCTGGCGCGAGGTGAGGATCTTGTCGATCACACCCCAGTCCTTGGCCTCGTCGGCATCCATGAAGTGGTCGCGATCAAGGGTTTTTTCAACCTCTTCCAGCGTACGGCCGGTGTGCTTCACGTAGACTTCATTAAGGCGACGCTTCATTTTGATGATGTCGCGGGCGTGACGCTCGATATCCGAAGCCTGCCCCTGGAAGCCGCCGGAGGGCTGATGCACCATGATGCGGGCGTTCGGAGTTGCGAAACGCATTCCCTTTTCGCCAGCAGCCAGAAGCAGCGAGCCCATGGATGCGGCCTGGCCGACGCAAAGCGTCGAAACGGCAGGGCGGATGAACTGCATCGTATCGTAGATCGCCATGCCGGCGGTCACGACGCCACCCGGCGAATTGATGTAGAGCGCGATTTCCTTCTTCGGGTTTTCAGCCTCGAGGAAAAGCAGCTGCGCGCAGACGAGCGAGGCCATCTGGTCTTCCACCGGTCCGGTGAGGAAAATGATGCGTTCCTTGAGAAGACGGGAAAATATGTCATAGGAGCGTTCGCCGCGATTGGTCTGCTCTACGACCATCGGCACCAGAGCCATGGCGGTATCAACTGGATTTTTCATGTCCGTCCTTTGTCAAACTCTGCCCTTCGCGGAAAACCGCTCCGGAATCACTTCTAACCTTCGTTCTCCCTACATAGAGTGTCCCTGCCCGGTACTTCAAGACACGAAGCCGCATATCCTTAACGGCTCAACAGCGTTTACGGGCGTTTTCCACCCGCGGGGTAACGGCTATGGAGAAGCCGATGCCAGCCGAACCATTCTCTGTCGCCCGCATTATTTTTTAACAGGAGCAAACCGCAAACGCAAAAACCGGTGTGTTGCCCAGATATAACTTCTCACTGGCAAGAACTCGTTAGGTATTTGCGGCTGATACTACGACCGCGAATTTCCGGTTTCCCGTCAGGGGGCGGGAGCCTCTTTTGAGGCGAAATGGCATCTCCACCAATTCGGCGGGCATTGCGCACATCGTGCCGCGAACCGCTTTTACGGCATGATAGCGCAGATAGGATTTTGCAATGCTGGATGCAAAGACGGGCATGCTGCTTTGGGCGTCGGAAACGCTGACCCTTGCCCTGCTGCTGGGAACCCTGTGGCTGCACCGCCCTGCCCGCCGGCACAATATCTATTTCGCAGCCGGTTTCGCCGCCACGAGCGCCGGCACGGTGATGGTGGCGCTGCGCGGCGATATTCCCAACTTCCTGTCGATCGAAGTCGGCAATACGCTTGCCCTTTCGGCCTTCAGTTTCTGGCTCGCCGGTCTCCTGTCCTTCGAACAGCGCAAGACCGCCGGCTGGATCGCCATTCCGCCGCTGTTATGGGTGGCGGGCATGCTGATCGGCCCCGTACGCGAAAACATGGTCCCGCGCATCCTGCTCTATCACATCTGTGCCGCCACCGGTTATTTCATGCTGGCCGGCATTCTTCTGGCCAGCAAGGCACGCGCGTCATTCAGCCGCAAGGTGCTGGCGGCCACCTTCATCGTGCAGGCATTTTGCGGGGCGCTCGTGGCGTCCATCGTCATTCCCGTCAACGCCGCCGCCCCCAACGCCATTCCGCTGACGGCAGCGCTCGCCTTTTCAGGCATTCTCGGCTTTACCATCATCGTCATGATGAGTGCCAAGATCATCATGGAAGACACGGAAACCCGCCTGCACCGGCTGGCCATGACCGACCACCTGACCGGCGTCCTCAACCGGCGAGGGCTGCTTGAAGAGTTCGAACACATCAAAAAAAGGTCGCCCGGCTCCAGCCGTTACGTGGCGCTGGCGCTGTTTGACATCGACCATTTCAAGAAGATCAACGACAAATACGGCCATCAGTCGGGAGACGCGGTGCTTGTGCATTTTTGCAATATGGCGCAGCGGGTCATCGGTGAGCGCGGCCTGTTCGTCAGGATGGGTGGCGAAGAATTCGCGCTCGTCGCCGAAGTGGAAAGCCCCTCCAGCACCGTGACGCTTGCGGAAGCCATCCGCAGCAACCTGCGCCTTTCGAAGATCAGCGCACGGGGCGAAAACATCGAGGTCACGACCAGCGTCGGCATATCCGAAGCCATGATCAAGGATGCGGACCTGAGCGTGATGATGACGGAGGCCGACCGCGCGCTTTACGCGGCCAAGAAGGCCGGCCGCAACCGCACTGTGATCCACGTCAATTCAGCCAATGTTGTCGTCCCCTCTCCGGACCGGAACGAAAACCCGATGGACAACAATGCCAACCGGCAGGTTGCGGCGCTGAACCGGATAGCGGCCATCGCCAACCGGTGACAAAGTAACCATACAGTGACATGCGGATAAACACACGGAACGGCACTTTCCCGCCCTTCCCAAAGTGCGGCGCGCGGAATAAACCATAGACATGACAGCGACATTTCCCTTTCTCAAAATCGATCCCGCCACGCGTCGTGTTTCACTCGATGCCCGCAATCCGGCTTTCTACAACGATCCGAACCCGGTCTATGCTGCCCTGCATGCCCAATGTCCCACTTTCTATTGGGAAGAGCAGCGGCAGTGGTTTTTCACCGAATACGACCATGTCAGCGCCCTATTGCGCGACCGCCGGTTCGGACGGCAGATCCTGCATGTTGCGAGCCGCGAGGAGATCGGTCTGGCAGAGCCGCTCGAGCATGTGAAGCATTTCGACGCCGCAGAGCAGCACTCGCTTCTGGAGCTGGAGCCGCCGGAACACACACGGCTGCGCACCCTCATCAACCGCGCTTTCGTTTCGCGGCATGTCGACAAGATGAAGCCGGAAATAGAGGAACTCGCCAACCGGCTGATCGACGCCTTCGAACGAAACGGCGAGACGGAACTGCTCTCTTCCTATGCCGATATCATCCCGGTCACGATGATCGCGCGCATGATCGGCATTCCCGAGGAAATGGGGCCGCAGCTTCTGAAATGGTCACATGCCTATGTCGGCATCTACATGTTCAAGCGCACGCCTGAGGACGAGCTTCTGGCCGACAGGGCCGCACATGAGTTTTCAGACTATGTGCGCAGTGTGATCGCGGAGCGCCGGGCGGAGCCGAAAGACGATCTGCTGAGCCACATGATCCATACGGAGCACAAGGGCCAGTATCTGACCGACGACGAGCTGATCTCGACCACCATCGTTCTGTTGAACGCCGGGCACGAGGCGACGGTGCACCAGATCGGCAATTCCGTGCGCATCATTCTGGAAAGCGGCATTGCGCCTGACACACTTTTCCACGACGAGACGGCAACGGAACGCACGGTGGAAGAAACGCTGCGTATCTGCGCGCCCGTCCATATTTTCCAGCGCTGGGTTCTGGAGCCGGTCGAGATCGATGGCGTGGAATTCAAACGCGGCGACAAGGTCAGCCTCATTCTGGCGGCCGCCAATCTCGATCCGGCCAAGTTTTCCGATCCCCTGGCATTCAGGCCGGACCGAAACGAAGGCGCCAACGTCTCCTTCGGCGCCGGCATCCATTTCTGCATTGGCGCGCCGCTGGCAAGACTGGAGCTGAACCTAGCCTTGCCTCTGCTTTTCAAGCGACTGCCGGGCCTGAAGATTGCCGAGCCACCCAAGGTCAAGGACGTCTATCACTTCCATGGTCTGGAACGGCTCGATCTCAGCTGGTGACAGCCACGCCGGGAACAACCTTTATCCCGGCGATGGACCAATAGAAATCATCCGGCCCCTACAACCGGATGACATAATCCTTGCGGGTCGTTTCGATGACCTCCCAGGTTCCCTTGAAGCCCGGCCGCAGGACCAGCCTGTCGCCCGGTTTCAGATCTCTCGCGGATCCGCCATCCTCCGTCAGGATCGAGTGACCCTCGAGAATGTTAAAATATTCCCATTCGTCATAGACCACCCGCCATTTGCCGGGCGTCGACTGCCAGATGCCGGCATAGATGCCACCGGGCGCTTCCTCCAGATTCCACGTGGTGAATTTGGGGTCGCCGGAAATCAGCCTTTCCGGTGCGGGTGCACTGTGCTCCACCTCCGCCTCGACATCACTGGCCGTAGCGGTTCGTGTATCTTCGAATGCGAGAAAATTCGTCATGACGACCCCGGTCTCTCAGAGCTTCGCAAGCGATTGTTCGAGATCGGCGATGATGTCCTTGACATCCTCGATGCCGATCGAGAGGCGCACCACATCCGGTCCGGCACCCGCCGCCGTCTGCTGTTCCGGTGTCAGCTGCGCATGTGTCGTGGAAGCCGGGTGGATGACGAGAGAGCGTGTATCGCCGATATTGGCGAGATGGGAGAAGAGTTGCAGACCTTCCACCAGCGCCTTGCCGGCGGCATAACCGCCCTTGATGCCGAAGGTGAAGACGGAACCAGCGCCCTTTGGCGAATAATGCTGCTGGATTGCGTAGTTGTCGCTGTCCTCCAGCCCGGCATAATGCACCCAGCCCACCTTGGGGTGCGCTTTCAGCCATTTGGCGACGGCCAGCGCATTGTCGGAGTGGCGCTGAACGCGCAGCGGCAGGGTCTCTATGCCCGTGAGGATGAGGAAGGCATTGAAGGGTGAGATCGCAGGGCCGAGATCGCGTAAGCCAAGAACGCGGCAGGCAATCGCGAAGGCGAAATTGCCGAAGGTCTGGTGCAGCACGACGCCGGAATATTCTGGGCGGGGCTGCGACAGCGACGGATATTTATCCGTGGCCGACCAGTCGAAAGTGCCGCCATCGACGATGATGCCACCCATGGAATTGCCATGGCCGCCGAGGAATTTCGTCAACGAATGCAATACGATATCCGCGCCATGCTCCAGCGGCCGCAACAGATAGGGGCTTGCCATGGTGTTGTCGACGATGAGCGGCAGGCCGTGACGATGGGCGACATCTGCAATCGCGGCGATATCCACGAATGTGCCACCCGGGTTGGCGAGGCTTTCGATGAAGATGGCGCGAGTGCGGTCGTCGATCTGCCGTTCGAAACTGGCCGGATCAGCCGCATCGGCCCAGCGCACCTGCCAGTCGAAACCCTTGAAGGCGTGGCCGAACTGGTTGATGGAGCCGCCATAAAGCTGGCGTGCCGCGACGAAATTGTCGCCGTGTTGCAGCAATGTGTGGAAGACCAGCAATTGCGCGGCGTGACCGGATGCAACGGCAAGTGCCGCCGTGCCGCCTTCAAGCGCTGCGACACGCTCCTCCAGAACCGCCTGGGTTGGGTTCATGATGCGCGTGTAGATATTGCCGAACTCTTTTAATCCGAACAGCGCGGCTGCGTGATCGGCGTCACGGAAGGCATAGGCCGTTGTCTGGTAGATCGGCGTCGCGCGCGCACCGGTGGTCGGATCGGGCTGTGCGCCCGCGTGCACGGCCAACGTTGAGAACCCGGGATTGCTGCTCGGCATGATGTTTCCTCCAATGATATTTTGGAGGGATCATAATGCCTTGCCGCCAAATGATAAGTCCAATCCGTACCAACTATCGCACAATATTGAGACGCGGATACTCAATTGCGGGGCAACGGTCCATCACCACGTTCATGCCGTAGGCCTCGGCCTTGGCCGCCGCATTGTCGTCTCTGACCGAAAGCTGGCCCCAGATCACCGATGGCCGCTGCGGCAGCAATATCGCCTCTTCGACAATTGCCGACAAATATTCCGGCGCCCGGAACACATCGACCATATCAACGGGTTCGGGAATGTCGGCAAGCCGCGCATACACCTTCTGCCCCAATATCTCCTTGCCCGCCTGACCGGGATTGACGGGAAACACGCGGTAACCCTTGGACAGCAGAAAGCGCATGACGCCGTGGCTCGGCCGATCCGGATTGGGAGAGGCGCCAAGCAGGGCGATGGTCCTGACATCCGTCAGAATTTTTCTGAGGTAATCCGGTTCATAGGTATCATGCTGCATGTCAACTTTTCCCTCTGCCATATCGCGCGGTTCAAGGACCTCATGCGCCGGCTCGACGCTCAATGGCCCAGCGAGAATTGCCTCTCCCGCATAAATCCGCGGACGAGCTTTTCGCACCGCTTTTTTGCGGCCGCTTTCCTAGATCTAGGAACCCTCATCCTTCTCTTGAACCCCCGCCCGAATGAAAATATTGAACAAGCCGGACTCGTGGTGTCACGAAAGTACACCTAGTTTGCGCAAAATGATTTCACAAAAACACCTTAAGCGGCGTTGTGCTGAGTATTTTTATCCAGTTTTTCAAAAGCATACATTTCGATGAATATTTGCTGAAACAACATTTGCGTGCATCTTATGCGCCCTTCGTCTCCTGTTTGTTTTCATTCCGTTCACCGATGCATTAGGCGTATCTAATTTTCAGAAAGTTATTCTGTAAATCAAGTTATAGGTAAAACTGTAACGTTGTAGAGAGCCATTCAGTAATGAATTGAAACTTCTTTTCATTTTGAGCCTGCATGTGCTCGCTTGATTGATACAGTTTTATCTTCTGGATATGGGCAATTTTGAGCAGGAATAATCGCCGCAATCGGTCGCATTTTTGCGAAAAACACGTTCCACAGCAAAACCATAAGCTGTGCATCCGGCATCGGCGCGTATGTCCTGCTGATGAAATCGTGAGCACGGCCGCATATCGCCTCTCGCACAGTTGCCCACTTCATCCCGCAACACGCACAAACCCGAAACTTGACACGCGTCATAATCCGCAAAGAAGCAACCGCTTACGACAGGAGGATTTGCGTCTCCCACAGCCACCACGGAAAATGGATTCCGGTTTTCAAGCCGATGCTGTAGGTTGCCTGGAATAGCCCATGAGCGAGTCTCTATCGTGACATTTGACATTCTAATTCTGGTGCTTCTGGGCGCGATATTGCATGCCGGATGGAATGCGCTGGTAAAATCCGGATCCGACAAGTCGCTGGACGCCTCGCTGATCGCGGCGGGCGCCGCAGCTTGTTCTTTACCCTTCCTGCCCTTCCTGCCGTTTCCTGCGCCGGTGGCCATTCCCTTTCTCATCGCCTCGGCCGTTCTGCAATTTGCTTATTTCCGCCTAGTCGCCGCCGCCTATACGATCGGCGATATCGGCCTCGTCTATCCCGTCATGCGTGGCGTGGCGCCGCTGATCGTCGCAGCGACGAGCAGCCTTTTTCTCAGCGAGATTTTAAGCCCGCTCGCGCTTGCCGGGATTGCCATCATTTCCGGCGGCATCCTGACGCTTGCCTTCGAGGCGCGGCGCGGCGGCGGAAAGGCGATCATTGTCGCGCTCATCAACGCCTTCGTGATTGCATCCTACACCTTCGTTGATGGTGTCGGCGCAAGGCTTTCCGGCAATGCGATTTCCTATACGTTGTGGATGTCGCTTCTGCCGCCCGTGCTCCTCTTCGGTTTCGCATTTTACCAGCGCGGCGTAAGCGCGGTGACGCAGCATGTGCAGCGAAACTGGTGGCGCGGCCTGATCGGCGGCGGCGGCTCCATCCTCTCCTACGGGCTGGCGCTCTACGCCATGACCAAGGCCCCCGTCGCCGTCGTCGCGGCGCTGCGCGAAACCTCAATTCTGTTTGCGCTGGTGATCTCCGTCGTCATCCTCAAAGAACGCGCCAGCGTCTGGCGTTATCTCGCTGGCGGCATCATCGCAGCGGGTGTTCTGGTCATGCGGCTGGGATGAAACAGGCAAATCTATGGGGTAAAATAATACCACATAAATAAACCATTGTTTTTATTGATTTATTTTTACAGTCAGCAAAATCTGTCATATTGACGCTTCATCCAGCACACCGTATAAGCGCGCCAGATCGGATTCCAAAGGGAATATGGTCATTTGCGGTCGCCTTTGGGTGACCAAACCAAGCAACAAGAAACGCCCGTATGCTCTTACTTAAAGAGGATGACGGGTCCACGTTAGAAAGTGAAATCCATGTCTACTTTCGTTCAGAAGCCTGCTGAGGTGGAGAAGAAGTGGGTCATCATCGACGCCGAAGGCCTCGTTGTTGGTCGCCTCGCCACCATCATTGCAACCCGCCTGCGCGGCAAGCACAAGGCCACCTACACCCCCCACGTCGATGATGGCGACAACGTCATCGTCATCAACGCGGAAAAGATTGCCTTCACCGGCAACAAGTACTCCGACAAGAAGTACTACTGGCACACCGGTCACCCGGGTGGCATCAAGGAGCGTACGGCTCGCCAGATCATCGAAGGTCGCTTCCCGGAGCGCGTCGTTGAAAAGGCCGTCGAGCGCATGATCCCGCGCGGCCCGCTCGGCCGTCGTCAGATGAAGAACCTGCGCGTTTACGCCGGCTCGAACCACCCACACGAAGCACAGCAGCCCGTCGTTCTCGACGTAGCCGTGCTCAACAAGAAGAACGTAAGGAGCGCCTGATAATGGCCGATCTTTCCTCTCTGAAAGACCTCGCCCCTGCATCGGAAGCTTCTGCTCCCGTGCACGTCCGCAAGGTTGACACTCTCGGCCGCTCCTACGCGACCGGCAAGCGCAAGAACGCCGTTGCCCGCGTATGGGTAAAGCCGGGTTCTGGCAAGATCATCATCAACGGCCGCGATTTCACCACGTATTTCGCACGTCCGGTTCTGCAGATGATCCTTCAGCAGCCGATCGTTGCCGTTGCACGCACGGGCCAGTTCGACATCATCGCTACCGTTGCCGGTGGTGGTCTGTCCGGTCAGGCCGGTGCCGTTCGTCACGGTCTGTCCAAGGCCCTCACCTACTTCGAACCGGGCCTGCGCGCCGTTCTGAAGAAGGGTGGCTTCCTGACCCGCGACAGCCGCGTTGTCGAACGTAAGAAGTACGGTAAGGCCAAGGCCCGCCGTTCGTTCCAGTTCTCCAAGCGCTAATCGCTTCTCGGAACCGTTCGTTCAAAACTTCGAAAAGGCGGGGCTTCGGCTCCGCCTTTTTTCATTGCCATCCTCCTTGTTTTTTCGGCGAGAAGACAGCACCCTCAGCGCAAACCGCAATGGGGTGATCAATGCCATCAAAAATCATCGACCATGCCTTCACCGCAGCAACGCTGACATCGGCTGCGACCGACCCGACCCATGCGGGCGTCCTCTCCTTCATGCGGCGCAAATATACCAAGATCCTCAAGGGCGTATCGACGGCCGTCTGGGGTGTCCCCTTCGATGCGGCGACATCCAACCGGCCGGGTGCACGCTTCGGGCCGCAGGCGATCCGCCGCGCCTCCGCGATTTTCGACAACGACCCGCAATATCCCTTTGCCCGCGATCTTTTCGCCCATATGCCGACCATCGATTATGGCGACTGCCTGCTCGACTACGGCAATCACTGGAAAACGCCTGATACAATCGAAAAGGAAGCGCGCAAGATCATCTCCAAGACGGATTATCTGCTGACGCTTGGCGGCGACCATTTCATCACCTGGCCGCTGCTGAAGGCGCATGTGGCAAAGCACGGCCCGCTGGCGCTGGTGCATTTCGATGCGCATCAGGATACCTGGTTCGACGACGGCAAACGCATTGACCATGGTTCCTTCGTGGCCCGCGCCGTGCGCGATGGTCTGATCGATGCCGATCGTTCCATCCAGATCGGCATTCGCACCCATGCGCCTGAGGATTTCGGCATCCGCATTCTCCACGGTTACGAGGTGGAGGAGATGCGGGCGAGCGACATCGCCTCGCTGATCATCAAGCACACGGCAGGGATGCCCATCTATCTGACCTTCGATATCGATTGCCTCGATCCAGCCTTCGCTCCCGGAACCGGTACGCCCGTGGCCGGTGGGCCGACAAGCGCCAAGATATTGTCCGTCCTTCGCGGACTCGGCCAGCTCGATATTCGCGGCTCCGATGTGGTGGAGGTCGCGCCCGCTTACGACCATGCTGATATCACTGCCATTGCCGGAGCGACCGTTGCAATGTATATGCTTGGCCTGCGCGCCGAACGGCTGGCGAAGGCCGGCTGAACCGACGCCCGGGCGCTTAGCAAACTGAATCCGATTACACTCGCAACCCTCTGAAAAGTCAGGACAAGGACATGACAGCGAAGATCTTCATCGATGGCGAACACGGCACAACGGGTCTGCAGATCCGCACGCGCCTTGCTGGTCGCCGCGATATCGAGTTGCTGTCCATTCCCGAAGCCGAGCGCCGCAACGCCGCTATCCGCGAGGACATGCTCAACAACGCCGACATTTCGATTCTCTGCCTGCCGGATGATGCTTCCAGAGAAGCTGTCACCATGGTGGCAGGCAACAACAATGTCCGCATCATCGACACCTCGACCGCCTATCGTATCCATAAGGACTGGGCTTACGGTTTTGCCGAAATGGACAAGGAACAGGGCGAAAAGGTTCGTTCCGCCCGCTTCGTCGCCAATCCGGGCTGCTACCCGACCGGCGCGATCGGCCTTCTGCGTCCGCTGCGCGCCGCCGGCATTCTGCCCGATGGGTATCCCGTCAGTGTCAACGCCGTGTCCGGATATACCGGCGGCGGCAAGCAGATGATCGCGCAGATGGAAGATCAGAGCAGGGACGATGCGATCAGTGCCAACAACTTCCTCTATGGCCTGACGCTTGCACACAAGCACGTGCCGGAAATGACCATTCACGGCCAGCTGGACCGCGCGCCGCTGTTTGCACCCTCCGTCGGGCGCTTCCCGCAGGGCATGATCGTGCAGGTTCCGCTGTTTGCCGCCGACCTCAAGGACGGCGCGACCATCGAGACCGTGCATGCCGCGCTCACCGCCCATTATGCCGGACAGGACATCGTCAGCGTCGTTCCACTTGCCGAAAGCAAGGGGCTGTCCCGCATCGATGCCGAGGAACTGGCGGGCAAGGACACGATGAAGCTGTTCGTCTTCGGCACGCCGGGCGGCGAACACATCAATCTCGTCGCGCTGCTCGACAATCTCGGCAAGGGCGCATCGGGTGCGGCTGTCCAGAACATGGAGCTGATGCTCTCGGCATGAGGCTTTTTGCGTGAGCCGAGCTATCCCCTTTTTTCCGGCCTCGTGGAATATCGAGGCCGCAAAACAGATTGCCGATACGCCGGCCGGGGTGGTTTACGAAGTCAGACTTGGCAATGGTTCCTTGCCATCGCCAAGGTACTTAAACACAAGGTTCTGAAAGACAGCCTTCGCGGGGCGGATTTCATCGAATGGCGGGCAGGTGTCGGCTGCGTGAAGCTGCTCGATCGCTCCGACGACATATTGCTCATGGAACATGCCGGCAATGAGACATTGCGCGACGTGCTTTTTCGCGACGGCGACGATGATGCCACGACCGCAATCGCCGCCGATGTTCTCCTTCACTATCACCAGCCTTCAACGCAGACGCCACCAGCAAGCCTGCTGACGCTGCCGCAATATTTCGAAAGCCTGTTCCGTAAAGCCGAGCACGATCGCAGCGAAGGCACCGACAGCCCCTACATCGAAGCCGCTTCGCTTGCCGAGGAGCTTATCGGGCACCAAAGCAATATTCGACCGCTGCACGGCGATCTGCATCACGAAAACATCATGCGCAGTTCGCGTGGCTGGATCATCATCGACCCGGCAGGCCTGATCGGCGATGCAGCACTCGACGTCGCCAACATGTTCTCCAATCCGCTCGACCGCTTCGATCTGACACGCAGCGAGGCACGCATCGCCTCCATGGCGTCGACTTTTGCGAAAGCGCTCAAACGGAACGAACGGGTGCTTCTGCAATATGCGTTCGCCTACGGCTGCCTTTCGGCGGCATGGCACGAGGAAGATGGCAACACGCGCGAACGCGACGACGAACTGGCCGTCGCGACAACCATCAAGTCTGTCCTGAAGCAATTTTAATGGTTTTCAGTCCCTGATCTCAACCGCGACAGGTGCCGGGTATTCGCCGAGGAAGCCTCGCCAATGGGCGACTGCAAAACCAAGCACCAGCAGCGCCATGCCCTGATGGGCGAGCGCCACATGAATGTCCACATGCATCAGAAGCGTGGTGATGCCGAGCGCCGCCTGAATGGAGATCAACACGAAGAACAGTACGGCGCGGCGGGCATGCGGCGTGCCGGGCAAGGCGCGAGCCAAGGACACCATATGCCACAGCGTGGCGGCAAACAGCGTATAGGCGCCGAGGCGGTGGACGAACTGCACCGTCTTCGGGTTTTCGAACAAGTTGATCCACCAGGGCTGTTGCAGGAAAAGATCGCCGGGCACCAGGGAGCCGTCCATCAGCGGCCACGTGTTGTAGGACAGGCCGGCATTCAGCCCCGCCACCAGCGCGCCGAGATAAATCTGGAACAGACAGAGGAAGGTCAGCAGCGCGGCAAACCGGCGGCCGGTCGTTTCATTGGCAGCATCTGGCGAATGGTGCGACAGGCCGCGCAATATCCACATGCAGCCCGCAAAGATGAGGCACGCGATCGTCAGATGCGTTGCCAGGCGATATTGCGAGACATCTGTACGGTTGACGAGGCCGGAAGACACCATCCACCAGCCGACAAAGCCCTGAAAGCCGCCAAGCCCCAGAAGGCCGATGAGCGGCAGGCGCAAGCGCCTTTCGATGCGGCCGGTCAGCCAGAAGAAGGCGAGCGGCAGGGCGAAGATGAGACCGATGGCGCGGGCAAGCAGTCGATGCGCCCACTCCCACCAGAAGATCGTCTTGAACTCATCGAGCGACATGCCCCGGTTGATTTCCTGATATTGGGGAATACGCTTGTAGAGCTGGAATTCCTCTTCCCATTCGGCAACGGAAAGCGGCGGAATGGCGCCGTGGATGGGCTTCCATTCGGTAATTGACAGGCCAGACTCGGTCAGCCGCGTGGCGCCGCCGACAAGCACGAGACAGAACAGAGTGAAGACGACGACGCGCAGCCAGATGCGCAGCAGGCGGCGATCCTTCTCCTGTTTCTGCAGGGCAGCCTCCACCACCATTTCCGCAGAACCATTTGCCATCGTCATGCCGCTCGAATGCATCTTTGAGGTCTCCATCATACAGTCATGTTGATTAGCCCCAACCGGCACAACAAAACAAGGCCTCAGGGTTTGCGGCATCCGGTCGCGGCGGTATAGTTTCGCCAGACACTAGATCGTCCTGTCTCTGCTTCGAATCACCAATACGATCTAGATTTTTTGTTTTACGCATGTCTTTTCCCCAAAACCGATGACACTTTTGGGATACATGCTCGGTTACGGAAGATTTCATGCACCCTCGCCTCAGATCGCTCATCGGCACCATCGTCATCATCTGCCTCGTCGTCATCTACGCCGTAGCGGCGACGGCCATCGCGTCGGCGACGCTGGCGCAATCTCCATGGTGGGTGCATCTTGCCTACTTCGTGCTGAGTGGGCTTTTGTGGATACTGCCCGCCATGCTGGTCATCAAATGGATGGCCGGCTCCAAAAAACAGGAATAGGCACCTGCCTTCTACGGGACATCCAGAGGTCGCAATTTTATAAACCTCTTGTTTGCCGCTCAACGATATAGTCTCACCGAAACAACCGGAGAGCGTGGATGGCGGCTGAAGCGCCGGTCATAGTCAGCGAGGGTGAAGGACCAGCCGCCGTGCAAAACGAGCGGCGGGGCGCCGATCGCCTGGCTATCGATCTCGTCGACGATGCCTCCACTATCCGCGCCGACTGGGAACAGCTGGAGAGCGACCCGCTCAATTCGCTGCATCAGGGTTACGGCTGGTGCTCCATCTGGGCGCAAACGCAGGACAGACCCCTCCTCATCATTCGCGGCAGGCAAAGCGGAAAGACCGTGTTCCTGCTGCCGCTCGAAATCGTTCTGGAAGGCGGCATCCGCAAGGCACGTTTTCCCGGCGGCCGTTTCAACAATATCAATACCGGGCTTTTCGACCGGTCCTTCGCCGAAGCAGCCAACCACAAAACGGCGGCAGCCATTGCCCGCGAAGCGCGAAAGCTGCTGCGTGGCCAGGCGGATATTCTGGCCTTGCAGAACATACCGCTGATCTGGCGCGGCAGGACCAACCCGCTCTCGCATCTGGCATCCGTCGAAAACCAGAACCCGGCCTTCCAGATTCCCTTACTGGCAAATTTTGAGAGCACGCTTCGGCAGATCAACGCCAAGAGGCGCCGGAAGAAATTCCGCATCCAGAGCCGGAGAGCCGGGGAAATGGGTGGTTACAGCCATGTGATCGCCCGTTCGCCACGGGAAAAGTGCGAATTATTGCAGACGTTTTTCCGGCAGAAGGCAGCCCGGTTCGCATCGCAGGGCATTCCGGATGTTTTTCGCGATCAATCGGTAAAAGACTTTTTCTATGACCTCGCAAATTTTCCGGAGATCGGCAGAGACAGTCTTCTGGAACTGCACGCCATTCGTCTGCATGGTCAAAATGAAGGTTTCATCGCTGCCATATCCGGCCTTTCGCGCAAGCAGGATCACATCATCTGCCAGTTCGGTTCTATCGATGAGACCTTCGCGGAAATCAGCCCCGGTGAGCTGCTGTTCTGGCTGATGATTGAACGGGCTTGCAGTGAAAATGCGGCGATCTTCGATTTCGGCGTCGGTGACCAGCCCTACAAGCGCAGCTGGTGTCCGCTTTTCACCGTGCAGCATGATATTTTCCTGCCGGTGACGTTGAAGGGCCGCGCGGCGGCCTCGGCCTACGTTGCCATTGCCCGGACAAAAAGCCTGATCAAATCCAATCCGGCACTCTATGCGTTCATTCAGCGTTTCCGCGCCGGTCGGCCGAGCATGGACGCAACGCCCGCTGCCGACTGACCGGTTATCGGCCACAGCATCTCAGGCGGCGCTCAGACGGTCCGGTTTGCGCATGCCGGTCATCGGCAATGCCTGCTCGTAGCCGTGGGCAACCAGTTCTCCGAGGGTCTTTTCCAGCAATTCGCTATCATTACCGGGAACGGACACGACGATTTCCGCCGGCAGATTGCGCAGCATTTTCTCAAGGCTCGATATCTGCACCGCGCCGCACTCCACGAGAACCGTGTCATAGGCGTCGGAAAGCGCGCTGAGGATCATGGTCAACCGGTCGATGGCGCGCATGGCCTCACGCGGCTGCGCATTGCCGCGCGGCACGATATGGGCATCGGAAAGCCGGTCGCCGTGAATGGTTTCGCCAAAGGCGGCGGCACCCGCCAAAAGGTCCATGACGCCCGGAAGTCCTGTCTCAGGCGCCATCAGGCGCGTCGGACAGGCCGATGCCGTCATATCGACGAGAACGACCGAACGGCCCATTTCGGACAGGGCGCGCGCCAGCATGACGGTGGTGGTCGAACCACTATCACCAGCTGGAGACACGACCGCTGCGACGGATTTCGCAAGACGGGTGGCGAGGAAAGACGCGACGGAGTCGATCGAGAAATTGTCGGCGTTGTCGATCTCTTCTTCCGCAGCGTCCACTTTCGCAGCCGCGGCGTCTGCAACCGGCAGCGCCGATTTGGCAGCAACGGCTGCGACCGGTATCTGCGCTTCCTGTTCGACAATGGACTGGCGGGCAGCGGCAGGCATGGAACGAACCGCAGGCGGCGCATCCTCTTCACGTGCGAGAAGCGGTTGCTCCGGCGTATCCGGTGTCTCATTCGTGTCAGCACGCGCTTTGGCGGGCGGTGGCGGATCGGACAGCGGCGGGACATGGGTCTTGCCAACCGGCTTCAACGCCCGCCCGGTGAACAGTTCCACGAGCATGACGACGATGCAGGAGAGAAGGAAGGCCGCCAACGTGACGACGATGGTGATGGCGCCGGTCTTCGGGAAATAGGGTTCGCGCGGCTCCACTGCCGTTGAAATCACGCGGGCATCGGCGGGCGTGGATTCGGCTGAGCCGGCGCGCGACGTCGCCTCGCGGTAACGGGCGAGATAGGTTTCAAGAAGCTGGCGCTGAGCCGAGGCCTCGCGCTCCAGGTCGTTGAGGCCAACCTGCTGCTCACCGGCGCGTACACTTTCCGTTTTCAGCACGTTCAACTGCTGAACCAGTTGCCGCTCCCGCAGGCGGGACACATTGGCCTCGTTTTCGAGACTTGCGAGCACCTTGCGGGTCTCCTCCTGAATCTGCCGTTGTATGCCGTCAATTTGGCTGCGCAGCGCCTTGATACGCGGATGGCCTTCCAGCAGCGAGGAAGACAGATCGGAAATCTGGCTGCGCATGGCAGCCTCGCTTTCCTTCAGTCTCTGGATCATCGGCGAGGCGACGACGTCGGGGAAAGTATCGAGTGGGCGGCCGCTCGAAAGCGCGTTGCGCACGCCTTCTGCCCGCGCCTCCGCATTCGCCCGCTCGCCGCGGATACGGCCAAGTTCGGTCGAGATATCGCTGAGTTGCCGGGTGGCGAGCGTTTCGCCCTGCCCTGCCGACAGAATATCGGACGAGGCGCGGTAATCCGCGACCTTCCTGTCCGCATCGCGAACCTTCTCACGCAGACTGGCGATTTCCGGCTCCAGCCAGCGTGCCGCCTCCGTGCTTGTGTCCAGTTTCGCGCCGCTCTGCAGCGCGATATAGGCCTTCATCATCGCGTTGGGGACTGCTGCCGCAAGCATGGGGTCCTCGGACGAGAACTCGACCGTGATGACGCGCGAGCTTTCGACCTGGTAGACCTGCAACCTCTCCTGGAACGCCTTCAGTATCCGTTCCTCTGGCGGCACCTGCTGCGGATCTTTCTTGACGCCGACAGCAACCAGCAGCTTCGAGACGAGAGAAGGACGCGCCGCCGGGTCAAGCTCCTGCCGCTCATAAAGCTTCATATCTTTCGCGACCTGCTTGATGAGGTCGACCGATTGCAGGATCTGCACCTGGCTGGAGATGGTCAATTCATCGAGCACGGGTTCGGCAGGCGCATTCGACTGCTGCGACGCACCGAAGGAGGCCGCGCGCGATTCGATGAGGACGCGCGCCTCGCCCTTGTAAGCGGGCGACATCATGCTTGCGACAACGAAGGCGGCGCCCCCGGCAAGCAGCGTGATCGCCGCTATCCTGCCCTTGCGCTGCCATATGGCAGCGACGAGCCGCGCGAGATCGATATCCACATCCCTGTCATCAATGCGATCGCCGTTCATACGGGCTCCGTAACCGAGATACACCTCGGGCGCTCAAATATAGAGGCCAATTTTCGCGAAGTTTAAGTCTTTCCGGTAACACAACAGTTAATTGTGACGAAGCCCACGAAATAAAGCCGATATTACCATCCTTGTGACTGGCTGTTTACCGCCCATTAACCCTAACAGAACGATAAGAATGCTCATAGTTCGACTCGGAGCCAGATGAGATGCCGCTCGCCGGATCACGACATGTCACCGCACTGACGCTTGCCGTTCTAACGGCCCTTTCCGGTTGCGCGGCATATCAACCTGCGCCCAAGGCGTTTCACGAGGGCGCCCTGCAGCCCTATCATGTCGATAGCGGTGACAGGCTGCGCATCAACGTGTTCGAACAGACCGGGCTGACAAATACCTATACGGTCGATCAGGCTGGTTATGTCGCCTTCCCGCTTGTCGGTCAGGTTCCCGCCCGAGGCAAGACGCTGCCGCAGCTCGAAGCCGCCATTGCCGCCAAGTTGCGTCAGGGTTATCTGCGCGATCCCGACGTCACGATCGAGATCGATCGTTATCGCCCCGTCTTCATCATGGGCGAAGTCGGCCGTCCCGGCCAATATTCCTACGTGCCGGGCATGACGGCGCAGAACGCCATCGCCATCGCCGGCGGCTTCACGCCACGCGCCAATCAGGCCGATGTCGATATCACCCGCAAGATCAATACCGAGGTGATGACCGGCCGGATCGGGATCACCGCACCAATTCTTGCGGGCGATACGGTCTATGTGCGTGAACGCTTCTTCTGAAAAACGGAGCGGCTGACATGGCGGATGACGGTCCTCCCCTGCGCATCATTCACTGTTTCCGCTCTCCCGTCGGTGGCGTGTTCCGCCATGTCCGCGACCTGATCGAAGAACACGTCAAGCAGGGCCACAAGGTCGGCATCGTCTGTGACAGCTCGACCGGCGGCGCGCATGAGGAACGGCTTTTCGCGCAGATCGCCCCGATGCTGGAGCTAGGGTTGACCCGCCTGCCGATCAAGCGGTCGATCAGCCCCGGCGACCTCTGGGCGCTCGTTAAGTCCTACAACCATATCAAAAGTTTGCGGCCGGATATTTTGCATGGGCACAGCGCCAAGGGTGGCGCTCTGGCCCGGCTGATCGGCTCACTGTTGCGGGTGAACAAGTATCGCGTAGCCCGCCTCTATTCGCCGCACGGCGGCAGCCTGCATTACGATCGCAAAAGCCTTAAAGGGCAGCTGTTCCTGCGTATCGAGCGGTTTCAGGAGCATTTCACGGACGCCCTGTGTTTCGTTTGCAATTTCGAACAGGAAACCTACGAAACCAAGGTCGGCAAACCACGCACCCGCACGGCGATGATCTATAACGGCGTGCAGGAAAGCGAGTTTGAAACCGTGCCCGCCCGCGAAGGGGCAGCGCGCTTTCTCTATATCGGCATGCTGCGTGACCTGAAGGGCCCCGACATCTTCATCAAGGCATTCGCCAAGATGGAACGCAGCATCGGCCAGCCCATGTCCGGCGTCATCGTCGGCGATGGGCCGGACAGGGACAAATATGCTGATATGATCGCCAAGGCCGGACTTTCGCAGCGCATTTCCATGCACGCCGCCATGCCCGCCAGACAGGCATTTGCGCTGGCGACGACTGTTGTCGTTCCCTCACGCGCCGAGGCGATGCCTTACATCGTGCTGGAAGCGCTTGCTGCGGGGAAAACCGTCATCGCCTCGCATGTTGGAGGCATAGCTGAGGTTCTGGGAGAAGACAGCGAGGCGCTCGTTCCGGCTGGAGACGCCGATGCGCTGGCAAAGATAATGGTCAAGGATGCCGAGAGCCCGGACTGGGGGAAACGGGTGATGCCCCGCCCCGACAGCTTCAAGGCGAAATTTTCAACGCCTGTTATGGCCGACGACATGATGAAGCTCTATCGTCACCTGCTTTCGCTCTAGAAACATTTCAAAAACACGATTTTTAATTGTATATTCCGCCGTCCTGTAGAAACTCATCATAAACGTTTCTTAGCATGTTTCGGCTAGTTTCCTGCTCGTAGAGCGCACGTATCCGCACGGATGCGAAAACTGTGCTCTACCACTTTGAAGTTGCGCATCGTTCCCTTCGAAAATCGATTCCGGTTTTCGGGCCGATGGGCTGGAGGGTGCGGACCAAAGCAATGACCAAGGCTGACAAGGGAAGACTTGAATTCGATCTGGCAACGTTGCGCCAGCAAATCTCCGAGCGGGATGCGGATGAGCCTTCCGCATCGGAAAGCGTTGTTCTCAATCCGCTTGCACGGCAGATCGCCAACCAGCTGCGCGCCGGCAACCATTCGCCAAACATGGTCATCGGCCAATTGCGTCTTCTCGAATTTTCGATGCTTGCGATCATCGCGGCCATCGTCAACGCCATCGCTGCGCGGCAGGGGCTTGAAACCTTTCTTGCGGTTTTCGGCATTGGGGTGCTGGGCGCGGCGGTTTGCGTGTTTCTTTTGCAGGCCGGCGACTGTTACCAGTTGCCGACGCTGCGCGCGCCGCTGAAAATGTTTGCCCGCATTCAGGGCGCCGTCTGCCTGTCCTTCGTCACCGTCGCCGGCATCCTTCTCCTGTTTTTGCCAGAAGCGCTGCATTCCTGGCAGACTTTTGCCATCTGGTACGCCACCGGCGCAATCGCCATTTTCACCGGACGGCTGATCCTCGGCTTCGCCATTCGCCACTGGGGCCGCAACGGCGTGATGGAGCGTCGCGCCGTGATAGTCGGTGGCGGCGATGCCGCCAAGGACCTCATCCGCTCGCTCGAACAGCAAACGGACAATGATATCCGCATCTGCGGCATTTTCGACGACCGGAAAAGCGAGCGTTCGCCCGATGTGGTTGCCGGCTACCCCAAGCTCGGCACCTTCGCGGAACTGGTGGAATTCGCCCGCCTGACGAAGCTCGACATGCTGATCATCGCCCTGCCGCTCAGTGCCGAGGCGCGTATCCTCCAGCTCCTGCGCAAGCTGTGGGTGCTACCCGTCGATATCCGTATCGCGGCCCATGCCAACAAATTGCGTTTCCGCCCCCGCGCCTATTCCCATGTCGGCGCGGTGCCGATGCTTGACGTGTTCGACAAGCCGATACGCGACTGGGATTCGGTCGGGAAAAGGGTGTTCGACATCGTCTTCAGCATTATCGGCATCGTTCTGTTGTGGCCGGTGATGCTGGGCGCGGCTATTGCCGTCAAAACGACATCCAAAGGCCCGGTGTTCTTCAAGCAGAAGCGTCATGGCTTCAACAATGAAACGATCAATGTCTGGAAGTTCCGTTCCATGTATACGGAACTCAGCGATCCCACGGCAAAAAAGGCCGTCACGAAAAACGATCCGCGTGTCACGCCGGTCGGGCGGTTCCTGCGAAAATCCTCGATGGACGAGCTGCCACAGCTTTTCAACGTTCTTTACGGCGATCTTTCACTGGTCGGGCCGCGTCCGCACGCCGTGCACGCCCAGACGGGCGACCTGAAATATACCGAGGTGGTGGAGCATTATTTCGCCCGGCACAAGGTCAAGCCCGGTGTTACCGGCTGGGCGCAGATCAATGGCTGGCGTGGTGAGATCGACCACGGCGACAAGATCAAGTTCCGCACCGAATACGATCTCTATTATATCGAGAACTGGTCGCTGCTTCTCGATCTCAAGATCCTGTTCCTGACACCGATCCGGCTGCTCAAATCGGAAAATGCCTATTGACCCACACCGGTTACCAGCACGCACCGGATTTTGACGCACCGCTTGCCGCCATGCGGTTGGTCGGCGCGTTCTTCATTGCCTTCGGCGTCTTTCTTTCCGGCTTCGTGATTTCCGAACCGGCGCCCTATGAGCTGATGATGGTAGGGCAAGTGGCCATCTGGTTCCTGCTGGGCTTGCGCCTTTCGCGCACCGTCGTCCTGCTTCTGTGCCTGCTGCTTGCCTTCAATGTCGGCGGTTATCTTTCGCTCACCACCATGGCCAATCTTGACGAGGGGCCGCTTTATCTCGCCGTATCGACCTTTCTGGCGCTGACCTCGGTTTTTTATGCTGCCATCATCGAGGACAAGCACCAGCGGCTGCTGCTGATTTTCCGGGCCTGGCTCGCCGCAGCGCTGATTACCTCCCTGCTAGGCATCATCGGATATTTTCACGCCATTCCCGGTTTCGAGGTCTTTACCCTTTACGATCGCGCCAAGGGCGCCTTTCAGGACCCGAACGTCTTCGGCCCCTTCCTGGTGACGCCGTCGCTGTATCTGATTTACGGCCTGCTCTCCGGCAAGGCGATGCATGCGCCATGGCGGATCCTTGGCCTGCTCATTCTGTCTCTTGCCGTGTTCCTGTCGTTTTCACGCGCCGCATGGGGCCTTTTCCTGTTTTCGGCCGTGCTTCTGGTTTTCGTCATGCTGCTGAAAGAGCGTACGGCGGCATTCCGGCTGAAAATCCTCGTTCTGTTTCTCGTCGCCGTGGCATTGATGGTGGCAGCCGTCATCATCGCCTTGCAATTCAAGCAGGTAGCAGACCTGTTCTCCAGCCGCGCCTCGGCGGTGCAATCCTATGATGGCGGCCATCTCGGGCGTTTTGCCCGCCACTATCTCGGTTTCCTGATGGCGATGGAACATCCGCTCGGCATCGGCCCCATGGTGTTCGACGACATCTTTCCCGCCGCGGAACATAATATCTGGCTGAAGAGCCTGACCACGCATGGCTGGTTTGGCTTCGTCATCTATCTCACGCTGATCTGCTGGACCATTGCCGCCTGCTTCAAACTGCTGCTGCGCCAGCGGCCCTGGCAGCCGTTTCTCATCATTTCCTGGGTAACCTTTGTCGGGCATGTGATGATCGGCAACGTTATTGACACCGACCACTGGCGGCATTTCTTCCTGCTGCTCGGCATATTGTGGGGATGCATGGCTCTGGAAAAGCGCGAAAACCTGCGCCAAAGCAGAAGTGCCACCTAAAGTCCTTACCCTTACGGAACCTTACATTATTTCATGCGTTTAGCCCGCGATCATGATTGTCAAACGGGGAGACATCCTATGACGCAGACGAACAATCTCTATTTCATCATTGGCGCACTCCTGGTGGTTCTTGTCGGCCTTGGAGCGTATGTCTGGCACGAAGAAAGCAAACCGAAGGGGATCGAGATGAATATCGGCCCGAACGGTGTTTCCGTGCAGGAAAACTGAGCACTTCCAGTAAAATGCGTAGCGGTTTCATGACTGAAACCAAGGCATTGAGCGCGTCCAACGCTTCGGTTCATTAGAGACGCACTATATGTCCGCAAGCGTCGCGCAAAGTTCGGCTATTAGACCGGGTGCATCCCAAGCTTGAGACGGCTGGGGATACACCCGGTCTTCTTATGAGAGGAGACGAAAGGCGGGATCGAGAATCTTCGCCGAGCCGGTTCGGTATGCATGACGTGTATCGGCCTGATCATGGAAACAGTGAGCGCAATGGTCTCCTCCGTCGACCTGTCCACACGCATCAATGCCACCAAACTCGCACTCAAGGCCATCAAGGAGCAGGAGGACAATTCCGCTTCGACCTCCTCGCCACGAACTGCGATCCTCGACTCCTACGGGATCGACACCTCGCCCTCCTCCACCAATACACGGCTGACACAGCTTCTGGCGCAATATGCGCAAGTCTCCGGCACTGACGCGGAGACCGACGATACCAGCACGCAGGCGCCCTCCGGCGACATTACGCAGGCCAGTTTCATGACAAGCCTGAAGGCGACGCTGGAAGAACTCTCCAAGGATCCGAGCAAATCTACGCAAGCCAAGGCAATGCTGGAAGCGCTGGCCGCTGGAACGCTGACAGCCTCCGATCCGACCGAAGGCGCAAAGATAAAAGCCTGGGACGTGGAGGCCGACAAGACAACCACCTCAAAACCGGCAACCGAGATTACCACGACCGGCTGGAGCGATTTTCTGAAGGACCACCTCAAGCGCGACGGTTCGGCTTATGCAAAGACTACTGGTGGCGCCTATGTCGACAGTATTTCCGGCGACAACGCATTTTTTGGCAATGTCGGCAGTCGGTATTATTATCTGACCTGGCCGCAGGCGAAAACCGGAACGCTGACGGTTTAAGCCAACGTTTCCGGCACGGGTCGCAAAGAGCGCCGCCGCACTTTCATAGATCTGCTGCGACATGAATCATGCCGCAGCATCGTCTCCCTGCATCGTTCAGACGGCAGGTGCTGCGGCTTGTTCCGTTCCGCCGGAAAGCGCCTTTTGCAGTTGCGCTTCCTGCTCTGGCGAAAGCGAGGTTTTGATGACCCGCCCACGAAGACCTTCCAGTTCCGCCATCACCTTTTCCGGCTGCACCTTGCGGATCAGCACGAACAACGCCGAAGATCCATTCGGGATGGTTTCACCCAGAGATTTGATGAAATCGTCGTCGATGCCATAATCCGTCAACGACCCCGCAAGCGCACCCGTTCCCGCACCGATCGCGCCGCCAATCGCAAATCCCGCGAGCGGATTGAGGAACAGCAGGCCAACGAGGCCGCCCCAGAGACCACCGGAGAGAAAACCGGAGCTTGCACCGATCGCCGTCAGATTGACGCTCTGCTTCAGGTGCACCTTGCCGTTTTCATCGCGAACGACGACGACGGCATCTTCCAGATCGACCAGATATTCCTTTTTCATTCCAGCAAGTTTCAGAAGGACCCGGTCGGCCTCTTCCGTTCCGTCAAAACCGACAACGACGAGTTCGGACATGTTTCATCTCCCTGAATTTTAGTTTCGCTTAGATTGGAACGCCAAAGAACACGGCAGGTTCCCGCCATGATGGAAGGATGATGTGTCACGCGTTTGACGGGCAACATCTTCGGGAAGAAAGTCCCCTACCCACCGTCCACAGCCTTTGTTCCTTTTTTCAAGAAAAGGCTATTTTCCGCTTGCGCCCTAACAGGCTTATATATAAACGGCTTTCAGGTTCGGAGCGTAGCGCAGCCCGGTAGCGCACTTGACTGGGGGTCAAGGGGTCGTGGGTTCGAATCCCGCCGCTCCGACCATTAATTCAAAGACTTGAGGCATCCCCCACCCTCAAGCAGTTTACACGAAAAGAACCGGTTTACAGTTGCTGTTCACCAAGGGTTCTTTTCCGCGCTGGGCGGCGCGCTCCATCACATGCGGCAAAACGAAACTCTGTCACCGGAGGGAAAGCCCGTGCGCGATGATGAGAAATACCAACGCAGACATTTCTGGATGAGAACGTGGAAGGGAGAGCGAGCCTTGAACGGCGAACTTCTCAACGACTTCGTATGCATTGTCGAGGGGGAGATTGTCGGCCGAATCTCTGAGCAAGAGACAGGCCCGATGCGCGGCACCTACAAATGGGATGGAGGGCACTCAAGGCGCATCAGGGTCAACGTGCTTCCACAGGGCGGCTATGTGCCGGACGTGCACGAGGCGGCACGTAAGGTGGAAGATCACTATGACATGGTGAGAGAAGCGGCTGGGCTGCCGCCTGTCGTTGGTGTAAGGGTGAAGGCATGAGCGACCAGAACATCAAGGCCGGCGACGGCGTACACGAGAATCACTGGTGCGAGCATCCGGGGTGTAAGCGCTGGGGCAGTTTTGGCTTCAGCCGGTCTAAGGCAGACAAGCCATCGTGGCACTGCATCGAGCATTACCCGGAGCGGGGCATGCTCAAGGCCGCTGGCCCTTCTCCATCCGCTGCAAGATGACCTTTATCTCGCGAAGGTCACCAGACTGCTGAGATAGCTGGGTCTGGATGTCCTTGACTGTCGAAGCAATACCCGTCGTGGCATTCTCGTTGGTGGTGAGCCGGAAATTGAGGCTGTCTGTTAGGCTGGTGAGCTTTCGAACATCAGCCTCGACGCTCTTGAACTTCTCGTCGTTCCTTGCCTCATTCGCCTTAACGTCCACAAGGCGCTCCTTGTGCAGCTGCTCGTGGTTCGTTCGCCAGCCCTGAAGCTCTTCTATGTCTCGGCTCTTGTCTACCCAGATTGCGATCCCGCCCCCGACCATACCGATGAGGGTGACAATCTGGATTATGGTATTGAGGTTCCATTCCAACTTAGGCGCGCGACTTATCTGCATGTTTGTATTCTCCGCCATCCGGTAAGCCTGCCCTTGAGATGCGATTGAAGAAGCCCCGGCCATAGGTCGGGGGAGAGCGTCAGAGTGAAACGAGAAACCAGAAAAGCACCCAGGCTGAGCCAGCCATGAAGCCATAGCGAAAGCTTCGCATTGATTTTTCTATATCCGTCATCAGTAGGTTCCGATCACACCGTTTGCACTGGTCGTGGTGGTGAGACCGGCAGGGGTAGAGCCTTTGAAGAGTATCTGTCCGTAGGATGTGGCTTCCACATCGATTTCGGAGTGGCCGCTGTAGGTAACACCATCAAGCCAGATTGTCGGGACGCGACCAGATGCGCCTTGATTGACCATCAATGTTCTTGAAGTCGCTCCAGAAGCGCGAGCTGAGCGGCCAAGAATACCACCAACGATCCACGCCAGCGATGCGTAGACGTAGTGAACGAGCCTATCCTGCGACAGATCATAATCCGGGTTCACAACCACCGTCCTTGAAGCATCATGGCCCGTGGAAGCGTTATTCGCCAGATTACCGCTGTTTCCATTACGACGAGCGCGGCAATCAAGCTCTGCCTTCCAAGACTGGTTTAGAGTGTTCCCGGCCGCCCCAGCATAGGCAGAGAAGCCGTCGCCGGTCGTATTGTACGCGCCGCATTTGCTGAACAGCCCGTAACCCATCATGTTCATGACGAAGCCATCAAGCCCCGTCGCCTGAGACGTGCATTCGTTGAAATACGCCTTGCCGGTGTTGTCGGGCATAAAGGTGTAATCGATCTGCGTATTGTAGCCGCCGACGAAATCAATACCCTTCGCCCAAAAGACTTGGCCGGAAAGCTGCGGGCCAAAGGCAAAGCTGCCTGTGCCAATTGCCGTGGGGATGATCTTGTTGTCAGGCGCGCGACCGTCTGCCGTTCTGACGTAAAGCGTGGTGGTGCCGCTATCGTAGAAATACTGTCCAGCGGTCAAGGTCGTGGCCGACGCGCCTAGTGCCAGAGGTTCATATTCTCGCTTGTTAGCAGGCGATCCAGCAACGATGCGAGACAGGTCTACGACATATCCCGGCGCAGATGGGCAAGGAGTTGAATAAATCGGCGGGTTCGCGGTCACCGTCCATGTGAACGATGCTGTATTGGCAACAGTGTTTGCGCAGATGACACGACCAGGACCGGAAGGTTCGATCACGACCGATTTCCGGCAGGTGACGCCGTAAAGCCCCTGTGTGCTGCCGCTGTAGATGATGTCCCCAGCACTGGTGTCAATGACAATCTTGCCGACAAGCGCCTGAGAAACACCATCGTTGATGATGCGGTTCATGGCGCGGCTTAAAGTGGCAAACGCCGTTGCAGGCGATGTACCCGCCGCTGCGTCACTGCCACCCGGCTTCACGTAGTACGTCGATCCGGTGATCGCGGGCTTCGATTTCTGGTCGTCGTAGTCGTGGACGAATAGCCCGTTATTTTTGTAAACGTTCACCCCAAAGACCGAAGATAGAAACGAAAAGGCAGCAATTGGCATATCCACTAGATCGCCTTTGCTAGTCCCAGACGGCGGCACCAGCGGCCAGTTATTCAAGATCGCGCGAGATACCATTGGTCTATCCTATGAAGGGCGGCGGGCGAAGCAGTTGACGTAGACGCCGGCGGGAGCGAAGCCGAACAGCGTCAAGACGAGACCGAGCAGCGCCGTGGCGAGAGTGGGGAGCATGATTGATTTGGCGACCTGTTTAACCACGAACTGCGTCTGCGCGGTCGTTGTCGAACCCTGAACGATTGTGGCAACGTTGATGTAGCTGGCGCCAGTAGGAGTCTCAGCGATGGCAGCGCAGATCGGCGCAACTTCAAAGGCTGGAGAGAATACCCACGTCGCCACACCTGAAGCTCCTGCCACCTGAATGCGCTTGCACTGCACCGCGGGTGGAAGATCGCTCTCGTTGGCTTTCTCTGCCAGTTCTGATGCCACCATGGACGTATCAGCTTTGCCAGGCATAGCCGTTTCCACTTTGCCGAGGCGGGCGGATATAGCGCTCAGTGCGGCCTCGGTCACCGCCGCTCCATAGCCAAGCGCAGACATTACAGGCCACCGATGACCGAGTTCATGGGTGCAGGAGTACCGCCGCTGATCGACACACGCATGACAGAGCCTTGGGCAACGCCGATCGCCTTCGAGCCATTGGCTGTCAACGTCACATCAGCGTTTGCGCTGTCCTTCACATTATTCCACGTCGCGCCATCAAGCCCGAGATACTGCAGCGTGGCCGTAGCACCGTTCCAGTTGGCCGATTCCGCGCGCCAGATATAATCACCGCCGGAGATCGGCCCGACCTGAGAGCCGGTTGCGGTCGCGCCAGCAAGCAGCGTGTATTGCTTCTTGTCGCCAGCCGGAGTGCCATCTGGGCTATACGCAACGACGCCTTGCGCGTCGAGAAGATTGCCGGCCGCCCCCTGATAGGTGACTGTGTCAAATCGCTTGGTAGGTGCCATTATTTCGCTCCTGTGAGTTCGTCATGGCGCGCGCACTCGCCGACGGTCCAAACCTTGGCGCCGCAAATGCCGGCAACCGTTTCATCAATTGCATCCTGATCCTTGGGTGATGCGCCCCGAGCGCCAACGAGAGACGTTCCGAAGATTGACCGGGCTGACTGGTTCAACCGCTCCTTACTGGCAGCGACCTGTTGCGTTGAGGTACACGCCGCCACGCTCACGGCACAGGCGACGATTGACGCGAGCCTTATCAGCTTCATTGGTGAGTTCTCCGATTGCCTTGTTGGTTGCAGCGTCGAGTTCCGCACGCTCGATCAATCGCGCCTCTTGCTTAGCCCAAGGAAGCCACCAGACGGCGTTGATGGTGGTGAACAGCAGACAGGCCACAATCGCTCCTGCAGCCGCGCCAACGGCGAAACTGATCTTGTCTGTGATCATGCCTGTTCCACCGTCTGCTTGCTCTTCCACCAGCCGTAGACGCCCCAGATCGTAAGACCGAGACCAATGGCGCCCGAGACGGCCAGCATCCCGTTCGCGATGGTGTTCGCCAGATCCGAGTTGATGCCGGTGACATAGGTTGCGAGTTCTGCAATCTGGTCGCGTGCGGCAGTCACCAGCGCCAGCGGGCCGAAGTTGCGCGCTGCGTTCTTCACTTCCGGCACCTGCGCGATGCCGAGATTGCCAGGCTTCTCATCCGCGGACACCTGAAACTCTTTCAGCTTGCGCATGGTCTGCGGACCGGCAACGCCGTCGATCGTCAGGGAGTTTTCATCCTGAAAGCTGCGTAGCGCCCGATCAGTGGCAGGGCCGAAGTCGCCATCGGCCGGAACGGAATGGCCGGCGCGCGTGAGGAGTACCTGAATTTCGCGAACCCCTGCGCCTTTGGAGCCGAGGCGCAACATGCCTACGGCACCAGAAGCTACCGGTTCTTTTCTCGCATAGCGCTCATATGCGGCGGCCATCTTCGTGTCGTAGGCGTTCTTCTTGTAAGCAGGGCCGTTATAGCCGCGAGCGAACCCGGCCCAGTCCTTACGGCTCAGCGCCCCGAGGAGATTGTTCGTCTTGATGAAGCGAACCATCAGATCGACCTGGCCCTCTACGCCGCTGCGGGCCGCTTCGAACAGATCAATTACCGTTGGATAGCCGAGTGCTTTCCAGTGGCTCCCCATGACCTGCCCAACGCCGAAGGACGTGCTTTCCAGTGCTGCCTGCTTGTCGATCATCATTGCCCGTCCAAGAAGCTGCCAGCGGTCTTTCTGCGATGCCGGGTTCTTCACTCCACCGACGTTCGGGGATGCAAGACCGAGACGCCGCGCCTCCTCACGACGAGACGCCGTCACCAGCCGGTCAAAGTAATGCCCCTCAAACCGAATGATCGGCATTTCCTTGCCGTCGATATCCGCAAAGACAACGCCGTTGCTCTCGACCTCGACAACAGCCTTCAGCGCCGCCGGGTCGATACCGTGCACGCTCGCAACTCGCTCGATCGAGCGCGCGACATCAGCCTTCAGCATGAGGCTTCTCCTGATTGTGGTTATGGGTGCCGGGTTACGGCGCAGGAAAGGCGCGCCGAAGCGAGCCTAGATGGTTGACGCCTTGGTCGAGGGATATTCCAGCGTCAGGTCAGGCGGAGCCAAACCATTAGAATTAACAGCTTAGTCAAAACTCTTGACCAAGGCGGCGCCAATTTCCGACAGCTCAAGCGGCCACGGGTGGTTATAGAGGTTCTGCATGCACATGCTCTTCGGGGAACGACCGATCGCTCCTTCAAAACCGTTGCCCGAGATTTCGAAGGTGGAGACATAGGCCGACCCCGTATCAATGGCAGCCATTATGAGGTCATCGTGCGTCTTGCGCCAACTGTCGTAGACGGAAGCGCGACCGATTTCATTGCATCGCGGAGGTGTCAACACGATCACCTCCATACCAGCAGCCTTAGCTTGCTGGATGATGCTGACGACATTGGCATAAGTCGACGTCGAACCCAGCTCATTCATCCCGAAAGCAAGCACCATTAGGGCCGGACCTTCCGACAGGACGCGGTTTAGCCTCGTCGGGTTCAGACCGTTGTTGCCGGTGTTTGCCGAAGTGGTCCCTGACCAACCGAAATTGAGATAGGTGATAGCCGAGCTATAACGCGTCTCAAGAGCTGCCTTCAGCACCCAGTTCCAACCAATATGAACGTGAGCGCCAACACCACCAGGGCCATCAAAGACCGGTATGGTTGCCCTTGTATCTGCTGGCATGCCAGATATCCATGACGCCATGTCTCGCAATGCGCCATCCGGTTCAATGCCGCCACCACCAATAGCGGTGATACTGTCGCCGTATCCTATCAGCTTCCAAGCAATTCCCGCACGAAACGCTTTCAGGGTCTTAGCCAGACAGGAACGGTTGTAGGCCATACGAGCAGCAAAGTCAGACTTGAGATCGTCCCTCACCATCCGATGATGATGCATGAGAGGGATAAGATCGGCCCCATAACGGGTGACGAAGGCACGGTAGAGCGGTATGTTTCCAGCTGGCGCTACCGCAGCGTAGTAATCCGGATCGCGGACCCGGTCCGTCCCTTTCGTCACCACCACAGCCCTCGTAGTAGGATTCAGAGAAACCATGTCGTAACGCTGGGAGTGACCGGTGATGGTGTAGTTCACGTCAAAAGGCGTTCCAGCAGCCGGCAACCCAACCGCGCCCTGGTCTGGGTAGACGACATAGTCTGTACCCTGCATCAGCGTTACACCGTCCGAAATCCGAACCAACGTCACATCAGATATGTACTGATCGAACGTCGGCAGAACAGGGGAAATCCCAGAGGTCGGCAGAAGAGCAAGGGAAAGTGTCCCTGTCCGAACCGTGGACGCCGGAGCATCGAAGTTCAGTGTGGTCTCCGGCGTCTTTACGCGACCAGATGGGCGGCGCGTCTCGGTTGGCGGTATCTTGGCGGTGAAGCCGATCAACGTCCGGATCTGATAATCGGTCGAGATAACAGCGGGGGCGATCGGCGTTTCCGGCACATCGTTAGGCTGGTAGGACGACTTGTTGAGCCGAATGGAAAGTCCGGTTGTCGCATTGAACGCCGACCAGCTGGGTGGTGCTGCTGTCGTGTACCAGCCACGCACCCACTGCGGCGAACCGCTCGGCTGGCTCGTATTGGCCATAGCGATAATCGCAGCGCTCATCGTTGCGGTCTTGCCCGTCAGCTCGAAGCCGTAAAGATATCCTGGCTGCATGACGGCGAGATCGGAAAGGTCGATTGTCGCCGTGCCAGCAACATTGGCAGCCAGACCGGCATCCGCAATCGGCACCAATTTATCAAGCACCACGATGTCAGCGGAATCATTCCCGAATGCTGCCGTAGTGGCTGCATCCGTCCTTCTCTGGTAGACACGCAGATAAACAAAGGCGCAGTCGGCCGCCACATGGAATGGCAGGACCACGCTCGCCCCGATCGTCGGCTCGGTGATCTCGATGCCTACCTGCACCCCGCGGAAATTGTTGCTCAGCGCATACCGTCCGGCAAAGCCAGTATCAGCGGCGGCAACGTCATAGCGGGCCGAGAAATTCCCAGCCAGCGCCGCGACATTCCCTTGCAGCACATCGACCCCGCGTGCCGAACTCTTGTTAAGGCGGAATGTCAGCCTGGAAGCCGACGATACTGGTGCAGTATTACCTGCAATCGCGCGTACCCAGCCGCGCTCCCATTGGGGGTGAGTGCCACTGTAAGACGATGCAGCACCGGCGATCGGCGCAAAGGCTCCGCCCGAAGTGCGGGCAACCAGCTCTACACCGTAAATAAAGCCGGGAACGACAGCCCCAAGGGCGGATAGGTCGATACGGACATGACTGAAAGTGCCAACGGCTTGGCTGACCTCTGACACAGGGACGGTACGACTATAGATTTCAGCATCACCAGCAAGGGAACCCATAGCGGTAGTGCTTGACGCATTGGCGACCGATCTCTGCCACACCCGGAGTTCAAGATAAGAGACTGTCGCGCCGATGTTGAGAAGAGGCTCTATGCTATCAACGATCATGACCTCGGACGGAGACCATGCGAAAATCCAACCGGAGAAATCAGCTGGTGCCCAGGCAGCAATACTGTCTACCCGCGACGCCGAAACTGTTGCAGCGCTCGCCTTAAGAGCCGGGGCCGAAGTTGTGGCGACAGCCGCATTTGTCTTTACCTGCACACGGGCGATTTCCGACCTGATTGCGGCAGAATCGGTCGGATCGCCAGTCCTCTTCCACGCAGATCCAGACCAACGGTAGGTGCCACCATTTGGCACAGTCCCACCCACGACTGGGTCAGTGTGTGTGCCGGTGTCTACGGCCGGGACGTAGCCGGGCTGACCCACACGGGTTCCTGGGGTAGCAACGAGTTCAGCCCATGTGGCAGCGTCTATATCTCCCGCAGCCGCAGCCGCAGCATTATCCTTAGCCTCATCGATTTGCTGCTGCAGCGTCGTCGCAATCGCCCCCCTGATCTCACTCTTAGGCGGATGCGATGGGGAAATGCTTGGACCGTCAGCGTAGACCTGATTGAAGACGTTTAGGATTTCATTCGCCATGCTCTTCTCCATAGAAGATCGCTCCGGCGATCAACCAGAGGCTCAATTTCAATGTTGCTAATTCGATTATCCGACGGTGAAAGCACCGGTTGCTGTCGGCGCGCTTTCGACGCCGGAACGATTGACCGATGTTATCCAGCCGTATCGCGTTCCCGCGCTAATTGACCTTTCAGCGCTGTCGGGTGCGTTGGGACCGCCATACTCAACAGGACCAAGGAATGATGCGGTCGCAAAGTTATTGACCGTGTTCCAGTAAATTTTCGCGCCGGCGTAATTCGAGCTATTTGGGGCAGTCCACGAGAACAGCGCTGTACCGACGCCTGTAGAGACAGGGTCGACATCAACCACACCCGGAGGATTTGGGTCAGACGTAGACGTTACGGTCTCCGTAGCCGACCAATCACCAGTTTTGCCATTGGAGGCAGTAAAGGCAGCCTGCACGTCCAAGACCTGATCTGATGGCACTATGTCCGTGGAGACAGTGATAAAGCCTCCAGACGGCTGCATATCCGCAAACGCTTTAGTCACCCAATCACCTGGGCTGCCGCCACCCGTGTTTGCGATCCGGTACCGCACCATAGGCGTCAGACTTCCATCGTCCGGCTGATCGATGCGGACTCGCAGATAAACGGAGCCGCCGTTGGCTTCGACAACGACAGAATTGACGACCGCCGTTTCAATTTCGTCGGCGTTCAGGCGAGTAGGAACCGGCGGCGCGCGCCCCTCGTCTATTGCCGGGTTCCAATCCTCAATATTTTCCGGGTGTTTGATGAAGTCCATGGAGAACCCGCCCTGCAAAATTGACAGTGTGGATTTCCTGTTTTCGATCAACTGACCATTCAGGCGCGGCAACATGTAAGGTGCATTCACCCTGACCCACCGCGCATAAACGGCGTTGATGCCTGACAGGCGAACGATCAGATTACCGCGTATCTTTTGCCTCACGCGAAGCCAGTCACGCTTTCCAAGGCGTCTTGCCTGGCGCCACTGGTGGCACCACTGATAATCAGCCTCCTGAGCCAGAACGCGGCCTGCGGTTATTTGCGCAGCCACATCCTCAAAGAAGTCCGTATCGCTCGTAGCGTAGCCGGTTGCCGGATACGTGAATTTCGGGATGAGGCGGTTGATCTCGTCTTCGAACAGGACATCATATTCGATCTGGTGTCCGGTTATATCGGCGTCAGTCAGCGTTACGACACGGCTTTCGCGGAATTTTCCTACCGTGAAAAGAAGAGCGCCGTCCCCTCGTTCACAAATCCAGCCATCGCACGTCGCGAGGATTGCATTTGTCCCAACCTTCGGATCGTTTTCCGTCGTGTCGAAGCCGTTGCATTCGTACCGTTTTTCCGTCCCGCCTCCCGCGAGAGAAACATCCTCATCGCAAACATTGGCCTCTTCGATCCACATATCGATAACCGGAAGGATCGCCCGGTTAAAATTACGTTTGTGACCGAACTCATTGAAGCACTGATGCCAGCACATGATGAGGGCGGAGTTTCGCGACCAAACCCAAGCCGCCGGGTTGCCGGGGTCAGAACTGATGCGGTAATCGAAAACATAAGCGAGATCTGCCTCAACGGAGAGCTGAGGCGCACCGTAGGGGAACCGGGTATTCTGATCCTTGGCGGCCGCATTTGTGGCGATGTAGGCGATCGACGCTTGACCGTCGCCACGGTGATTATTTGTCCAGACGCCGCTTGCGCCCAATTCCCCTACTATCTCATCGTATGGCGCTTCCGGGAAGTTTCCGTATCTGCGTAGGATCTGGACGTTTGACCCGTACCGATCGCCCTCGGTCGTAACGCCACCGCCATTTACCTCTACTTCGTCCTCATGCAGCCAGTAGCGGTTCACACTCTTGATACGGTGACCGGCAATCGCCTGGACCGAGAACAGCTTCGACCCCTTAGCCGTCCAAAGCATTTGCGCGCCGCCCATGCGACAACGACCAACGCCCCATTGCCGATATGGGATAGACTGAATTTTCGGAACGCGGCCATCTTCCGGCTTCGGTGGCTTAGGTGCCATGAGAGCTTGAATGCCGATCGTCAACGCTGTGACGGCAATTGCCGAAGCAATCGACGCATAGGTGATCGTGGTGCCGGCGATCGTGAAGCCAGCTGTCCCGAACACTGCCGTGAAGATTGGCGTGAAAATCGGATCAAAGACGACTTGGCTGTAAAGGCTCGTCGTATGGCACAAGCCATATCGCTGAAGCATCATCTTTTGATGGAAGCTCACAGGGGAAATCTCCACGCTGCCACAAAGTCAGCTTTCGTTGCCCGCACACCAGCGGGAGAAATAGAAGCCCAGAGAGGCCCAAAGCGGATGGCGCCGACAAGCGCCTGATGCATTTCGGAAGAGTTCTCGCCCGCCATCATGATGACGATACCAACGTCACCGTCTTGTGGGTTCTGCACACGGCGCGCCCCTATCGTTGAAAGCTGCCTAGAAGCAAACGCAACCTCGCCCCCATATTCGGCTATGAGCGCGTGCGCCTCAATCCGGCTGCAATACGCGCCCCGATGCTCCGCCGCCGGATCAATACCTTTCTGGTCAAGGCACCAAGAGGCAGGGAACGTGAAACAGTCGTCGCCGCCTATTCCGCCCCATCTGAACCGATGTGGCAGAGCCAGAAACTCATGAATGTTCATGGTGCCTCAGTAGTTGGGCCAGACCGGGTTTATGGCGCGTGCCAGTTCGCCTGTTCGGCTGCAAAACTCATCCGTTGGCGAAATCGCCTTTTGCATTGCATCCGACCACAGCACCCTTGCGGCCCGAGACCGAGTGTTCTCACCGGCAACGACGGATAGGCCGAGAGAGAGCGTTGCGGTATCACCGGTTTTGGTCGGCTGCCTGGCTTCTTTGGTGTGTGAGGCTATGCCGGTCCAGATCGGAATGACCTTGCTCATCGGCTGGTAGTATTGATCAAGCGTGGTCAACCCGACCTGCACAAGAGCGCCGCGAACTGGCGGGATGCTGTCGAGCATCGCCGCGCCGGTCGCCGGGTCGATACCAGACACCGAAAAATCAACTGCGTCCGACGTCCCGTTGACCAATACCTCGAGTGAAGGGATGCCAATCAGACGCCCGCCGCCGAGATAAACTGTTCCGTCGGCATCAACCCCGTCGAACCCGGCTGGGACATCGTTCACTCCGAACCACATATGCAACGCTGGTTCTGTCCCGATGCGCAGGAAGACGCCCAACTGGTGAGACCCACGCTGCGCCTCAATGATTGCCGAAGGCACATAGTCCACCGAGTAGGCCATCAGAATGCCTCCACGAAATGGATGCTCGGGCGGGATGAATACCAGCCCTCATAGTCCCAAGGGATAGTCTCTCCTTTGGCAATCTTCATGACGCATGTTGGCCTTGCGGCCTCGATACGAGTGCCGGCCGCCGTCGCCTCCCTTAAAGGAGGGCTGATAGCTAGCTTGTAATCCTTGAAGGACAACTCAACTCCATCAACGATTTCCGTGCCTTCGTTAAGCTTGTCGCTCTCCCAATAACGCCACGCCCGCCAGCCCTTAGACGACGCCCCATTCTGGTCGTGATAGATGGAAAGCCAGTCCGACCAGCGTAAATCGCGAGACGCGCCATAGACCCGCATCGTTATTTGCCCCGCGTTAAGAGGAGCATTTTCAAGCAGTTTGCCCCAGACGGTTGCCTGTGAGTAACCGGAATCGTCAGAAAACAGCGCTCCATCAGAGTGCGGTATGCCGTCAACGATGGGCCGCACCGTACCGCGGATGAATGGAAATGGACCGATCTTGTCATTAACGATAGGCACGTTGATGAAGCGAAAACCGCCGTTCAGTCTGGCGCCTAGCCAATTGATGATTTCATGCCGCTCGTCCGGCCCTTCCAAAACCATGGCTTCGTAGGAGGCGGTGACAAGCCCGCCCCCCGCTGTTTCGATCGTGATGGCTTGCCCGACGCCGTCAACGCCTCCGTCGACGCCGCTTCCGACGTTGTCGAATGACGCGCGCTTCGGGCGGAGATAGGAGACGGGGAACATCGGCTGGTTGATGTATGTAGCCACCGCTATCCCTTTCGAGCACTGTATTGCTGGTTCATTGAGCCGAAGCCACCACGCGCTTGATCAATCTTGTCCTGCTGGATTGCCTCACGAGCGCCTTGCAGAGAAAGCTCCCTGATCTGCGCATCGGTATTTGCACCCTGCACGTAGACGTTCAAAGGACGAGGCTGATATTTCGAGGCATTGTCGTCGTTAGCTCCAGCGACCATCGCTCGGCTCTTGTTATTGTTGAAAACCTGCGCGCCCTGAGGAAGATCAACCAACTCAGGCCCCTGTTCACCAACCACGGCAAGACCACCTGGCGCATAACTCGTGCCACCTGCGAACAGGCCCGTGATCTTTCCAGACTTGGCGGCATTCCATTGAGCGCCACCACCTCCGAATAGCCCTCCAAGCCACGAGAAAAGCCCACCACCGCCCCCGCCTTTTGCTGCCGCAGGAGCCGCAGGAAAGAAGCTAGACGATAGAGACTGACCAAGTTGGCCCAAGCCTTGCGTTGCCGCACCAGAGGACGATGCTAGATTTCCGAGGGCATCTGCCGCCTCTGTTGCCCTCCGTACTTGAAGATCTGACGCGTTCACCCATGCATTGCTGACAGCGTTGTTTTGGTTGCCAGAGAGCATCTCCAGTTGCCGCTGCCCACCCAACATCCTAGATGCGCCGGTAGCGAACCCAACGTGGCCGCCTGGCTGCCCAGCGCCCAGTCCTCGTGATTGCAACAAGACATCGCCACGCAACACGCTGCTTGGATCGACAGCCTTTCCCCACTTCTGGAAAGAGTTGGCGACGAGAGACCCGGAACCATTCACGCCTACCTGTTCAAGCGATGAGTTGACGAAAGCAGCGCACCAAGCCGTTTGAGCCGCATCGATATCAACACCACCTTTTTTCAAGAAAGAGTTGATGTCTGCGCGGCCTGACTTCTCACTCTTGCCAAGGAGACCAGAGGCTAGATCAACGGCGGATCCTGTCGATGTGACGCGGTTATCGTTCGATGCGCCGCCGCCCATAACAGCCGATGCAACGCCACCAGCAATACCAACGCCGCCGCCAGAACCGCCTTTCCCCCCGGTGAGCCAATCCGCAAACATATTGCCGATGCCGTCGAATACCTTCTCCCACATCTTGGATGCAGAGTTCTCAAGCGACGTCTGTATGCCTTTTAGAAGCGCCCTGCCGATATTGTGACTGCCGGAAATCAGCTCGCTACTGAACGCAGCGCCGAACCCCTTGGCAGCATCCTTGGCTTCCTGCCAGTCCAGTTGCTGTTTTATCCTCTTGGCATTGGCGCCATTAAGATCCTCCGGCAAATTGTACTGGCGAAGTGTCGTCGTAACCTGCCGATCGCGGCTACTCAGACGCGCATCAGACGCTTGCTGGCTCATCTCGAAGCCAAAGCGAGACTGATTATAAGCGTCTGTCAGCCGGCCGAGTTCAGCTGCGCGCTCCTTGATCAGATCAAGCTCGCGCTGATCGACCTCTATACCCTGCCGAGCTGCTTCAAGTCGAAGGGCAGATGTAAGCTCGTATTCCTTGCGCAATGCAGCCGCAGCGCCGCCAGTCTTGCCGACGAGATCAATCTCTACCTGCTGGTCAGCAAGAAGTTTGTCCAGATTTCTCTGGCGCTCCTTCTGGCCGTCATTGATGGACTGATTAGCACGGCGATATGCCAACTCCGTCTGCTGACTGATGCGCAAGTCCCGAGTTTCAGGAGACTCCTTCGGGTCGATCGGTTCGGCCATCAGGCGCCTGCGCTCGGCATCAGCTATCTGGCGAGGAGAACGAGCGCCGATCCCGGCAACGTCAGCATCAAAACGCCGCGTTAGGCTCAAGCGAGCATAATCGTTATCTGCCTGATATTTTGCTGCATTGTTGGCAGACTGGCGGTCCCATTGGCTCTGGCTACGAGATATTTTCTCCAGCTCGTCGCCAGTCTCCCGAAGTGCGGCAGCCGCATCGGAAGCGCCTTTCGTCATCTCCAACAGAGAGCGAACAGTCTTCTGCAGCTTTTCGTTCGCCGGGTCCTGGTTAGCGATCTTGATGATTTCTTCGTTGAAACCGAGAACGTCGGCCTTGCCCGTTTTAGCGGCATCCGCGAATTTGAGAACAGCGCCAGCCGCAGCCCCGTACTGTGCCTCAAGACCCTTCAGGGCAAGCTTGTATCCCGCGTCACCAGTCTGGCCACCAGAAAGAATAGCTGCGGCGAGACCATCCGCATCTGCGCCGCCGCCGGTCGAGACGCCGAGGCTTCCACCGATCCCCTTCAGCTGAGAGGTCATGCTATTATTCAGCAGGAACTTGTCACGGTTCGTCAAAAACGAGATCTGTGCCTGCGTGTATTGGCCAAAGCCAGATCCACGGCTTTCAACACCGTTGTCGTAAAGTTCCTTGATACGCTTCAGCGTTGCTTCATGGTTCTCAAGAGCGACCTGAGCCTTGTTGGCTCCGTTGAACGCGTTGACACCGAAGCTCACTGCCGCTGCTGCTGCCGTGGTAAGGCCGATAGCGATCAACGATACTGGGCTTAGAATAGCTGAAAAGCCAGCGGCAAGCCCTGCCAGCGCCTGCTTCGTGGTCTGCCCTGCGAATGCCTGTGCGAACTGCGGTCCTTGCTGCAAGCCGACCTGACCAGCGCCCATATAAGGGGCAGTCGAGAGGGTGTCGAACAACTGTGCGGCGATGTTGCCGGGGTTGTTCTGGTTGCCGAAGCTGCCACCACCGGTCCGCCCACCGCCGCCACCTGCCTGCTGACGCCCCTTGAGCGCAGCGATACTCGACAGTGCGGCCTGACGTTCGCGACCAATAGCAGCCGCCATCTCATCCGCAGAGATCGCGCCCAGACGCTGCGCCTGGCGTATCTCCCCCAGAGCAGTCTTGTAGCTCTGCAGAACACTGAATACAGGATTGAATTTACTCCGAAGCCGGTCCAGCTCCTGCCCGTAGGCTGCTATATCTTTGCCACGATCCGCAAAATTGGTGCGAACGTTAAGAGACCGCTCGATTCGCTGAGATAGCGTTTCGGCACTAGCGGCAACATTGCCCAGCGCGCGCGAGATTTGAACTCCAGCGCCAGAAACACGGGTTACGGCCTGAGATGCACTTTTCCCCATGCGATCGACAGCGGACTCGGTACGCGCAGCAGCCGTGACCAGACTATCCAGTTCTGCGGCAGCCTTCCCAGCAGGAGAGCTATCGATAGCGAAGCCTAGCGTCGCTGTCGTCATGGGCTTTACCTTTCGGTCCGGAGGAGTCTATGGTCGCAAGAGTTGAAGGGGAATGCAGTGCTCAGACTTATTTTGACCAGCCTATTGCTCATTGGGCTAAAGACGACTGCTTATTCTCAACAGACGATTGATGGTTCTGAGGCTGGGTTTGATCAATCGTTGCTGAATACGATCGCCGCGGCTATGCAGCCGCCAAACTCAATGCCGAGGAAGGTGATGATAAAGGGGCTTAGGCGCGCTAAGGTTGACCCGACGACGATATGCGGTTCTGTCACTGTTGAGGACAGATATGGCACGTTTGCAGACTTTAAGCCTTTCGTAATCTACGCCGGAACATTCTACCGACAGGACGCAGACGTATGCCAATAAAATCAGCTAAGGCATCAATTCTTGTTGCAGCCCTAGGAATAATCGCTGGGTGCAACACTGTCGAGAATAGATACATCGATGCTACTGGCGTCCATGGCCGCGGACAAACGACCTTTGGCGCGACCCAGGAGGACGGTAAGTTTTCTATTTCAGACTCATCGTCCACTTGCGCAGGTAGCTTTCCCCACTGGCGGAACGCGACCGTCGTTTTCCCCGTATCGTGCACCGACGGCAGATCAGGAACGGTTACGATGACTAGGCCGATGACAAATGCCTCGATGGTTGCTGGCGAGGGAACTATCCAGTTTAACAATGGGACATCAAAGAGGTTCATGTTCGGCCGAGCCGATAGCATTTGATTTTCATTCACGCTTTGAACAAAGCGTCGAACAAGCCCGGTGAAAGTTCTCGGTCATTCACTTCGGGCCGTCCACTATTCTCAGATTTCTGTTTCTCATAGTAGAGTTCCATCCTGACCGCATCCAGAGCCATGATTGCATCCACCTCCCATTGAGATGGATCAACCTTTCTCCGGCGCGACCAGGCATCAAGCTCGTGCCATGATATCGGGTTTATGCCGTACCCGGTTCCCGGTCTGGCCCGGTCCAGTTCCCTGAACCATTTCCAAACATGAGAACCGGCTGATGGTATCTTGATGGGGATATTTTTGTGCTGATCTCGGATGCACTGGCACAAGGCCTCGATCAGCTTGCGATAAAATCCGCGCGCGAAACCGCTTGGCTGTAGACCTGATCACCGATGAAAAAGAGCTTTGCGAAGAGCTTGCGCAGATCGTCTTCGTTGCATTTGAACTCTTCGTCACCGATTTTCACCACATCCGGCGTCATCGACACGCAGCACTTGGAAGCGTAGGCGAACCGGCGGAGCCGATCTTCCGCCATGGACGATTCCTCGATGTTCCCGGCATTGGATGCTTCGGCAGCGAACTCTTTCTGGACTTCGCTGACCGCGCGCTCTGCCCGCTCACTGTCTGGACCGACAATTTTTATCTTGAGGCCCATCGCTTTGCCGTTTGGCAGCAGGATATCTCGCTCCACGCCCTCCGACTGCCTCTTGGTGAAGTTGGAGAGGTAGGAAAGATCGAGTGCTTCAGTCTTCATCAAGCACCACCAATCGGAGCGACCGTGAGTACGGCGCTGTTGATTTCCACGTTGCCCTGAACCAGACGCGCTGTATTTGCGCCGCCGCCCTGTTCATTGGCAGACATCACGATGCCGTAGAAATACTTGACAGTGCCAGTCGGGACTGTGGTTGCCGTGTGCACTCCGCTCTGCGTGCCTGTCGTGGCGATCGCAGAGCCGCCGGGAGTTGCCGCAACACTGAATGCGTCTGTGGTCGGGTTGACGACATAGTACGTCGTGCCGGCCGTAATGCCTGTCGGCAGTGCACCAGTAGTGCTGAACTTGATCGGGGCGCCAGCCGTAAGGCCGTGGGCAGTCCAGGAGAAGACGCCGGGAGACGCGATCGTCACGGTGACAACTGAGACTTTGGGCGGCGGCGCATCATCGAAGCGAATACGGAAGGGGTAGTTGTATGGCGTTTGCGATGCGGCGATCAGTGCTATCTGGCCGACGTCATCCGGCAGGACGATGAAGTTGTTCTGCATCGACCCGGCATTCTTCGTGCCTTTTGCTTTGAGGTCGCGACCGGCAGAAATAACCGCTTCCGTGATAAGCGCGGCGGCATCGCCAACAGAGCCCATGGTCTGCCAGCCTTTGATTTCGGTGAACACCGTGGACGAGAACAGGTCTGCAACCATGTCCGCATCTTCAGGCACGCTGTTTACGGCCGGGCCAATGTCGAACTTGGCACCTGCTACAGGGTACAATTGCATCTCGCAATCCTCTCATGTCTGATTGTGCTCTTGCCGAAGGAGCGATAGGCAGGCCAATCAGGCCGGAACTTGTGGGTAGCAAATCCACCGGATTGTCACCGGAATGGTGACATGGGTATCTCCCGTCACGATGACCCCGATTTCCGGGTCTTCGTCTATGCGGGTCTGGGTGCCGTCGTTCAGCGCCTTGGTGCCGCGCCGGAAGTGCTTTCTGATCGATGCCGCCACACCCACCCCCTGCACATGTCCCTGCCCTTTCGGCCACATGACGTTAGCGCGCATGAAGCCTTGCCGGATCGGGTCCATCTCAAGCGAAAGGTCTGTCTCTATCGATCGGTTGAAATGAACCTCGAGACTGACAAACGGGCGATTGGCGGCAGGAGTGAAAGCGATACCGGGATAGGCTATGTGCGTGCTGGAAACCCACCCCGATGGCATCTGCCATTGTTTGAAGTATTCCATCAGCCCGCGGAAGATATCCTCTTCAACCGTCGCTGCCATTCTGTTATCCGTTCCCAATGGCTGAAAGAGCACTGACAGATGAAGAGGTTTACGACCTCCTGCACCAAGCGCTTTCGCTGTTGCTGAATAAGACTGTGAAGACGAAACATGCTCAGGATGTTCTATCCATGGCCATCCGTGACCTGACGATCATCCAGACGGCGTTCGTTTCCCTGTCGGAAGGCGTCACTCTTGATCGGAGCGACCGCGAACCTTAGCCTCTGCTTCGGCCACCAATTGCGGCCAGCGCTGCGAGGTGCGCTCGACAAAGCCGAACCCAGCCTGATTGTAATTCCTGCCCAGGCTATCCTGACCCACAAAGCCGTATTCCATGCGCATCGCGTAAGCCGCTTGGAAGCCAAGATAGATTGTGCCGCCAAGTTCTGCCCCGGCGATGATCATTTCCACACCACCATCGGTGAACGTCTCTTGGCCCTCCTTGACCGGCGGCATCGCCGCAGTGGAGGCCATGAGCGAGCGCCTTAGGTTGCCCGTGTCGATCGGCAGGTTCCCGCCTTCTGGTACTGTCTCGCGCACCTCGTCAGCAACCATTTGAGCCGCTATGTGAAAGACAGCCTCTTCACGTTCTTTTTCAGCCTGCACCCACTCGGACACCTGTGCTGCGAAGGAAAGCCCCTGTGTCGGCATCACCGGCCCCTTGAGCGCGCATAAGCCTCTGCAAAGTCGAATGAATATATCGCGATGCACCGGCAGTTGATCACCTCGGCAGCGCCGGCACCCAAGCTGGTATCGCCAGGATATCGAAGCATCGCACCGGATGGCGCCTGAAATGCCAAGTCCATGCCGACAACCTTCTGGCCATTCATGACCATGTGGCTGTGGCGAACCCGGCTATCCCCTGCGCTGCGCCAAGTGCGCGTCACCAGCGAAGCATCACGACCGGCTTTGTCTAGCCCCTGCTGATAAGCTTCATGCTGCGATGTCGAGACCGCCATCATGGTTTCAGTTCGTGCGATTGTCTCAGCCCGCAGGTTGATGTATCGCGCCGTCAACTGGCTAGTGATCTTTTCCAGCGTCTCTTTATCGACGGGCTTTCCTGCCTGAATCGCCTTGCGGACCCGCGCATCATAGCGCTTGTCTCGCTTGGACAGTCGGAGATAGGCTTTCATTCCCTCAATATCGCCCGTGGAGAGCGACAGACGCGCTTTCTCGACTGTTCGGCCCTGTGGCGCCGTCATACCGATAACGCCGCCCACGCGCTTGCCTGTGACTTTGTCGATCCGACCAGCTATAGACGTTGCAATGGTGCGCGGCCCCTGCCCCTGCTCGTACCCGGCAGCAATCCGCTCCCGGATCATGTCTTTCGTGTCTTCCGTCACCAGTGTGACCAGTTGAGCGGCCTTGGTGCGGATGATCTGCTCTGCACGCTGGTTCTCGCCATCCCAACGGATGACGACACGCGCGCCTGCCGGATCGGATAGCTTCGGCATGTTCTGGGTGACGAGGATGCCGCCCTGATTGAATGCCTGCCGAACTGCATCAGACAACGGCCGGAAAGCCTCGGGGTCGATGTGCAGCGCGTTGATAGCGCCCTCGATGTCCCTGCGTTCAAGCATGGTCACGACTTCAGCCAGCACGATTTCAGAGCGGATATCATCTATCGCTGCCCTGAATGCCTTCTCCATGGATGGGGTCAGCGTGTCGATCAGCGCGTCAAGCTGCTGGCGAAGGTTTGCCATTACTCGGAGGCACCCTTATCGCCCTTGCCCTTGGCTTCCACCTTGGCGGGAAGGATCAGTTCCTGGCCCACATGGCCTATCACACCAATCTTCTTGCCCAGACCGAGCGCTTCGATTGCATCGGCCTCATTGACCGGTACATCGTTCAAGATGGCGCCCGCGTCTATCGACATGTAAGCCTTGGTCAGCAGAACGTCTGTCATGGTGCAATTCTCCCTTGAATGATGTGAACAACTGGCGTGATGCCATCGTATTTCTGCGGGTCTGCGTTGATGACCGTATATTGCTTGCCATTCGCGGTCACAATGTCGCCGGGTACTGGCTCAATGGCCAAGCCGACAGACGAGATGTAAATCTGCATGTCACCGGTCAGAATGGTTGTACCGTTAATGTATCTGGCATCGTATGCCATCGGAACCAGCGTTGACGTGTACGCAGTTTCAACCGGGTCGCCGCCGTAGACTGGATCGGGTGGCGTGAGGCGCTTCACGGTGCCTTGCTGGCCGAACTTGGCGATCAGCCGTTCAGCCGTGGCCCTTGAGCGGGAGTAATCAAAAGTCGCCATTCAGACCACCAGAACGCCAGGCAGGACCGGGCACATGAAGAGCCAAAGCATGCCCTCGATAGCGGTAGCCACGGGGGTAGCCATTGCAACGATGTCCGCGATATCAGTTGACGATGATGTGGCATATTCCACTTCGAGACTGCCGACTTTCTCACGCTTCACCGTAGACGATCCTGTCACCACCGGAGACAAAATGCCGGGGTTGGTCAGTTCGAGGAAAGCCGCCTCATAGGAGGCGTTCACAACAGCCATAGGAACGAAGTCGGAAGGGATCGCTTCGCCGTAGTAGGTCGATGCACCGGTTCGAGGCCATGCATTCACCTGGGCAAAGCCTTCAGTGCGCATTCCGCTAAACCGTGGCTCAAACCGATCGATCACCAGAGACCCACGCTGACGCGCTGCGGATATCTGGGGATCGGTCGTACCATCCGGGATGACATAGCCTGCAGCTTCTGCGTAAGCCGTGAAACCTGCGTTGTCGCCGTAAGCCATGTCATTCTCCGGGAGGTTGGTAGCCCCGGCCGTTTCCAGCCGGGGATGGTGATCAGACTGGCTTGTGAAGCTCAACGAAGGCTGCCTTGTCGGTGTCAGACATCGTTGGGAACTCGGCCACATCGTCCTTGCGAAGCGACTTGGTGACATCAGCGCCGTCGAGCGTGATGACGTAGTATCCGCCGCCCTTGGTCTTGACGGCATAACCCTTGTCGTCGTCGTTGGCAGGGGCTGCTTTGAGTTCGACCACCAGAGCCTCGAGCTCAGTAATCTTCTCAGCCTGCTCGGCGTTCTTCGTCGTCAGATCGACGTTCTCCGACTTCAGACGGCCAATTTCGGCAGTCTGTTCTTCGAACTTCGTCTTCAGTTCGTCCATCTGGGCGGCAGTGACGAGAACGTCACCGTTGTCAGCCTTTCCCAGATCATCATCCTCCGGCTCGCCCTTGAGCTTGAAGAAGTCCAAGGCCTTTGCGTGGCCGTGGAGAGTTTCATTCAGGCGAACGGCCTTCGTTTCACCCGGCATCACGTAGACTAAGCCATCCAGCGTGTGGATGCCCTGTGGTGCCTTGCTGCTGTTGGTCACGTCCATGGTGTCGCTCCTTATGGTGCCGTGATTTCGTCGCCGTATGCTGCCGCGCCGGGCAAACGCCATTCAGTGCCGCCGGTACGGGCAATGATGCCTGTTTCAAAGCCCATAATGGACTTCTGACGAGGCTGGAGAACACGGCGAGGCATCGGCAGGTGGAAGCGAAGCACTTCCTCATCCTTGCGATAGACCACCATACGACCACCACCGTTTTGCGATGCCTTGGCAAGCTCACGGAGGGGCTGAATGTCCAGCGGCTGGTTGGTTTCAGCCGTGTAGACGTTGTTCTTGCGGAGGTATTCCAACGCGGTGATGAAGCCATCGCCAGCGCCGAGACGCTTGGTCGCGATCAGGCGGAACGCGGCGGGCGGCAAGCGAAGTGTGTCAATCCATTCGATTTCGCTGGTGTTGGAGCGAACGCTGGAAATGAGGTCGTTCACGTCGCGCAGGATCTGGTCAACAGTCTTGTTTGCCCAGAACGTCGTGCTCCCCGTGCCATCGGCAGCAACAGTCACACGCGATACCGATGGGCTATTCGCAAAGCCGGTCCAGTTCTTCTCGGTGGAGCCGATCATGGCAACCGAGTTCAGAAGGCGTTCGACCTTGTCAGCCGCAGAAGTGGCCTTGGTACCATTCAGATCAATGCCGTACAGCGCAGCCTGATTGATTTCTTCGATAGTCCACTCCCAACCGGAGCCGATCATGGCGAAGTCAGTGCTTGCCTGGTCTTTGACAGCAGCGTTGAAGGGCATGTCAGTACCAGAGCCGGAGAGGAACTTCGCCTCACCAGCGGTATCGACAGAGAAGAACGTCGTGCCGATTGCCCAGGCGTTGCCCTCTGTCACGACAGGCACCGTGGCGCCATAGTTGAACGTCGGGTAGCGCCGCTGGTAAATCTTGGTCTCGATGTTCCGGCCCTGTGCGATGACAAACGGATAGGCCGCCTGCGCATCAGCGAATGGCTGTTGAATGATCTGGTTCATGGCTTATGCGCTCCTGTGCTTGAGCGACACTTCGACAATGGCCTCTGCCGCGCCGGTCGTGTCAAAGAATGCGTCGGGGATCGGGCCGACAATGTTGGTGCCAGCAGCAGCCACGAACCGATCGGTGACAGTGTTGTAGTAGACGGGGTCACCATCGGTCACACCGCCAACACCAGCCCGGACGTACATCTGACCATCAGTCATGAACGCGCCAGTGAAATACTGCGGATAGCCATCAACCAGCGTAGAGCCAGAAGCGACAGGGGGAACGGCAGGCGTCAGCACCGCAAGGCCGATGAACTTGCCGGCCGCCGCCAAGGGGACCACGCCGTGGTCGCCAGCGCCGCGCTGAACGGGCTGGCCGAACTTGACCCCAGCAGCGTTTTCAACCGTGCGGCTGACCTTGTTGCACTTTTCCTCGTTGGCAACCTGTCCAGGCAGGCCCTTCGGAGGCGTTTCGGTATAGGTGGTCTGATAGGTAGCCATCTCGGCGCCTCCTTAGTTAACTGCTGCCGTGCCGGACTTCAGGTCTTTGACCATTTGCGCGTAGGCATCGGTCACGACCTTGTCGGCGTCGTTGTTAGAGTTGAGACCGTCCTTGACGACGGCGGCGAATGGGTCTGGAGCGCCCTTGGCGGCGTCTTCCACCAACAGGTCGAAGCGGGCATCGATGTAAGCGTCCGTCTTGCCAGCGACAGCAGCGTCGCCGATCTTGGCGACGACTACAGCCTTCCGGATCGCGGCGTCAGACAATCCTTCGGTCTTGACTTCCTTGGCGATAGTCTTTGCCACGCTCACCAAATCGCCACGCGCCTGGATGCGCTTGTCGAGTTCAGCATCAGAAACAACCTTCTTTTCGAGGTCTTCGATCTTGGCATCTTTTGCCGCCATCTCTTTTGCGTGCTCGGCATCCTTGGCGGCGATTGCCGCGATGTGGGCTGCCTCGGCCTTTTCAGCTTTCGCATTGGCATCAGCGAGCCGCGTCTGTAGCGTGCCGATAACCACGGCACCCTGATCGGTTACTTCAACCGGGATGCCATCGACGGTAACCGTCTTCAGGGTCATGATCGTTTCCTTCTTTGGATTGTGATCAGGGGTGAAAGGGGCAGCGCCCCATGACGCACCGTCACCGATGCGAGCTTGAGAACCAGCCCGCGCCCGATCCACGATCGCGAGATGATTGATCTTGATGTTGGTCTGTGTGGCGTTGAACTGCTGGCCATCGGGCGTTACGCCATCGCCCCAGACCAATTCGCAGGTGTAGCCGGCGGAGAGTTCTCGCTTGCCGTCCTCGACTGCGGAGATTGCCTTGGCATCCTTCAGGATCAGTGGCAGGTGAACCCACTCGCCATCCTTCTTCGCAGCGGTGCTCACCTCGCCCACGGCAAGCTCTTTCCAATTGTCGGCCGTCACCGCCTCGTCGGGGTGGTTCATTGTCACCGGGGCGTGAGTGAAGCTCTGGAGGCTGGCGTCGGCAAACACCTCCTCCGGAGGGCGATATACCCGGACGATCTGCATCTCTGGCTTGCCTACCTCGTCGCCAGAATAAAGCTGTATGCCGGTGCGAACCGACTTGGCTTCGGCAATGAGATACTTGTCGGCCGTCCGACGAGTGCCGGACACCGTTACAGCGTCGGTGAATTGCATGGCTGTTATTCCTCGCTGATGCCCGCTTGCCAGTCTTCCTTGACCTCAGCAAACAGCTCCGATCCAAGAATGATCTCACCCTGGTATGGCTCAATGCTTCCCAGATCAGGCGATTCCGGGTCGTAGCTGATGGTGATGTGGCTCTGGTATTCTGAATGATCCCATGAAGCCCCAGCAGCCTTGATGTTCTCGTGCCGCCAATCGAGTTCGGCAGCCTTGAACAGCAGCACGCGAGCCTCACCAAAGCGCTCCATGAGACGAGGGCCGCCAGCGGCCACCTTCAACTCGCTGGCCCAGCTTTCACCAACCTTCATCCAGTCCACAGGTGTGCTGCTGTATGCGATGGTGACGTGCAGATCATCGGCGGGAAGTGTGGTCTTGAACCCCTGCCCCTTTGCCCATTCGATCAGATCAGCGGCATTGACGACCTTGCGCGACACATACAGCGTGCGCGGCGCGGCATCGTTTGCTGCCTGCTGCATCCGGGTCACGTTGTTGCTGTTCGCTGCCTGTGCGACTCCTGCTGCGGCGGCAAGCTCTTCTTCCGTTGGTTCTTGCTCCTCGATGCCGCCGAACTCGTCAATCGCATCCTCAAGACCTGGCAAAACGCCATCCTCAACCAGTCGATTGACGAGCGCCTTGGACACGGCCTCACGGGTGATGATTTCCTGCCCGGTTCCAGAGCCGACAAGCTGGCGTGCCGCATCGGCAGTGAGCTTGAAGATGTCGGCCCGCTCCTTTTCACTCATCTGCTCGAGTGGCGACCAGACGTAATGGAATTCGGGCGGGCGCTTGCCGAGCGCCGACCGAATAAGCACCTCGTCAAGCTTGTGCATGGCGGGCGTCATTTCGAGCTGCTGTATCGACTGGATGCGGTCATGATAGTTCTTCATGTCGCTGGTACCGGTCGCGTTCATGCCCGCTGGTGACTGCCCCAGAAGGCGTGTGACCGGGATGTCAGCAGCACCGGACACGACCTGCATGAAGGCCATCAGAATGTCTGTCAGGCCTGCCAGCTGGGCAGTCTTGGTTTCGTATTCCTCTTCCTTGTCGAGCAGCAGCGTGCCGTTAATGCCCTTGGACATATTGGCCAGCGTATAGCGCTCTAGGATCTTGCGCTTGTATTCCTCATTGCCGAGTGAGGCCATGAAGTTCGGAATACGGATTATGTCTATCTTGGCTTCGAACACGAGCGACGCGATGTTACCTGACGTGCTGTCAGCGTTCTTGATGGCGTCGAGCGTGGACGTGAGGACGCTATCGCCCCAACCGTCCTGAATGCCCATCATGAGGCTGTCTGGGTGCTTGGCACCGGCGAAGATCACGAGACGAGACGGATGGATTCGCACCATCGCGTTGTTGCCTGTCACCTCGTAGTAGGAAGGCTTACCGTGGAACTCGGAGTTAACGTCCTGATCAATCGGTCCTGCCGACATATCGCGCTTGGAAAGCACCGTCAGGTACTTCAGACCGCCCTTCTTGACCTTCTCATAGTCCAGAGGCTCCTCCGGGTTTGCATCTCCTGTTCCGATGAACAGCGCGCCACCACCCAGTAGTCGAGCCTTGATCAGAGCATCCAGCACCTTGCCCTTGAGGTTCAGTCGGTTCTCTTCCGCCTCGATGAGTTCAATTTCATCATTCTTGGCCTGCCAGTCGCGCCACTTGCGGCAGCTATCCAAGGCCGGGATGTCAACGATCTTGCGGGGCAGCCACGAGCCACGATATGCGGCCAATGCCTGCTCATCTGTCATCGTCGGATGCGTGTAGAAGACCGTTGCGGCCTTATCCCGATCAGTTCCCATGCGGGACACCAGACTGGTCAGGCTGTCGTTCAGCCGCACGTCATTGTTTCCCATAGGGTTCCTCAGATATTGTCGAGTGTGAAGGTAGAGCCAAGCGCCAGCTCATTGAGAGCATCAGCGAAAGCGTCCACCTGATCATCATGTTGGGCGTTCGGGAATGAGCAGACCTCATCCAGAAAGGTATCGTTCCAGTCGCCACGAACCAGCTTGACGTTGCCCGCTTCAGCCTGCGCAGAGGCTGGCTTGGCGCGTACGGACTTCTCACCGGTCGGGCTGACAACCTTGACCTCGTAACCAGCCAGCAGCTTGACCTTCGTGGCTGCATCCGACTTACCAGCCGCGCCGGGGTCTTGAGGCATGCGAACTCGAACCTCTAGGCCATCCTGCGATGCCGTGTTCTTCAGGTTCTTCTCCACATCGGCCGGCGACCACCGGTCACGCTTCACATCCTCGACGTAGAAGATGCCATTGCGGTAGGCCATCCTTAGCCCAACAGTCCAGTCGGGCTGCTTACCAGGCTTCGGCTGGGTTGCCGCAAAGTCCCATGCCCTGCACCGCATGGCACCGGCAGGGACAGCATCCACAATCTCGAAGTCACCACGCTGGAACATACCGCCAGAGCGAGGCGCCGGCCGTTGCTGATACTGACCTGAGTAGGCGTATGATCCCTTTGCCCGCTTGAGCCGGTCGATCTCCTCGGGCGGGAAGCGCTCAGGGAACAGCAGCTCCCCATCTTCCGTGCGCGGGTCTTCGAAGAAGAGTTTGCCCTTGACGTATGTCTGGCACTTCCGCTCCGGCTCGAACTCCATCGGCAGGTTGAGATGGATGAAACCGATATCAAGCTGTAGCGCAACACCCGCCACGTCCTGCTCGTGCAAGCGCTGCATGATGATGACGATGGCCGATGTCGTTACATCGTTTAGACGGTCCGATATGCCCTCTCGGAAGATACGGACTGCCGTCTGTCGTTCGGTATCGCTCTCTGCCGTCTCGGTTGAGTGCGGGTCATCGATCTTCACCCTGTCACCACGACCACCCGTCATGGAACTGAACGGGCGGGCCTCGCTAAAGCCGCTGCCTGTGTTTTCGAACTTCCCCTTGGCGTTCTGATCGTCTCGAAGCCGAAGAGGCCAGAGCATCTGGAACTTGTCACTCTCCACCAGCCGGCGAAGCTTCATGTTGTCGCGCAGCACATTCGGCTGGCTGTATGAGGTGGCGAGAACCTGGATATCAGGTCGCTCAAGCGGTCCCCACTCCCATGCGGTCCAGAAGACCATCACGAGAGACTTCATCATGCCAGGCGGCACGGTCATCATGAGGAACTGGATGTCACCGGAAGTGACGGCCTCAAGGTGCTTGCACATAGCGCGCAACGCCCACCCGAATTTCAGTTCCTTCTTAGGCTCAAGGACAGTCCAGAACTCTTGGATGAATCCTTCGAGCGTCTGGCACCTTGACCTGATACGCTCAGCGTCGGCGGCTATGCGCTCCCGCTCAGCTTCAGCGGCTCTCCTCGCCCTCTCCGCTCGTATCGCCCTCATCATCGTCGCCGGGTCCGGCAAGCGGGCCAAAGACTTCTTCGAGTGCATTCAGCTGTTCTTCCGATGCATTGGTGAGATCGACTGTCTGGATAGGTCCGCCACCGCGGCCGGTATGTTGCACACTGGCGAGCTTGGCGTGCATGTATGGTGCCGCGTCCTTTGCGATTGATGCTGCTGCGTCCAGATCGTTCTTTTCGACATGCGCGCGCATCGCCTTCAGCATGACCTCCAGAGGAGTTATGCCGTTCTTGTGCTCCCGTTCGGCAACCTTCGTCGTCCGCACTGTTCGGGCTCCCTTGGGCCTGCCAGAGCCTTCTCGTTTGCCACCGCGCATATTTGATTTCCGGTTTGATTAATATTCAATCACGCGAACCGACGTAGGTCGCTGTAGTTCTTGGGCCCCAGCCCCTGCGCGCACCTCGCCTGCTGGGCAAGAATGACATCCTCAAGCCGTCCGCCTTCTGCGATCCTGTCGGGATCGAGCGTCATCAACCATGCTGTTCTCTTTGCCTCCGCCCTGGCGTCGATCGCTTCTCTGATGTCTCGCTCGCACTTGGCGACAGCATCGAAGAACCTCGACATAAGGTAAGAAAGCAGGCCAAACGGGAAAATCAGGGCTCTTTTCAGCATTCTCAAACACTCCACGCAAAATCATTCCTTCCAGACGCTGGGCGGTTGGCATTTCGCGATAATGGTTTTCTACTCTTCGTCAAAAACCTGCATCAATTTGTGCTTGGCGCGCTCGATCATCCAGAGCGTTTCAGGCCCGCTGGCGATGGAGGCGGAGAAAAACTCGTCACCATCTTCTGTTTCGCCAATGATGACAACGCTCTTGAGCTTCCCAACGGCAGAGTGAAGCATCACATCAGCGTCGAAATCGAGTGGCGTGATACCTGGGAAGAGCTTGACGTTATCCATCTTCCTCTCCCGCTCTTGCTCGGTGGTGGTCATGGGGTTGTCACTGCCAAGGGAGGAATATCTGGGCTTTGCGACCGTAGGAGTCGCGATAGCCGGTGAGACGTAGCCAAAACCATTTGAGCGGGCCGTGGTAAAATGGCAGCGGTGTTGCGTCGACCCAGCCTCGCCCTCTGCATTCGTGGCATGTCCCAGCGGCGAAAATGCTGCGATGAACCTTGTCAGCAAAACCTGTTCCTTCACATGATGAACATTGGCACATCGTGTTGCTCATCGCTCTCTCCATGTGGGCGGGTGAATGGGGTTAGGCGGCGATGGAACACGTTGCGGTCAGGCGATGGGGGCAAGCAACATTGCCGCAAGCAGAGCCTACCTTGCATCCGCACTTCGGCATGTATGTCTGCGTCGGAAAAATTGTTCCCGTTTGAGGCCAGAAGGCACCACGAAACATATCCTTGATCTGGGCAGGAACAGGATGCGTCTTTCGCGTCACCTTGCCGATCTTGCAGCGCCGCACAGCCTTGTTGATCTCGTTGACCATCATACGCTGGCGTTCACTCTCATCGATGACGACAGTGTACATACTCATCTCCTGAAACGAATGCAGCCCCACCTTGTTACGGGCGGGGCTGGTGAAATGGTATCGGGAAGGCGCGGCGTTACTCGCGCATCCAGCCAGAACAGTATGTTTCCTCTGGCGGGTGAGCTCTCTGCTGCCGGTTCCTATCTCTCGGCGGGCTTCCCATCTCGTCGCTTCGCCTTCTCGGCTATCACTGACGATCTGTGGTCTATTCAGGAAGGTCATGCCTCCCGCGTGTTGATCCCGTGTCCCTAATCGCTGTCGCAAGGTTGACCGCGCATCCCGCGCTTCCGGCACGCCTGCTAGGCCCATCTGACGCCCTAGCACCTCGCCTCTTACGAGGCCTTCCTGATTTGCTGCGAGGGCCACCAGACGCCAAGTTCAAAGCTTTGGGCTTATGCGGTCAGTGGCTACCGTCGATACAGATAGCTTACGCCGCCTCGCATTCCGTTGCCCTGTTGGGCGAAACTGTGCGGAAGTGTTTTGCTTCGTTATTTCCGCATCCCGAAGGTTCGCGGGAGCGACCCGCTAGCCTGTTATCGCATGCCGAGCGCCAAACACTCGGATTACTCTACACCCTTGCGGGGAGGACGGCCTTGGCTGATTACCGTGTCGTCATGCGAACTGGTCGAGAAGACGTCTCCGCCTCCAAAATTTCTGTTTCTGCCTCGCCGTGCCCACACACCCAATCAGCCCATTTGTCCCAATCGCCCTCGGGCGGGTAAGGGCAATCACTGATGTGCGATTGACGGTCCTTGATGAAGGCTTCTCTACCTTCATCCCATTCAGCACTGTTGGCCATTATGCCGCCTCGCGCTTTCTGGCTTCACGCTCCCGCCGTCTGGCGTTTTGAGCGTCTGCCCAACTAAAGTCCCGAAGGTCAGCGTCGAAGTCCAGAGAAGGCTTTGCGTCAGGTGCACGCCAAACTCCGATGTTGGACTTTTTATCCCCGATTTCGGGGTGATTTGGCAAGTGTCCTTCATCGTCAAAATCGTTATGCTGCAATGGCTTGCGGGAGAAAGCTAAGAAAATGCATTTAACCGCCGCGTTTTTCCGGTAATCTCCCGCCTGTCTCGATATGCCTTCGACGTTCCGACACCACTTGGCGAAGGCCTGTCCACCGGCTTCCGACTTGGCCCAAGCCCACAGCGCGCGCCGCTTCTTCTCGCAAGGCACCAGCTTGATGACCTCCATAGCGGCTTCCCACAGACCCATGTCGTTGGTCGTGTTGCGGAGCTTCTTCGGGTCGAGCCATGCCCAGTTCGCTGCCTTCTTGTCCTCTTCGAACCACTGGTTCATGTCGGCTCGGTCGTGGATGTAGCCATAGTTTATGGCCTTGGCCTGCGCCGGCCTCGCAGTGTCCGGCAGCTTGAGGTCAACCTCGGCAGCGCGAATGAATAGCTCGATAATCTGGTCTTCCGTCATCGCATCCCCTCATCATTGAGTGCGGCGTCGATCATGGCTTGGTAGCAGGCTTCCATGTCATTCGTAGAAGCGTTCCAGCCATCGCATTCGCGGCGCATGGTATCCGTCGGCTCGCGCATAGCATCGAGAACAGCCCGAGCTACGTCTACGTAGTTGGCCCATACGTCGTCTACGTTCGACCCATACTCATCGGATGCGATAACTCGGGCTAATCGCTCGATCATGTTCATGCCGATCTCCTATCATCCAAAAGGTCCGGTTGCTTTGCCATAGCGCCGAACGTCCGCTTCATTCTCTCGTATAGCATGCCGACTAACGCATGTCGTTTGGATACCACCCCGTCGAGGTCCAAAGCCCAGAACTGTAGCCAGCCCAGCGGGAGAGTATCGAAGAACGAGAACCAGGCAGTGACGTTGGTGGTGACCAGTTCGGGGAAGTTCTTCTCGGCCGCCCGGATCATGTCCGAAACTACCCACAAGGATGTCTCATCGATGAAGCCTTTGTTGTTGGCGGTCTCTGCCAGCGTCATGACCACAAAGCGCGCGTGGTCGTCTCCATGGCGGTTTATGATGCGTTCCAGCGTGACGATTGCCCGTGTCTGCCCGACGGCCGGCATTACATGCGCCGGCACAACAGCAATGCCATGCTCTGCAAATATTGCTTCGGCTGCCGGGTGGCTGGTCATTCCGCCCTCGCCTTCCGTCTCATTTCGGACCAACCGAAACGGAGCGCCATATCTCTCATATGTCCTTGGCTTATGTGGTATCGGCGGCAGATTTCACGGCCACTCGTACCAGAGAGATATTCGTCCTCGATCGCGTCGATCATATGCTGCGGCAAGCGTGTCTTTCGACCATTCAACTGACTGGCAAGTCCAAGTTTTCGAACCCTGCGACCGATTGTTGAGGCTCCGACACCATACTTCACCGCAATCTCTGAAAGGCTGAGACCGGCGGCAACATCTTCACGCAGCGTAGGGTATGCTCGATCAATCGAATTCAGGTCTGACTGGTCGATACCTCTGCGTTCCGCCTCTCTCTGCAGGCAATGATGGATAGACGATGGATCACGGTCGAATAGACGCGCGATAGCAGACTTCGAGACGTTCGGGTACATGGCGTACACCTCGAAGACGACGAAGTCCCTCTGGTCGACTACATGCTCCTGTCGAACGTCGCTCATGATCAGGTTGAGATTGAAGCCCTCCCGATCGCAAACCTGCTGCTGGTACTCTTCCATCGTCATCTGGTTAGCTGCTCGAGAATGATAGGCTTCCCAAGCGCGTATGTGAGCATCAGCGTAAGCTCTCGGGCGCCGACGGACTGCATGCTGACGCGCTTTGACTTCTCGCAGCACTTCCTTGACCACGTTGACGACCTTTGGCTTCCCCATCAGTTTCAGCCGGCGGGCTCGGGCTCGTGCCTTCAATGTCTCTTCGTAGGAGATTGTCACCATCTGGTTCATGCTGCGTCCTCGCGATTGATCGAAGCGCGTCCTCTGACAACAGTCGCCTTCCCTTTGAAGCCAATTGCCTTGAAGTGAAGATTGAGAAACGAGCTGGCGAGACGGTCAAGTTCCTTCGCTCGGTCGATTTCTGCCCGTGCCCGCATGCTGAGAACCACGCCGCCGGCCATGATGATGAAAAATGCGATGAATGCGGCCATCACTTCACCACCTCCAGCTTCCGTTTAGACGGTGGCTTGCGCGGACCGTGGCCGCTGCCCAGCTCGTGGCTATCGTGCTTATGGCCTACCGGATCGGCGCCAAGCTGCTGCCGCACCTTCTCCACGCCTGTCTCGACCTCCATCTGGTAGACGCGATCATTCGGCGTGTGGTCGCAAACCACGAAGAACTCGACCGGCTCGTCGCTGTACACAGTGAATAGGCCTTGCGGGTCCATGTTAATGACGATGCGGTTCATGCCATTTCCCTCCGTTCCACGCTGATCTCTTTGCCCTTGGAGAAAATCCTCTCAGCCTGCGCCCGCCGTACCTGCTTGATGCTGGCGCCCTGTATCTCGCCAGAGCAGACGAGGTTGCCGTTGAAATATGCGAGTACATGCCGGAGCGCGGCCTTCGTCGCCGCCAGTTCATCCGGGTAGCCTTCGGGCTTATCGCCCTTCCCCATGATCGGCTTCGGCTTGGCATCGCGGGCAAATCTTACCATTGCCCACCACTGGCCGCCGCGCTGGACTGCATAACCTGAGAATTCATTCATCGCGGAAACAACTCCCTGCTATTCTGCGCTCTGGCATAATCCGGTCCAAAACTGGTGCTTGAGCCGTTCCATTGGATTTCCTGGCGACGGGGAAACTCGTTCTCGCGGGACAGCGCCAGAATGAACTCGGCTTTGCCTTTGACCTCTGCCATGGTGTCTTCCCACAGGCGGTAATCGTCGGTTCCTTCCTCTGGCTCCATACCGGCGACGGCTGGATAGGCCTGATGGACGATGATCATGTTGTCGACGTCCTTGTCGATGTTGCCGAGCATGCTCTTGTATGTCGGCCGGCGGCGCTTGGCGGCCATGAGGCGATCGCGGTAGCTCTTGCCCCATGTGCCGTCATTGCTGTTCTTGTTGATGTGGGTGAGCGCGATGATCGGGATGTTCCGCTTCATGGCGATGTTCTTGAGCGTCGATGTCGCCCGGTTCGCCTTCTTGAAGTCGTCGGCGTCCTCCATCTTGCCGGTCCACAGCAGCTTTAGAATATGGTCGACTACGAAAGCCTCTATCCCGTGTTCGCCCTGCAGCCGGTTGATACGCTCGTCCAGTTCTTCAAGCGTGATCTGCTTGGATATTATGTCGATGAACTTTAGGCGCTTGATGTCGGCCCCTGCCCTTACCAACTGCTCGACTTCATCCTGAGAGACTTGCCCTCGCTTTTGGCGCTTGGCAGATATCCCGGTGCGTCTGGCCTTCTCGCGCATGATGATCTGATCGGTCGGCATTTCGCCGCTGAGACCCGCAATTGGGTGCCGCTCTGCCAGATTGAAGAAGCACTGCCAGGCTGCCGCGGACTTGCCAGTCTTCACGTCGCCGCCGATCACCAGCAGCTCACCGGTGCCAAGCGGCCCCATGAGATGGGTCAGTTCGGAAATTCCAAGATCAAGACCGGCCACACGGCGGCCTGCAATCGCGTCTGACGTCACGCCGAGTGTTCGGTCCACCGCGTCAAGAAAGCTCTCCTGCGGCTCGTTACGGGCCTGTATGTCGGTGATAATGGCAGAGAAGCGATTGCGGCAATCCGTGATTTGGTCGATGAACTCCAGTTCGTCTGCTGCTCGTGTCGCCGCACTTCTTGCATTGTCGCCAACCGAGATTGCTTCCCTACGGTGATAGTATTCGGTCACAGCGTCCGCGTAGTCGGGCGTGTTGATGATGTTGACGGCTTCTGCGGCTAGGTGAGCCAGATACTGCGACACCGACATGTCACCGATTTTGATCGACACCATTTCAGGCGACATGTGCGACCGGACGGTAACGGCGTTCGCTTCCTTGTTGATCGCCCGGAGCTTGAGGATAGCGGTGTAAATGTCGCGATGGATTCGCTCGATAAAGTGCGAGACATCAAATGTCACCGGCACGCGACTTACTGCTTCATTGTTCATCAGCAAAGCGCCAAGTAGTGCTTGCTCGGCCTCAATGTTCGCCGGGATGAAGTCTTGGTTCATGGCGTTCATGCGACACCTGCCATATCGAACAGCGTGTCAGATGGTTGAATATCCAATTCGGCGATGTTCTTGACTGCCTGCCGAAAATAGGACGGCTTCAACTCGAAACCCAGTCCTTTCCGGCCGAGCTTTACAGCGGAGTAAACTTCGCTTCCAATGCCAAGGAATGGTGTCAGGACGGTTTCGCCCTTGGCCGACCAAAGATCGAGGCAGCGCTCAATCACGTCCAGTTGCAGCGGAGATATGTGCTGCTCGTCCTTCTCGTCGCGACCGGCACGATACTGCAGGGTGTTCGTCTGGTTGATATCCATCCAAACCGGCGATGCGTAGCGCTGCCATACGAGGATTGAACGCCACTGCTCGAATGGCCAAGCCTTGCGGCCTTCGGCTTCGGTTTGCTTTCTGTGCCGATCGTAGGCCTCACGACTGATATCGAGGCTTTCATCGCCCGCCCATCGTTCTAACATACCGGCGACGGGCGCTTCGTTCTCACCGGGCTTACGGAAGGACACGATGTAGTCAGCAAGTCCCATACCGCTGATCGTGCTGTCCTTTGCGATCTGCTTATGCAGAAGACGGATAGACTTAGTGCGCTGTTGGGCGATCACCGGGTCTTTCCAAATGCAAACCTCAGAATGGAAAATCCATCCGGCATTCTCGTAGGCGCGGACGATCTCGCCGCGGAAGTCACGCATGCCAATAAACCCATGACGCGTCTTGCTGGTCGGCAATTGCATGCAGTGCACGGAATGGATGCGTCCCGGCTTCGTCACCCTGTAGAGTTCGGAAATCAGAAATGCGTAGTGTTCCCAAAACTGCGGGCCGTCATTGTTCGATATATCGCGGTCGTAGTTCGAGAACTTGTAAAGCCCCTCGAATGGCGGGCTATGGATGCCGAAATGGACGCTATCACCGGGGACACCACGGATAAGCTCGCAGGCATCGCCCTGATAGATGGCGTATCGATCGGTCACAACCTGGTCGACGGCGTTGATAGTCATGCCGCGCACTCCCCTATCCATGTTGGAATTTTCATCGGTATGGTTGGATTGTAGTCAGGACGATCACGAACAGATCCGCGCACAGCTGCACTCGAAAGGTCTGCCATGTGCATCACCATCGCTGCGGCCATCCGGTCCGCGTCGATTTCCTTACGACGGAGGTTTGCAACGGTGGCGCCCTCCATTTCGGAGGCGATGAAATGCACGTTGACCGGCTTCATCTGCCCAAACCGCCAGAAGCGCCGGATCGCCTGATAGATTTGCTCGAAGCTGTCATTAAGCCCGACAAACCCGGTATCTGCGCAGTGCTGCCAGTTCATCCCGAACCCGGCGATCGACGGCTTCGTGATCAGCACGCGAATGCGGCCTTGCGAGAAATCAACAAGCTTGCGGCGCTTGTCGTCGTCTTTGTCTGCCCCTGATAGATTGACCGCGCCGGGTATGAGCTTTGCGAGCGCCTCAGCTTCGCTGTTCAGATTGCACCACCAGACGAAAGGCCTGTCGGCCGGCGTCATAGAGGCGGCTAGCGCCACTCGCTCGGATACGCTGTCACGGCGAGCCGCAATGCGTTCTTGCAGCGTGCGGGCTTCCATGGGGAAAAGGAGGCCTGTATCGAGGCTGGGAGCGTATTCCACGCCTACCGTGTGCTGGTGGTAGTTCAGCGGCGGCAGATCGTAGCCCGCGTTGTCGTAGCCTAGATCGGAAGGCTTCCGAAGCATCACAGCCCACGACGCCATCCACTTCCAGAACTCGCTTTCAGCGTGCCCTTTAAGCCGCCATTTCTGCGTATCTCCTCCGTCGTGTGTGAAGAACGTCGCAAGCATGTCGGTATACGACATGACCCCGAGGAACTCCGCATGGTTGCCAAGCTCCATGAAGTCGTTCGGCGCAGGCGTTGCCGTTGCTGCCAGTCTGAACGGTATCTTCGAACATTCCGAAATGAGCTTCGTCCGGTACTTGCCGTCTGTGCTTTTCAGGATGCTGCTTTCGTCCAGAACGACGCCACCGAACCGGGACAAGTCGAAGTGATCCATCTTCTGGTAATTGGTGACGTTGATCCCCCATCCCTCGTCGGGATGAAACGAAACCAGGTTGGCAGCCATGCCGAATTTCTCGGCCTCAGTAATGTGCTGCTCAGCGACGGCGAGCGGCGCCATGATCAGGACAGGCTTGCCCGTGAAGTCAAAGACCTGATCCGACCACGAAAGCTCCATCAATGTCTTGCCGAGACCCGTGCCGGCAAAGATTGCGGCGCGACCGCGGCGCAATGACCACTGAACGATATCGTGCTGGTGAGGCTTCAAGACCGACGGCAGGGACAAAGCATGGCTAATGCCTGTATCGGGATCATTGATCTTCTTGCGATCGAGAAATTCTGTGTAAGCGTTCATGCGCCCGCCCCCGCGAATAGATCTCCTGCCGGCGCGCGCTCGTTGCGCTGTTGGAGAAAGTCTTGGAATGCCGGGCGGTACCGGCCCGCATGGATCTCGACGCCGCGCCAGCACACGGCCAGAGCCGCAGCTTCGGCCGCATTATCTCGGGTGGCTTTCTTCGTCGGCAGAATGATGCCTTCCAGCTCGCATTGTTCGATAGCTGCGCGCTTCCAGTCGTTCTTGCCGTGATTGTCGAGTGGGGGCTTATAGCCAGCGCCGAAGAACATCTTGCGCCAGGTCGCGGCGCTGATGGTGCCCCATGGCTTTCCCCAGTTGCCGAGCGTGGCATAGACGGCGCCATGCAGCATGCAGGATGATACCGTTGCGGCCGATCCCTTTGGGCTCATCTTGAGAGCGGTTTCCAAAACGATGAAATCCGGCTTCTCGTCCTTGATCAGCTTCGTGACCTTGAGGCCCATCTGATCAGCGCAGTATTCGATGGATGCCTTTGCCGGGAACTCCATTACATCGCAGCGGATCGAAGCCAGCGCATGCTTTGTTTCCCAGATTGCCCAGCCGGCGTGCTTGGAGATATCGAGACCGAGAACTCTCATGGCGTCACCTCGACCGGTACGACGCGATAGGCCTTGTTATCGCCGTGGGTGCGCAGCCGCTGGATATGGTAGCCGTAGGGCTCTATCCGCCTCCGCACGTCGGATACGATGGAGGCCGTCTGCCTGAGGCGATTGTCTTCCGTTCCTTCCTCCGGGCCGTGAATGGCAATGGAGAGATCGATCCGGTTGAGACCGTCGACGCCCGATGACATCAGCACATCGAAGGCTCTCGCTTCGAGCGGGGAAAGGTGCTGCTTGACCTTTGTCGGCTCTGGCAATTCGCCCATGTGGTTGCCGCAAGTGGGGCATGAAACCAAAATCATGTTCACCTCGTGGAAGAAAGAACCCGGTGCGGGGTCCGCTTTGCATGTCTCGCACCGGGTTAGTTGGGCCAGCGATGTTTCAAGGGGGCGCTGGCCGGGAGGGAGATCAGTTCGTCTGATCGAGCTTGAAGGGGTCATCCTCTCCGCTTGCGGGGGCTTCCTCCTTCGACTGCGCCGCAGTGATGCGCGCCATGATGTCGGGAATTTCAGTGTCGTATTCGCGCTTGCCGGCGTCGTAGGATTCGAGCCATAGCTTGTCGTCAACGGAACCGCCGTCGTAACCCGACACGCGGTCGAGACCTGTCAGCCCCGCATGGAAGCCCTTGGCCTGGATCATCTGCTCGCCGTCGACACGGTCGATCTGGGTCAGCAAGTCGCCGCCGGATGTTGCCGGAATGTAACCAAGCCATTCGAGGTTTTCGCGTTCGCTCTTGAGCTTGTCGACGGGCTTCTGGTGATCCTCGGCATTGAAGGATTTGAGGTAATGGTCGAGCTTCTGCGCCGGGAAGCCGGAAGCCTTGGCGTTCTGCCGGTTGGATGACTTCTCGGCCTGCAGAGCCTTGATCTGGGCCGCGATGTCGCGGTCCTTCTTGTGGTAGAAGGCGAAGAGAACGCGGCGCTCGCGTTCAGCCTTCGTATTGTCTCCGATCCGTGCAGTATCCGTCACTTGTCACCTCCTATTGGCTGGCCTTGGATGTTGGATTTGGATTTCCTTCGCAGCGCGCGCCTTCGTTTCCAAAGCTTCAACGCTTGCAATAATGTCTCCCACAGCAGCATGTCCGTGGACCTCCTCGATGGTCTTGACCTCGTTTTGCAGCTGGGCGATGAGACGAAGGGTGTAGTTCAGGTACGCCATGCGAACCCGGCGATAGAGGCCAATTCCAACGTCCTTGGTTTCGCCCTTCATCAGTCGCTTGAAGCTTCTGGGCGATAAGCCGCACCAGCCAGAAACTTCCTCCAGAGCCTGTGTTTCATCGCCCCAGCCTTCGCACCGACGCTTGAACATCGTCTTCGCGAAACCTGCCGCCTCCTCGGGGCTAAATGCGTCTACTGCGTACATTTGCGCGTTTGCCTCTGTTTTCCCTGTTGCACTCGATTTGTTAGTTTCTGACCATTTCATGGTGCGCGCTCCTGATAGGTTGAACCCATCAGAGAGAGGCGGCATACGAAGGGAGTTTCAGCCGCCGCCTAGAGGCGAAAGCCAGTAATTGTCACGAGGCATTCCGCCTGACCGTTCAGCCCGCCAGCCGAAAGGTTCGATTGCCTCGTTGATTTTGATGAAGTCATTGCAGAGCGACACGAAAGACCAGATCGGTTCGGCCCGCCAAGACAGACCCGCTCTTGCCATAAGATGCTCTGCAGAAATTTGACCCGGATAAACCGCGCATAAGGCTTTGAAGACAGAGCCGGCGCGGGTGTCCGTCGTATGGGTGACCAGTGCCGGAAGCGGGTATTGCTTGAGAGCTGCCATCACTTCCGCCCCGATACCGTGAAGTGCGCCAGGATGACGAGGACAGTAACAGCCGCCAGAAACGCCGCACCGCCGATGAAAATGGTCGTGTCGGTCATGCCGCCACCCGTTCATCGTTGATGCGGGCAACCTCAGCCATCAGTTCAGCCTCAAAGGCCTTCATATCGATGACGATCGGCTTCTGTTTGGTGACCTTTTTCATGATCAATTCCCCTCACGAATTTCGACCGGCCGCTTCGGGTCGGATTTCTCGTATCCCTCGATCTGATGCTGGACAGAGAGGTCGAATAGGATTTCTCGGAGCTTTTCGTTTTGGGTGGTCATGCATAGACCTCCGCTCGGATAACCTTGATGCCGTGGCTCTCGGCCAAGCGGATCATGTTTTCAGTGCCCTTGCCGCCCGGAAGCGCGATCAAGAAGTCTGGCTTGTGGAGGTCGATCATCAGCTGGTTCCGTATCGGACCGGCTGCTTTGCCGTGCTTCTTCCAGTCGGCCTGACAGACTGCTACCGGGATGTGTTCCGACGTAGCCCACTCGCCCGCGCCTTCGTCAGCGCCTCGGCAGCCGCCGTGGATGATCTTGTCGATGGTGAAGTTGCTCAGGCCGGACGCGAAGCTCAGCTCGTCCATGGCGTTCTTCTCAAGCCAGTTCCAAGCATCAATCCGGTCCATATCGCGACCGCCGCAGATCAAGACGTTCATGCCGCCACCTGCTGCCGTGTTCCGATGAGGACAAAATGAGATACCGGATCGCGGATAACCTCATGCAACCTGTCAAATTCAGCTTCCGTCGGGCGGACGGCGTCTGCGCGCTTTTTCGCGTAGCTTCCCTTCCACCTTTCGAGGATCGCGTAGACATCGCTAGGCTTCTTGAGATAGTTTCCTGTGGCCTGCTCAGCCTTCCTCTCAGCCCAAATCAACTGGAACTCGTAGCTTTTCAGTTCTTTCTGGAACTCTGGAATTGGCTTTCTCGGCTTCCTCGTCACATTGCGGATAGTGCCGCGATAGTCTGCGAGGTTGATTGCCGTAGCGATTGTCTCTCCTGCCAAAAGCTTGCCGATAGCAGTCAAAAGTCGTTCGCCGGGGTTAAACCATTCGCGGTGCGAGTGATAATCAGCAAACACCTCGTGAATTTGCTTCTCAAGGCTGTAGTTTCCGGGCTCTGTGTAGATGATCTCCAGTTTGAACGGAGACCAAGTAGCGAGCGCATCAAGACGCTCATCCACGCAGGTAGAACAGCCGATCTTGATCGGTCCGAGCATCCCGACGGGGCGAATAAAATAAATGTTTCGGCCTTTGGTCGTCACGCTGCTGGCTCCTGCTGGACGCCGCGCGCTTTGATGTTAGCCGCGTACAGCTCATCTGGATTGGACTGCGCCATCGAAATCAGGAGCGGCCAGTGACGATCAGGAACCCCGATCTTCGACCACTTGTAGACGGCGTCGTAAGTCAGTGGGCGCTTACCGGCAGTATCCACCGGTCCGCTTGCTTCGCTGATTGCGCGGGCGCCGCCCGCTGCGGTGATGATTTCTTCAATGGTTCGCATACCCAAACCATATTGAATTTAATTCCAGATATCAAGCGGGGATTTCACTAACCTTGATTTTTTTTCAAAGTTATTCTCGCGCCATGAGTTGGCCCGAACGTTTGAACGAGAAATTCACCGCGACTGGATGGAGCAAGGCAGAGCTTGCCCGTCGATCCGGCGTGCCTTACGACAACGTGAACAAGTACCTTGCTGGGAAAGTGGAAAAGCCGCGCGGCGAAATGCTGGCGGCGCTGGCGACTGCGCTGAATGTCGATCCGCTATGGCTCGAAAAGGGCATAGACACCGAGAACCCCACGCGCATGGTTCCGCTGAAGGGTTACATCGGCGCCGGCGGCCACGTCGAAGCGCTTGAAGCTGGGCCAGATGAGATCGAAGCGCCCGCAGACAGTCACCCCGATACGGTCGCCGCAGAGATCAAGGGCGATTCCCAGCTTCCCGTTCTGCAGAATGGCTGGGTTATCTACTGGTCAATCGCCAAACCAGCCAGCGCCATGATCAACCAGCTTTCGGTCGTTCAGCTTTCCGACGGCCGGATCATGGTGAAGACGATCCGAAATGGATCTCAGCCAGGCTTGTTCACTCTGACCAGCTTCAATGCTGCGGATATCGTTGACGTGCCGGTCGACTGGGCTGCGAAGATCGACTGGATCAAGCCGAGATGAAGGATGCGAGCGCGTTTATTGCCGAGCTTATCCGAGAGGCAAACCGCGCTCAAAGCCTTAGCCCAGAACGGCGCAGAGCACTTGCTGGACAAGCTTCCGTGTTGATCCGCGCGCTGCGCGCTGAAACCGGCATAAGGCAAAGCCGAAACTTCAAGAACGACGAGCTGTTCAAAATCGAAGTGGAGGCTCTGCGCGCCGAGATAGGCGACGACGCGAAAATCCGAGAAATCTTGATGCGGTTTGCTGACATGATCAGAACGCTGAAAATCATTCTCGATGGCAAAGAGTAATCCACTCCCTCCACCGTTCTACAAATACCCTCTCAGAGCAAGAACCAAGAAAACAAATAATAACTCTGTTCTTAAGCTATGACCGTTCTAATGGGTGCACCACCATGCCCCTACCAAGGTGCATCACGGTGCACTTCGCTTGGCGGAACGGCGTCCTTCACGTCGACGATCGAGTAAAGATTAAACATCTTCACGTTGTCGCCTAACCGTCGTCTTTTGGTTTCGATCAGACCAGCCGCCCTCAGCTTTGAAACGGCACTTTTCACAATCCTAATGCCGATATCGAGATCATCCGCAATCTTTTCCTGAGACGTTATCCATCCCCGGTCTTTCGGGTTATTTGTCTCCGCGATGTATATCGCGACGAGCTTTTCGACGTGAGACAGCTCAGCCTTGGGCAATCTCAGAACGTATTTAATCCAGTCATCACGGCGCCGGTAAAAAATCCCTGGCGCCGATAGCTCTTTCCGTTTTGTAGGGTGCATATCCATGCCCCTGTCATAGCATTGGAATTTTATTCAATCCAGAAAAATCTGGAATTATTTTCAACTCCGCTGTTGACTTGGAATTTAATTCAAGCATAATCGGCTCCATCAGCAGCGACGAAGCATCCCCCGCCGATCTCGCTGCCACCACAAGAACCGGAGATGGTCGATGGCGTTCGTAACTCGATACAGGATTGAAGACGGTGCCCGTGTTTTCAACGGAACCGAGTTCACGTCCGACGAAAACGACGTGTTCGAGTATCGCAGCGAAGGTGAAGCGAACGACGATGCGGACCAGTACGGCGGCGAGGTCGTTAAGTTCGAGCGCTATGCCGCCCACGCTGATCCGTCGTCTTACGCCATTCGGGTTTCCAACCCCATCGTCCACGGCGCCGTCATCGGTCGTCTGGAAGCAGCAGAGTGATGACTATGAGCAAGACAGCAACACTTTACGACAAGACCGGCGCTGCATTCAAACTCGACCATGAACACAACGGGACGCTCTACGTTCGCCCGCTGGTGAAGGTCGTTATGCAATCGACCAACTACCACGGCGACGACTTCCACGAGGAAGTGGATTTCGAGCCTGCTGATTACATCGTTTCGAAAGACGAAGCCGAGCTTTTCTATGCGCCTCCTATCCAGGCTGTTGAAGCTGAATTGGTGGCGAAACAGGCCGAGCTTTCCAAGATTAAAGCCGAATCTTCAAAGGCTCTGGACGCCATCAGAAGCGAAAAGCAAAAGGCCGAATGGGAACTTTCGGCGGCCAAGCGTCAACTCGAAGAGTGGATGAAGACCCATAAGGGAATGATCGACCTTGGAAAGCTTCTTGATGGCAAGGTTCTCTACCCCTTGTCGGTCGATGAAAACCGTTACCACGGCGCTAGGAACATCCCTCACATCCCGAAGATGAAGGACATTCGAGGGCTGCGCGTCGAGGGTGGCGATTTCGAGAAGGGCAAGGAATGGCGCGCCCGTCATTGGCTGTCAGATAGCTATGGCACTGACTTCCAGTTCTTCGACACTGAGGAAGAACGCGCTGCGGTCATACGGTCGGAGTTCGAGGCAACCTGCGCCAAGTTCCGTCAGAAGACAAACTTCACTGTCGATATCTACACCACCACCAACCTGCATTACGGCACGTTGCTTGAGTGGGTGAAGACGCACCCGGCTCTGAGCATCCCAGACGACATCAAGGAAATGAAGGCTGCGCACGATGCGGCACTTGTCGAGCAGCGCAAAGCCGCGCTGGCGGCGGAACTCGCTGCAATGTCGGCGGCCGAATAGCCCCGCAATCCAAGGCTTCAAACAAGGGATGGGAAGAATGAGCGAGAAATGTGACCACAAAGGAAAAGGGATTGCCGTTATGCCGTGGGGAGCTTGTTGCGCATGCTGTGGTGAGCCGTACCCTTATGTGGCTCCCGACGCGCTCACTGATGCGCAGGAACTGGCGGCGTGGCTACCTATTGCCACCGCGCCGAAAGATGGTTCCGACGTGCTTCTTTCCAGCCCCCACTGGAATGGCGATGTAGTGGTTGGAAGCTGGAGCTTCGAAGGGTGGAGAGATCGCGACGACAGCGACAAACTTGAGCCCACACACTGGATGCCGTTGCCTCTCCCTCCACCCGCCCTCTCCACCCCTCACACCCCAACGGGAGAGTAAGATGAGGGAGGCCATCGTTAAATACGCGAAAACGGGGAACGGGAGATACGAAGTTCGATCTAACGCAAACAGCGAAGACCCCTTAAACACACCGATTGTCGGTAGTGTGGAGAAGGTCAGCCGACCGCTCAACCAAGGCGCAAAATGGCGTGCTGTTTCTACGTCAGGGCGAACACAAGGGTTTGCGGCGACACGCTGGGAAGCTGTCTCTTACCTCATCTAACCACCAACTGAACCCACCAGCGGGCTATGTACCGAGTACCCGCGCATTAAAGGGCAGGAACAATGGCAGATAGCAAAATCGATGATGGCGGCCCGGCTTTCTCCGGTGGACTGTTTGAACCACAGCATGGCGGCACGAATGATCGTGAGCCTTGGAATGCTGGCATGAGCCTGCGCGACTGGTTTGCTGGTCAATGTGTCGGAGCTGCCCTTAGCATGGTCGAGCGCGCTCCCATGGAGCAGTACAAAACCATGGCTGCCAAGCGTGGTCTTAAGGTCGAGAAGGGCGTCATGTCTCAATTGGCAGCCATCATGAGCTACGAGATTGCAGATGCCATGATCGCCGCCCGAAAGGCTGGTGAGTGATGCCCCCTTTCTCCACCACCAACACACAAGAAGCGGATGAGCGCGAAGCCTACATCGAGGCTCTGAACAAGAGCGCGGCCTCAAACTTCCGCAAAATCAAATTCATCGAGTTCGTGACGCTGGTTCTCGTGACCTGCACGCTCATGCTCGCCATCTCTCTCGCTTCGGAAAGCTACCTCAAGGCGGATGCACTCGTAAATCAGGAGATCATTGCGTGGAAAAGATAGTCGACCAGGACAAGTTTAAAGCCATCGGCGGCATTGCTGGAAAGATGCTCGGCGGCCTTCGCCGGGATCGCAAATGGGATGGCTCGCAAATCAAGCTGGGAGCGGTCTACAGCGGCGTTCCGATTGAGACCTACCACAGCGACACCGAACTGTTTGACGGCTTCTCTATCTCAAGCTCTGGCCTTCGCGCCGTGCTCAAGCGTCCGTCCGAATATTGGGGCTTCTCGCCCTACAATCCCAATCCGTTCGAAAAGCCGGAGAAGGATAGCCTGGAGTTCGGCAAGGCGGCTCATATGCTGCTGCTGGGCGAAGACGGCTTCAAGGAGCGCTATGTTCTGCGCCCTGAGAAATACCCAGACGACAAAGGCAACGAAAAGCCTTGGAGCGGCAATTCCAACTGGTGCAAAAAATGGCTTGCCGATCAGAAAGACGCCGGCCGCGTCGTCATCACCGACACCGATATCTCGCATATCCGACACATCGCCAACTCGCTCCAGAGCAAGGAAGCGATCCGCCTCGGCATTCTGAACGGTCGCATCGAGCGCAGCATATTCTGCAAGCACGGCGATATCTGGCTGAAGGCACGCCCAGACGTGGTGCCGAACGACAGCGGCGACTTTGTCGACTTGAAGACAGCCGCCAGTGTGGATGACGAAAGCCTGTCTAAGGCGATCTATTCGCACGGCTATCATGTTCAGGCCGGTCTTCTCCGCATGGTCGTTCGCGAAATCCTCGGCGCTGACGCCTTCTCCAGCTTCACCTTCGTGTTTGTCGAGAAGTCACCACCCTATGACGTGCGCGTGATGCAGCTGAAAGACGAGGATATCGACCTCGGGGAAGCGCTGGCGCGTAAGGCTATAGCGACCGTCAACGAATGCCTGAAGCGCAACGACTGGCCAGGCTACGACGGCTTCGACAAGGCAATTTCCTATGCCGAGATGCCCGCATGGGCAAAGACCCGCATCAAAATTGAATTGGAGGCAGCATAATGCGATCTCCGGCAAGCCGAACCTACGACAGCACGGAAATTCCTGATGACACTCGGTTCAAGGATTTGGCCGGCGCAGTGTTCAACCGCCTCACAGTGCTTTCGTATGCAGGCAGGCAGGGCCGCTCTCACTACTGGCGTTGTGAATGCGTCTGCGGCTCGTCAGTCGATGTTCTGAAAAGCAACATTATCCAAGGCCGGACGACCTCTTGCGGGTGCTTTCACTCGGAAGTGGCCGGAGGAGTTATCACCCATGGAGAATCCCGAAGCGCGCCTGAGTTCGCTGCGTGGGGCAATATGAAGGACAGGTGCCTGAACGAGCGCAATCATGCCTTTGCGCACTACGGCGGCAGAGGGATCACCGTCTGCCAGCGATGGATCGAAAGCTACGAAGCCTTCCTATCCGACATGGGGCGACGGCCCAGCGCACAGCATTCCCTCGACCGCTACCCGGACAACGACGGCAACTATGGGCTATCCGGATTTTCGTGTGGAACTCATGGATTTCGCATACTGCTCTTCCATGTGGAATTTCGCCGTGCAGCGTCCGCACAGAATGCGCTCTGGAACGGCCCACGGGTGCTTCATGGTGACCTCATTCTCGGTGTCGATATGAGCCATGCACAGGTAGCAAACTTCGATAGGTCGGCTGGTGATGTTCTGCTTCAGAATGGCCTTGGCACGAATTCGTTTGAACGCGTATCCACGTCCCGCCCTGGCGAAGTCCTTGACCAGACGGTTTCGAGCCTCGGTGTAGGCGTTGGTGAACGGGTATCGGAAGTATTCGAATATCTGCTTATGCCAGTTGTCGACAGTCGCCGCGAGGTCTCTGAACTCAGGTACGGTGTCCGGAATGGAGGCTTTCCACTCGGCAAACCGTTTCTCCGCATCACCTCGGCTGGTCGCCTCCCATATCGCGTAAAACCCTTCCTTTGCCTGCCACGCATCGTTCAAGAGCGGATTATTCAACAGGACGCCGTCAAGGATGAACCGCCTGTGAGGCGAAAGGTTCTTGCCGTGAGCATGCAGAAGACGACGTCCTCGATGAGGATTCTTGCGGTCCCTCATCAACTTCGCATTGCGTCTGAAGCGGTTCCTGACCAGATCAAGCTTGCCATTCGCCTTGCTTACGACGTGCCACTTGTCGACGACAACCTTGGCTTTGGGAAGCAGGTCCTCGACGACCGTGCTGTACGCGCCCCACATGTCCATGGTGACAATGCGGACGTTTTGCTTGTTCGGCAGCCTGGCGATCCATCTGGAGACCGCGCCCTGATCCATACTCTCGATGATGTCCAGAAGCTTTTTTCCGTTGATGTCAACGAAGATCGACCGCTTCCGGCCCATCAGTGTAAGTTCATCGACACCCAGAACCAGCGGTGCTTCAATCACATGTTCGGCCATCTTCCGGTCGATGTACTCGTCGCTGATGTTGCGGACTGTCTTTTCATCGACATCCAATTCGCGGGCTATGCTGGCGTAGGTGTTGTCGATGGACGCGTAGCCAATCCACTCCACCAGGTCCTTCGTCATGCCTCGCGCCGGGTCCATGTCCGTCAAGGGCTGCATCATCGTCTTTCCGCACTCCCTGCATCTATAGCGTGCGACTTTGGCTCTGATGATGACGCGCCGCCAATACGCCGGGAGGTGTTTGTAGTCCAACGTCATGACGCCGTGACGGTAGAGGCGATCAACACACCCGCAATGCTTGCAAGCCTCAGGCGCATCAAGGCATTCGGCAGTGAAGACCTTCGGTTCGTCGAAGGTCGCTGGCTCCGAAGCTTCCAACACTCGCCAGTTCCTAAGCCAAAGCTCGTTCGCCATATTCACCCCTCGTTTCGGAGGAGTCATATCCCAACCGGATTATTCTGTGGAGTCATGAACCCAACGGCCGCCGTCCCAGTAGAGAGTGCCGCCTGGCAAGTCCATGTACTGATGCGACCAGCCCATCGCCCATTTCTTCAGCCGAACGGTCGCAACCGTGCCGTCGATCATGGAGAGTTTGGCTGTGATGGTCTCGTTCCTACCCGTCCCAGCCTTCGATGCACTCAGAATTTCAACGAAAGACGGCGGAACATCAGGTGGGAGGCAAGCCCGGAGCGTCTCATCAACCACATCAATCGCCGTTGCCTTCTTGGGCTTTGGACGAAGGGTCGCAGCAACCGCCTTGAGCATCGTCGGCTTATGAAGGGCGTCCAGTTCGCTTCGTTCAAACAGCATTTCCATCTGCATCACCGCACCCCTCTTTCCACACCAAAATCCGGTTGAAAGGTAGCACATGTCATGCCGAATTACACATCAAAATCCGGATACCCCAACTATGAACCCGGAAACTGCCGGTGGGCCACAAAGAAAGAACAAGCCAACAACCGCAGACCAGCAAAGCGCCAGGAGGCCCCATAACATGAACCAGGTTGCAACTCTTCCGAAGCGGTCCCTCGTGGATTCCATGGCCGCGAAATATGAAATGGAGCCGCAGGCGTTCATGGGCGCCGTCAAGGCTACCTGCATCAAGGGCGATTGCTCCAACGAACAGTTCGCCGCCTTCTTGATGGTCGCCAAGGAGTATGACCTCAACCCGCTAACGAAGGAAATCTATGCCTTCCCGGATCGCGGGGGCATCACCCCTATCGTCTCGATCGACGGATGGATGAACCTTATTAATTCTCATCCTCAGTTCGATGGCATGGAGTTCGTAGATAACATGGGCGACGATGGAAAGCTCTATTCCGTCGAGTGCAAGATGTACCGGAAGGACAGGCAGCGCCCTACCACCGTCATCGAATATATGAGCGAGTGCTCCCGGCAAACTGACCCTTGGAAGAAGTGGCCGAACCGTATGCTTCGCCATAAGTCGGCAATCCAGTGCGCTCGATATGCTTTCGGGTTCTCGGGTATCATGGAGCCGGATGAATACGAGCGGATGAAAGACGTCACACCATCCTCCCAGCCTTCGGTCATGGAGCGTCTTCGCTCGGCCCCACAGCAGCCCGGTGAGGAGCGAGAAGGATTTGACGCAGCATTCGTGCATTCCGAGACAGAAACCGCTCTAACGGGCGAAATTCTCGACAACACCCCTTCCGACGACACCCCCTCCACCGCCTCGTCGTCGGCAGATGCTGGCAATACGCCAGTAGATGAGGCCGGAGCGGATGATACCCCCGCATCGGATGCTCCGGCCTCGACCATCTTCCCAATTGACCGGGCCGACCTGATCGAGTGCTGCAATAAGCTGATGTATGTCGTGGTCAATCCACTGCTCGAAACGCCACAGCAGCGCCGCGCCACGCTCGTCTCGGCAAAAGACGACTGGAAAGACAAACTGCCGGAAGAACTTCACCAGCACATCAAGGCCTTTGTTGAAAGCGCTGATGCTCAGATCAAGGCTGACCCGAAGGTGATGCCGGCTCTGCGCGAAAAGGCTCTCACTCATTTTGCCGAAATGCTTGACTGCAATCTCTCTGATCTGGGAGGCGTCGATGGCTGACCGCCCTATCCTATTCAGCGCCCCAATGATCCGCGCGTTGCTGGCCGGGAAGAAAACGCAGACACGTCGCTTATTCAAAGGCATTGAGAGACTACCTGTCGGAACATTTCATGTTTTTGGGAATGGCGGCGGCATTGTCGGGGTTTGCGAGGAAGATGTTCCGACGCATGCGCCAGACTATGCCAATATCCAGACTGGTGATCGCCTATGGGTGCGCGAGACATGGCAGGGCCTGACGTTCGGTGACTTTCGCCCGACGAAGCATGAGCCTTGCGAGGTCCGCTATGCCGCAACAGACCCGTGTGCTGACCTTGATGCCGAAGCACGCGGCTATCAATGGCGCCCTTCGATCTTCATGCCACGCTTTGCGTCCCGACTGACGCTCGCCGTCATCGATGTGCGAGTGGAGCGGCTTCAGAATATCAGCCACGAAGACGCACTAGCCGAAGGCATCATCCAGCTTGATCGTAAGGCTTGGATCGGCGGCGGACCGTTGTACGGCCTGCACGAAGGCGAAGGGCACGATACCGCGACCGGCGCATACAACCGGCTGTGGCGCGATATCAATGGCGACCGATCATGGGCCGCCAATCCTTGGGTAGTCGTTTACGACTTCACCGTCCACCACGGCAACATCGACCAGATTGCGCAGGTGGCAGCATGAACCGCTTGATCCGCCGCGCCATCCACCACTGGCTCACTTGGAAGTCGAGACAGAACCTTGCCCGTGAATACAACTGGCAAACCGAGATCGACGCCGAGATCCGACAGGCAAAGCAATCCCGCAGCAAGACAGGACGTGTCCGCGATCTGGAACGCCGCAAGCGGGACATGATGACACGCGCGCTGGGAGGGCAGAGGTGATGTGGACCCCTTATCAAATCGAGATAATCCTGCACCACCAAACAAGCACAGGCCGATTCCCGAGGGCGGATGCGCCAATCTATGGTGGGGAAATCAACCACCTGCATGATCTCGGAGTGCTTTGCTACGAAGACGGAGTGTCTCGCACAACACCGAGGGGCAAAGCTCTGGTCGAAATGTGGAAGACGACGCCATTACCGGAACAAGCATGGATCGACCCACGCACTGGGGAAAGGATCGGCCATGACCAGATCGCTTGATGAGTGGGTGGCTAAGCACGATGACCAGAAGGTACCACCACGGGTCCGCCAGCGCGTTTTCGACCGGCATAACGGCATATGCCATCTGACCGGCCGCAAAATCCAGCCTGGGGAGCGCTGGGAGCTTGAGCACGTTCATGCGCTGATTCTTGGCGGCCAGCACCGCGAGAGCAATCTGGCGCCTGCACTCTATCCCGCTCACAAGGTCAAGACGGCCACCGAGATGAAGGTGAAGTCGAAAATCGCCCGTGTACGCAAGAAGCACATCGGCATCGCCAAACCTAAGTCATCCCTATCGCACCCAAACCTGAAACGCCTGATGGACGGCACGGTCGTTGACCGCCGCACCGGTGAAATCGTGGGAGGCAGGCAGCCATGAAGAAAGCAATCGCTCTGGCCGTGACGGCTATCCTTCTCGCGTCCTGCGGCGAAGACCCCGTTTCCACACACAGCACCGACAATCCGAACGTGCCGGTCGGCGTCCTGTTCGAGACCGATGGATGCAAGGTCTACCGGTTCAAAGATGCCGGTCGCTTCGTCTACTTCTCGAACTGCACCGGCACCACCACGGCTTTCCATTCTGAGCCCTGTGGGAAGGGTTGCACCAAATCCGTTCCGATCTCTGTTCCGACGGGAGTTTCGCCATGACCGCATTGGAAGAGCTCAAGAAGGCTTTCCCGAACATGTTCCGTCCGCTGGAATGGCATCATTTCGACGGACCTACCGAACACGGTTGCGGGGAATGGTATGCTCACGCGACACGCGGCATGTACCACATTTACGATGTGCGGGAGAAGTTTCCGAACGACAGGCCGTTTTATGCAAAGGAGCTGTCTGACCAGTTCGATACGTTGGAACAGGCTCAAGATGCAGTCCAGAACCGGCATGAGCTGGATATCGTCATGTGCCTTGATCCCGACTTTCGCTCAACCATCGAAAGCTTGCAGCGCGAGAACGATATGCTGAAGGCAGGCATTAAACGCCTATCTGACGAAGAAGAGCTTTTGGCTGAGACCACCGACGGCGACATGATGTCCCTAGTTTCACTGGCGGCAAAGCTTGCGGAAGCCGAACAGCTCGCCAGAACATACGAGGGAGAGGCTAACCAGCTTCGTGATGTCTCCATCAGCAACCGCATCCGTGCGGAGGAAGCTGAAGCAGGCGAGAAGAAGCTGCGGGAGGTCTTGGCGTTTTACGCGAACCCCGAGATTTACAAACCTCACCCTCATGGTCCCGCATTCGACCGGCGCGACCTCAGCTATAGCGCCCGCACCGCCCTCGCCAGCACAGGAGGCGAACACCATGCAGAGTGAAGAATTGTTAGAGAAGGCAGTCAAGAGTGCGATGCTCTCAGTTGTCAAGGAGCATCCTATGGGTCATTGGCGCGATGACCAGGTGAAAGAGGTTGCCCGGCGGGCGATAATTGAAGCCGCCCAGTCCGCTACGGAACCGGTAGGTTGGCAGTGGCGAAACCCGCGATGGACGGTCGGTGGCCAGTGGCAGCATTGCCCCGATGGGCCAAGAGAGGACAAGCTTCCCGATACCGAGTATCGACCGGTTTACGCCGCCCCTCCCGCGCCATCCGTGGCCGTGAAGGCTTTGGAATGGGATGCCCGTGAAGATGGGTCGCACTGCGGAACAAGCTCCATCGGTCATTATCACGTTTTCCCCGGCACAGGTTTTTCTTACGATCTTTGCGGACCAGTTGGTGGCAGGCTCTCAACACATAAGCGCTTGAGCGAGGCCAAAGCCGCCGCCCAAGCAGATTATGCTACGAGGATCCGCTCCGCCCTCTCCGCACAGGTGCAGGACGTCAGCAGCGACGATGACGAGGAAACCTATCAGATTGGCGTTCGCGATGGTTATTCGCAGGCTGTGCAGGAAATAGATCGACTGACCGGAGGCGACGGCGAATACCGATATTGCACCGACCATGATCCAGAGCGCCACACGCCGGGACCGGCTGAAATGATCCAGCGCATCGTTGATCGGTTCGAAACTCTCAACCTGATCGATGATGCCGAAAAGCGCGGGGATTTTTGGGATGCTCCCGGTTCCGCACAGGTGCAGGACACCCACGAACAGCGAACCGAAACCTGCCAACGTTGCCAAGGCAATGGTGAAATCGTCACTGATTGGGAACGGTATCGTCATCCGCATGAAAACGACGTTGGCGATGAAGCTGTTTCCGAATGCCCAGATTGTGACGGTAACGGCAAGGTCGCCGCACAGGTGCAGGACGTGGCGGGAAGCGTTCCAGAAGAGGTACGAGAAGCAGCCACAGAAGTTATCACGGCTCATGAGTGTGGGATGCTTCGGCAAACAACTTGGTGGGAAAATGCAGCATTTCTTTTAGCCGAATACGCGATGAGTTCAGGTGATTACGCCGCAGCACCCGCAAAGCAGGAGGTCGGCCATGACTGATATCGTTGAGCGCCTAGAATACATTGGCTCGATCTGTGAGGCAGAAGGGATCGCTCGCACAGCATACGACGGCGCGACCGAAATAACCCGCCTCCGCCAACTCCTATCCGAAGCAGACAAACGCGAGGCAGAGGCAAGGGCGAAGGCCGTCGAGGATGTTCTGTCCGCCCTCACCGCGCATGAGCTTTATCAGTATCGGCCCAAGGCGTTTCAGGGATTTATCGACTATGCCAGAAGCACCCTGAAATCGGAGGAGCGGTGATGGTGAATCTGACCAAGGCCGATGTTGAAACTTTACGCGCCTGCGACGATTGGAAAGCAACGTTTGAGGTGATTGCCATTCGGCAGCTAAGAAACTCGGCCGCAAGCTATCGGGCAGTGCAGCAGCGGATAGACAAGCTTCTTAGAAATGGGCTGCTCGAATTTGGTAAGCCCAACACCACTTACCGGATCACCGACGCTGGCCGAGCGGCGCTTGAAAGGAGCGAGGGATGACGGCGCCGGCACTGGTCAAATCCGCAGACCTGAAGCGGATGGCGGATATCGCCCTGGAGAAAGGCGTCCGTGTCGAAATCGAAGTCGATGGCAAAATAATTCGAGTTGCCCCCGATATCCCCGATAATCACAAGCAAACGTCCGTTGACCGCGACATTGCATATGGTGGCAATAGCCTCTCCGAATGGAGGGCGCGCCGTGAAGGTAAATCTAGTGGGTATTCACCGCGTCAAAAAGGTACTCGCTGACGGTACCAGCACTTTCTATTTCTATGCATGGCGGGGCGGCCCTAGAATGAAGGCCGACCCGAAGAACCAAAATGATTTCATCGCTGAGTATGTGCGTCTGACACGCGACAGAAAAGACGCGCCCTATAACGGCTGTCTGGCTGAGATAATCCGCCAATATCTCAAATCTCCGACCTACCTGAATCTAAAGCCGAGCACGCGAGAAGGATATGATTTCGCTATCAAAGCGATTGAGACGATGTTCTTCGACATGCCAGCCTCAAAGATATCGGCGCCTGGCGCTAGAACGACGTTCCTTGAATGGCGTGACGAGATAGCAGAGACGCACCCACGCAAAGCCGATCTGTACATGAGCGTGCTGAAACGCATCCTCTGGTTTGGCCTTGATCGGGAAATGATCGAGCGCCATCCGCTAGAGCGCGTCGAAAAGGTCAGCGACGGCACCCGCCGCGATGTGATCTGGACGGATGAGGATATCCAGACTTTCCGGTATGGGGTGAAGAACCCGGATGCCACGGGCGAAAAGGATAAATGGAAGATCAAGCCCACAGCCGAGCCATTGGTGCGCGCGCTTATGCTGGCGATCTGGACGGGGCAGAGACAGGGGGATTTGCTCAAGATCACATGGAAGGCATACGATGGCCATTCCATTTACCTGCGCCAGTCGAAGACAGGAGCGCACGTCAGGATGAAAGTTTCGGAGGAGCTTAAGAGCTATCTGGACGGAGTTCCACGGGGCAACTCGGTCACGATCTTGACCAATGGTCAGGGCCAGCCTTGGGCGACCGGCTTCAAATCGTCTTGGCGCAAGGCCGTAGAGAAAGCAGGCATTGAAGGAAAGACCTTCCACGACCTGCGGGGAACGTTCGTTACCCTAGCCTACCGCAATGGAGCATCGATCAAGGAGATTGCCGAGGTGTCCGGTCATTCCGAAAAGGACGCCGAGGGAATCATTCGGAAGCACTATCTGGTGTCGAGTGCGGCAGTTGAGAGCATCGAGAATCGCCAAAAACGGTTTACAGGCGAACCCGGATGACCTTGTTATCCACAGGGCGGTAAATGGGTGGTCTGTAAACTGAAATCGCTAGACACCCTGCAAAATAAGGGCTGCAGCGTTTTCCTACGCGACTGGGGGTCAAGGGGTCGTGGGTTCGAATCCCGCCACTCCGACGTTTTTCTTATTTTTTGTCAAGGACTTATCATAATTTGACAATTGGTTGATCGCTTAAAGCTGGTCCGCCTTTTCCACATGCACTCCAAGGCTGATGATCAATCTGAACAACTGAACAGTTGTCTGGATACGTAAAGCTGTTGCTTCAAACACTTTATGCAAACTCATCCGCCGACCAGGCGGATTCCCTTCAGAAGACTAGGCCGAGGAAGCGGAGCCCAACTTCGCAGCAGACGAGGCTTTGTCGTCTAATGAATTTAAGAGCCGGCCGACAGGCCGTCAATTCCGGCGAAGCCGGTTTTGGACCCCGACCGAAGGAAGGGGCTTTGAGCGCCCGATTGATCAATATTGATAGTCCGCTACTCTAGTCGCTCATCATCATATGAACCGGTGACAAAGTTGGTGCGGATGCCCCAGCCTTCCGTCGAAGTAGGCGCAAGAAAAATCACACCCCGCTTGCCGTAGTGGCGTACGAGTTTTTCAACGCTTGCGATACCAGCTGCACCTTTTTCGATCATGTAAATCGTGCGCGGACTGATGCCTGAATCCTCTGCAACCTCGGCCTGATTTTGACCAAGGACAAGTCGCGCGACGGCAAGCATTCGGGATGGCGGCCTCATGCCGCCGTGATGCCACCAAAAGCCCTTGTCCGCAAACAAATGTTGACAATAGCGAATACATCGCTAATAAAAGCGAAAATATCGCTAAAAAACACGATAGATTCGCTAAACCCGCCCGTCCGCTGTTTGCTGCGAATCGATAAAAAAGGAAGTCCCGATGAAGTTCGTCTACTTGAATTCAGAAGATGCCCAGCGGCTTTCCGTTGACCTTCGTTCCGTTGAGGCTGGAATCACCCACACACTCTCGCTCCACACCGCTCCCATACTCGAATCCCATCAGATGTATTCTCGGAGGACGGCGTGCCTTTCCGGACATGTCTTTGGACATCCGTCTCTGGCCGACGGTAGTGAGATCATGACAAGTCAGCTTATGTACATGGACACAGAGTTCGGCATCGCGCGTACGCTCAACCGTTGGTACCGCTTGGGGCGTCCGGCCGAAGCTGGAAAATCATGAGACCGCACAGAAAGCGGCTACGACTTAGAACCGATGCTCACTAAGATCCAATAGGGTGTCCCGTGAAGGATAAACTGCCATCACACAATCGCCATTTCCATCGCCGACAGCAGGCAGCAATAGCTGGATTGCATTTGCCGACCGCAGAGGAGCTGCTCCGAGGAATGGCCTTCTTCCGCGAAGACTTGAGCGAAGACATCCGCGAATATTCCGAACGTTTATCAGGTCTGCTTAAGAAGAGGGAGCGGACTGGGCTAGCGATCCTCGCCACCGTCTTGGATGAGCTAGTATTGCATCCCAATAACGACGCTGTGCTTGCGGTGGAGGCTGCTCTGGATGTCATCGATGAAGCCAAAGGACTGCCGTTCGATGAGTGCCGACTCCGGTGTAAATTATACCGGGCGTTCTTTGGGGATGGCCAAGCGACGGCGTTGATCGCCGGGGAGATTGCCCACCTCGCATCTGAGAAGCTCGATACGGCTGAAAGCCTCCACCTGCTGTGGCGTTCGCTCAGTTGGGCAGCACAGTCCCGTGCACTCGACGCGCGGCAGCGAGCAGGCGTATCTATTCAGCGATCGGCAGAGTGGTTCGAGATGGAAGTGCGGACCTACGAGGAGCATTTCCAAAATGCGATCACTTCGAGAACGGTCGCTGGGCCGGAAACCAAGGATTCAGTTGATGCCGACCTTTCTATCCCGACCTGGGAAGAAGAGCCCTCGGAGCGTCAGACGTTCCCGACTAACGGTGTCGTCGTTATCAACGGCGTCGGTAATGACACGACGGCCGAAGGGAGGCGAGTAGCCAAGGAATTCGAAAAGTTCAAACAGCGGGCGTTGCCTTTACCCGGCATGCCTCGATTGACCGAAGTTCGTGCGCGGCTGATCGCGGAATTTCCCTATGCAGTGACGGTTATTGACAATGTGCTGGAGTACCTTGATGGCCGGGCCAATGTCTACCTGAGACCAATGATCCTGCTTGGTGCGCCCGGAAGCGGCAAGACTGAGTTTGCCAAACGATTGAGTAAGGAACTCGGCGCGCCCTTTGAAGTCATATCTTGTGGCGGCCTGAGCGATAGCGCCATCGGCGGGACCGCCCGGAGGTGGTCATCGGGCGAACCAAGTCTCGCGATCATGGCCGTGCGTCGCCACCGGTGCGCCGGACCGATTATAATTCTCGACGAGATCGATAAGATCGGGACCAGCCGCAACAACGGCAATGTGCACGACGTGTTGATCGGCCTGTACGAATCGGTAACATCGCGCTGCTGGCATGATCCCTACATTCAGGCTCCATGCGATCTGTCGCATGTGTCCTGGCTGATGACCGCGAACTCGATTGAGCCGATCCCGGGCCCCTTGCGCGACAGGTGCCGAATCCTTCGTTTTCCCACCCCGGGAGCCGATCAATTGCCGACGCTCGCCCCGCGAATCCTGGAGCGGCTGTACATCGATGCGGGTTACGATCCGCGCTGGGCCAAGCCCCTCGAAGGATTCGAATTAGACGCATTAGCGAAAGTCTGGACGGGTGGTTCGATCCGAAGGTTGGAACGGGTTGTCGAAGGATTGCGAAAGGCGCGCGAGCAAGCAAGGCGGCAACAATGAGTTATCGAAAGGCTGAAAGCCTTTGAAGCGAGGCGCATGCGGAGAAAACCGTAACCGCTGTTCTGTCCCCACGTTGTCGTCGCCGCGCTGATCTGTGATCGCATAGCTGTGGACGAGCAACGGGAGTTTCTCCATGGAGAGTACATTGGAGGTTTTCACGACCGGGAAGGCTCGGCGTGAGGTTCACCGACACTGGCCAGACGAGGTGAAGGCGCAGATCGTTTCGGAGAGCTTGAGACCCGGTGCGACGGTAGTGAGGTCGCAGGGCGACATGGCTTGAAGCAGAACCACCTATCCACCTGGCGGACGATGGCGCGGCAGGGCAAGCTTGTACTCCGTGCACTCGTGGATGCGTTAGAGTTCGCGGCGGTCATCGTCTATCCACCCGTTGCGGAGCCGCCGATCAAAAAAGCCAGCCGTCCCGAGATCATCGTTGGCGGTGCCACGATCCGTTTGGAAGAAAGCGCATCTGCTGCCATGGCCAAATACTGGGGCGGTCTGCGCGCCTTTCCGCGAAGTAATTTCCGATTGGGGGCTGATTACAGACTGTCTGGTCCTGGGCTGTAACTGAAAAATACTGCCGTCTGCAACAAAATCACCTTCTGTCTTTGATTGGCATTTACGTGGACTACGCTTACGGATAGTTCTGCCGTTCTGAGGCCCTCCAGACAACAGTTCCTAGCCGCAGCCGCAACGATGGTGCGGATTGCCTTTGTGACATCGACAACTCCTATTGGAAGGGTAACTCGACGTGAGAAAACACCCATGTTGGTTCGCAGATGGCGCAAGCTGGAGTTGCTTTTTCAACCCCCCTCAGACAGGATTTGTGCGTCGATTCCATACCGAGGAAAGCCGTGTATATCGAAACCCTCACCCTGCAGAACTTCCGCTGCTTTGGCGCAACGCCGGTCACGATCACCCTGAAGCCCGGCACGAATGCTTTCGTAGGCAACAATGGATCGGGCAAGACCGCGGCACTGGAAGGACTGAAGCGGCTCTTTTCGCCTGTCGCCGCAGAGAGGCAGATCCGTCTATCGGATGTTCATTTCGGTCCGAATGAGGACGCGCAGACCCTGAGGGGAATTGAGCGAGAGATCTTGATCGATGCCGTGTTCGGCTTTGCCACGGAGACCGAACCGATGGTCTTTAACGATCTCTTCTTCTCCGCCTCGGACAACACACTGAAGGTCAGGATCCGGCTCGAATGCAAGTTCTCAAGCAGCGACAGCGCAACCGATGACCTCGAGACCAAGATCTATTCCGTCAAGACGCTTGACCCCGTGCCATTCGGTCCTGACGATGAACGGAAGAGCCCGCTCCGCGGGCGGCCGACCCAGTATGCCGAAGTGATCTATATTCCCGCCCATAGGGACTCCCGTGGCGTCAGCCAGACTGCGTTGAGAAACCTGCTACATAGATTGGAGTCGTCGGCGGATTGGAGCGACGATACGCGATTAAAATCGAAGGGATTTGCCGACGATTTGGAGGATAACCTCAATGCCACGGAGGCGATCAAGTATGTAAGCAAGACCCTCGATGGCTTCTGGAAGTCGCTGCACGACGGGCACTACGACGGCACTCCGCGCCTCGGCGTGGTGGCAACCGAATTTCAAAAGCTGATCCGCGATCTGACAATACGGTTCAGCAAGTCACCGGGCGGTGGCCAGAGGTATCTCGAAGAGCTCAGCGAAGGACAAACATCGCTTCTGTACTTCGCCTTGGCTGCCACCTATCAGACGCTGATTTGGGAAATGCAGAAGTCCTTGCCAAACGGCCTCAGCGGATTTCATCCTTCCGATTTCACATTCCCGGCGCTCACGATTTTCGCTCTCGAGGAACCGGAGAACCATCTCTCTCCGTTCTATCTTCCGCGGCTCGTCGCACTCCTAGACAAGCTGAACGAGACTGGATCCGCACAGGCGATCGTGACCAGCCACGCGACCAGTATCCTGAGCCGGATCCCACCTCGGAACGTTCGCTACTTCCGGAACTCTCCAGAAACCCTCACGAGCTCTGCACTCGAGCTGCCGTTGCCCAAGGAAAGCAGCGAGGAAGACAAATTCATCCAACAGGTCATCCTGGCGAACCCCGAGGTCTACTTTGCGCGCCTGGTGATCATTGGCGAAGGCGATACCGAAGCCGGGTTGAACTACAACTCCGTGGTTCGACCGCGGATCCTGGCTATTCTCGCAGACTATCCTGGACTGAGCCGCATTTCCAATCTGCTTGAACTCGTTGAGCGCGGGGAGACTTCTGCATTTCTCAATTGGACACACCAGGTGAAGGTTGGCCGTTTCGACGCACTGGTTCTGTTTCTCGCCGACGCCTCCATTGAACACGTGGATGACCTGAAGGAGGGCCTTCAGGACAGCGGGTTCGCAAAAGCTCTTAGAGGCGTCAGAGGCGTTGGCCCAAAAACCGTCGACTACATGGGGTGTCTCGTGGGTATGGACTCTGTAGCTGTCGACCGTCATGTCCGTACTTTCGCGAAACGGGTCGGTGTCATGGAAGATGACTACGATTTCCTGAAGACGGTTTTCTGCTACGCGGCCGATCTCTTGTCTGTCTCAAGAAGAGAATTCGACGCATGGGTCTGGCAGCGCGAGGCATTGTTGACTAAGCGACAGATGGCTTTCGCGTTTTAGGCCAAGAAGTATCGGCTTTTGGGCATCGAGAAACACAGACTTAGCGACCGGAACGGGCGCGCAAAGCGGAAATGATTTCCCCAAGGAAGCCGGGAGTTGACTGACAATTTAAAAGTCTGACGCTGGACAAAGCAGACATTGATCAACATTGACGGTTCAGTCACGCAAGGCGTGGATGTCGTTTGGAATATCATCCGAATGGTAAAACCACCCAAAAGGCTATCGAAACTGGAGAAGAGCTTGGCTCCAAGGTGATGAAGTGGGACAAACTCAAGGTGCTCCCGAAAGGACGTTGAAGACGTCCGGTGAAGTGGCGAGGCATCTCGTTAAAAGCTGCGCTCCGCTATCCGAGTTCAAATCCTTCATGTTCGGGTCTTCGCTCATTCGCATCGGCAACGACTTCGACATCCTGGTCGGCGGCCCGTCCCGCGAGCCGTTGTCGCGGCCGAAAACGAGATCAGACTCGCGGGCAGGAATTCAACAAACGGCAGCACTGTGAAAAACGCGAGCGTTTCTATGCAGACAAGATGCGCAGCTATATCGACAAGCTGAACGTGCTCAATCCAGACTACGACGCTGTTTCCAAGATCACTGGCTGTTGATTGCCACTGAGAACTGACCCGGCGTTTCCACCGAGAATTGACCCGCCTGTTAGGTATGTTTCGGGTCTGCGGTCGTGGTCAAGTTCCTCGTTT
>NZ_JBNWDR010000008.1:0-313697 GCF_053521785.1 Agrobacterium sp. A3-95 | reverse complement strand
AGATGACCGCGTCTGGCTCAAAGCACGCAGCGACGAGCCGCTCTTTATCTTCGCGTGACCAGCGCCGACGGCGCTCTACGGAGGTGATCACCTCAATTGGATGCTTCGTCATATGACTACTCCTGGTGTTACCACTAGGACTGGCAGTCAGAAGGCCGTCATCGCAAGACGGCCTTCACCGTGGGCTTACGGTAAGGCGGGGCCACCACTGCAATCAAACATAAGAATAATCGCGACGCGTAATATTTCCTGATCCATTATGTTCAGCCGATTTGAACAAGCCTCGCGCAAGGACAACAAAGTAATATAATCTTTGTTTGCTTGGAGATCGCAGATGGAACCTGGAAGGTGGTACAGTACGGTTAAGATCGAGCTTGGCGGCCAGAAGCGGATATACACCCGCATCTCATCGACACGTGGTGCGGCATCCTATCTCCTTGATCAGTGGCCAGGCTCTCGCGATAAATCGTACAAAGAGGCCGTAGTATCCTGCACGAAAGCGCTTAAAGGCTTGGTGAATGATGAAGTCGCGTTCAGCAGCTTCATCCATGCAGCCTCTACATCAGGACTCAGTTACGTAAGTACTCAACAAGGATCACCCGACGAATTCGAACAGGACATAAGAAATGCGCTGAGGCAATCGATTTTGAGCGATTTTGGAAAAATGCTTTTCGTCGATCGTCAGCGAGAGTAAGGCAACCTCGTATGCGCATCCTGAACCAGGCCGAAACTGGAGGCTCCGGCGCTTTCAAGCGTCGGGCGTCTCTACATTTTGGAACTGCACCTTGAGCCTGGGTGACAACAGGTCTGCGCAATGCAACTTTTGCTTAGTCAACCCAAGAGAAATGGACCTAGCGCAATGCCAGTTGATCAGAGCGATTATCCGGAAGACGTAAAAATGATGGCTTGGGTCATCACGTCTAAGCACCTGTGCCGTGGCGAGAGAGACATAAGCAGAATTGTCGCCGATGCGATCTGGCAGGAGCGCCAGAGATCGCTCAGTGAAACGACAAACCAAACGTCTGGCATTCAATTTGCTTGGTAAGGGTGGGCCGACGCAATTTCGATGACATTATGGACTCAAACTGCCAATCGGCGACGTTTGTATTAGTCTTAACACGCATCACACCGACACAATGATCTCATCTCGGTTGAGGGCCGATGTAGCGGGATTGTGGCCGGATGAGCCGTCCGGTGCGCTCCTGTTCCAGCACGTGGGCTGTCCAGCCCGCCATTCGTCCTGCTGCAAACACATTCGTAAAACTGTCGCGAGGGAAACCAACGGCCTCCAGTAAAAGCGCCGTATAGAATTCTACATTTGTCTGCAGTGGGCGCAGGGGCTTCTTTTCCTTTAGAAGGGCCAGCGCCTCCTCCTCCACCTTCCCCGCAAAGGAAATACGATCGGAGCCGTCCGCGAGAGCCGACACAGCCCCTTTTAACACGTCTGCACGCGGATCTCGCACGCGGTAGATCCTGTGGCCGAAGCCCATCAAGCGCTCGCCCCGGGCCAATGCAGCTCGCAGCCAGGGACTTATGTTTGCTTCTGATCCAATCGCGTCAAGCATATCGAGCACTGGACCCGGCGCCCCGCCGTGGAGAGGCCCCTTCAAGGCGCAAAGCGCCCCAACCACAGATGAAAAAAGCCCCGCCCCCGTCGAGGCAATAACCCGCGCGCTGAAGGTGGAAGCATTCAATCCATGATCGGCAACCGTGGTCAAGTATGCGTCAAGCGCTCGCACCTTATCTGGCGATGCCTGAGCGCCGGATATCATGCGTAGGAAGTCGGCTGAGAAGGAGAGCATGGCATCGGGCGCTATCGCGACAAAACCCTGCCTGCTTCGGACGATGGCCGCGACAAAGACCGGAACGGCCGCAACAGCCATCACGTGATGCGAAGTGCTTTCCTCGTCCGGCAAAGAAGACAGCAGAAGGCGCAACGCCTCGACAGAGGAAAGATTGGGCAGGACGGGAAGCAAGGGTTCCATGAGGCCGAACGCGCGCTGCCGTGCCGCTCCCAGTTTAAATCGAATGCTCTGCATAGTCATCACCTCCGGGGTCTGCCCGGCCCAGAGGAGTTCCAGCATCTGTTCGAAAGACCAGTCGGCAAGTTCCGCCAGGTGATGTCCGCTAATGATCAGTTCACCCTCCTGCCCATCCACGTGACTGAGGATGGTTTCGGCGGCGACGACTTCATCAAGGCCGGAAGCCGGAATGCGCCCAACGAAAGCGGGTATTGCGGACACTGTCATTCTCCTCAGTTAAATGCGAATGGCCTTGAAGATGCTGCAGCGTATATATATCGTCAATCTTGATTCATATAATCAATATGAGAACGCCATGCACCATTCTGACAAATTCATGACAGCCGCTCACGCCGCTTCCGAATTGGGCATAAGCCGGGCAACACTTTATGCATATGTGAGCCGTGGACTGATCCGCACCAGCGGCTCGCCGGATGACCCCCGTCGCAGGCGCTACAGCGCACATGACATTGAAGCGTTGAAGAAAAGAAAGGCCGTTGGTCGGCGGCCGAAACAGGTGGCGGCGACCGCACTGGACTGGGGACTGCCAGTGCTGGAATCCTCAATTACCGAGATCGCCGAAGGCCAGTTGCGCTATCGTGGCCGAGACGCCCTAACACTTTCACAGGATGCATGTCTCGAGGACATTGCGCGACTACTCTGGGATTGCGGCAACGATGATCCTTTCGCTGACATAAAGGCCGCTCCATCGCCATGGCCACACGCTGTCCTCGACCACGCCCGGGAGCTGCCGCTCACGGAGCGGTGTCAGACGCTCCTTCCTTTGGTTGAAGCTGGGCGCCTCACCGCCTGGCAGCGCGACAATCGCCGTCTATGGCCTGGCGCCGCTAACATGTTGCGAGCCACAGCTGCCGCCTGCGCCTCACGTCAGCCGGACAAGCAGCCAGTTCACCTGTTTCTTGCTGATGCCTGGCAGACGGACAGTATAGGCGCAGATCTTATCCGTCGCGCCCTCGTTCTGCAGGCCGACCATGAACTCAATGCCTCGACATTTGCCGTACGCGTCGTTGCGTCCACAGGCGCGTCCCTCGGTGCTTGTCTGAACGCCGGACTGTCCGCCCTGAGTGGGCCCTTGCACGGTGGAATGACCAGCCTTGTCGAATTGCTTTTCGATGAGTTGGAGCAGTATGGGGATGCTGAGCGAGTGATCGATCAACGTCTCCGGCGAGGTGAAACAATTCCTGGCTTTCACCATCCGCTTTATCCGGAGGGGGATCCAAGAGCGAGCGGTTTGCTTCCACATCTGCCGCCTAGGGCACTGCGGGACGAACTGTTGCAAGTCATGAACGAGACCGCCGGACAATTACCGACCTGTGATGTCGCTCTTGTCAGCCTGCGCCGTAGCTTAAATCTTCCCCGCGGTTCAGCTCTGGCCCTTTTCGCGATTGCTCGAACTGTGGGCTGGGTCGCGCATGCTCTGGAGCAAAAGCTCGATGGCAAGCTAATAAGACCTCGAGCCCGGTACTTGGGGCATTAGGTAAGTCGGCTTGATATGTTGCCTAAGAGCAGTTGGGAATTAAGGTCGTAGCAGCTGGAGGAGCAAGGTCGATTCGGGATTGCGAGCGTCGCGCTTCTTTTCAACAAAACCTTATTTGGTCGTTCCAACAAGGGCGCCTTTGCATCGTAAATTACTCTTGTTCAATAGCCCCGACGCTAATTGCGCGCCTCCTCAGCCGGACACTCCGTTATGGGAGTGAGCAAATCACGAGACAACCAGTAAAGAGTTTCAGCGGTATGATGGCCCATCATTCGCTCATTTCTAACTCGCCGGCGTCAACGAATGCCGGCACTCACCATTCGATCCTTGAACCGTCATAGGCAAAAAACTGCCCTGTTTGTGCCGGTGTGAGACCATCGATTGTTTCCATAAGCCGCGTGGCAGACTGCTGCGGGGTGAACAAGTCTTTGCCCTTCGAAAATTGCTGGGACAGGCCTGTTTCAACTGTTCCGGGATGAAGCGCCACGATGATGGCCTGTGGGTTTGTGCGGGCGATTTCGATCGCTGCGGTTCGAATGATCTGATTGTGAGCGGCCTTGGACGCCCTGTAGGAGATCCATCCGCCCAATCTGTTGTCGCCAATCGAGCCAACACGCGCGGACAGGGAGGCGAAAATGCTTCGCCTGTCTCTGCGCAGAAGCGGGGTGAAATACTTGAGGAGCAAAGCGGGCCCTATGGCATTGACCGCAAACTGCCTCGCTATGTGAACTTCGTCGATCGCCCTTATCGACTTTTCAGGACCGGCACCATCGACCGTCAAGGCACCGGTTGCATTGAATATCAGGTCGAAGGAGCCGCGCTGAGCCTCCAGACGGGCGGCAACTTCGCGCACTGTGGTTTCGTTCGTTATGTCGAGACCATCGACGCTTCGCGAGAGCGGCAAGGCGAACGCGCAACGAGGGTCGGCCTCGAAGTACGACAACAGGGCTCCACCAATGCCGCCGGATGCGCCCAAGACGATCGCCCTGTAGCCATTTTCAAGCGACTGCATCATCCATGCGCTCCATCAGCTGTTATTTCTGGACCGGAAACTCGAGCTTGCTGACGTCGTAGCCAAGCTCACGTGCTTTCGTGATCATTTTATTGAGCTTCGTTTTGGACGGGATGTTGCGGGCGTAGATCCACACATCGCCGGTCGACGGGTTGGCGCTGATGAACCAGGACTTATCAGGCGATTTGTAGAAAACCCAATAATTGAATGTGATGAAAAGAGGGTAGCGAACGCGCATCTTCGCATTGGTTGATCCAAAATCCTCGATCTTACCGACGCCGTTCACCGTCTTGAGGCGACCATTCGGATTTCCCGCTCGACAGCCATCTTCTATCAGCACTTCATCTGCCGATGCTCCCTGCCGATAGGTGGAATATCCTGCAACACATCCGTCTGTCAGCAACATGGGTGTACGGCCGATTTCAAGCCAGGTACCGCGGTAATGATCGAGACCCACGGCAACCGGTTTGGGGGCTGCGGAAACCGCAAAACCGGCAAACACAAACAGCGAAAATGTCAGGGCACCTATCACGCGGTTACAATGTCTAAGCATAAACTCCTCCTGTCGATGGCACGGCTCTTGTTCAGATTTCGGTTCGCCGTGAAATGCCGGCATATCTAAGGGCGATAAAGACCATGAGGCTGGCGGCAGAGAACGCATTCAGATTGAGAAGCGTTGCAAGATCATCTGCCGACCAGGATTGCAGCGGCGCGCCCAGAAACGTCCGCGAGAAAAAGAAAGCGATGAAGACGAGGATTGCCGTCGCATATTGCCAGAGCTTCTCGTCTGCGCGGAACGACATGGCTGCAAGCATGATGCAGGCTGCGAAGAAAAATTCGGTGCCAGAAGCATGGCCGAATATTTTGGTTTCAAACAGCGTGTCGATTGTTCCCACCAAAGGGAGAGCGAGGCGCGCGGCCAACGGGGATTTTTTCGCCAGGAATGGTATCGCGAGAAAGAATGGCACCGACAATAGGGTGACAAGCGATGCCATGGCTCCGTCATCGACCAGATACCACACGTAAAGCGGATAAAATGGCTTGTTGAGGATGATGACCCAGGCAACGGTTATGGTTGCTCGTGTCAGATCATCTCTTGCAGCAGACCCTGCATTTGCGGGCTGGCCAGCGCGGCTTTGAAGCTCCATCGGACCCAGATTCGTCTCCCTTTTCGCCTGAACATTGAAGGCGCAAGCCATGTACGAAAGGCGAGCCAATTTGGTTTCATCCTGCCAAGAAAACTTTAGTCATCATGTTCGTCACCATTGTTGCGACGCTGGGACCATACCCCGCCAATGAACCACGACTGAATAATCTCTTCAGCTTCCGTTCCAACGGGACCGTCTACAACAAAGACGTTCAACCGCGGTCTTATCCGCCTGAGGAGACAGTCATGATCCGTACGTCTTTCGTAGCAATTGCACTCTCCGCTCTCGTTGGCTTCACCGCCACGGCCCCCGCCATGGCCAACGATGTGCGCATCGAACAATATGGCTGGTCGAACTCTGCCGGTGGTGCACAGGAAGGTTACGGCAACCGGATCCGCACCTACCAGAACGGCGGCTATAACCGGATCGTCGGCCATCAATATGGTCGTCACAACCTTTCGGCTGTGGGTCAGGAGGGGCATGACAATTACGGCTCCACCTATCAGAACGGCAACCGCAACGTGGCGGGCATCGGCCAGTTCGGCTCCAACCACACCACCATCCTGACCCAGGACGGCAACGGCAACATCGCGGCCGGCGTTCAGGTTGGCCGTGGGTGCAGCGCCAATGTCAACCAGGGCGGCAATGACAATGTAGCGGCCTTCGTGCAGGCCTGCCCGTAAGCCGCCGCAGGCCTTGACGTGCAACTGGTCGAGATCAAGTCAACAGATCATCAAGGAGACTAGCCATGCCCCATAGCGTCACACATCCACGCCGCCTGGCGGCTATCCTTGCCGTTGCACTGCTTCCCTTCGGCGCCATCGCAGCCATGTCGACCGCAAATGACCTGAGCGAAGGCAAGCTTTGCGAGATCAAGGCAACACCACAGGCAGGCATGGTCAGGCTGGAGGCCTTCGCAAAGGGCAACACCGGTGCTGGAGGTACCTATGCCTTTCACGTCGAAAATTCAGGAGGCAGCGGGAGTTCCGTCATCGACCAGGGCGGCGGCTTTGATGCCGCTGCCGGGCGTTCGCAACTTCTGAGTTCGGTAACGCTTGGCGCGAAGGGAGCGCAGTACAAGGCAGTGCTGGATCTCGAAATCGATGGCAGGCGCTTCAGCTGCACGAAGCAGGTTGGCGGCGACTAGGCTGACCTAAACCATACATTTCCACCAGAGAGGGCGCCGGTTGAGCGCCCTTTTCTTTTATCCTCTTGCAGCGACTGAACGACATGTGAATGGGCAATTCCGTTCGGGTTCAGTTGCAGGATGCGAGAGTGGATCATCGGCAAGGGCACTGACAGAATGGAGATCAGAATGACCCGCAACGTGTTGAAACTTCTCACCGTCACTCTGCTTGTTGGAGGCCTTGCGCCGCTCGGATTTACGGCTCCCGCCCATGCCGGTGGCCGCATTTCCTTTGACCTCGCGCCCGGCAATTCGGGGAGCGGGGATCTTTTCTCAACCGGGCTGCGCGCCTACTCGCTTTATCGCGATCTGAAAGATGCAGACATCCGGCAATTGGGCCGGGGAAATGCGGCAGGCATCGCCCAGAACGGTCGCGGCAATCTCGGCTTTATCCGGCAGCGGGGCAACGGCCATTCCGCAACGCTGCAGCAAAACGGCAATAACAATGCCTATGGCATTTTCCAGTATGGGCGGAACACCGAAACCAACGTGGACCAGAACGGAGACAACGGCAGCGGCCTGACGTTCAGCTACGGCTGGTAAGTGATAGTTTAAAGTAAGCTGAGAAACGAGGCAGGCTTCACGTCGTTTCCGATAGTTCGCCTTCGCCGCTCTCATCATTGGCGCTATTGCCGCATGGACCCGCGGCTCTGTCGGTACTACGCGGAGCCGGGTTTACGAGCCGCGTCATGACTGAGATATGCGCAGGACAGCTCTGATCGGGTATCCCGCCGTCGGCAAAACAGAGAAAGAGCCGCGTCAGCTCAGACGGTTCAAAAACAGAGCTGCCTTTGCCCTGATATCATGGCGGACGTCTTCGCTCATCCGGGACCATGTGGCGTAGGGCTGCGCCAGACGATGGTTGGATTTCAGCCTTTCACGGTTGCGGGCCAGAAAATCCCAGTATAGCGCGTTGAATGGACAGGCCTTGTCACCGAGACGCTCCTTGGGATCATAGCGGCAATTACTGCAATAGTCTGACATGCGATTGATGTAGTTGCCACTAGCGGCATAGGGCTTTGTTCCGAGAAACCCGCCATCGGCGAACTGGCTCATGCCGATCACATTCGGCAGCTCAACCCATTCATAGGCATCCGCATAGACCTCGAGATACCATTGATGAACGGCCTTCGGATCAATGCCGGCGAGAAGGGCAAAGTTTCCCGTGATCATCAGGCGCTGAATATGGTGAGCATAGGCATTTTCGATGGTTTCCGTAATTACGGTCGCCATGCAGTTCATGTGGGTTTTGCCCGTCCAGTAAAAGCCCGGCAGCGGCCTGTCGTTTTGGAAGAAATTGCTGTCGACATAGTCCGGTCCGGCAAACCAGTAGATGCCACGCATATATTCCCGCCAGCCGATGATCTGGCGAATGAAACCCTCGACGGCATTGAGCGGTGCCGCGCCCTCGTAGTAGGCGCGCTCCGCCGCCCTGCAGACCTCCAGCGCATCCAGCAGCCCGCAATTGATGTAAAAAGACAGAAGCGAGTGGTTGAGATACGGGTCATCCTGCAGCATGGCATCCTGCGTGGCGCCGAAATTCATCAGGAAATCGTTTATGAAGGCACTCAGCGCCCGCTCGGCATCGGCGCGGGTGACGGCGAAACCAAAGTTCTCAAGCTTGCCGAAATTGTCGGGAAACAGCCGCTCGACGGTGTCGATGACATCCCTTGTTATCCTGTCCGGTGCGAAGACAGGGTGTCTTGGCCTCAGCAGGTCCGGCTTGGCGGGGCTGCGGTTTTCCGAGTCAAAATTCCAGCGTCCACCGACCGGCTCTTCGCCACTCATCAACAGGCCAGTCTTGCGACGCATTTCCCGGTAGAAATATTCCATCGTCAGGCTTTTGCGCCCGGCCGCCCAGCGCTCGAACTCCTCATGGCTGGCAAGAAAGCGCCGATCAGGGCGGATATCGACCTCGATGTTGAAGGCACTGGCGAAGCGCTCGATCTCTGACTTGACGCGCCATTCTCCAGCCTCGGTGACGCAGATTCTGGAAGGGGTCAGGTCGTTTAACGCCCGCTGCACCTCGCCGGAGAAGGAGCCCGCATTGTCGCGATCATCAATCCGCGTGTAGCGAACCCGGTATCCTTCGCCACGCAGTTCCTCGGCGAAGTGGCGCATGGCGGAAAAGATGAAGGCGATCTTCTTTTTGTGATGGCCGACATAGGTAGCCTCCGCCATTACCTCGCAAAGCAGGATCGTGTCGCGCGTCTTGTCGACACCATCCAGCGAAGATAAGGAGGGACTTAATTGATCGCCGAGGATCAAGACCAGTTGAGACACCGACAATTCCCTTCAAACCCAACATAATCATCACCTGCGCAAGATCACGGGCTAGACGCCCACTCCCTCTTCAGGGTGGCATAGATGAATTCGTCCCCCCAGGTGCCGCCAAACCGGTCATTCTCGATCAAATGCGCTTCTTTCCGCAGGCCAAGGCGTTCAACAACGCCGATCGATCCGTGGTTCAGGGCATCCAGCCGCGCGAAAATCCGGTGATATCCGAGCGTCTCGAAGCCGAGGCTTATCATGGCCCGGACCGCTTCCGTCGCATATCCCTTACCTGAAAAATCAGGATTGAAGACATAACCGACTTCCGCCTGCAAAGCCGCCTTGCTCGCGATTTTAAGCAGGACTTCACCGATCAACGTGTCATCGTCACTGCGCGTAACGGCAAGTCGCAACGTATGGCCGTCCTCTTCGAACGGAGCCTCGAGCAGCGCTGCGAATTGGGCTTTCACCGCATCATCCGAAGGCGGTGCGGCATAGAGGAAACGGTAGACGTCATCGCGCGTGTGGTAATCGGCGTATGATGCGAGATCAGCGGCCTGGAATTTACGAAGGATCAGCCGGTCGGTCTTTATCGGTAGGTAGGTCTCAGGGTTCATTTATGCGCACTTTCAATAATGCGCGATATCTGGGGTCGCGGGCACCTGATCGCAAGAGAGACCTTCATCGAGATCGTTCAGAGTATCTGGTCCACCAATGCGCTAGTCGGAAAAGGTGGTCAGAAGCTCCCCGCCTCTGTTCAGCACGCTTGACCGATGCGACACCGGTTCAGAACCGGTGGACGCAGGAGATGGTGTTACCAACCATGCACCGGGATAATCAGTCCGGAAGTGCCGGGGATTGAAGCGAATTCCACTGCCGGCTGCGAAGTGGAGCGCGCCCGCTGTTGCTTCCTTCGACAAAACCGCGCTTCGGATTTCATAGAGTTTTCTTTCTCCATCGAGGGCGAGCGTGACATCGTCAAGAGCGAAATCATCAATGCGAATAGCTTGGCCCGTGGGCGTGTCGATTACCCACCTGTCGGAATCGATGAAACCGTCAATATAGACATTGCCGGAGGAGGCACGCAGAAACGTGCCTTTCGGCAAGACAATGCCGTCGACGATATTCCCGTCGGCAAGGACACATCGGCTGAAAGCGGATACATCCCCGTCAGCCTTCAGGTCGAATTCCACCGGTTGTGTCGCATCGCAGCGCCAGCCGCTCTGCAGGGTCACGCCGTTGCCCGTCACCCGCATCGTCTCTGGAACAAAGCCGACGGTCTCATAATTCCCGTTGGTTTTTATCGCGATATAGCGGGCGATCTCGACGGCATCGACATTCGCGACCCGCACGGGATGGGGGAAGACCGCGCGGTTGAAGGATTCCCTGGTGTCAGCCACGGCCAGTTCAAGTTTCGTGCCCTTGGGCATGTCGATCTGGCCAAGGCGCACCGGCTCCCCAAGCTCCGGGCGATAGCTAGACGCCATTTCCCTGTCATAGATACGCATCTGGTGATAAAAATTACCGAACTGCCAAAGTGTAAAAATCGCAATGGCGGTGGCCAAACCATAGGGCAGCATCATCGGGCGCGCCCAGCGGCCTCCTGCGTATCGTGCAACCAACACCACTGTCCAGATACCCCAGACCAGTGTCGTGGCAAGAAGGAAGGCAAGCAAAAGCAGCGTTTCGACGGAGGGTAGTGCAACTGGGATCATGCGAACCAACGAAATGATGTGGATCGATTGCGATCCTGACAGGCAAGATAGCTCTATCCGACGAATGGTGCATTGTTCAACGGCCTGATCTGCCGGCAGGCACGCCATTGAATTCGATCCTGATGCCTCAGCCTATCGCAAAACGTCCGGTCAGGACGATGGGCGGGCGGCATATTGCTCGAATTCGACGAGGCTCGTCGGCCTCGCAAAAAGATAGCCCTGAAACAATCGGCAGCCGTAGGACAGCATCATCCGCAGTTCCGCCTCGGTCTCCACGCCTTCGGCCAGAACTTCCAGTGAAAGGTCGTGCCCCATCTGGACGATATTTCGCGTGATTGTCGCCATACGCCCGCTTTCGGTCACCCCCGTCACGAAGCTGCGATCAATCTTGATCTGTTTGAGCGGCAATTGCCGCAGGTAGCTTAGTGAGGAGTAGCCAGTGCCGAAATCGTCGAGTGAAATCGTGAAGCCGGAACGATCAAGGAGCTTCATTTTCGCGATCGCTGCTTCTATGTCGAATAGGAAAACGCTCTCGGTCAGCTCCAGCTTTAGAAGCTGTGGCTTGATGCCCTGATACGAGGCGGCATCAAGAAGCTGCCCGGAAAATCCCGCGTCGACGAAATGATCGGCAGTAATGTTGATAGACAAGGTGAGATTCTGGGTTGCCGGGTTCTCCTGCCATCTCGCAAGTGTCTTGCAGGCTTCGGCAATGACCCAAGCGCCGATTGTCGGCATGAAACCGGTTTGCTGCGCAAGCGCGATGAAATCGGCTGGCGGGATGTATCCCCGTTTCGGGTGGTTCCACCGCAACAGCGCCTCTGCGCCAAGCAGCGTGCCATCCGCGCGAACCTGCGCCTGATAGAAAAGTTCAAACTGGCCATTCGAAAGCGCGGAGCGCAGTTCCAGGGCTTTTTTTGTATGACTGCGAAACTGCGCCTGCATGGCGGCGACGCCGCCACACAGCATCAACGCTGCGAAAACGCTGTTGAACCAGGCGCTGATGCTGCGCACATCCTGCGGCATGGGAGTGCTGAACGAAAAACGCGCGGCCGACGCGCAGAAATAAACAAAGACCGCGAGACTTGCCGCGATGACCAGAAACTGGGCGGCGGAACGCTGGCGTTGAAAATTCATGTAGCCGACGAAGATGATGACGAGCAGGTAGAGATGCGTCGTCCTCGGTATAGTATCGTCTGAGACATCGATAGCGACGGAATACCAGCAGACGAACAGGATGCAGGCGCTCTGAGCCAGGATGAGTCCGAGGGAAAAGTGGCCCATCAGGCAAGTCAGCCAGCACGGCACGATCGCAACCCCCAGAATGAGGAGGCTGAGCGCAATGCCCCATCTTTCCGTGAGAATGAAAAACACGAACCAGCCAGTCGCCAGCGCCACGCCCATCCAGGCTGCAACTCGACACAGGAGAAGAAGATGCTGCGAATATTCCTCTCGGTCTTTTGTTTTCTGAAATGGCATGCTGACCCTTGGCTTGGACTACGGGGCGAGCCCGCTCCTTGATGCAAAAGCCGAACGGAAGCTAGACGAGGTCGCCGAACTTCGCAGATTTCAAAAAACGGGGTTAAGCAAACAGGAATGAAATACACAAATTTTGCACGATCAAATCATGCACAATCAATCGCATATCCATTTTTCCCGCTTCGCCGGCCTCAGCGACCTGCGCCAACCGAGGAGACACCTTCGCCGCATTGCAACGAAGGGCGAAGCGGCGCCGGATTGGGTTCGCATGCGCGTGTTTGCAGCGATCTAGACGCGCGCCATGAGGTAGTGTCCAACGCCCCAGACCTTACCGTCTTCGTGCCCGAAAAGACCTGCCGTCGCGAGGAAGAACAGTCTCCAACGCCGTTCCCACAAGCGCGCATCGTTGCCATAGACCCTCTGCAGGATCGGTCGGATACGGTCGATCTCCCGGTCGAAATTTCCAAGCCAGTCGAGGGCCGTCCGGCGATAATGTGATCCCGACCAGCGCCACTCCTGTTCCACGGTGAACTGCGCCGGGAAACGGTGAGGAAGATCGAAGGCAGGCATAATGCCGCCGGTGAAGAAATGCTGCGCGATCCAGTCTGCCCGGTTGCCATGGTCGAAACGATAGGATCGATCACGGTGATTGAAGACATGAAGGAAGAACTTGCCCTCGAGCGTCAGCCACGAGCGGACGCGCTCGAACAATGCCTGCCAGTTCGACATGTGCTCGAACATTTCCACCGATACGACACGGTCGAAACGCTCGTCAGTGGTGAAATCATTCATATCGGCCGTCACCACCGAGAGGTTCGACAGGCCACGCTCATTTGCACGTTCGATTATATATTCGCGCTGCGAAGCCGAGTTCGAAACGGACGTAATCCGCGCATTGGGAAACCGACCGGCCATATAAAGGGAGAGCGAACCCCAACCACAGCCGAGTTCGAGAATATTCATCCCGTCCTGTAATCGGGCATGGGAAACGGTCTCTTCCAGCGCCAATGTTTCAGCCTCATCCAGCGTTGTCTGAGCATTGGGATAAAAGCAGCAGGAATATTTTCTTTGCGCGCCAAGGACGATTGCAAAGAATTCAGCCGGCACCTCGTAGTGCTGCCTGTTCGCCTCGTCGGTGTGTGTGGCGACGGGAAATTTCGCCATATCAGACACAAAAGCGTTTTCTTCCGCCGCCGGAACGCCGGCAAGTCGCCGTTTGGTACGGGCGCAGAGCATGTCGATGCCCGCAAGGGTCATATTGTCACTCAGCGGTGCGCGTTCGGCAGCGTTGATGGCGAATGCGAGCATGTTCATGGCGTGTCCTCATTCTTGCGTGGCCCCGGAAAGAAGGCGTTGACGCGTTTTTGCAGGGCGCGGAATTTCTCTCCGCGTGATTTCAGCATGTGTTCTTCGAGCGGGGGAATGCCGGAGACGTGGACGAGCAGCCAGTACATCATGACTGGCGCAGCAAGCGACAGCCATGACCACGGCTGCGCATGGATGGCCAACAACGGAAAGCCGCACCAGAAAAGCCACTCGAAAAAGTAGTTGGGATGACGCGAGTAACGCCACAGACCAGTCTCGCAGACGCCGGTTTTGGCCTCTGGGGTTTTTCTGAACTGTGAAAGCTGTGCATCAGAGGTCGCTTCGCCGACAAGCGCACCAGCCGCGATGATCAACGCTATCACATCGATAATGCTTGGAAATGGCAGAGGATTGCTGGCGGCAAGATAGACGGCGAGAACCAGCACAAAGGCGGCAACGGCCTGGATCTGGAGAAAAGCGAAAAGCCGCAACGAGGCATTGCTGCCCCATTCTTCTATAAGCTTCGCGTAACGTGGATCTTCGCCACCTCCCCTCGTCCGCATGCCGATGTGTCCCGCGAGCCGAAGCGACCACACCAATACGAGAAAGAGAACCGCTCCCTGGCGCCAGAGATCACCATCGGAAAACAAGACGGCAACCACTCCGCCGAGCCCGACACTCGCAGACCAGACGGTGTCGATCCAGCCACTCGAGCCTGTGTAACGCTGCAACGCCCAGGCTGCCGCCATCAGAAGCGACATCAGCACGGCAAGGGCCACCACAACAGACATCATCACCATTCCGCTCACTGTATTCGAAGGACTTCAGACCAAGTTTCCAGTGGCAACTACGGGCGAGACGGCAAAAGAGTTTCAAGCGCCTGACAAAATTCTGAAAAATTTGCGCGCCGCTGAAACTTATCGATCCGCTCCTTCGTATCTGTCGCAGGCCGTAAAAATGAATTGTGAATGCAATAGCGAGGAACCATGTTCGATACCGAAGCCAAAAGAAAAGACAGCCGGCGAAACATCGCCGTGATCGGAACAGGCATTTCCGGTCTGTCTGCGGCCTGGCTTTTGTCGAAACGGCATGATGTCACGGTTTTCGAGGCTGCGGACCGCGTTGGCGGCCACAGCAACACCGTGACGTTCAAAACTGAACAGGGTGTGGTGTCTGTCGATACGGGTTTCATCGTCTATAATGAGGTGACGTATCCCAATCTGACGGCACTTTTCAAAACGCTGGGAGTGACGACCGCAGCCTCCGACATGTCCTTTGCCGTTTCGCTAGATGATGGCGGTTTCGAATATTCCGGCGGCTCTGGCTTTGGCCTTTTGGCGCAGAAGAGAAATGCCGTCAGACCGCGCTTCTGGGCAATGCTTGCCGACCTCTTGCGCTTTTATCGCAATGCCCCGCGCGATCTGCCGATGATGGGCGACATGTCGCTCGATGAGTATCTTTCGCAAAACAACTATGGCGACGCCTTTCGCAACGATCATCTTTACCCGATGGCAGCAGCCATATGGTCTACCCCGGCCATGGAAGTCGGCCGTTACCCGGCAGCACATTTCGTGAAGTTCTGCAGCAATCACGGCCTGCTGTTGCTGCGCAACCGGCCCGTCTGGCGCACCGTTGTCGGCGGCAGCCAGGAATATGTGAAACGACTCACTGCGCCATTCGTCGATCGCATTCGGCTCTCGACACCTGTGACGCGCATCCACCGCCTGGCGGACGGGGTCGAGATCGCCAACACTAACGGCGAATTCGAACGGTTCGACGATGTGGTGATTGCCACACACGCAGATCAGGCGCTGGAGATGCTGACGGACGCGACGCAAGCCGAACGGCGCATTCTCGGCGCGTTTGGCTATACGAAAAACAGGGCGGTACTGCACACGGACAGCAGTTTCATGCCCCGCAGGCGCACCGCCTGGTCAAGCTGGAACTATGTGGCCGATACGCGCATTGAAACGGGGCAGCCGAGCATCACCTACTGGATGAACAAGCTTCAGCCTCTGGGTGAAATCCCTGACACCTTCGTAACGCTGAACCCGACGCGCGAACCGGAAAAGGGAAAAATCATCACCGAGGAAACCTACCACCATCCTGTTTTCGATGCCGGCACCGAGCAGATGAGGCAGGAACTTTGGGCCTTGCAGGGTTTGAGAAACACCTGGTTCTGCGGCGCTTATTTTGGCTCGGGTTTTCATGAAGACGGCATTCAGGCGGGGCTTGCCGTCGCCGAGGATCTGGGCGGCCTGTCGAGGCCCTGGAAAGTTACCGATGATAGCGGCCGGATCGTCCGTCTGAATTTGGCTTCGCGGAAAAGAACGATCAAACTCGTTGAGGCGATCCCATGACGTCTCATTTCTCCTCCGCCCTTTTTCCCGGACATGTCATGCATGCGCGCTTCAAGCCGAAAGCGCACCGGCTCGCCTATCGCATTTACTCGCTGCTTCTCGACCTTGATGAACTCGATGCGCTTGACCGTAAGCTGCGGCTGTTCTCCGTCGATCGTTTCAACCTGTTTTCCTTTCACCGCCGGGACCGCGGCGACGGGAGCAAGATGGAATTGCGCAACCAGATCGAAAACGCCATGACGGCCGCAGGCATGACCGTCGATGGTGGTCCGATCCGTCTGCTCACCATGCCGCGCCTTCTCGGCTGGGCCTTCAATCCACTCAGCGTGTTTTTCTGCCACGGCCGGAACGGGTCTCTCAAAGCCATTCTCTGGGAAGTCGACAACACGTTCGGCGAGCGGCACTCCTACCTTATCCCGGTGGAGACCGAGGGTGCGGCCGAGATCGTCCAGCGCTGCGACAAGGCCTTCTATGTCTCGCCCTTCATGGACATGGATCTCCGTTATGTATTCCGGGTCATTCCACCCGGCGACAAGCTGAAGATCGTTATCGATACATTTGACGACGAGGGGCCAGTCCTGACTGCAAGGCATCTGGCGCGGCGCGTCGAGCTGACCGATGGCGCGCTGCTGAAGGCGTTTGTCACCATCCCCTTTCTTACCCTCAAGGTTGTTGCGGGCATCCATTGGGAAGCACTTAAAATATGGCTCAAGGGTGTGCGGTTGAGAAAACGACCGCGTCCACCGTCTGCCCCTGTCTCCTTCATTCACCCATCACCATCGCAAATCGAGGCCAAACTTCATGACCCCGTTTGACAATCTCAACGAACTATCGCTGGAAAACACGCAGATGCGGCAACGCACCGGTCCCGAAGGCTGGCTCATGGCCAAGCTCTTGAACAACGTCTCCAAGGGCAGACTGCGCGTCATGCTGCCCGGTGGCGGCGTGATTGAGAAATCCGGGGAACATGAGGGCACAGAGGCGACGCTTGTTCTCCATCGCTGGCGCGCGCTACGGCGGCTCATCCTCAATGGCGACATCGGTTTTGCCGAGGGTTACATCGAAGACGACTGGTCCACACCGGATCTGACCGCCCTGATCCGTTTTGCGGCACAGAACAACGACGCTTTCGGGGGATCGACGCGCGGTAGCCTGCCCATGCGCCTCATCAATCGCCTTGGCCACCGGCTGAACGCCAATACAAAGCGCGGCAGCCGCCGTAACATCGAGGCCCATTACGATCTCGGCAACGAATTCTACCGGCAATGGCTCGATTCCTCGATGCTCTATTCGTCGGCGATTTTCGACGATACGACGCCAACGCTTGAAGCGGCCCAACTCAAAAAACTCAACCGCATCGTCGACAAGCTGCAATTGAGCGGCGGTGAGAGCGTATTGGAGATTGGCTGCGGCTGGGGGGCGCTTGCAATTCACCTCGCGACCCAGGCGGATGCCAACGTTACCGGCCTCACCCTTTCGCCATCCCAGTTGAATTGGGCAAAGGCCGCAGCGGAGAAAACCGACAAGGCTGAGCATATCGATCTCAGGCTCGAGGACTACCGCGATGTCGAAGGCAAGTTCGACCGCATCGTTTCCGTCGAGATGTTCGAAGCGGTCGGGGAGGCCTATTGGCCGAGCTATTTCGAAACACTGAAACGCTGCCTGAAACCCGGCGGGCGCGCGGTGCTGCAAATCATCTCCATTGAACCTGCCCGGTTCGATAATTACCGGCGAAATGCGGACTTCATCCAGAAATACATCTTTCCGGGCGGCTTCCTGCCATCTGACGAAGCCCTTGAAAGAGCAATCGGCAGAGCGGGCCTCAGCCTCACCGATACCGAGCTTTTCGGCCAGTCCTATGCCCGCACGCTGGCGGAATGGCGGCAGCGTTTCCATGCGCGCTGGCAGACAATCTCGCTGCTGGGTTTCGATGACCGCTTCAGGCGGCTCTGGGATTATTACCTTTGCTACTGCGAAGCCGGCTTTACCGAGGGGACCATCAATGTTGGCTTCTACACGATCGAGCACAAATAAGGCGGGGCAACAACTGCGGAGAAAGACGATGAAAATCAATCCCTTGATAATCGCATACGTCCTGGGTCCGATGCTCGCGGCCTCTGGTGCCGGAGCAGCCGACATCGACGGAAACTGGGCGCGCGGCGACGGCAACGCGAAAGTGCTGATCGCGCCCTGTGGCGACAATATATGCGCCACCAATACCTGGATCAAACCGGGCACGCCCGAGGAAAAGACCGGTGACCGGCTGATCATGACCATAAAGCCAGATGAAACAGGCGTCTATTCGGGCACCGCCTTCGATCCGCAACGCGACAAATCCTACAAGATAACCGTGACGGTTGATGGCAACAGCATGACCACCAAGGGCTGCATTGTCGCTGGTCTCCTGTGCAAAGGCATTACCTGGGCCCGCATCAACTAGACTCTGGAAAGGACAAACCGATGAAGACCTATATCTCAGCCTACTTCTTCACCCTCATCGCCTTTCTGGTGATCGACTTCATCTGGCTAAGCACCATGGCGTCGCGGCTTTATCGCCCGGCGATCGGCGATCTTCTGGCTGAGAACTTCCGGCTGGCCCCGGCGATCATCTTTTATCTAATCTACGCGGCCGGACTGACCTTTCTTGCGGTTCGTCCAGCCCTCATATCAGGCCAGTGGACGACCGCATTGGTTTATGGTGCAGCCGTCGGCTTCATGGCCTATGCCACATATGATCTCACCAATCAGGCAACGTTGAAAAGCTGGTCCACGACATTGACCATCGCAGATCTTCTGTGGGGCACCTTCGTCTCCGCAGCCGCTGCCATCATCGGTTACCTCGTCACCGTACGGCTGGTCGGTCCACTGCAAAATCCGGCAGGTGTGTTATGACAGCGACCATCCCTGCCGCCTGCTTCCACCCGGCCAATTTTTGGCCGGGAAGACGTGAACTTCATTTCGCGCATGCCTTGCCTTCCCACAAAGGACAACCCTATATAGGAGGCGCAAGAAGGGATGTTCGAATGCAGGGTACAGAGATAGCAACGCTCATAAACCGCGTCGGCATGGGCGATCGCTCGGCATTCGTTTCCCTCTATCAAGCCACCAGCCCGAAGCTTTATGCGATCTGCCTGAAAATCCTGCGTGACAGGACCGAAGCCGAAGAAGCGCTTCAGGAAGTCTATATCAAGATCTGGCAACGAGCCCTCACATTTGCAGCAAGCGCCGGCACACCGTCGACGTGGCTCGCCGCAATCGCCCGAAACCATGCGATCGATACGATCAGGGCCCGCAAACCCGTGGGCGACGACATTGACGAAGCCTATGACCTTGCCGATGACAGCATCCGCAATCCGGAGCAGCAGGTCGTTCTCGCCGATGAGGGTCGCAGGATCGACAATTGCATGCAGGAACTTGAAACCGTTCATGCGCAGGCGGTGCGTCGGGCCTATATCGAAGGGCTGAGCTATATCGAACTCGCCAAGGAATTGCGGGTGCCACTCAACACGGTCAGAACCTGGTTGCGGCGAAGCCTTCTCAAACTCAGAGAGTGCATGCAGCGATGACAACGAGCGAAAACAGCGAGGGCATGCATTCGCGCGACGAAATCCTCGCTGGCGAATATGTGCTCGGCGTGCTGCCGTTTGAAAAGCGTCGTGAGGTCGAGCGGCGCATGCAGGACGACATGGTCTTCGCGCAGCTGGTCCACCGTTGGGAAAGCGAATTTTCAGACTTCAACGTGGATTACGAAGAACAGGCGCCGAGTGCGGCCATTCTCGCCCGCATTGAAGAACGCCTGTTCGGCAGCAAGACCAGCAACGCCAATGGCAGCCTGTGGAGTTCCGCATCCTTCTGGCGATGGATATCGGTCGCCACGAGCGCGGCTGCCGTGGCAGCAATCGTTTACGCCGCATTTCCCGAAAAATGGCAGGGCACAGCTCCGCTGGTAGCAGAACTTTCGACAACGGACAGTCAGGTCAACCTGCTTGCATCCTATGATGCAGAGACCGGCAGGATGCACATTATACCGGTTGCGACCGGCAAGGCCGATGAGAAATCACTGGAATTGTGGCTTGTGATGGATGGCGGCAAGACCCGTTCGCTCGGTGTCTTCCAGCCCGGAACGAATGGCGATCTCATTATCCCGGCGGATATGCGTAACAACATTTCGGAAGGCACGACCTTCGCGATCAGCGTGGAACCCTTCGGTGGCTCACCAACTGGTCAGGCAACCGGCCCTGTTATCGCGATCGGCACCGCACGAAGGCAGCTTTAAGGCGTCACGCCTTCATGCGCTTTTGCCAACTGCTGAATCATGAGCTCAGTCCGCGCACCGTTTAGTGGTTGCGCAATCATCGAGCATTGCCAGCGCGTTCTTTATTGCGGCACCGGAGGCGGTATTGTCGAAAACGCACCAGGATTCGGCGGAAAGGCGTTTTTTAAACGAGAGGATTTCGGCGGCGCTGTAGTCGGAATAATAAATCCGGGGAGCGCCGTGCAGCCGGACATATTTGGGCGGCTCGGAAAAATCACTCGCCGGCCAGACCGGTGCAGGATCGGCCAGCGCACGATCAATGGCAGAGCGTTGCAGAACCTCTTGCGCTGAATGCGTAGCCCAACTTGTGTGACGCGGTTCGAGTACCAGCATGCCGGGAAAGGTCTGACGCATAGTATCAAACGCGGCCTCCGCGTCGGAGGCATCAAATATGAGATTGGGTGGCAACTGGCACAATAAGGGTCCAAGCTTGCCATCCAGCGCCGCAAGTTCCCCAACGAATGCCTTGAAGACTTGTCCGATTTCCCGCAACCGGCGCTCATGCGTGATCTCGCGCGGCAGCTTCACGGCGAAGCGGAAGTCATCGGGCACCGAATTTGCCCAACGCTCGAACGTCGTTGGCCGGTGGTGGCGATAAAAGGTGGAGTTGATCTCGACGCCGTTGAATACGGCAGCATATCGGCTAAGCCCACTTCCCGTTTCGGGAAAACGGTGTGCCACAGTCTTGGGGATCGACCATCCAGCTGTTGCAATGACCGGCACTTTCACCTGCCCCCGAGGCTATCAAAGAGAAGGCCGGCATATGCCGACCTTCCCTGTTTCTAATGCTTAGCGTCTGTAACGCAGACGTTCCTGTTCGATTTCAGTGGGCTCATAAGGATCGAGCGTGTCGTCAAACCGTGACCAACCGTCTTCGGCATAGGCCGCGCGCCGCTTGTCCGGATCAACCCAGTTGGACTGGCGCAGGACTTCTTCGGCGTCCGTGTAAAGGCTGTCCTCGACCTTCGCGGTCACGAGCGTGCCACCCCGGCGAACGCCTTCTGCGTAAACATGGGCATGGTCTTCGGAAACGCCGGCGTCCGTCAGCGCGCCGATAAGGCCGCCGGCGGCGCCGCCTGCGACGGCACCGGCAACAGCGCCTGCCGCCGTCGCGGCAAGCCAGCCTGCCGCAACCACCGGTCCGACGCCGGGAATTGCCATGATGCCAAGGCCTGTCAACAGGCCGCCAACACCACCGACAGCAGCGCCGATGCCGGCACCCGTGCCTGCCCCTTCAGCAGCTTTTGAATCATTGCCATGGCGTTCGTCTGCATTGTTGGAAACAATGCTGATATCTTTAGACGGGACGCCGCGTTGTTCCAGTGCAGTAACGGCGGCGCTGGCATCGGAGTAGTCGTCGAAAAGTCCGGTAACGGTCTTCATAGGATTCTCCCAAAGATTGAATTAGTTAGCGACAATATTGCCCTGATAGTCGAGCGCCACGTTTACAGACTTGCCGTCCTTCGAGGCCTTGGCCTGCCACACGCCCTTGTCGTCGAGCGTAAGACCGGTCACTTCGGCATATCCGGCGTCCATAAGGCGTTTATTCGCCTGTTCCTCGGTAAAGCTGTTTGCGCCTTCCACAGGCGCAGTCGCATTCTTGGTGTCCGGCGTGGCGACGGCAGGCTTGCTGCCATCTGTGGCTGGAGCGGTGGACGTCTGAGCGAAGGCGCCAAGGGTCGACGCGCCGAGAAGCGCGGCGGCTAAAAGAAGCTTTTTCATGATTTTTCCTCGTTGTAGCCTTCAGTGCAGGCTCGACAGGGAAACAACATGTCGGGCCTCATGGTTCCGCCAATCTGAAAATAGAATTTGCTGGCCTTGCCGTTCCATCATCGTCGAAACGCCACCGAACTATCTCTGCCGGATGAGGAACGTCCGCCTATTCAACCGGTTACTGGCATCGCTGTGATGCCACCGCGCACCGGAATGTGAATTCTTTTCCCGCAGCAGGAACATCGTCTCCACTCAGGGGTTGTCCAAGTACATCATTCAAAGTTGATCGGATTCCCACATGCCTGCGGAAACTACATTGCATGACCTGTTCCTCGATACGCTCAAGGACATCTGTCTCGCCGAACAACAAGTGCTGAAGGCTCTGCCGAAGACCGTGCGGGGACCCTTCCAAGCTTAGGCCGTCTTTTAGGGCGGCTTTTTCATTTCCGGGTCGGATAGGCCCCTTCCAATTCAGGAGCCACATCATGGCCAAGACCACCTCCACATCACCAAGCGACAAGACCGAAACCGTGACAATCCATGACCAGAAGCTGGAGCGTGGTGCCGGCGGCGAGATGCATCAGACAGCCGAAAACGACGCGCCGGTGCTGACGACCGCGCAAGGGGGGCCGGTCGCGGACGACCAGAATTCTCTAAGGGTCGGGCCGCGCGGGCCGCTCGTCGTTGATGATTTCCATTTCCGCGAAAAGATTTTCCATTTCGACCACGAGCGCATTCCCGAGCGCGTCGTGCATGCGCGCGGTTACGGCGCGCATGGCTTCTTCGAAACTTACGAGTCCTTCTCCGCATACACAAAGGCGGATTTCCTGCAGCGCGCCGGCGAAAAGACACCAGCCTTCGTCCGTTTCTCGACGGTTGCGGGCAACAAGGGCTCAGCTGACCTTGCGCGCGACGTGCGCGGTTTCGCAGTGAAGCTCTATACACAGGAAGGCAACTGGGATCTCGTCGGCAATAATATTCCTGTCTTCTTTATTCAGGACGCCATCAAGTTTCCCGACCTGATCCACGCCGCCAAGCAGGAACCTGACCGGGCTTTTCCGCAGGCGCAGACGGCCCATGACAATTTCTGGGACTTCATCAGCCTGACGCCGGAAAGCATGCACATGGTCATGTGGGCCATGTCGGATCGTACCATACCGCGGTCTTTCCGCTTTATGGAGGGTTTCGGCGTTCATACCTTCCGTCTGGTCAATGCCAAGGATGAATCGACCTTCGTCAAGTTCCACTGGAAGCCGAAGCTCGGGCTTCAATCGGTCGCCTGGAACGAGGCGGTCAAGATCAATGGCGCCGATCCCGATTTCCATCGCCGCGATCTGTGGCAGGCGATCCAGTCCGGCAACTTCCCGGAATGGGAATTGCAGGTGCAGCTCTTCGATCAGGAGTTTGCCGACAGCTTCGATTTCGACGTGCTCGATCCGACAAAGATCATCCCCGAGGAAATCCTGAAGCCGCAACCGGTCGGACGACTGGTGCTCGACCGCATGCCCGACAACTTCTTTGCCGAAACCGAGCAAGTTGCGTTCATGACGCAGAACGTGCCGCCGGGTATCGACTTCAGCAATGATCCGCTGTTGCAGGGTCGCAACTTTTCCTATCTCGACACCCAGCTGAAACGCCTTGGTGGGCCAAACTTCACCCACCTGCCGATCAATGCACCGAAATGTCCCTTCGCGCATTTCCAGCAGGATGGCCACATGGCCATGCGCAATCCTGTTGGAAGGGTGAATTACCAGCCGAACTCGTTCGGTGAAGGCCCGAGAGAGTCGCCGAGCCGCGGCTATCGCCATTTTCCGGCAGAAGAACAGGGGATGAAGGCGCGGCTGCGCCCCGAGAGCTTTGCCGACCACTACAGCCAGGCACGGCAATTCTACATCAGCCAGACCCCGCCCGAACAGCGTCATATCGCGGCAGCCCTGACATTTGAACTGAGCAAGGTGGAAACAGCCGTGATCCGCGAACGCATGGTGTCGCATCTCATGAACATCGACGAGACGCTGGCAAACACCGTCGCGCAGAAGCTCGGTTTCAAGTCTATGCCGAAGCCGGCGGATGCCGCCATGCCGACACGTCAGGATCTGGAACCCTCGCCGGCGCTCAGCATCGTCGAGCGTGGCCCGAAACGCTTCGAAGGCCGCAAGCTTGGTATACTCGTCACCGATGGTGTCGACGCCAAATTGCTGAACGGCCTGATGTCGGCGATTACCAAGGAAAAAGCCGTCTGCGAATTGATAGCCCCGAAGGTCGGTGGCGTCACCGCCTCAGACGGGAGCTGGATTGCGGCCCATCACATGATCGACGGCGGGCCATCGGTTCTCTTCGATGCAGTTGCACTGTTGACTTCTGCCGAGGGGATAGACGATCTGGTCAACGAGGCGACGGCGCGTGACTTCGTGGCCGATGCTTTCCAGCACTGCAAGTTCATAGGTTACGACCAGTCTGCGCTGCCATTGCTGGAAAAGGCCGGTATCGCAGGCGATCTTGACGAGGGCACGATTATCCTCCCAGGTGAGGAAGGCCTCGCTGGCTTCGTGTCGAACCTTGGCAAGCTGCGTGTCTGGGGACGGGAACCTTCCGTAAAACTCGGCAAGGCTTCACCGCCAATAAAGTGAAATCACAGGCGGGCGCGGCTACAATGCCGCGCCTTGATGATGCATGATCGCCCGCCCGAGGGCGTGAAAGCGTTTCAGCGTGAACAACATCAAGATGGCTCATAAAGGATGTACTGAATGAAGATTCGCGCCGGGTTCGATATTGCTTATGAATGCGAGAATGAGACGGCAATGCTGCTTGTTCTCAATCTCCACCCCAGCCGGCGCGCAGATCTGCTCACCGAACAGGTGCTGACCTTCGACAGGCCGATCGAGGCCTGGGGTTATATGGATATCTTCGGGAACGCCTGCAGCCGCATAACCGCACCGCCAGGTGTGACGACGATCTCGACGCGGTTCGACATATATGACGGCGGCCTGCCAGATCCGGTTCCTGAAAACGCTTTCCAGCACGATATCAAGGATTTACCAGACGATGTTCTAGTGTTCCTGCTAGGCAGCCGATACTGCGATACCGACCGCCTGGCAGACTTCGCCTGGAAAAACTTCTCGGCAACACCGCTCGGCTGGCCCCGTGTGCAGGCGATCCTCGACTTTGTCCATTCCCATATTGTCTTCAACTACGAGAAAGCCGATCCGCTCAGGACAGCATATGGCGGCTTCATCGACCGGACCGGGGTTTGCCGCGATTTCGCACATCTTGCGATCACCCTCTGCCGTTGCATGAATATCCCCGCTCGCTATTGCACGGGCTATCTCGGTGATATCGGCGTACCGAAAGACCCCAACCCGATGGATTTCAGCGCCTGGTTCGAGGTCTATCTCAGCGGCCGTTGGTATACGGTCGATGCCCGTCACAACAGGCCCCGCATCGGACGCATCTTGATGGCGACAGGACGAGATGCCACGGACGTCGCCCTGTCCACCGCCTTCGGGCCGGCTATCCTGAAGCGGTTCGAAGTCATTACGGAAGAACTGGCCGGATAGCGACGGGTAGCGTCAAGACGCTCAGGTCTCGCTCAACCTAGACCGACGCGACCTGAATGACCTCGGGAGCGGAGCCGTATGTCGACTTGTTCCGACGGTGAAAGGCGATGAATTCCTCGGCTGGAAGCGGCTTGGAAAACAGCCAGCCCTGACCAAAATCCACACCATGTTCCCGCAGATAGGCCGCCTGCTCCGGCCTCTCGATACCTTCCGCAACGGAAAACAGTCCAAGCTCGCGCGCCATCTCGATAATATGGAGCGTCACGGTGCTGGTTGCGGTGTTCCTGCCGATCGTATCAACGAAGGATTTATCGATTTTCAGGGCGTCCAACGGCAGTCCCTGCAAATACTGAAGGCTGGAATAGCCGGTTCCGAAATCGTCAATTGCCACGGAATGCCCGGCCTTGCGAGCTCTGTCCAGCGTCACGCGCGCCGCGTCAATGTCGATGAAACCGCGCTCGGTCGCTTCAAGCCATATCTGCTCCTTGCGTATATCCGCGCGGACAAGGCGTTGATCGATGAAGTCTAGTATCCGGCCTGATTTTACATCGTCGGCGCAGAGATTGATGGCGATATGTGCGCTGCGATCCCCAACGAGCATGGTACCAAGATCTGCAATAATGGCTTCAACGACCTGATCGGTGATGGGCTCTATCAGCCCTGTTTCTTCCGCCAGCGGAATGAAGAGGTCTGGCCTCACCAGCGTGCCATCAGGCCGCCGCCAGCGGACAAGCGCTTCGGCGCCCACGCATATATTGGTCTTGAGTTCGATGATCGGTTGATAGTGGACGATGAATTCACGGTTCTGGACTGCGATTTCCAGTTCCGTTTCCGGCGACAACGGCTTGCGCGACATCCAGATGACGATGGCGACGATAAAGAGCGCAATGAATGCGCCGATGGGCAAAAGGATAGTCAACTCCCGTACCAGCCTCGTTCGCAACGCCGCCCTTGGCTCGAGAACCACCGCCGTCAGCGCATTCTCCTTTACCACCGAATAAAGCCATGCGTCCGTCGTGCCCTGTCCCTCTTTTGTCGGCAACGTGGCCAGAACCCCTGTATCGGGAAGGTTCTGCGTGCTGATGACCGCAGCTTTATCGTTGAGGATCGCGAGAGACATCCCGTCCCGCAGCACAATATCAGCAAATCTCGAAGGTGCGACGAGCGCGTTGTGGTGGCCGAGATGCAGGCTCGTCATCTGGTCGCCGTGGCTGATGCCGGGTTGGATACGCAACGTCACTTCAAGACCGTCCGGTGTGACGTAGTCGACATGGGATTTGGCTACGTCGCCAGCGGCGCGGCCCCAGGAGGTGCATTTGATGAAGCCGTTTTCGAAATAGCCAATCTCCTCGATTGAGGGAACGTTGATCGTCACCATCCGCATTTGTGCAATATGCTGATCCGAACATGCGGGAGGGTGCGCCGTTTCAATTGCTTCCAATGCCCCTTGCGCTTGCCTGAATGTATTTCCGGCACGAACAAGCGATCTTTCGGCGACGAGGTCGAGAATGAAGAGTTCTTTTTGAATGGCTACACGCCAGGACGTCCAGGCCATGGCGGCAATGGGCAGCGCGGCGCCGACTATCGCCAGAAATATCCCCACGGCTATCACACGCCAACGTCGTGACTGCATCATCACTCTCCAAAAGGTAGTCGAGACATCAGTGTCGCAATCTCCTTAATTTTTGCTGTGTGCGGAACGGTGAAAACCGGGTGATGCAAATTACGATTTCTGCCGTCAACGCAATCTGAACATCACCGTGACGGCAGGAACGCGGGGTCGATAATCCAGTCACCCCGAGAGGGCATCACGCCCCTGTTGAAGTTCAGTCCCCGTGCGATTACGATGCGAAAACAAAGCGTTCCAGTTTGCCGAGCGTCTGCTGACCCAGTTCGATAGCCCCAAAACCCTTCGCGTCCTGGAACTCGGCTTCCGTGCTGAACACCATGCCGAGCACGACCTTCGTCGCGCCGTCCTGATCCTCGAACGAAGCCCAGGCGTCGGCATGTTTCGGCCCGTTTTCGCCCCAGAGCAGCGTGTAGCCGATCCTCTCCTCAGGCCTGACCTCGATATATCGATGATGGTTCGGGAAGACAGTGCCGTCAGGTCCGATCATGTCGAACACCCACTCGCCGCCGGTTCGCAGATCGATCCTCTTCGTGCGACACGAAAACCCTTCCGGTCCCCACCATTGCGGCAGCGTCTCGGAATTCATCCAGGCCTTCCAGACGATGTTGCGCGGCGCCCTTATCGTTCGCTCCAGCACCATTGTCCGTTTGGCCACCTCGGTCAGATTGTTAAGACCAGCACCGAAGCCCTGCCGGTAACCCGCCTGCATATCCGCAGCCAATGAGGAAAGCTGCACGGTTACGACAACGCGACTGCCCTGCTCCGTCGCCGAAAAATCAGCGGTGACCAGCGCCGCAGACTGCGTCACGTCACCGGACGACACCACCTCGTAATTGACGCTGCGCAAGGCTGGCTGCAATTCCAGCCACCCGCATTCGCAGCGAATATCAGGCTGCCCATCGACCTTGCAGAGCGAAACTTCGCGTCCGCCAACTCTGGTATCGGCTTCCAGAAACTCCACGGTCACGGCGGGCGTGGGCGCTGCCCAGACAGCCCGCGCGGCAGGCGACGTCCACACTTGCCAGAGGACCGACAATGGAACAGCGACCACCCTTTCGAAGCTCAGTGTTGCAAAGCGGCCATCGCCAAGATGGGGTTCAGCACGGGTGCCGTCCTGATTGAGTTTCGACATCATTCCGTGCGCTCATTCGCAGCCTGCATTGCAAATGCCTCCAACCGGTCGAGCCGGCTCTCCCAAATGGCCCGCTGTTCATCAAGCCATGTCCGCACCGGCTCCAGAGCATCGGGCACGATAGCGCAGGTGCGCACCCGCCCATCCTTGGAGGTGCGGATAAGTCCCGCCTCCTCCAGTACCGACAGATGCCGCATCACGGTCGGCAGACGCAGCCCCGTGGGAGCGGACAATTCCATGACGCGAGCAGGCCCTTGCGCGAGCTTCGTTAGAATAGACCGGCGTGTCGGATCGGCCAGAGCCTGAAAGATCAGCGATAGTTCGGGCGAATGCTTAGTCATATTGCTAACTATCATGTAGTACGGCTCTAACGCAAGGGAAACTTCGTCGATTAGCTAAGTGTTTGGCTGTGAGCATTTGTTGGCCGCCGCGCAAAAGAAAAACGCCGGAGCATTGCCCCGGCGTTTCATTTTTTAAGCCACCAGACCCTTGGTCAGTTCCAGCGCCTGCCGCTCGAATAGCCGGCGATAGATGCCGTCGTTCAGACGGATCAGCGCCTGGTGGTCGCCCTCTTCGACAATCTTGCCCTTGTCGAACACCAGCAGACGGTCAAGCGCCCGCACGGTGGAAAGCCGGTGCGCAATGACCAGCGTGGTGCGGCCATCCATCAGACGTTCCATGGCCTCCTGGATTTGCACTTCGCTTTCGCTGTCGAGGCTCGATGTCGCCTCGTCCAGAATCAGCACCGGTGCATCCGCGAGGAAGGCACGGGCAATGGCGACACGCTGCCGCTCCCCGCCAGACAATTTAACGCCGCGCTCACCCACCATCGTCTCATAGCCCTTGGGAAGGGACATGATGAAGTCATGGGCGCTTGCCTGCCTCGCCGCCTGCTCGATCTCACGCCGCGAGGCGCTCGGCCGGCCATAGGCGATGTTTTCCGCCAGCGTGCGGTGGAACAGGATCGGTTCCTGCTGCACGATGGCGATCTGGCTGCGCAGGTTTGCCTGCCTGGCCTTGGCGATGTCCTGGCCGTCAATGCGGATCGAGCCGGAATTCACATCGTAAAGCCGCTGGATAAGCTTGACGAATGTCGTCTTTCCCGACCCCGAATGCCCGACCAGCCCCACACGCTCACCCGACCTGATGGTGACTGAAAAGTCCTCATAGAGCGGGCTGGGATGCGCGCCATATTGAAAAGTGACGTTGTCAAAAACGATTTCGCCCTTCTCTATCCTGATCGGCCTGGCATCCGGCCTGTCTTCGACACCCAAAGGCATCTTGTCGAGCAACACCAACTCTTCCATGTCGTTTACGGCGCGTTGCAGGTTACGGATGTGTTGACCGACATCACGCAGATAGCCCTGCAGGACGAAGAACATCGCCAGCACGAAGGTGATGTCGCCCGGCGTCGCCAGCCCCTGCTGCCACATGACAAGGCCTGTTCCCAGAATACCGGCCTGCATGGACACCATCATGAAGCCCTGGATCGTGCCGTTCAGCGTGCCTCGTTTCCATGTCCTTCGCGTACGGTTGTCCCATTTGGCCAGCACATGGCGCAACCGCGCCTCTTCGCGGGTCTCTGCGCCAAAAGCCTTGACCACCGAATTGCAGCTGACGGCATCTGCCAGCGCGCCACCAAGCTTGGTATCCCAGGCGTTTGCAAGTCTTGCCGCCGGCGATACGAAGCCCATGGAGAGCAACACGGTGACGCCGACATAGATCAGCGACCCCGTGCCCACGATCAAGCCCATGATCGGCCAGTAACTACCCAGCACGACGGTGGCGCCCACCAGCATGACGATGGAGGGCAACAGGGCGATAAGAAGCACGTCATTGAGTGAATCAAGCGCCCACATGCCACGCGTGATCTTGCGAACCGTGGAACCGGCAAAGCTGTTGGCGTGCCAGTCGGTTGAGAACCGCTGCACCCGGTAGAAACCGTTATTCGCCACATCCGCCATGGTTTTCAGCGTCAGCCTGATGATGCCGTTAAACACGAACCAGCGCAGGACTACGCTTGTCAAGCCCAGCGCCACGACGACGACAAAGGCGCGCAGCGCCCGGTCAGCCCCGTTGCCGCCGGCAATGGCATCGACGATCTGGCCGGAGAAAACCGGCACCATGACTTCGGCCAGCGTGCTGGCAATCACCAGCACAACAATAAAGCCCACCAATGCCCGCCGGTGGGTCCAATGGTGGAAAACAAAGCCGAGCACATGGCGATGGGCATCGGCGCGGAAATCGAGCTTCTTGCGAGACATTTTAACCAGCACGGCGCCATGCGTTCGGCAACCGGTCCTCAAAAACGGAAGTTGGATGGCACAGCCCGGGCGGAAAACAAAAATGATCCCGTCAGATCAATCGGGCTATGAAGGAAAACAAAACCGCATGTGGGGCGCGCTCGGGGCGGGCCACGAATGGAAATGACCTAGTGTCGGTTCATTCCACGCGGGAGGAACTTGATGAATGATGATGTCATGCAACGCCTCCCTATGTTCGATCTGACGCGGTGAGAAATTTGTACCTGAGCTGTTCGCCGTTGCCAACCGGGTAATTGCAACCTTATGGCAAGTGATGCGAAAACGACACATCAGCTGGTGTGACGGCAACGAACGTGGCCGATGCCAATGAAAGCTTCGGCCACGGTTTTTGCGTGGTGGCGCTTCCCGCTGCACCCAGGCTCCGGTGCGCGGCGAGAACATATCTGGTCAATCCATCTGGACGTTTGCGTTCTTGACGACCGGTTCCCACTTGGCGATTTCGGCTGCAACGTGGCTTTTCAGCTCATCGGGCGAAGAACCGACGATCTTGGCGCTGAATTCGGCCATGCGGGCCGCCACACCCGGATCGGCAAGCGCTTTCTTGGCCGCCGCATTCAGTGTGTCCACCACATCGGCCGGCGTGCCGGCAGGCGCAAACAGCGCGTTCCACGTGTAGGTTTCATAACCGGGTACGGTTTCGGCAATGGTCGGCAGATCCGGGAATGATGACGCCCGCTCGGCAGTCGTTACGCCAAGCGCCCGCAATGTGCCGGATTTTATGTGGCCGGACGACGACGGCAGATTGTCGAACATGATCGAAATCTGGTTGCCGAGAAGATCGTTGAGCGCGGGGCCGGCACCTTTATAGGGAACGTGCTGCATGCTCACACCGGTCATGCTCTTGAACAATTCCCCTGAAAGATGCAGCGGCGTGCCATTGCCGGACGAGGCATAGGCATATTTGTCCGGTTCGGCTTTCAGAAGCGCGATCAATTCCGCGACGCTGTTGACGTTCAGCTTCGGATTGACAACAAGCACATTGGGAACCACGACCAGAAGCGAGACCGGGGCGAAATCCTTTTGCGGATCGTAAGGCTTTGTCTTGAGAATGAGCGGGTTCAAGGCATGGGTCGCAACGGTGCCCATCAGGATCGTGTAACCGTCAGGCTCTGCGCGTGCGACACGGTCGGCACCGAGATTACCGCCAGCACCGGCAACATTTTCAACGACGATCTGGTGACCAAGCTCATCACCCATTTTCTGTGCGATGACGCGCGCAACCACGTCGGTTGAGCCACCTGCCGCGAAGGGAACGACCAGCGTAATCGTTCGATCAGGAAAACCCTGCGCGCTCGCCGTCAGTCCCATCATGCAAAAAGAAGCAGCCGTAGCCGCAAGTTTCAACACCATACGCCGTTTCAAAGACCGGTAATTCATGAACCCTCCTGTAGAATGGCCTCCCCGCCATCAGCGCATAGTAGCTCAAATGGACCTGAGAGCAAGCAACCGGCATCGCAAACCATGCGCGAAGGCCATGCGACACGCCTGCCCTGCAACGCTTGGCGGAACCGCGCGTTATAGCGGGCACAAAGCATTGAAATACCGGGGGCAACATGGACGACAGCGTAAACATTCCCAAGATCAACCGGCTCGTGTTGCAAAACCTCATAGCTGGCCTCAGCGACGGGTTGATCCTGCTCGAAAACGACGGAACGATAGCCTGGGCCAACAAGGCCGCCCTTCAGATGCACCGTATAGAAGCGATGCCTGAGCTTGGGGAGGATGCCGCTGCCTATCGGCGAAATTTCACGCTTCGATACCGCAACAACCACCTGCTCGACGAGGGACAATATCCGCTTGAACGGCTTCTGGCGGGCGAGACCTTCGAAGATGTGACGGTAGAGATATCGCCAAGCGGCGATGAAGCGGAATGCTGGGTCCACACGGTGCGTGGCCTCGTTCTTGAAGATGCTGGTGCAAAACCGGATGTTCTGGTCTTGATCATCCGGGACGAAACGCCGCGTTTCGAGGCGGAGGCGCGCTTCGAGAGCGCCTTCAATGCCAATCCGGCGCCGGGGCTGATATGCCGGCTGGAGGACAAGCGTTTCATCCGCGTCAATCAGGGTTTCCTTGAGATGACCGGGTTCAGCCGTGAAGAGATCATCGGCATCAGTGTCGAGGAACTCGGACTGTTTTCAGAGTGCGATACAGGCGAGGACGCCCTGAAAAAGCTGGAGGATGGCCGGCTCATCCGTCAGCGCGAGGCGCTCATTCCCATCCCCGGCGGCGACAGGCTGGTCATCGTCGCCGGCGAAACAATCGCCGTTGCCGAAGAACCGTGCATGCTGTTCACCTTCGCCGATCTGGACGGCCGCCGCAAAGCCCAGAACGCTCTGCGACAGAGCGAGGAGCGCTTCTTCAAATCCTTTCGCCTGTCGCCTGTCCCGGCAGCGATTTCGAGGCTGGACGACTTCGTGCTGATGGAAGTCAATGACGCTTTTCTGGTCCTGTGCGGACGCAACGAGGCCGAAGTCGTGGGCAAGACGGCCAGCGAATTGCGGCTGTGGGAGGACGCGGGCGCGCGCCGCGATCTCGAAAAGCGGCTGAAGGACAACATCCCCATCCGCGATGAGAACATGCGCATGAATCTTTCCGGTGGCGGTTTGGCCGAATGCATCGTTTCCGCCGAACGCGCCGAGATCAACGATCAGCTCTGTGTCATCTGGGCGATACAGGACGTGACTGAGCGGCGCAGAACCGAGAACGAACTGATTGAAGCGATCGAAAGCGTCATGACCGATACATCCTGGTTCAGCCGGACGGTTGTCGAGCGGCTGGCGGGGCTGCGGCAGAACTCCCGCGGCACAACGTCTTCCGCCTCCCTCAAGGATCTCACCGAGCGCGAGGAGCAAATCCTGTCACTGATCTGCGATGGATGCAGCGACAAGGAAATGAGCGACAGGCTGAACCTGTCCAAGCATACGATCCGCAACCATATCGCCTCACTCTACGGCAAGATCGGCGTCAACCGCCGCACCGCCGCCGTGATCTGGGCACGTGAGCGCGGTTTTACCGGCCATAGGGAAAAATAACCGCAGCCGAACGCGAAAATAGGTCAGTTTGTACCAGTTCAACTAGTAGCTATTGCTCTGCAAACTGTGATTTTCCCGAACTACCTTACCATCATGCCGCTACCAACAGCGGCACCCTCTAACGATGGAAGGAGTTCGTCATGGACAATAACCGTATCGAAGGTATCGCCCGTCAAGCCAAGGGCACAATCAAGGAAGCTGCCGGCAAGATCACCGGCAACGACAAGCTTCAGGCAGAAGGCAAGGCCGAGAAACTGGCTGGCCAGGCGCAGGAGAAGCTCGGACAGGCAAAGGACGCCGTCAACAAAGTTCTCAAGTGAACCATCTATGTTCAAGGCAGGAGGTTTCACGATGATGCTCTCGTGCGATGCAAACCAGGTGTCAAGCTGCGATCCCCAGGAGATCAGCCTGTGCGCCGCGTTGCAAGCCGTGATCGCCTATGCGGACGGGCAGGAAAAAAGCTCGATCTCCGTCACCTCCGTGGAGGGCCGTATCGTGCTCTCCGGAGAGGTGGAAACACTCTCTGCCTTCGAACATGCGGTCATCATCGCAGAATGTTTCGCGTCGCGGCCCATCATCGCCGATCTGGCGATACGGCAGCGGCCTTGCACCTATCTGGAGACGCCGCCCCGGCGCATCCATCTAGCGAATAACAACAGGAGTGAAAAACAATGAAGACATTCGTTCTCGCAACCGCGATTGCAACCCTGGCCCTTGCCCCGATTGCTTCAGCCGAAACGAAGCACAATGCAAAACGCCCCATGGAAGCCGCGCAGAAGGAACGCGTCGGCACCCTGTCGTGCGAAATTGCCGGCGGCGTCGGCCTTGTGGTCGGCTCCAGCAAGAGCGTGGCCTGCGAGTTTCGCCAGCGCTCCGGCAAGACCGAGCGTTATACCGGCACGATCGGCAAGCTCGGTCTCGACATCGGCGTAACCGGCAAGACCTATATGAGCTGGATCGTGCTGAACACCGCAGCCAGCCGCGTGGGTGACGGTGCGTTGAGCGGCAACTATGTTGGTGCCTCCGCTGCCGCATCGGTCGGCGTGGGCTTGGGCGCCAATGCACTGATCGGCGGCAATGCCAAGAACGTCGCGCTTCAGCCGCTCAGCGCCGAAGTCGGCACCGGCGTTAACATCGCTGCGGGTGTCTCGCGTCTGCAGTTGAAGCGTGCAGGCTAAACCTTAAAAAACCGGCGGTGCGGGCTCGGGACGGTTATCGTCTTCGAGCCCGCGCCGTCTGGCGCAGATCAGGCCCCGATATCAGGGTTTGGGATGAGGCATGATCTCACCCATCGGGCCGTCGCCTTTTGGCCCGCGCATCATATCCTCTTTAGGACCATGATGCGGCGGACGGCCTGCCGGTCCTAGTGCCTCGATACTGCCATCCTGACGGACGACATAGCTTGCCCGCAGGACACCCCTGTCGAAACGGCCCTGAACGCTGACCGCTTCATCGACAGTCACGACCTTCCCATTGTCGCCCTCGGGGCCGGTATCGATGAGTGCGCGGCCGCTATCATCCTGAACAATGAACTTGTTGCCGAAAATCTCGGCGACCTTGCCCTTCAGGGTCACGAGATTCCCTTCCTTGACGGTGGAAATGGCAACGGGCGTCATCGGCGCCATCTCGGGTGTCGGCCGTGTCAGCTTCACAGCACCGGCTCCGGCAGCTGCCCCAACGGCCAGCATGGCAACGGCCGCAAAGGCGAACGCTCCGGTTTTACGGCGATGTTTCCGGTGCGGCGGCACGGGAGTGTCAGAAGTGGCCTTCGGTGCTGCGATTTCGTTATTCTCTTCAGAGTGGGACATGGTGGTCTCCTGTTTGATTGACAGGGCCTTTTTACCTGCCAGGCGCCACCAGCAGCCTGAACCTTGTGGTTCAGGTTGAGTTAAGCCTTCCGGGCCTAGTTAAAACACCGCCCACGAAACCGAAACGGCAGGATCATGCGCATACTTCTCGTTGAAGACGATACCGATCTTTCCCGGCGCATCGCAGCCAGCCTGCGGGCGGAAAATTTTGTCGTCGACATCGCGCAGAATGGCGAGGATGCCGAACATGCCGGGCTTACCGAACTTTACGACGTGGCCGTTCTCGATCTGGGATTACCGAAAATCGATGGCGTATCGGTTCTGAAATCATGGCGGGCGGCGCAGCGGAACCTTCCCGTGCTCGTTTTGACCGCGCGTGACGGATGGCCGGACAAGGTGGCGAGTTTCAAGGCGGGAGCAGACGATTTTCTCACCAAGCCGTTCAAGGTGGAAGAACTGGTGCTGCGGTTGCGTGCACTCGTTCGCCGCGCCACCGGCCACGCCGCCTCCGCCATCACCTGCGGTTCGCTCATCTTCGATGCGCAGCTCGGAACCTTCGAACAGGACGGCTTGCCGCTGAAGCTGACCGCGCTGGAGTGGCGGGTCCTCTCCTGCCTCATCCTGCGCAAGGAAGTGGTGGTCGACCGCCGCGAACTTATCGAACGGGTCTATGAGGGCGATGCGGAAGTGGATTCCAATTCCATCGAAGTGATCATTGCCCGCCTGCGACGCAAGATCGGTGCCGGGCATATAGAGACCGTTCGCGGGCGCGGTTACATGCTGAAGGCAGAGCCATGAGGGAGTTTTCGGCCATTCCGGGTTCGTCGATCTCGCGCCGCCTCACGGTTTTTTCCGTGGTTTTCGTCACCGCGACCGTGATCGTCGCCTCCATCATACTCTATCTCATCGTTGCCGCCGTGGTGCGTGAACAGATCGACCAACGGCTCGACACGCAGATAGAGGGATTGCGGAGCGCGCTCTCCGGCAGCGCAAGCGGCGGCGTGACACTCAACGCCGCGCTGGACGGCCCGCCATTCGACAGGCGCGGCTCCGGCTGGTACTGGCAGATCACCGGCGAGGGTGTAGCTATCGTCTCTCGGTCGCTCGCGGGGCAAACCATAACCAACCCGCCCTCCCCGTTCGAATGGCGCAAAATGATGGGCCACGGCCCTCGTCCCGGCGCGAATGCCGATTTTCACGGCGAGAAGCTCTATCTCAGATCCATTCAAACCATGGTTGGACAGCGCCTCGTCGAAATCACTGCCACTGCGCCGCAATTCGCGCTGGTTGCACCCGCCCGCAGCGCGCTTCTGTGGTTGATACCTGCCATGACCCTCTTGGGCGCGAGCCTCGTCGGCGGTATTTTCCTGCAGGTCAGATATGGTCTGCGACCACTGCGGCAACTCACCGCCGATATTTCCTCGATTTCGGCAGGCACACTCGACAGGTTGCCGGAGGCGGATGTCGAGGAACTGCGTCCCGCCTCGGGCGAAATCAACCGTCTCGTGGAGCAGAATAGCGAGAGGCTTGCGGAAACACGTCTGCACTTTGCAAATCTCGCCCATGGTCTGAAAACTCCCGTGACAAGCCTCTACCTTGCGCTCAACGAAACCAACGACCCGGACCGCGAAATGCGTGCGCTGGTGGACAGGATCGACCAGCGCATCCGCCACCATCTGGCTAGAGCCCGCAAGACCGCGGCAGGCGGCACGGCCACGGTGACCGCCCTCAAACCGAGGATAGACGATATCGTTGATATCATGTCGCGTATTCATGCCGACCGGGGGATTGTCGCTACAGTCGATGTGGACCCCGAGTTGCTATTGCAGGTCACCCCTGAGGATCTGGACGAGATCGTTGGCAATATCATCGACAACGCATTCAAATGGGCCAAAAGCGCGGTTTGTATTTCCGCGAAAAAGACCGGACGCGACGTCTGGATCGTGATCTCGGACGATGGACAGGGCATCGAGGATGCCCGCATTTCCGAGGCTTTCCAGCCGGGCAGACGCATGGACGAGACCGTTCCGGGTGACGGCTTCGGCCTTACCATCGTCAAGGAACTTGTGGAGCTTCATGGCGGCAGCATCAGGCTGGAGCGCGGCGAAAATGGCGGGCTCACCTGTTCGCTGACCCTGCCGGCAGGATCTTGAGGAAAGCCCGCCTTTCCCTTTGTTGACCCTGCTGCGCAGCAGCGGTAAATACAGGTTCGAAGCAGGGAGATTTATGCGCAGAGGTTGAAAATCTGACCGCCCATCGCGGTTTCAGCCGGCTCTGAAAACGGAGCTGACCCTTTGGCATGTCTAATTCTGCGGAATTTCCATGAATATCAAATCTATCGACATCCGGCCGTTTGACGCGGCAGCGGATACGCAAATCCTGTCACGCATCTGGCTTGATGCCTCGCTGCTGGCACATCCCTTTATCGGCACGCAGCGTTTGCGCGAGCAGCAAAGACTGATCGAAGATACTTATCTGCCGCTATCGGAGACTTTCGTCGCGGCGCAGGCCGGCGACCCTGTCGGCTTCATCAGCCTGCTCGACAGTTTCATCGGAGGCCTGTTCGTCGCACCGGCACAACAGGGCAAGGGTATCGGGCGCAGGCTCATCGCCCACGCGCTTGATCTCAAGGGTGAATTGTCGCTTGAGGTCTATACCGCCAATGAGCAGGCGATGCGGTTTTACCGTTCGCTCGGCTTCCTTGAAGTCTCGCGCAGGTCGACTGACGATGACGGCCTGCCCTTCGAGAATGCCCGCCTGTCACTCAAGGCCTGAAAACAAATCCGGGCAGCCACAGGGCTGCCCGGACGATCTGATGCTTGTCGCAATCAGCCAAACAGCACAAGGCTGCTTTTGACCGTGACCCACACGCCCCAGAGAAGTGGTATGCCGACGGCTGCCCAGGCCAGTGCGGCCTTGGCGTCCAAGCCACCCCTGCCGATACCGAAGGAACCGGTGGGCCCTGCATTGGCGGCGGCTGTCTTGGCCTGAAGTGTCGCAACCTCCGCATCCGACATGAACCATTTCTCCGGCAACGGCCGGACAAACGCGTTGGCGATGAGGCCGATCGCCAGCATCCCCGCCAGGATGTACATGGTGCTGGTATAGAGTGCGGGACCCGGTGCGACACCGGCCGCGATCTGTGCTTCGCGGATGTAGTTGACGACAACAGGCCCGGCGATACCGGCCGTTGCCCATGCCGTCAGCAGACGGCCATGGATCGCGCCGACGAACTGCGTGCCGAATATGTCGGCAAGATAGGCGGGAATGGTTGCAAAGCCGCCGCCATACATCGACAGGATGATGCCGAGGGCAAGAACGAAGAACGCCTTGGAACCCATCGTTGCCAGCGTCGGGGCCAGCGCATAAAGAATGATGCCAAGCACGAAGAAGCAGAAGTAAGTGTTCTTGCGGCCGATCTTGTCGGACATGGAAGCCCAGAAGAAGCGGCCGCCGATGTTAAACAGCGACAGCAGGCCCGTGAACCCGGCCGCGATGGCGGCGATCGATGCTTTCTGCTCGATATTGAGGTCAGCAAAGCCAACGCCGGGCAGACCGATCAACGAACCCGCGAAAATCTCCTGCAACATTGGCGATGCCATGCCGATCACGCCGATACCCGCTGACACGTTGAGGCACAGAACCGCCCAGATGAGCCAGAACTGCTTCGTCTTGTGCGCATCACGCAGATGAACGTGACGATTGGTGATCATGGCACTTTTGGCCGCCGGGGCCGTCCAGCCTTCCGGACGCCAGCCCGCCGGTGGAATGCGGTAACCGAAGGCACCCGCCATCATGAAGACGAAATAGATCAATGCCATGACGACGAACGTTTGCCAGACACCGACTGAAGTATCCGTCTTGAAGGTATTCATGAGCAGATTGGCAAGCGGTGCGCCGATCATAGCACCGCCGCCGAAGCCCATGATGGCCATGCCGGTTGCCATGCCGCGCCGGTCCGGAAACCATTTGATCAATGTCGATACCGGCGAGATGTAACCGAGACCAAGACCAACGCCGCCGATGACACCTGCCCCGACCCACATCAGCCAGAGCTGGTGCGTCATCACGCCAAGCGCTGCAACCAGAATGCCGCCGCACCAGCAGCAGGCGGAAACGAAGCCGGCCTTGCGCGGCCCGACCCTTTCCAACCAACCGCCCCAGATCGCCGCCGAGCATCCCAGCAGGACGAAGAAGAGCGTGTAAATCCAGCCAAGATCGGCCACACGCCAGTTGCACTCGGTGGTGAACAGCGCCCCGACAAGGGTAAGGCTGGAGCAACTGGGGTCCGTTGCCGGCAATGCCTTGGACAGCGGCAGCCAGAAGACGCTGAAGCCGTAGGCCATGCCGATACACAAGTGAATGGCCAAAGCCGCCGGCGGTACCAGCCAGCGGTTGAAGCCCGGTTTTGCTATGATCCGTTCGCGGTCTAGAATCCCGGCTTGCGCCGGCCCTCCCGCAGATACGCCTGCTACTGCCATCGACACTACCTCCCTCGTGAATGTCTGGACAACCATGATACGCCCGCATTGGCCGCATCGACCGGGCGTTACCGAGATCGCCGGATGTCCCCCATCCGGCAATACCTGTTTGCGGCGTGTTACCGCCTGGCTTTACGTGGTTTCGGGAATGCTCGGTTCGGACAAGGACTCGCCCGCAGCAACGCCCTTGCCCTCCGGCGTTCCCGTGGCATCCTTGCCAAGCCCGACCGCATCGGCGGCGGGCACCCCGGGCCTCTTGATCTTGAGCGCTGCTGCGAGCACCAGCGGCAAAAACTCCCCGGCACCGGCATCAACCATCTCGAAAAACCGTTTGCGCATACGGGGTTCCCAGAATTTGTTAATGTGCGTGGCGACCCCCTCAACGCGGATATCCTCCGGCTGGGAAAGGAAAAAAGTCGCGATCTGGTTCGCCATTCTCACCAGTTTTTCGTCGGTGTGATTAAGCAACATGGCTGTTTTCCCCGCGCCGCCTGACGGTCGACGTTCACGTTTTCAAAAGGCCGAGATTGCCCCGGCCCCGATTATTCGGCCGCCTCGAGCTTGCCAGCGATCCGCCGCGAACGGCGGCTGAGCGCGTCATATCCTTCCTGCCATTCGGTCGGCCCGTTCGAGGGCGAGACCTGAACTGCAGTGACCTTGTATTCCGGACAGTTCGTCGCCCAGTCGGAGTAGTCGGTGGTGATGACGTTTGCCTGCGTGCCCGGATGGTGGAAGGTGGTATAGACCACCCCCGGCGCAACGCGATCGGTGATCAGCGCCCGCAGCGTAGTATCGCCCGAACGGCTGGCGAGCTTGATCCAGTCACCATCCTTGACGCCACGCTGTTCGGCATCATGCGGATGGATTTCGAGACGATCCTCCTCATGCCAGACGACGTTTTCGGTGCGCCGTGTCTGCGCGCCGACATTGTACTGCGACAGAATGCGGCCGGTGGTGAGCAGCAGCGGAAAGCGCGGGCCGGTACGCTCGTCCGTCGCCACATATTCGGTGCGGATGAACTTGCCCTTGCCGCGCACGAACCCGTCCACATGCATGATCGGCGAGCCTTCCGGGAATTTTTCGTTACACGGCCACTGCACCGAGCCTCTGCTCTCCAGATAGTCATAGGAAACGCCGGCAAAGCTCGGTGTCGTCGCCGCGATTTCATCCATGATCTGCGACGGGTGCGTATAGTTCCAGTTCAGCCCCATGGCCTGAGCCAGCTTCTGGGTGACCTCCCAATCCGAATAGCCGTTTTTCGGCGACATGACCTTGCGCACACGATTGATGCGGCGTTCGGCATTGGTGAAGGTTCCGTCCTTTTCGAGGAAGGTGGAACCCGGCAGGAAGACATGCGCGTAGTTTGCCGTCTCGTTCAGGAACAGGTCGTGCACGACAACACATTCCATAGCGGCAAGACCGGCTGAAACATGCTTGGTGTCCGGGTCCGACTGGAGGATGTCTTCGCCCTGAATGTAGATGCCCTTGAAACTACCATCGACGGCTGCATCCAGCATGTTGGGGATGCGCAGCCCCGGCTCGTTGTTGAGGGTAACACCCCAGAGCTTTTCGAATATTTCCCGGGTGGCATCGTCGGATATATGACGATAACCGGGAAGCTCATGCGGGAAGGAACCCATGTCGCAGGAACCCTGCACATTGTTCTGGCCACGCAACGGATTGACGCCGACACCAAGGCGACCAATGTTGCCGGTCGCCATGGCAAGATTGGCAATCGCCATGACGGTCGTGGAACCCTGGCTGTGTTCGGTAACGCCAAGCCCGTAATAGATTGCGCCATTGCCGCCCTTGGCAAACAGCCTGGCGGCACCGCGCAGCTCATCGGCGGGAACGCCGGTAAAGCTTTCTGTTTCCTCCGGGCCATGCTGCGGTTCGGCCACGAACGCGGCCCAGTCCTCGAATTCCGACCAGTCGCAACGCTCGCGGATGAAGGCCTCGTCGAACAATCCTTCGGTAACGATGACATGGGCAAGGGCTGTCAGCACCGCAACATTCGTTCCGGGCTTCAGCGGCAAATGGAACGACGCCTCCACATGCGGCGTGCGAACGAGATCGATGCGGCGCGGATCGATGACGATCAGCTTGGCGCCCTGGCGCAGCCGCTTCTTCAGGCGTGAGCCGAACACCGGGTGCCCGTCCGTCGGGTTGGCGCCGATGACGAGGACAACATCCGAATGTTCGACGGAATCGAAATTCTGCGTTCCGGCAGAGGTGCCGAACGCCTGCCCCAACCCGTACCCCGTCGGCGAATGACAGACGCGGGCGCAGGTATCTACATTGTTGTTGCCGAAACCGGCACGGATGAGCTTCTGGACCAGAAAGGTCTCTTCATTGGTGCAGCGAGAAGAGGTGATACCGCCGATGGATTCGCGGCCATAGGTTCCCTGAATGCGCTGGAATTCGGAGGCGACATGGGCAAACGCCTCGTCCCACGTCACTTCGCGCCACGGGTCGCTGATCTTTTCGCGGACCATCGGGTTGAGAATACGGTCGCGGTGGCTGGCATAACCATAAGCAAAGCGACCCTTGACGCAGGAATGGCCACGGTTTGCCTGACCGTCCTTCCACGGCACCATGCGAACCAGCTCTTCGCCACGCATTTCCGCCTTGAACGAGCAGCCGACACCGCAATAAGCGCAGGTGGTGACCAGCGAATGTTCCGGCTGGCCGATGTCGATCACCGATTTTTCAGTCAGCGTCGCCGTCGGACAGGCCTGCACGCAGGCGCCGCAGGAAACGCATTCGGAATCAAGAAATGCCTCGTGGGCGCCGGGCGAAACGCGGCTTTCGAAGCCGCGCCCTTCGATCGTCAACGCGAACGTTCCCTGAACTTCCTCACAGGCGCGCACGCAGCGTGAACAGACGATGCACTTTGACGGATCGTAGGTGAAATACGGGTTGCTCTCGTCCTTGGGCATCCAGTTGGCGTTGAGGTCGCCATCGCCGGCACGGGCCTTCACATGGTTGTCGCCATCATAGCCGTAACGCACGTCACGCAGGCCGACGGCGCCGGCCATATCCTGCAATTCACAGTCGCCATTTGCGGCGCAGGTGAGACAGTCGAGCGGGTGGTCGGAGATATAAAGCTCCATCACGCCCTTGCGGATCTGCTTCAGGCGTTCCGTCTGGGTGTGGACGACAAGACCGGCCGCCACTGGCGTGGTGCAGGAAGCGGGGGTGCCATTGCGGCCCTCCACCTCGATGAGACAGAGGCGACAGGAACCGAAGGCATCGACCATATCGGTGGCGCAGAGTTTGGGAACATCGATGCCCGCTTCTCTCGAAGCACGCATGATCGACGTTCCCGCCGGCACGGTGATCTCGCGGCCGTCTATCGTTAGCGTGACCATCTCTGTCGAGGTGGATTTTGGTGTTCCGTAGTCGATTTCAGATATAAGGGCCATGGTCTTACTCCGCCGCTTCGACACGTGGGATGGGTGCAAAATCCTGCGGGAAGTGCCTGAGCGCGCTCATCACGGGATAAGGCGTGAAACCGCCTAGCGCGCAGAGCGAACCGAACTTCATGGTTTCGCAGAGATCCTCAAGCAGCGCCGTATTTCGCTCTGCTTCTATTCCAAGGGAAATCTTGTCGACCGTCTCGACACCGCGTGTCGAACCGATCCGGCATGGCGTACACTTTCCACAACTTTCGACGGCACAGAATTCCAGGGCAAAACGCGCCTGGCGCAGCATATCGGCGGTGTCGTCAAAGACGACGATGCCGGCGTGACCGATCAGGCCGCCTGCGGCGGTAAATGCCTCGTAGTCGAACAGCGTATCAAACAGCGACACCGGGAAATAAGCGCCCAATGGGCCGCCGACCTGAACCGCCTTGACCGGCCGGCCAGTAATGGTACCGCCGCCGATCTCGTTGACCAATTGCCCGAGCGGCAGACCGAAAGCGGTCTCGTAAAGCCCGCCATGTCTGATGTTTCCGGCAAGCTGGATCGGGATTGTGCCGTGCGAACGACCAATGCCGAAATCCCGGTAGAACGCCGCGCCGCGATCCATGATCACAGGGATCGAAGCGAGAGAAATGACATTGTTGACTACCGTCGGCTTGCCGAACAGCCCCTGCAGGGCGGGAAGCGGCGGCTTGGCGCGCACCGTGCCGCGCTTGCCTTCGAGACTGTTGAGCAGCGAGGTTTCCTCACCGCATACATAGGCTCCGGCGCCCATGCGCACCTCGAGATCGAACGCGCGACCCGAACCCAGCACAGACGCGCCGAGAACCCCTTCTCGCCGGGCAATGTCGATGGCTTTTTCCATCGTCCTAACGGCATGGGGATATTCGGAGCGGGTGTAGATGTAGCCCTTCGTTGCACCAACCGCGAGGCCGGCAATGGCCATGCCCTCGATAAGGACAAAGGGATCACCTTCCATGATCATGCGGTCAGCAAAGGTGCCGCTGTCGCCCTCATCCGCATTGCAGACAATGTATTTCTGACCGGCGGTGGCATCCGCCACGGTTTTCCACTTGATACCGGTCGGAAAACCGGCGCCACCCCGTCCGCGAAGGCCGCTATCGGTGACCTGTTTGACGATCTCCGAGGGGGTGAGTGCAACGGCTCTCTCCAGCCCCTTCATGCCCTTGTTGGCACGGTAGTCTTCCAGCGAAAGCGGATCGGTCACGCCGCAGCGCGCAAACGTCAGGCGCGTCTGATTCTTCAGGAAAGGGATTTCTTCCGTCAGCCCAAGACAGAGCGCATGATCGCCGCCATCAAGAAAATCCGCATCGAACAGCCCGGAAACATCAGAAGCTTTGACCGGACCATAAGCAACGCGGCCATGATGGGTGTCGACCTCTACCAGCACTTCAAGCCAGAGCAGGCCGCGCGAACCGTTGCGGACAAGGCGAATATCAAGATTGCGGGCCGCGGCCTCACCCTGGATTGCTTCGGCAACGCGGTCGGCACCAACGGCGAGTGCTGCGGAATCGCAAGGCACGAAAACGGTCACGCTCATCGACGCACCTCCGCCAGAATGTCGCCAAGACAGTGCTCATCCACTCTGGCATGAACCTCGCCATCCAGCATCAGCGCGGGTGCCTGGGCGCAGAGCCCGAGACAAAAGACCGGCTCGAGTGTGACCGAGCCATCCTTTGCCGTCTGGTGCCAGTCGAGACCAAGTCTCCCCTTGATGGTGTCGGCAAGAGACTCGCAGCCCATCGACTGGCAAGCCTCGGCCCGACAGAGCTTCAGCACATGGCGCCCGCCGGGATGGTCGCGAAAATCGGGATAGAAGCTCACAACACCATGCACTTCGGCACGCGATACGTTGAGGGCCAGGGCGATCACCTGTTTGACGCTATCAGGCACATAGCCGAATTCTTCCTGCACCCTGTGCAGGATGGGCAGCATTGGCCCTTCCATATGCAGACAGTCGTCAATGATAGCCTGCACACGCGTCGCCTCATCTGCGGCGACAGCACGAATATTCATGAGCCAGTCCTCCCAAACCGACAGGTGGCGGGCGTTTGAACCGGAGGACCTCCACATCCTTATCCGGCGCGCCGCGCTGCCTGATGGCGAAAGAATGGCGAGCGGAGCAAGATCAGGTCAATATCGTCTTTCCGTCAGTCGATAGGAAATTTCTATCAAAAGCGGAGGCCGCGACGCGCAATCGGGCCTCATGCAGCAGTGCGGAAACGAGTGGCGTATGCGGTTCACGATAGGTGGCGATGAGGCCGACAAGATGCTCGGCATCGGGCTCGACAATCGGGATCATTCGGATCTGCTTTGGAAAACCAAACGATTCCGCGATGTTACGCGGCATAATTGAAGCCCATTGTCCGGTTCGGATATGGGAAAACAGTACAATCATCGAATTGGATTCGAGCGTGGGTTTCGCTTCAACACCCGCTTCGGCCATGTGCTTGTTGATAATGCGGCGGTTTTGCATGTCGGAAGTCAATAGGCAAAGCCGAAGACCAGAAACCTGCTTCCAGGTCACGCTCTCTTGATCGGCAAGGGGCGTGCCTGCAGCCGCAATCAGGTGATATCGCTCCGAGTAAAGCGGAACCGTCGTCACCCGGCCCAGAGGTTCGTTGTCGAGATAGGTGATTCCCGCGTCGATTTCGAGATTTTCGATCTGGCTGAGAACCTGCAACGACGTGCGGGAGGTGACGGAAAACGTGACTGCCGGGTGACGCGCCTGAAAGGGTTCGGTGAGCCTGGGCACCATGGCGAGAGCGGTGGGAATGACGGCCAGCCGGATGTGGCCGGCGAGGCCTTTACGCGCGGCGCGCATTTCCTCCCGCATCGTGCGTGTATCGGCAACGATGCGCCTTGCCCATTCGAGCACCCGCTGCCCCTCCGGCGTCAGGCCCTGATATCGGGCCGCGCGCACGACGAGCACGACACCGAGCTGATCTTCCAGTTGCCGGATGGCCGCAGACAGCGTCGGCTGCGAGATGCCGCACTCCTCCGCGGCCCGCCCGAAATGCTCCGCGCGCGCAAGTGCAATGAAAAACTCCAGCTTGTCGATCATCCTGCCTCCCATCCCGCGCGGCCATTCTGCGGACCGGCGCGAAAGCAGACACTAGAGCGAGGCGGGCTTTGTCGCAAACGCCGTGGAGGCGCTTTGCCGCACCCGCCTTTCCCGGTCAGGCGACGAGCTTGGTTTCCTTCACCCGCGGATAATCATAGGCATTGACCTTGGATGTCACGTAACCCGCGCCCACCAGGGCTTCGGCCAGCTTGACGGCGGCCGTGACACCATCGATGACAGGGACGCCGGTTGCCTCGCGCAGCCTGTCGCACAGTGCGGACATGCCGGCGCAACCGAGGATGATGGCTTCTGCCGCATCTTCTTTCTTGGCCGCTTCGATTTCGCGGATCAACATCGCCTCGGCTGCAAGCGGATCCTCTTCAAGACCCAGCACCGGCAGATTGATGGCACGAACCCTGCGGCAATGCCGCTGTGCACCGTAGCTATCGACGAGATCTTCGATAATGGGGATGGAGCGCGGCAGCGTTGTGATGATGGAAAAGCGGCGGCTGATCGTCATCGCCACCTGAATGCCGGCCTGGCAGATGCCGATCACGGGACCACGCGCGACTTCGCGCGCCGCATGCAGGCCCGGATCATCAAAGCAGGCAATGACATAGGCATCGACGCCCAGCCGCTCGCCCTTGCGGATTTCCTCAAGCATGCCGGGAACAGCCAGCGCCTCATCGGCCCCGCCTTCGATACTGACCGGCGTATCGACAGGGTTTGCAGCGGAAATCTTCGTATCCGCCTGCCTGACGCGCAAGGCGCTCTCGAGCGCCTGCGCCGTCATCGAGGCGGTTGAGTTCGGGTTGATCAGACGAATATGCATTCAGGTCAGCCTTTCGGGACTGTCACTTGCCATCTGGCTTGATGAAGTCGGTAATGGGGGGCGCCTTCAAGACGAACTGGCGATCCGAGGTAATGTAATTGTCGGCATGGAGGCGTGCGATCGGCTGGTATCGGTCCGGATCGACATAATGCCCCTCCTTGTCGAGGCAGTCCCTGTGGACATGCATGTGCACAACCTCCCCCAGCACCAGCGTCCGGCGCGGATAGTCGATCAGACGCTCCACCCGGCACTCGAAGGCGCAGGGCGATTCCGCTGCAAAGCTTGCATCGATCTTGTTGCAGGGCGTCGGCGTCAGCTGCGCCATGGAAAGTTCATCGACCTCGCTGTCGAAACCGAGGCCGCAGACAAGCATATGTTCGGATATAGTCATATCGACCATGTTGACGACAAACTCGCCGGTGCGGCGAATATTGGCCATCGTGTCCTTCTCCTCGCCATTCAGACGCGGCTGGATTCCGAGAACAACGATGGGCGGATCATGGGAGAAGACGTTGAAAAAGCTCATCGGCGCTGCATTGTTGTGGCCCGCTTCCGAGCGGGTCGTGACAAGCGCTATCGGCCGCGGACCAATAAAATTCGTCAGCAACCGATAGCGACTCTGTGGCTCAAGCGTGGTGAAGTCGAATTCCATGACGTTGTCCCGTTTATAGTATACAATATTGTTTCATATTGTTGACAATTATGCAACCAAAACCCTGTTGAAACAGTTGACTTTTTCGGCGGCATCACGCTTTTCTAACCCTAATGGAGAGCGAACAAAATGACCGAGCAGAACGGCCAGTCTACACAGCAAATTGTCGAGAAAGTCTGGCTGTCCATCGCTGAGCGGCGGCTGCGTCCCGGCGTGCAGCTGAAGGAAGAACAACTGGCGACAATTTTCAGTGTCAGCCGTGCACGTATCCGTCAGGCCCTGTCCGTTCTGGAGCGCGACGGTCTCGTCACCATCGTTCCCAATCGCGGCGCCTTCGTTTCGAAACCATCGGTCGAAGAAGCCAGAGACGTGTTCTTCGTGCGTCGCACCGTGGAGCAATGTGTCGTTGAACGTCTGTGCAAATCGGCCACCAAGGCCGATCTGAAACGGCTTCGCGACCATGTCGCCAAGGAGCGCGTGGCCAATGCTCACAACATCACCACAGATATCATCAAGCTCTCCGGCGGGTTCCATCTGCTGCTTGCGGAAACAGCCGGTTCCGATTTCCTCTTCACCACCATGCGCGACCTCATTTCGCGTTCCTCCCTCATCACCGCCGTTTACCGCAACACCGACCGCTTCAATTGCGGACCGGACGAGCATGCGGAAATCGTCGATGCGATTGCCAATAACGACCCGGCGAAAGCCACGCATCTGATGACCCACCATCTGGAACATGTGGAAGCGGAACTCGATCTCAGCGAAATCCGCGACCTTTCCCACGATCTGCGCGCCGCACTCGCCTGACCCGACGGTCAGACGAGTTCTCTTTCCTTCACAACCAGCTCTTCTTCGTCCGCCACCAGATGGCAGGCGACACGTGTGCCGCCGGCAAGCGTGCGCACCTTTGGCACCTCCGCCGAACAGCGCGCCGCTGCAAGCGGGCAACGCGGATGAAACGTGCATCCCGATGGCGGTTTGAGCGGGCTTGGAACTTCACCGGCAACCAGTTCCCGGTCACGGCGCGGCGCGTCGATATTGGGAATGGTCTGCAGCAGAAGCTGGGTATAGGGGTGACGCGGGCGGGCGAACAGCTCCTCCGTGTCGCCCTCCTCCACGATGCGGCCAAGATACATGACCGCGATGCGATCCGACATGTGGCGAACCACGCTCATGTCATGGCTGATGAACAGATAGGTCAGCCCCAACTCGTCCTGTAGGCGTCGCATCAGGTTTAGCACCTGCGCCTGCACCGATACATCGAGTGCCGATGTCGGCTCGTCACAGACCAGAAACTCGGGCTCACTTGCCAAAGCGCGGGCAATGGAGATGCGCTGACGCTGGCCGCCTGAAAATTCATGCGGAAACTTTTCGCCGTCCGAAGCAGACAGACCAACCGTCAGCAACAGTTCCTCCACCCGTTCCATGGTCTGGGCCCGGGTCGCACGAAGTTTCAGTTCGCGGATGGGTTCGGCAATGATATTCTTCACCCGCCAGCGCGGATTGAGCGAGGCATAGGGATCCTGAAAGATCATCTGCGCCGAAAGCGGTGTATCCTTGCGACCCTTGGCGAAGTGGAAATCACCCGCGCTTGGCCGGAACAGCCCGGTCACCAGACGGGCAACCGTGGACTTGCCGCAACCGCTTTCTCCGACGATGCTGAGACAGCCACCCGCCGGAACCTTAAAATCGATGTCGTTTACGGCCTGGACGAATTGCCGGGGCTTGCGCTCAATGACCCGATTGAGCCATGGGGCAGAGACATCGAAAGTCTTGGTGAGGCCCTTGACGGTCAATGCGGGTGTTCTTTGAACGGGCGTGTTCATGCTGTACCTCCTGCATTCATCCAGCAAGCGCTGGCGCCATTACCCACCGCTTCCAGTTCCGGCCGCTCGCGAAGACAGCGCGGTCCTGAGAAGCCGCAGCGCGGATTGAAGGCGCATCCGGGCGGGATGGCGTCGAGACGCGGCATGGCCCCGTCGATTTGGTTGAGCCGTTCCACTCGCGCGCCTAGCGAAGGAATGGAGGCCATCAGGCCCTGCGTATAGGGGTGCCTAGGCGCATGGAGAACCTGTTCGACCGGCCCCACCTCTATCAGCCTGCCGGCATAAAGCACGGCAACGCGGTCGGCCGCCTCGGCAATGACGCCCATATCATGGGTGACCAGCATGACAGCCGTCTGCTTTTCCTTGCAGAGCTTGCGCAGCAGCGAGATGATCTGCGCCTGGATCGACACGTCAAGCGCCGTCGTCGGTTCATCGGCGATGATCAGTTTCGGCGACGCCGCAAGTGCGAGCGCTATGACGACGCGCTGGCGCATACCACCGGAGAATTGATGCGGATGGTGATCGACGCGCTCTTCCGGAGATGGAATACCGACATCACGCAAAAGCTGAACTGCGCGTGCCTTTGCATCCCTTTTCGAAAGCGGCAGATGTTGGCGGATTGTCTCCACAAGCTGCGCGCCAACCGTGAACAGCGGATTGAGCGAGGTGAGCGGATCCTGAAAAATCGCGCCGATTTCCCGGCCACGGATGCTTTCCATCGCCCTGTCATCGAGTTGATCGATACGACGCGACCCAAGCCATATTTCGCCATCCGCGATGCGGCCCGGTTTTTCGAGCAGGCCCTGTATCGCAAGGCCGGTCATGGATTTTCCGGCACCGGACTCCCCGACCACACCGAGGATTTCGCCGGGGCGGATGGAAAGGCTGATATCCGAAAGTGCCGTCACCGTTCCCCGGCGGCCAGGGAACTCGACTTTCAAATTGCGGACATCGATAACCGACTGGTTCATGTCATCCATTGGTATTCACCTCCACCGGGTAGCTCGGGGGGAAGATTTCCGAAACGGGCGGATTGGCCCAGCTTCGCTCGGGATATTTCGCGATCAGCCCATCGAACTGTGCCTGCGCCTGAATGCGGGCGCTCGCCATGTCGATGTTCGCGACCTGTCTTTCCCGCATGGAGAGACGGCCATCGACAAACACGGCGCGCGTGATTTTGCCCGAACCGCCGGTGACAATCGTCGTGATCGGATCGAGGCTCGGTGCCATGACCGTGTCATCCAGACCGAAGACCGCGATATCGGCGCGCGCACCCTTGGAAAGATGTCCGAGATCGGAGCGACCCAGCGCCCGAGCGCCGCCGAGTGTGGCGGCGTCGAACAGATCGGCCGAGCGGATCTTATCTGGAGCACCGTCATTGATGCGGCAGGTGATGAGACCGACAAGCAGGTTCATCAGCATGTCGGCGGGCGCCGTATCGGTGCCCATCGCAATGTTTATTCCAAGCTGCCGGCACGCGGAGAAGGACGACAGCGTACTGCCGCTTCTGGCCGACACCAGCGGACAGTGGACGATCGACACGCCGTTTTCCGCATAGAGCGCCAGATCTTCCTGCGTCGCATTGGTGGCATGCGGCGCGATAAGGCGGTCGCTCAGCAGGCCTGCTTTTGCGAGCCATACCGGCGCGGTTGAGCCATGCAGCTTGCGAACCGTGTCAACTTCCATGGTGCCCTGCGCCATATGCAGCCGGAATTTGCAGCCGAGATCACGGGCGGCCGCATCGGTTCTTTCGAGCAGGGTGAGCGTCGATGTTTCAACCCTATCAGGCGCGAGAAGGCCGCGGACGAGGTCGCCGTGTCTTCCGGTCTGCCGTTCGATGAACGACACTGCTTCCTTCAGCCCCTGAAGACCTCGTTCCTCATCGAACACGGGCACCATGCGCCCCGGCTCTTCCAGCACCATGCCGCCGGAGCGGAAGGCGGGGCTGAGATAGACCCGGAGACCAAGTTCGCCGGCAGCATCGGCCGCAGCCTCGAATTCAGCGACCGTTTCTCCCCATTCACGATAAAACAGCGAGGCAATGGGTGCCGCCGTGGTGATGCCGTTGAGGAGAAGCTGGCCAAAGGCGAAACGTTTCTGGAAGGCAAGCTCATCCTCGGAATACATCTCGTAAGGACCGGCCTCGACATAAGAGCGCGGCCAGACACGGCCTTTCGCCCAGCCGGGGTGATTGTCGATGCCCAAAATAGTCGTATCGAAATCGGAAAGCGCATCGAGGTCGATCAGGCCGGGGCTGATCAGGGCATTGCCGAAATCGACGCGCCGCGCGACCTCGCCCGGAAAGCCATGGCCGACAAAAAGGATTTCGCCGTTCTCGAAAACCACTTCGCCGTTTTTCAACAGTCGGTGAGACCCGTCCTTATGACCGACCACCCAGCTTGCGGTGAGCAGCGTGCGACCGGAGGGGCGTTCACCGAGAGCGATAGACTGTAGCGGATTGTTCATCATGGCGCCTCCACCACCGCCTTGCCGCCTCTGGCGGTCACGCGTCCGCCCTTTACGACCAGCGGCCGTGGCGCGACATCGACAACGGCATGGGCCAATGTTTCGCCGGTCAGCAGCGTGAAGTCTGCGGCACAGCCAACCTCAAGACCGTAATCCTTGAGGCCCATGACATCGGCACCGCCCTGCGAGACGACATGCAGGACATGCGCAAGCTCGATATCCGAGCGCAAGCCGTTCTTCATGCCGATGATCTTGGCCCGGTCGATCATATCCGGCTGGCCCCAGGGTCCCCAGGTATCGCGAATGCCATCACAACCGCCGCCAACGCGAACGCCGGCTTCCTTCAGCCGCATGATCGACGGCACGGTTGCCGAGGGCGCGCCCGTCGTCAGGATCGCCACATCGAGCCGGGCGATTTCATCGATCAGCTTGCCGACCCTGATGTAATCATTCATGCCCAGCGCAAAGGCGTGGCTGATTGCGACCTTGCCTTCCATGCCATTGGCACGAATACGCTCGAAGATCAGCTCCATCGTGAAGGCGCCGAGATCGGCAGCCTCATGCAGGTGAATGTCGATCGGCACGCCGTGCCTGACCGCGAGTTGAAAGAGGATATCGAGCTGACCTTTGGGATCGCGATCGATGCCGCAGGGATCGATGCCGCCAAGGACTTCGCATCCCTGTTTCAGGGCCTCGTCCAGCAACTCCACCGTGCCGGGCATGACCATGACGCCGGACTGCGGGAAGGCAACGACCTCGATGTCGATGATGCCTTTCAGCTTCTCACGTGTTTCCCATATGCCTTCAACAAGCTTCAGGCCGTGGGTCGGATCGATATCCACATGGCTGCGGATATGCGTGCCGCCGTTTGCAGCAAGGCCGATGGCGTGGCGCATGGACTGGCGGTGCGGATCGATACCGATCTGGGTGCGGTTCTCGCGCTCGAAATCGATCCGTCCGCGCAGGATGGCGGCACGGTTGTTCTCATGCCAGGGCATGCCCCATGTCGTCTTGTCGAGATGGGTATGTGCATCGATGAGACCGGGCGCGACGATTGCACCGTTACCATCCTCGACCGCCATGCCGGGTTCGGCGTCGAACTTTCCAAACCCAGCAATCTTTCCCTGTCTTACCAGAATATCGCAGGTGTCGCCCGCCATGGGCCTGACGTTGCGGAGCAGAAGATCGTACATGGAACTCACCTCAGTTTCGGATTTAGCGCATCGCGCAGCCAGTCACCCAGAAGGTTGACGGTGACGACGAGCAGGCAGAGCTGGAAAACGGGAAACAACACGATCCACCAGGAACCGGAAAACAGGAACTGGTTGCCGATGCGGATCAGCGTTCCGAGCGACGGCTGGCTGGGTGGCATGCCGATGCCGAGGAACGACAACGTCGCTTCGGTCAGGATCGCCATGCCGAAGTTGAGCGTGGCGGCAACCATGATCGGCGTCAGCGTATTGGGCAGAATATGGTTTGCCATGATGCGGCGCGCGGGAACGCCGATCAGCTTCGCCGCCTGCACATAGTCCTTGCCGGTTTCGACAATCGCCTGGGCACGCACGGTGCGCGCATATTGCACCCAGGCGGAAAGCGCGATGGCGAGAATGAGCACAGCAGACGCGCCGACCTCGCGAAGATTGTCCGGAAGCATCTGTCTGACGACCGTGGAGACGAGAATTGCCACCAGAATTGTCGGAATGGAGAGCGTGATATCGCCGATGCGCATCAGGAGATTATCGGCAAAACCGCCAAAATAACCGGCCACAAGCCCGGCAGTCATGCCGATGACCAGGGAAAGCGCCACCGAGGCGACACCGATGACGATCGATATGCGCGTGCCGTAGAGGATAGCGGAGAGCATGTCGCGCCCTTGCGTATCCGTGCCGAGCAGATAGGGCCATTCGCCGCCCTCCTGCCACACCGGCGGCAGTTCGGCCTTCCACATGTCGAGCGACGCGCCGTCATAAGGGTTCTGCGGTGCGATCAGGGGCGCGAAAACGGCGGCGAGGATGAGGACTGCAAGGATCAGCGCGCTGATCTTGGCCGATCTGCTGTGACTGAACGACCAGTAGAGATCGCTGTTGCGTATGCGCTTGATGAGCGACGGGCGGGCAGCTTTTGCCGTTTGCGGAAGGTCTGTGGCCATGAAACCGGCTCCCTTCGGTTAGTGCGCAGTGCGCAGACGCGGATCGATCACCGCATAGGCAATGTCGACGAACGTGTTGAGGACAACGAAGATGAAGGAAATGATGCAGAGATAGGCCGCCATGACGGGGATATCGAGAAACGTCACCGCCTGTATGAACAGCATGCCCATGCCCGGCCACTGAAACACTGTCTCCGTGATGAGCGCAAAAGCGATGAGCGAACCGACGTTCATCGTCGTCAGCGTCACAACAGGCATAAGACAGTTGCGTAGCGCATGGCGGAAATAAATGCGCCAGCGGGGAATGCCGCGTGCACGGGCGAACTTCACGAAATCGGACCGCAGCACCTCCAGCATCTCGGCGCGGACCAGACGCATGACGAGCGTGATCTGGTAAAGCGAGAGCGCGATGGCAGGCAGAATGAGTGCGGCACGCCCCGATGAGGTGAGCAGGCCGGTGGACCACCAGCCGAGCTGCACGACATCACCGCGACCAAAGGCCGGCGCCCAGCCGAGGCTGACCGAAAAGACAAGAATAAGCAGAATGCCGACAACGAAGCTTGGCAGCGAGACGCCGACAATCGACAGGAATTGCAGGCCCTCCGTATACCACTTTCCGCGCCTGATCGCCGTCAGCACCCCAAGCGGCAGGCCGACGACAAGTGATATGATCGTGGCCACCAGAACCAGTTCCAGCGTGGCTGGAAACCGCTCCGCGATCAGCGGCAGCACCTGCTGGCCGTTGCGATAGGAAACGCCGAAATTGCCCTGGGCGGCATCTTTGACAAATCGCAGATATTGCGTTGGCAGACTGTCGTTAAGACCAAGACGCTCGCGCAAGGCGGCGCGATCTTCCTGCGACGTCTGCTCCCCCACCATCAACTCGACGGGGTCTCCGGCAAGCCTGAAAATGAGAAATGCAATAAGCGCGACGGAAAGCATGACCAGAATGGCATTTCCCATACGCTTGATGATGAAAACCAGCATTGTAACCTCTCGGATGCAAACCCGTGGCCAAAAGGCAGGCAGGTTTGCCCATTTTTGCAAGAGACGGGGTACGGGCCGCATGCGCCCGTAACATTGTCAACAATTGCACCGGCAGCGGAGCATTCAGGGAGGCGTTCAGCGAAATGCCCAATGCCTCCCTGATATTCCGGATTACTTGCCGACCTGCGTCAGCCAGTGGCGCGGCTTGTTGTCGGCGCGGAAATCAACGCTCTTGACCTTTCCGAGCATGGCCCAGGCAATGGGCTGCTGGTGCAGCGGAACAAGCATCGTCTCGTCCTTGGCGATTTTCAATGCAGCTTCTTCAAGCGCGAGACGCTTGGTATTGTCCTGCTCGTGTGCTGCCTGATCCACCAGCTTGTCGATCTCGGGGTTGGACCAGCCGCCATAGTTGGATACGCCCATCGCGCCCTTGCGGGTCGACAGGATCTGCGACAGGAACGAGAAGGCATCGAGCGTGGGCTCGTTCGCCCAGCTAAGGTTGAAGACATCGGCCTTGCCACCATTGCGCTTGGGAGACTGTACCGAACGCGGGGCGATGTCGATTGTCGGCTGGAACCCGCCGCGCTTGAGCATGTTGGCAACGCCGGAGCAGATGTCTTCCTCGTTGATGCTTTCGTCATTCATGCAGGTATAGGTGAATGCAAGGTTCTTCATACCTGCATCGGCAAGCAGCTTCTGCGCCTTTGCCGGATCGGCAGGCTGGTAGGTATCAAGCGACTTGGCGTAACCCGCAATCTCAGGCGCAATAAGCGAGCCGGACGGTCTTGCAAGATCGCGCATGACCTTCTTGTTGATGAGATCACGATCAATCGACGCCTCGAATGCCTGGCGAACGCGAAGATCGTTGAAGGGGTTGGGCTTGCCGTCTTCCAGCTTTTCGCGGCGATTGAAGCCAATGAACAGCGTGCGCAGCTCGGTGCGCTTCTTCACCGTGATGTTGGGCGAGGATTCCAGACGCGGCAGATCCTGGATCGGCGCGGAATCGATCAGGTCGATTTCGCCGGAGAGCAAAGCTGCAACGCGGGTTGCGGCCGAGGCAATCGGCACGAATTCGATGCGATCGAGATTGTGTTTTTTCTGATCCCACCAGGAATCGTTCGCGACAAGAACCGTCTTGCTATCGGGAACGCGGCTCTCAAGCTTGAACGGGCCGGTGCCGTTGGTGTGCATCGTCGTGTAGCCATCGACCTTGGATGCGAAGTCGGTCGGCTTTTCGCTGTTGTTATCTTTCAACCACTTGGCGTTGAAGATGAAGATATTGGTGATGTCGTTGAGGAAAAGCGAGGTGGGCGCGGTGACGTTCAGATCGACGGTGTAATCATCGACCTTCTTCACGCCGGCAAAAACCGGAATATTGCCGCGCAATGGTGAGGTGGCATCCGAAGCGCGCGTGAAAGATGCAACGACATCGTCAGCGGTAAACTCAGCACCGTCGTGGAACTTCACACCTTTGCGCAGGGTGAAACGCCATGTTTTTTCATCAACAAGTTTCCACTCCGTCGCAAGCGCCGGCTCGATCTTGAAGTCCGGCCCGTAACGCACCAGCCCTTCATAGATATGATTGAGAAAGGCGAGGTTGGAGGTGGAAGGCACCGAATACGGATCAAGCGAGTAGAGATCCGCACGACCGCCCCAACGCAAGGTTTCTGCGTTTGCGGGAACAGCAATGGCGGCGGCGGCCATGGCGGCCAGAACGAAACTTCTAATTCGGGACATTTGATCCCCCCTTTTTATAAATCATTGGATAGCCGACAGACCTACCGGCCGGACAAGGCGGAGTATTGTTTCGCACAGGCGTATTGTCAATAATATTGTTGACAATTATCGTATCCAAAATCGCGAGGTTCTGGATACAAGCTACGCTTCAATGAGGGAGAGGACGAAATGGGGAATTTTCTGCTGCTGCACGGCACGATGGTGACGGTGGATCGTGAAAGACGCATCATCGAGGATTGTGGCCTTGCCATTCAGGGCGACCGTATTGTCGACATCGGTACAGCAGCGGAGCTGGCGCCACGTCACAGCGACAAACAGATCATAGATTGCCGGGGAAAACTCATCATTCCCGGCCTCATTGACGCCCATGGCCATGCAGGGCACGCGCTGATCCGCAGCATTGCGGCCGACACCAACGCCATGTGGATGAAGGTCGTGACGCCGACCTACTATCACTACGTCACACGCGATTACTGGTATGCGGACGGCCTGGTCTCCGGCATCGAGCGGCTTCGCGCCGGCGTGACGACAGGTGCCAGCATCATCACCTCGATGCCACGCGCCGACGACCCCGTCTTTGCCATCAACCACGCCCGCGCTTATGACGAAATCGGGCTTCGTGAAATCATCTGCGTTGGACCTTCCGGCCTACCCTGGCCGCACCCGGTGACCCGATGGGAAAGCGGCTCTCCGGAGCGCCGAAATGTAAGCTTCGAGGAAATGATCGAAGGCAGCGAAGCCACGATCGACGCCCTGAACGGAACGGCAGACGGACGCATCAGTGTTTTCCTGACACCCTTTACCATCGTTCCCTCGGTGGAACCCTCCAACGCTTCAAGCCCCGACCACGCCGTGAAACTGACGGAAAACGACCGCATGCAGGCGCGCCGAATACGCGAGACGGCCCGGAAAATGGGCGTCAGGCTACATTCGGATGCATTTGCGGGGCAAATCCGCATGGCGTTTCAGGATAAGGAAAATGCGCTTCTCGGCCCGGATATCCACCTCCAGCACTGCTGGGGCATCTCGCATGAAGAAATCGACATACTGGCGGAAACCGGCACGCGCGTGACCCACGCCCCGCCGGGCCGCTCAACGCCGATCATGGAAATGATGTCCAAGGGGATTCGAGTCGCCATCACCACCGATGGCGCAGCACCCAGCCGTCACTTCGATATGCTCCAGACCGCCCGACTTGCGCAGTTCACGCAACATCTGCTGCACAATCACGATCGCTACCTGTTGCCGCCGGGCAAGATATTCGAAATGATCACCATCGACGCCGCCCACGCCATCGGCATGGAAGATGAAATCGGCTCGCTCGAAATTGGCAAAAAGGCCGATGTCGTCGTCATCGACATGCGCAAGCCACATCTGATGCCGATGTGGATGCCGGTGCACCGTCTCGTGCATCAGGTTCTGGGAAGCGATGTCGACACCGTTTTCGTCGATGGCAAGATGCTGATGGAAAACGGCCGTGTTCTGACGACCGACGTCGATGCGGCTCTCTCCTTTGGACAGGAAGAGGCACTGACACTTGCCGCCCGCGCGGGTCTTGAAGCGCATATGCATGATCCGGGCTGGGGCCGTTTGCTGCGAACCTTCGAAGAGCCAGTGCACCCTCCCCAGCCGCCGGTACCAATGCCTGGCGAGCGATAGCGCAACCTGATCTCCAGGACCGGCAACCCGCCAACCCAGCGACCCGCCCGCAAATGCCCGCAACGACATTGTTGACAAAAATCTGCCGGAACTTTCCTCAAAACAAAATCTCCCCGGCCTGGAGGGGTCCGGGGAGCAAACCTGACGTCATGTCAGGAACTTTGACTGGAGCTAGCACTCACCCGCTCAAGAGCGGGGTGGATCTGAGTTATCTAACCAGGTTTATGCTTTTTTCTTGTGTCGGGTATTAGAACGAACGCTCGAGACGAAGGAAGCCGGTCCAGCTATCGCCACCGCCGTTTACACCCTTCTTACCGTCCACGTCCTGATAGGTCACTGCAACCTTCGTGGAGAGGCCGGAGGTGATCTTGTAGTTTGTCGCTACGCCAGCGCGCCATGCATCGCGGTTGCCAACGAAGTCGTTGTTAGCACCGATATCGATCGTGCCGAAGTACTGGAAACCGGGGGTGATGGTCAGCTTGTCGGTTGCCTTGATGGCATATTCGGCAGCAACCGACCATTCGGATTCTTCGTAGTAGTAGTTGGCGCCGGAAGCCCATACGCCGGAGAGCCCAAGGGTGCCCGGACCTATGTCAGCCGTGACGATTGCACGGATTGCACCGTTTTCCTGGTTGGTGTCGTAAGCGCCGAGCAGGTTGGCCTTAACGCCGCCGAACTTGCCGCCGATGATGGCGCTTACGCCGACATCGTTCGTGTTGGTCTTGAACTTGCCGCCCTTTGAAACGCCAAGCTCAGACGTGCCCTTGCGCGAGCCTTCCAGCTCTTCAGCAGCGGCACCAACGTAGAAGGAGCCTGCGTCGTAGGTGTAACGGATGGCGTTCAGACGGGTGCGGTTGGAGCTGAGCTGGTCATACTCGCCAGAGAGACCGTCATCCCACCAGTTGTAGTAGAAACCGACCTTCAGGCCGCTGAGTTCGATGAAAGCCTGATCGAGAACGACGTTACGGTCAGTGTCGTTGTCGGCCTGGCCGCGCAGACCGATGTAGCCGCGCAGAGCGCCGAGTTCGGTGTCGGTGCGGGTGTCGATGTTGAACTGACCGCGCGTCGTGGCATCCCAGTCGGAAGTGCCGGACTGGTTACGACCGAAGTCGGTCTGGAAACGAACGTAACCGTCGAACTTCAGGCAGGTTTCGGTGCCGGGGATGTAGAAGAAGCCGGTGCCGAAGGCGTCGCAGACGCGAACATATTCCATGGGCTCGGGTTCGGCAGCGACGATAGCGTCAGCGGCCTGTGCGCCGGATACTGCTGCGAGAGCGGCAGCGGAGCCGATGAGAAGGCTCTTGATGTTCATTTTTAATCTCCAGTCAAAAAATTTTTCAGCGAATGCGCAAAGCCGAGGGCTGGTCTTTTCCCTGCCGCCCGCTTCTCTGCGCTGATCCAGCAAATGGCAGAAACTTCGGGAGACTCGCAATTTAAATCTAAAAAATCCAAATAAACTTAAAGCATACAATCAAATAACGTAGTAAAATTACAACAAATTAATAGTTTAATATATAATATATAAATGTTTTATTTGGTGATTTTGATATTTATTACTTAGTTATAGCGCAAATTATTTCTAATATTTTTGAATTATAATACTAGAACAAACTTGCGCCCAATCCCGCAATCGCTTGGGAAAGGAATCAAGTTTCATGGATGAAGATGAGGGGATGCGGGCTTTTAATGCCGCGTGGGGTCGCAAGAAGGGTGATATAGCCGCACTCCCTCCCGACGCCACTATGCGGCAAAGACAGCGCAACGTGCCTTCCGCCAATTCGCGCCCGGCGAATCCGGTTAGAGGCAGGCCACCGAGGTGGGAATTATTGCATGTCGTTCGATAGACCAGCGGGGAAAGTCATCATATTCCCCAACATTGCCTCGATCGCATCCGCCTGCACCGGACGGCTGAAGTAATAACCCTGCCCATAGGGGCAGCCGGCAGCGCGCAGAAACGCTGCCTGCTCGCCGGTCTCGACGCCCTCGGCAATGACATCGATGCCCAGAGACCCCGCAAGCTGGATCATGATGGAGACGATGGCGCTGTCCTTGGTTTTTTCCGGCAGATGGGTGAGGAACGACCGATCTATCTTCATGCACGACAGGGGGAAGGTCTTGAGCATGCCGAGACAGGAATAACCGATGCCGAAATCATCCAGTGCCAGGCTGACGCCCATCTCCTTGATGACGCGCATGATCCGCACGGATGTTTCCACATCCTGAATGATGAGGGTTTCGGTGATCTCGATTTCCAACAGAGACGGTGCAAGGCCGGATTGCGTGAGCGCAGACCTGATCTGCTCCACAAGACCGCCCTGAAATTGCCTGGGTGAAATATTGACCGCCATTTTGACGGGCGGCAGCCCGGCATTGCACCATGCCTGCGCCTGAAGGCAGGCTTTCTTCAGAACGCTTTCCCCAAGTTCCACGATGAGGCCGGTTTCTTCCGCAAGGCCGATGAATTCCGCGGGGCCGAGCAGACCTTCCGCCGGGTGCTGCCAGCGTACCAGCGCCTCCACGCCGCTGATGCGACCGGTCAGAAGGTCCACCTGCGGCTGATAGTGTAGAACGAATTCGTCCCTTTCCACCGCCTTGCGCAATTCCTCGATGCGGGTGAACTTCTTCCTCAGATCATCCGCCATGCGGGGCGTGAAGGTTGCAATGCCATCTCGCCCGCTATGCTTGGCCTCATACATCGCAAGATCGGCCGCAGCGACAATTTCCGCCGTGGTTTCCCCGTGCTCCGGGAAAAATGCCATGCCAATGCTGCATGTGACCTTGATATCGTAGTTGCCGAGGCGCAGCGGCTGCGAGACTGCAGCCCGGATATGTTGCAGGCGGCTTTCGAAATCGTCCTTGTGCTTATGCAGAATGATGACGAACTCATCCCCGCCCACCCGCAGCACCAGATCGTTTCGACCGAGACTGCGCGAGATGCGCTCAGCCGTTTTGGACAACAAAGCATCGCCAACGCTGTGGCCGAGCGTATCGTTGATCTGCTTGAAATTATCGAGATCGAGAAAGCCGATGCCGACATGCCGCTTCGCTTTTGCCGATGCTGCCAGTATCTCCGGCAATCTCGTATCCAGAAAGCGGCGATTGGGCAGCCGTGTCAGCATGTCGTGATCGGCAAGAAACGCGATATGTTCCGCCGCCCGTTTGCGATCGATCGCAAGACCCGCCATGCGCGCGGCGGCGGCGATGAACTCCAAAAGCCCCGCATCCGGTGTGCGGCCCGCCAACATGCACCAGACGAAACCGTGCGCATTGCCTTCGCTGGCGGGAATATCGAAACTGAAGGCCACATTACCGGCGGGATAGGTCAGGCTTTCGGGATCGCTGACGCTGGAGATGAGTGCTGTCACCCCCGCATGCTGTGAAAGCGCCGGTGAGGCATAGACCGAGGGTTCGCCGGCCGCGGCATCGAATACGCGAACAGCGCAGGCAAGACCCGTAGCGAGGTTTTCGATGGCCTTCACGAATTCTTCGAGAAAATCCTCGATACGCGCCGCCCCAACAATCATTTCGAGAATATGCGCCTGCGCCTGAAGCAGTCGCTCCGAGGCTTTCTTCTGGGTAATATCCCTGGATGCACCAACCACACCAATGATCGCGCCGTTCTTGTCCTTAAGCGGCACGCGCGACATCATCAGCCAGCGGTCGATATCGCCGCGCATTGCGCGTTCCTCAAAACCGAGATCCGGCTCTCCCGTGCGCATCACCCGCGCCTCGGTCTCTGGAATGCCGGCACGCTGCGCCGCATCGCCGTTAATATCGTAATCGGTGAGACCGATCAGTTCCTCGACTGTGTCGAAGCCGTTTTCGGTGACGATGGCACGGTTGGCGAAAAGAAAGCGGCCTTCCAGGTCCTTGGCGTAGATGAAATCCGGCACATGATCGATCATCGCTTCAAGCAGCGCATGCCGGTCGGATGGCGGCGCATCGGACTTCGTCCGCGGCGGCCGGTTCTGCAAGCGTGACTTCGGGCCTTTGGAACGCAACTATCCGCCTCGTTACTGTATAAGGAAGCAGAATAGTAGGATTATACATATTATATAAATATGAACGGCGGCGTGGGATTGAAGCGAAATGGCGCGACAAATACCGCGCGATCAGATTGTCGGCAAAGGCAAAACCTCTCCTGCAACATGCCAGCCTTGAACCGGCATTGAGCCACGGCGCATCTGCGCCGTGAAGCAAGCTTTTCCCATTCAATACTTCATAGCACTGAACCGTGAGCTGCAGGACTTCGTAGTCAATCTCATGAGCTGCAACGGCTGCAGCGTTTGACTGCAACCGTCAATTGCTTATCCATCACACGACAGGTGTGGGGAGCTCTTTACCGGCAAAATGCGCGTCGAGATTGGCGAGAACCAGATCGGCCATGGCGCGCCGGGTCTGGTGCGTGCCGCTGCCGATATGCGGCGCGAGCGTGACGTTTTCGAAGGCGAAAAGCGCCTCCGGCACACGTGGCTCATCCTCAAAGACGTCAAGCGCTGCGCCACCGATCGTGCCACTCGAAAGCGCCTCGACCAGTGCCTTTTCATCCACAAGCGAACCACGCGCCACGTTAACGAGCACACCCTGGGGACCGAGAGCCTTCAGCACATCCGCATTGACGATATGACGCGTTTCGGCGGTGGCGGCGGCGGCGATGATCAGCACGTCGCAATTGGCGGCCAGCGCTTCGATGCTGTCGTGATAATCATAGGGAACATCGCGACGGTTTCTGGCGGTGTAGGAAATGCGCGCATCAAAGCCTTCCAGTCTTTTGGCGATCGCCTGACCGATGCGGCCAAGGCCAAAAATGCCGTAGCGGCGGCCGGCCACACGGGTGGAAAGACCCATATCACCCTTCAGCCATTGCCCCGTGCGCACATGCTGGTCAGCCTGCGGCAGCTTGCGCGCCTGCGCCAGAACAAGACCGAGCGCGAGGTCAGCGACATCCGCCGTCAGAACATCCGGTGTGTTGGAAACGCGGAAACCGCGTCGCTTGGCTTCCGCCAGATCCACCTTGTCGAAACCGACGCCGTTGATGGCGACGATCTCGAGATTGGGGAGTGCGGCGCCGATATCCGCCGGCAGGCCGATATGGCCACCGGTGACGACGCCGCGGATTGCAGCACCCTTTTCAGAAAGGAACGCCGCCTTGTCTGCCGCCTCAAACAGGCGATGAACAGTGAAGCGCTGCGCGAGTTCTTCTTCCAGTGCCGGGATCAGCGGGCACAGTTGTACGATTTCAGTAGTCATGGATATGTCCTTGTGGATCAGGCGCTATTTCACATCGGCCTTGACGAATTGCCGGAGTTCCGGTGTTTGCGGATTGGCGAAGAGTTCTGCCGAGCGGCCCTGTTCCCAGATCTTACCCTTGTGCATGAAGATGGTTTCGGTCGCCACACGGCGTGCGAAGGCCATTTCATGGGTAACAAGGATCATGGTCATGCCACCCTTGGCGAGGTTTTCCATGACCGTCAGCACTTCCTCCGTCAGTTCGGGATCGAGTGCAGAGGTAACCTCGTCGAACAGCATCACCTTCGGCCGCATGGCAAGCGAACGGGCAATCGCCACGCGCTGCTGCTGGCCGCCGGAAAGCTGGTCGGGATAGGAATCGAATTTCTCCGACAGGCCGACGAGTTGCAGAACCTCGCGGGCAATGTCCTTCGTTTCCGACTTTGCCACGTCCTTGACGATACGCGGAGCGAGCATGATGTTTTCGCCGACCGTCAGATGCGGGAAAAGATTGTAGCTCTGGAACACGATGCCGACATCGGTGCGCAGCTTGCGCAGCGCTGTGGCATCTCCGCCCAGCGCATGGCCGGCAATTTCGATGCGGCCCGAATTGATCTTCTCCAACCCGTTCATGCAGCGCAGCAGCGTGCTCTTGCCCGAGCCGGAGCGGCCGATGAGGGCGAAAACTTCACCACGGCCGACCGTCAGCGACACGCCTTTGAGGACTTCCAGAGCGCCAAAGCTCTTGTGAACGTTTTCAACGATTACTTCCGGCATGAAGCCTCCTTTCCAGCCAACGAGACAGCTGGGACAACGGGTAGCAGACGATGAAATAAAGCACGGCCACCGCGACGAAGACGCGGAACGGCTGGAACGTGGCATTGTTGATAAGCTGCCCTGCTCTCGCCAGTTCGACGAAACCGATGATTGATGCGATGGACGTATTCTTGACGACCTGAACGGCAAAACCGACGGTCGGCGGCAGGGAAATGCGGATCGCCTGCGGCAGGATGACGTAGCGATATTGCTGGGCGCGGGTGAGAGCCAGAGACTCCGACGCTTCCCATTGCTGCTTGGGCACCGCCTGGATGCAGCCGCGCCAGATTTCGGCGAGATAACCCGACGTATAGATCGTCATCGATGCGCCGGCAGCAATCAGCGGTGGCAGTTCAAGTCCGGCAAGGCTTAGGCCGTAATAGGACAGGAACAGGATCATCAGCACCGGAATGCCCTGGATGACCTGGATATAGGTGCCGGCAGCGATACGCAGCGCCTTCAGATCCGAGGTGCGGGCCAGCGCCACGAAGAAACCGACGAGGCCGCCGCCGATGAGCGCAATGATCGTCAGAAGCACGGTCCATTGCAGGGCGGTGAGCAGGAAGCCGAACTCGTTCCAGCCGAAAGTTCTGAGTGTCATGACTGCACCTCCGGCAAGGCGGTCATCGTCTTGCGCGCCACGCGGCGGCCGAACAGCCACATGCCGACAACGGCAAGGATGAGCCGCAGGCTGAGCGCCAGCGCAAGATAGATGAGCGTGACGACGATATAGACCTCGAAGGAGCGATAGGTCTGCGATTCCACGAAGGCAGCGGCGGCCGCAAGCTCATGGGTGGAGATGGCCGAACATATGCTCGATGCCAGCATCATCAGCACGAACTGGCTGCACAGCGAAGGATAGACCTTGGCGATGGCAGGCACGATGATGACGTGACGATAGATCTGATATTTGGTGAAGCCCAGAGCCTCACCCGCCTCGATCTGCGACTTGTGAACCGCCTCGATGCCGGCGCGGATGATTTCCGTGGAATAGGCGGCAAGATTGATCGTCATGCCGATCAGAGCTGCCGTATCGGCTCCAACGCGAAAGCCGAGCCCCGGCAGACCGAAATAGACGATGAAAAGCTGCACAAGAAATGGCGTGTTGCGGATCACCTCAACATAGCCGTCCACGATGATGCGGACGATGCCGCCATTGATGGAACGCAGCGAGGCTAAAAGAATGCCGAAAGCGCAACCGAGCACGATGGAGAGGACCGATAGCTTGATCGTCAGCCATATGCCGCTCAACAATTCGTTCTGATATTGGGCAAGCGCGCCGAATTGAAATGTATAGGACATGCGTCACTCCGTGGACATTTCCCGGCCCGCCGGAATTTCTCCCGGCGGGCGCGTTGAATGGCTCAATCAGAAGCTTGGCAGTTGCGGCAGCGGACGGCCGGTCCACTTCACCGAGATGCGGTCGAGATCGCCCGACATCTTCATGAGATAGATGGAGGTGTTCAGCCACTGACGCAGCTCGAAATCCTCAATCTTCGTCGCCATGGAATTGCCCTGCTGGAAGAAGGTGAAACCGACCTGCAGACCGGCTTCCGGACGCTGCTTGATGATCGCCTCACCCACCGTGGACGGCAGGGCGACGGCATCCACCTGACCGGCAAGCAGAGCCTGGGCGCTGGTGGAATCGTCTTCGTAGACGACGATTTCGAGACCTTCGACATTGGCCTTGCGCAGCGCGGTTTCCTGCGAGGAACCGCGATTGACCGAAACGCGCTTGCCCTTGAGGCTGTCGAGATTTTCGAATTTCTGGTCCTTGCCGGAGATGATGTCCATGTTGAAGGCGCTGTAGGGCTGCGTGAACATGACGGTCTTGGCGCGTTCACCGGTCGGGGCGAGCGTCGCGACAAGGAAATCGACCTTGCCGGTCTGGAGCGCCGGAATGCGGGCCGGCGGCGTCAGCGGCACCAGCTCGACCGGCAGCGACAGGTAAGAGCCGATCAGATTGGCGACATCAACGTCGTAACCGGAAGGATTGCCCTTCTCGTCCACCATACCCATCGGCGGCGCGCCGGTGAGAACGCCGATTTTGACCTTGCCGCGCGCGGTGATCTCGCTGAGCGAGACGGCATGGGCCGAGGTGGTGGCGGCTAGCGTTGCTGCGGCAACACCGACTGCGACGGTCATGTTCTTCAAAAATCTGGAAATGCTCATGGTTTCTCCTCCAACCCTTTATTTGCCGTCCGCACGGGAACAGCGGCCTTTGCGCAAACCGAAAAATGTTCTCGATAACATTTCAACCCGATTTGCAAAAAACTCCTCCCAAGAAGACGCGAAGATCCAAAACCGTTAGAATTCCCCATGAAATTCAATGATTTTGGCTGGTTATCGATTTTCCTCTGGTCGACACCATTTCGCGTTCTTGGCAGGATCAATAATGCATGTTATCGGTATCATTGCAAGTCCGATCTACAGAACTGTTGCATCGGGCATTCATTCGGGAGGGAACCATGTATACACGCTCGGCAATTTTTGAAGGCAAGATCCACGCCGGTCGGGAGGAGGAGTTTTTCCGCATTGTCGAGGAAAAGCTTCTGCCGGTCTGGAAACGCATGCCGAACGCGCAGGCCGTGCGCGTCATGCGCACCGAGCGTACGGACCCGGACGCGGCGGCCATCATTATGGTGCAGGAAATCGACTATCCGTCGATTGAGGCTGTGGAAGAAGCGCTGGTTTCGCCTGTTAGACTGGAAGGCCGGGTGCTGACGGACGAGATGATGAGCATGTGCGACGGGCGTTTCTATCACCTCGTCTACCGCCGCATCGCATAAATCCGGTGCACGCCGCACCGATCTGCAATCATGCGGCGTGCTTTCCCTTGATATCTTCGTGTATGTCTTGTCCTGAACCGGTTCTAATTCAGGGAGACATGCTTTGGTGGAGCGCACGCCCTTGGCCGCAGCGTTAGTCACGTCAAAAAAAGCAACCATGAGCGACGTCTCGAAACTCGCGGGCGTCTCCAAGATGACCGTTTCGCGGGTGCTGGCCGATCCGGCGCTGGTGTCTGAGGACACGCGCCAGAAGGTGATGAAGGCCATCGAGAAGCTGGGCTATGTTCCAGATAGAATCGCCGGTTCGCTGTCTTCCCGGCGCACCAATTTCATCACCGCCATCCTGCCGACGCTCACCAACTCCAACTTCGCCGACAGCGCACAGGGGCTCGCCAATGCTCTGCGCGCCGCCGACTACCAACTGCTGATCGGCTATACCATGTACGATCTCCAGGAGGAGGAGCGCGTCATCCGCACCATGATGGAGCGCCGGCCAGACGCTATAGTCGTTGCCGGAACGGTGCATACCAAGATGGCGAGCGAAGTTTTGATGCGCGCCGGCATCCCAATTGTGGAAATCTGGGACGTTCCCGAACATCCCATCGACCACGCGGTCGGCTTTTCCAACTATGAAGTGGGAAGAAACGCCGCCAAATATTTAATATCGCTTGGCTTTAAGAGAATTGGCGCACTGGGATCGCGTGCGGATGGCGATGTAAAAGACTGGCGCGGCGAAAGCCGTCTGCTCGGTTTTGGTGCTGCACTTCGCGAAGCCGGGATTGCCGACGACCTCATCATCCGCGAGGGCAGCGCCCCAGTCTCCTACGACCATGGGGCCAAAACGCTCGGCTCATTGCTGGCGAAGGCGCCGGATGTCGAAGGTATTTTCGCGGTCTCCGATATTTCCGCCGTCGGCGCACTGATGGAGTGTCATCGTCGCGGCATTCGCGTTCCCGAACAGATTTCCATCCTCGGCTTCGGCGATTTCGACATCGGCCGGCAATGTTATCCGGCGATTTCGACGATCCGTGTAGACGCCCAGATGATCGGCCGCAAAGCGGGCGAATTGCTGCTTTCCATATTGGAAGCGGAAAAAGGCGCTGCCGTTCCCGAAGGTGCGCGGGTGGATGTCGGGTTCGAGTTGATCGTGCGCGAGACAACGAAGCGGGTGGGCGGGTGAGGAGTTCCCTCCCTCATCCCTGTGCTGGTCACAGGGATGAGGTAAGTACGGTGTATCGTCCTTATCGAGCGCCCCAAGTGTCCGTCAGACGATATCCTTCCGGCCATGGATCGGAAGGATCGAGCATGTGCTGGTGAATGCCGGTGATCCAGCCGCGGCCGGAAATTTCCGGCAGGATGGCCGGGCGGTCGCCCACCGTTGTCGTTCCCAGAATGCGACCGGTGAAGGTGGAGCCGATGAGCGACACGGCCGTCAGCGTCTGGCCTTCTTTCATCTCACCGCGTGCATGCAGCACCGCCATGCGGGCCGAAAGCGCCGTACCGGTCGGTGAGCGATCCACCTTGCCAGGCTGGATGGCGACGGCGGCACCTGCCCGCAGGCCCTCAGCGGTGCGCTCCACCTTGCCCGCAAACAGGCAGAAGGAAAAATGACGCCAATCCGGGTTTTCGGGATGCTCGAAACCCAGAGCCTTGTTGGCCGCATTGGTGATGCGCACGCCGAGACGGGCAATCTCATGCGCTTCGTCCGGCTTCAGGCTGAAGCCCATCGCCTCGGCGTCGACGATGACGAAACTGTCGCCGCCATAGGCCGTATCCACCTTCAACGTACCGAGACCCTCGACCTCAAGCTCTACATCGAGCTTCGCGGCAAAGCTCGGCAGGTTCTGCACGAAAATGCGTTCGGCCTTGCCATTGCGGCATTCGGCACGCACCTTCACAAGCCCGCCCGGCGCTTCAAGCAGCATATGGGTTTCCGGCTCCTGCATTGGCACGATACCGCCATCCAGAAGCACGGTGGAAACGCAGATGGAGTTGGAGCCCGACATGGGCGGGGTATCTTCCGGCTCCATGATGATGAAGGCAGCATCCGCGTCAGGATGTTTTGGCGGCACCAGAAGATTGACGTGGCGGAACACGCCACCGCGCGGCTCGTTGAGCACGAAATTGCGCAGGGTCTCATCGCGGGCGATGAAACGGCTCTGTTCCCAGATCGTCTCGCCCGGCGGCGGCCTGACGCCGCCCACGATCACATCACCCACCTCGCCTTCCGCATGGGCGGAGATGACGTGAACTGTCTTGATACTGCGCATTTTGTGCTCCTCAGGAAAGCCATGATGGAAGACGGGAAATAGCACGACCGGTCAGTGCGCTTTCAACACAGTCGGCAAGGCTGCCGAAACGCACCGCGCGGCCGCTGAGGCCAGGACCGTAGTGGGCGTACTTGCCCGAATTGGTCATCAGCGCGCGCGTCCTGGTCGGAAAGACCGGTTCGGAAATCGAGCACCAGCACAGATCAGGCAGTACCTGGACGCCACTGTCATGCAGGCTTTGCAGGGTGCCGTCCCGTTCTGCTGCGTCGATGACCTGCTGTCCGGCAGTGACGATGACGGCAACATTTGCATGACGCCTGCGTCCGTTGAAGGCGGACGCCAGCGCGCGGCATTCCTCCAGCGAGGCATGCGGGCTGCCGATGGCAACAAGTTGCACATCCTCTGGTCCCTCATTCAGAAGCGACCAGCCTGCGGCCATATCAGCAAGCGAAACTGTGACGGTTTCCGCCGTCTCGACCGGCTCCAGTCGCGCTTCCGGGGTGACGCCCTCGATATGCAGCATGGGAGCCGCAGACGTGGTGCCGAAAGCGGCGCAGAGCGCCTTCAGATCATCACGCGAAGGCTTTGCAGCGCCAAGACCGCGCAGAAGCGGAATGCAATCGGGGGCTCCCTTGCCAGCGAGATAACCGATGAGCGGCCAGAAGGCGTCATTGATATCCTCAGGCAAAGCGACATCGACAATGCGTTGCGGTCGGCGGTTTTCCTCAAGATAAACGCCGGACAATGGCGCCCTGCCCGTCAAGGCAATGCAGAGATCGAGAAAATCCGGATGTTTGGCCGTGCGTGCGCCGAGAACCGTATTTGCGAAAATCACGGCATTCGATTCGGCCCAGGCGATCATGTCGCCGGCCTGCGGCGCGCTGTCGAGCAGATATGGCGAACAGGTAAAGGTGGGGCGACAACCCATGCGTACATAGGCATCCGCCAGCCTTGCGGCGGGATCGCCGAAATCCTCCGGCACGCCCTGCGCGCGCCAATGCGCCTTGTCCACCGAGATGGCGTTCATGGTCGTCGGCACGCGCACGCTTGCGCCCATCTCCGCCATCTTCTCTGCAAAGGTGAGATTGGCGGGGCTGGCATAGATGCAGCCGTCAATATGACCCTGCGTGACATCGACGAGCGCTGACGCCCCCTGCTGGGCGGCCATGGCGACAATGATGCGCATGGCCTGCTGCACGGCAATGCCGTCGCGGCCCTCGACCATTGCCCTGTCGTCATTCTTGAGATCGAGATGCGTCGTCGCAGGCGGCGCTATCGCGAGGGAAACGCCATCAGCCTCAATGGTATTTTCATCGATACGCACATGAGAGGCTTGGGAGAGCCGCGCGAAATTCTCCGCGTCCAGGCGCAGCACCGGCAGGGGCTTGCCGAACATTTCCGAAGCGATCAGCGCGCCGAGCGTTAGCACGTCTTCGGCCTCGCAGAAGACAAGCGCTGAGGGTGCGCGGCCCGTCAGGATGAGATCGAGCAAAACGCCAGAACCGGTGCAGGAGCCACGGCTTGACGGCATGAACAGCACACCGCCGGTGAGACAGACGCCGTGCAGCGGGTGGTGCACGTCAATCACCTTGCCGGTGGCGGGATCGACACCGCCCCAGAAACTCAGCGCCTCTGTCGTGGCGATCACCACGCCTTCAGCCGCGCCCGGCAGGATGCTGCGCGCCTGAGGAACGGCTGTTGTCGAACCGGAAGAAGACATCGAAAATCTCCCCAAAAGCATTTCCAGTAAAAGTGCGTAGCGGTTTTACGTCTGGAAAATGCGTAAAAAAACTAGAGAATTTTTGCGTTTCGGAGAAAAGCCAAAATCCTCTAGAAACGTTGTGGCGAAAATGCCCTTGTATCGATGGCGGGTTTTTGCCCCGTCAGTAGATCGGCGACGATGCGGGCCGTGCCGGCCGATTGCGTCAGCCCCAGATGGCCGTGGCCGAAGGCATAGACCACCCGCGCCGTGTGGCGCGCCGCACCAATCGCGGGCAGGCTGTCGGGCAGCGACGGGCGAAAACCCATCCATTGTTTGCCGCCTTCGGTTTTCAGGCCTGGCAGAAAACTTGCCGCCTTGGCGAGAAGCGCCTCGGAGCGGGCGAAATTGGCCGGAAGCTCGAGCCCGCCCAGCTCCACTGCACCGCCGACGCGAATGCCGGTCGAAAGCCGCGTGACAACGAAACCATGACCGCCGAAGGTCACCTGCGTGCGCAGATCGAAGGCGCCTGAAGGCAGGGTGGTATTATACCCCCGTTCCGTTTCCAGCGGAATTTTTTCCCCAAGCGAACGGGCAATGCGATGCGAAAATGCGCCTGCCGCCAGCACCACCTTGCCGGCCTTGCGGGTGCGCCCGTCATGGCTCACCACTTCCACACCGTCTTCCAGCGGCCTGAGCGCTGCGATGTCGAGACGTTCGATACGACCGCCGATGCTGCGGAAATGCTCGGCAAGAGCCAGCGTATAGAGCTTCGGGTCGGCGATGGAATGCCAGCCGGGCGTGAAGGTGCCGCAGGTGAAACGCGGTGCGATGCCGGGCTGTATCTCGGCCATCTGCTCGGCATTGAGGTGCCGGAACTCGATGCCATGACGCTCGCGCGCCTTCCAGCCGGCAAGCGAGCCTTCGAATTCGGCTTCGCTTTCATAGACCTGGAGATTGCCCTCCTTGCGCAGCATGGCAATCGTGTCGGTTCTCCTGAGAAACGGCTCAAGTTCAGATTTCGACAGGTCCATCAGCGCCGTCTGGGCGGCGGTGGAATGTTCAACCTTCGAGGCGGCACAGGCGCGCCAGAACCGGAACATCCATGGTGCAATCTTCAGCGCATAGGCAGGCGGTACGCTGAGAGGCCCGAGCGGGTCGAGAAGCCACTTCGGCGCTTTCCAGAGAATGCCGGGGGATGCGAGCGGCAGGATATCGGTGAAGGCGAAGGCACCGGCGTTACCGGCGGAAGCGCCGGCCGCCGGGCCTTCGCGATCGATAACCGTGACCGAAAGGCCGCGTCCCTGCGCGGCAATAGCTGCCGAGAGGCCGACAACGCCGGCCCCTATGACGATGACATTGTTTGCAGACATTACCGCACGCTCGACAGGAATTTCTGCGTCTCGGGGTGCTGCGGCGCGCCGAAAAGCTGATCCGGCGTGCCGATTTCCGCCATCACGCCCTGATGGAAAAAGGCGACACGGTTCGACACATCGCGGGCGAAGGCCATTTCATGGGTGACGCAGATCATCGTCATGCCCTCGTCGGCCAGCATTTTCAGCGTATCGAGCACTTCGCCCACCAGCATCGGATCGAGCGCTGAGGTGACTTCGTCGAACAGCATATATTCCGGCGACATGGCAAGAGCGCGGGCAATCGCCATACGCTGCTGCTGACCGCCAGACATGCGGTTCGGATAGACCTTCAGCTTTTCGGCAAGACCGACATGGGTCAGTTGCTTGACCGCGATTTCCTCCGCCTGCTCTTTCGAAATGCCAAGCACCTTGCGCGGCGCCAGCATGACGTTTTCGAGCACCGTCAGATGCGGAAAGGCATTCCATTGCTGGAAGACGATGCCGACCTTGCGACGCAGCTTGTTGAGGTCGGTCGATTTGGCATGCACCTCGGTGCCGTCGATGACGATCTTGCCGCTATCGATCGGCTCCAGGCCGTTGATGCAGGTCAGCAGCGTCGACTTGCCGGAGCCGGAACCACCGATGATAGTGACGACCTCGCCGTTGTTGACGGTCAGGTTGATCCCTTTCAGAACCTCCAGCGGGCCGAAGGATTTGCGGACGTTTTCGATCTCAATCATTGGGGGACCACCGTCTTTCGAGATACCCGCCGAAACGGGCGATGGGGAAGCTGATAAGGAAATAGATGGCGCCGCAGATCATGAGAATGGTCAGCGGTTCCTGCAGGCGGGTGACGAGGATCTGCGAGGCACGCAGAAGCTCGATAAGTCCGAGCCACAGCACCAGCGCCGAATCCTTCATGACGCCGAGTGTCAGGCCGATCCAGGCGGGCAACGACACGCGAGTTGCAAGCGGCAGCACGATGTAGCGCATGTCCTGCGACCAGGTCATGCCGAGCGAACGGCAGGCACGGCGCGTGTTCGACGGTACCGCTTCGATGCCGCCACGCACGATCTCGGTGCAATAGGCCGCCGTATAAAGCGACAGAACCACGCATGAGGTGGTGAATGGCGGCCAGCCGAGCTTGGCGATCGACTGGAAGGCATTGCCAAGCACCAGCTGGATGAGGAGCGGCACGGAGCGGAAAACATCCAGCACGAAGGTCAGCGGCAGCGACCAATAGGCCCCGAGCTGGAAGCGGATGACACCGAAGATGATCCCCATGAGGGTGCCAGCCGTCACGGCAACGGCGGTGACGGCAAGCGTCATCCCCGCGCCCTTGGCAAGGAAGGCAAGATCACTCCAGGTGAGAGCGGTTTCAAACATGGCGCACCTCTCTCAGTAACGAAACAGACGAGCGGCCAGCAATCTGGCGGCAAGCGTGACGATCTTGGCGATCACGTAATAGATGACCGCAGCAAGCGCGAAGAATTCGAAGGTGCGGAACGAACGGGCGTTCAAGGCCTGCGTGACACCGGCAAGATCCGTATTCATGCCGACGGTGACACCGAGCGAGGTCATCAGGATTGCCCAGACCATCTGGTTGGTGGCAGGCAGGAAGGCGACGCGCAGCATCTGCGGCATGATGATGAGGCGGAAGGTCTGCATCGACGTCATGCCGAGCGAACGGCCGGAGCGCGTTTGCGTATCCGGTATCGCCTTCAGCGCTCCACGGAAGTTCTCCGCAAGATAGCCCGCATTGTTGAAGGCGATGCCGGCCAGAAGTGCCGTATAGGGGCTGAGATGAATGCCGAAATTGCCAAGGCCGAAATGCGCCATGTAAATCTGGAACAACGCCGGCGTGTTGCGGGCGATTTCCACCCAGACGGCGGCAATGGCACCCAATATCCGGTTACCGGAAAGCCGGAACAGGGTCAGCACGATGGCGCAGGAAAGACCGATCACCATTGACAGGATCGCGATCTGCAGCGTCACCACCGCACCGTCCAGCAACTGCGGCAAAGCCTTCAGCGCCTGATTCCAGTGGAATGTATAATTGAACATAACCGTCTCACCTTTTCAGAAACGATCAACGGCGCGATCGATCCGACCGCGCCGTTTGGGAAAAGTTCCGATCAGCGATAGACGCCGTTGACGGTGAGCGAAGGAACTTCGCCGCCAACCCATTTTCCGTAGAGTTCGGCGTAACGGCCGGTGCGAACCTGCTGGTTGATGAACAGGTTCAGGTAATTGATGAAGCCATATTCATCGCGGTTGGTGAAGAGAGCGACATAATCGATGTCATAGGGTGCCTTGCCGACCACCGAGATGCCGGCAAATTTGCCGGTCTTGACGTTGGCCTGTGCAACGGTCGAGGTCGAAACGGTGGCGTCGATCTGGCCCTGGCTGAGCGCGAGGAACACATCGGCCTGCGTCTGGTAAGGACGGAACTCGCCTACGCCCCATTCCTTGACGGTCTTTTCGAGCGCAATGGCTTCAAACGTACCGGCAGTCGCGCCGACGGTCTTGCCCTTCATGTCCTCAAAGGACTTGACGCCAGATTTGTCGTTGGCGGTGACAGCCATTTCGAAGGCGAAGTAAGGCACGGTCATGCCAACCGTCTTGGCGCGCTCAAGCGTATCGGACGTGGAGGCAACGCCAACATCGACGCGGCCGGACATCAGCGCCGGAATACGTTCCGGGAACGGTGTCTCGACGATTTCAGCCGTGACGCCGAGCGCCTTGGCGAGATCGTTGCAATAATCGACATCGAAGCCGATCGGGTTGTTGGCGTCATCACGTGCGCCCATGGGCGGGAAGTCGAGCACGACCGCGCAGCGCAACGTACCGGACGAAATGATGTCGTCAAGCTTGTCGGCCTTGGCCGGAGTAATAGCGAAAGTGGCGGCCAGCAGGCCGGCGACGATGACCGATTTTTTCATTGTTGATTTGCTCCCAGAATTGCTCTGCCATTGAAGGCGAGGTCACTATTTCCCCATGGAGGCGATAAATCAACATAAAAATACAATGAGTATACAAAAAGAATTTTTGCAGCAGCGAACAGTGCTACGGCAGCGAGCTTGCAATTCGGGACCGAAGAGCACGTGAAAATGACGCCCTGGTTGGGCAGTTCCGCCCTACTCTCATCCCGGCGCTTGTGGCAGGAATGGGCACCGGACGCAGAATGCCGAAAAGACGAGTTGCAATAGAATGACCGTTGTATACTTTATGTATTCAATATGTGCGAGCCCAATATCGGAGGATTATGATGAGCGACAACACCACATTGACCATCGACGGGCTTTTTCAGCGGGTCGAAGCGATTTTCCGCAAGGCGGGTCTCAATGCCATGCAGGCGGGGGCGCTTGCGCGGGTTATTGTTGCCGGTGAGCGTGACGCCTGCAAATCGCACGGCATCTACCGCATCGAAGGCGCCCTGCGCACCGTCAAGGCAGGCAAGGTTAAGCCCGATGCGATGCCGGAGGTGGCCGAAGACGACGGCACAGCGATCGTGAAAGTCAGCGCCAATGGCGGCTTTGCCAACCCCGCTTTCGAGCTTGGCCTGCCTGTTCTGGTGGAGCGGGCGAAACGCACCGGCATCGCCGCGCTCGTCATCAATGATTGCACGCATTTCTCGGCGCTCTGGCCGGAAGTCGAGGGGCTGACAGCGAACGGTCTAGCGGGTCTGGTCATGTGCCCGAGCTATTCCACCGTCGCCCCCACTGGCGGAACCAAGCCGCTGCTCGGCACCAACCCCTTCGCCTTCGGTTGGCCCCGTAAGAACACTTCACCCTATGTCTTTGATTTTGCTACATCTGTTGCGGCGCGCGGCGAGATAGAACTGCACCGTCGCGCGGGCAAATCTTTGCCTGAAGGCTGGGCCGTGGATGCCGACGGAAACCCGACGACCGACCCGGAGGCTGCGCTTGCCGGTGCCATGCTTCCGTTCGGCGGCCACAAGGGTTCGGCCATCGGCACCATGATCGAGCTTCTCGCGGGTATCATGATCGGTGACCTGACCAGCCCTGAAGTACTGGAGTATCTCGGCACCACAACGCTTGCGCCGTTCCATGGCGAGCTGATCGTCGCCTTTTCCCCGGAAGCCTTCGCCAGGGGCCGTCCGGGCGATCCTTTCCAGCGGGCGGAAATCCTGTTCGACGCCATTATCGGCCAGGGTGCCCGCCTGCCCTCCGGCCGCCGCTTCACTGCACGCGCCAAATCGGAAAGCGAAGGCATCACCTTGACCGCCGCCGAAATCGCCGGTCTCGACCGGCTGCTGGAACAGGGGATGGACGCCGTCTCCTGACATCAGTCCTTCGTCATGCCGAACCCAATCAGGCATGACGAAGGATATCTATCGAACCTCATAAAACGAAAAAAGGCCCGCAAATGCGGGCCTTTTTCACTGCAGAAAGTAATCAGGCAGCCTTGCAGGCCTGCACCGCACCCGGAAGCTTGCTCCAGTCGGCGTACCAGCTATTGAACAGCTTGAACTGCGCCTCGACATAACCGCGCTGGCTGTCGCTGAGGGCATCGGTCTCGTTGAAGTGCAGCGTATATTCCTTGTCGCCCTTCAGCACCATCATGTGCTTGAAGTAGAGAACCAGATCCGGGCCTTCATCGAAGGAGGAGAGGACGGCGAGCGCCTGCTCCAGTTCCAGCGCGCGGGCGCGGGCATCCGCATCGCCCTTGGCGGCGGCCTGCGACAGCTTGCAGAGATGGATGACTTCCTTCGGCAGGACATTGCCGATGCCCGTGATCGCGCCGGTTGCGCCGCAATTGACGAAGCCGTGGACAACGGCAGTATCGACGCCGATCATCAGGGTGACTTCATCATCGCGGCTGGTGATGTTTTCAGCAGCGTAACGCATATCCGCCGGACCACCGAATTCCTTGAAGCCCACGAGGTTCTTGTGTTCCGCACGCAGCGCGAAGAAGAGATCGGCGCGGGTGGCGAAACCGTAATAGGGGCTGTTGTAGATGACAGCGGGCGTTTCGGGAGCGGCCGCAAGGATGGCCTTGAAATGCGCCTTCTGGGCAGCGATGACCGAGCCGCGCGAAAGAACACGCGGAATGACCATCAGGCCCTTTGCGCCAACCTTCTGGGCATGGGCGGCGTGCGCAACGGCAGATGCCGTGTTGACCGCGCCGGTGCCGACGATGACCGGAATGCCGGCTTTCACCAGACGTTCCACGCCTTCCATGCGCTGCTCATCGGAAAGAAGCGGCCAGTCGCCCATGGAACCGCAATACACGACGGCAGACATGCCATCGGCGATCAGCTCTTTGCCCTTGCGGACAAGCGCGTCGAAATCGGGGGTGCGATCATCTTTGCAGGGGGTCATCAAGGCGGGAATCACGCCGGAAAAAATGCTGGCCGTCATTACTAGCTCCTAAGGGACAGTTTTTCGGGAATGGACGCACCTCCGCGCCACCCTTTCAACAAGGACATTACAATCTTGTATTTTATTTGTCGACAAGAAATCGACAAGCTACAGATTTATTTCCAGCCGCTCATTGCGCACCAGTAGTTTCTGCACCTGCTGCACGATCTGTTCGGCATGCTCGCGGGCCAGTTTCTCGGACAGAACGATGTCGCGCGCGGCGATCGCCGCGATGATCGCATCGTGATCGTCGACGAAACGTTTCGGCAGGCGATCATCATAGGACTGGTAATACAGCCGCAAGATGCGCCGTCCCTCATCCAGCAGACGCTTGAACAGACTGGTGAAATAGGGGTTGCGCCCGGCTTCGGCGATGGAAAGGTGCAGGGCCGCATTGGTGGAAATCATCGCCAGCGCGTCTTGCTCTTCCACCGCAATGGCAAATTCCGCATTATGGGCGCGGATGCCGGCCAGATCTTCCGGACGGTGATATTGGGCAGCAAGCTGGGTCGTCACCCGGTACATCAGCACCAGCGCATCGAAATAGGTATGCATATTGAGGAAATCGATGTTCGACACCATGGTCGAACGGTTCGGCAGCGTATCGATCAGCCCCTCGCCCGAGAGCCGCACCAGCGCTTCGCGAATGGGCGTGCGCGACATCTTGAACCGCTCGGCAAGCTGCACCTCATCGATTGGACTACCCGGCGGCAGAACCAGATCGAGAATCTCGTCGCGCAGCAGATCGTAGACCATCTTCACGCCGGAGCCACGCTTACGCTCGGCAGAAGCAATTATATCCGTCATAACCAAATCCCTCTTGTCGACATAAAGAGTACTATTATATTTTTTCCATATCAACGCCGCGTTGCAGCACCTGCCCCTCGAATGGCGGAATAATTGTTCAAAAACAACAAAAAGCCGTCACGAAAATTACCCGCGACGGCTTCAATAATTCAATTTGTGACATCGCTGCTTTTTTACAAAGCACCGCTTCGAGGTAGGGACCTCAGTTACGCAGGCCGGTGGCCACGACGGAAATCTTGAAAGCGCCGTCCAGCGTCGGATCGAAGGACGCGCCCATCACCACATCTGTCTCTTCGCTGACTGCCTCGCGCACAAGCGTCATCGCCTCGTCGATCTCGTAAAGCGTCAGGTCGTTGCCGCCGGAAATCGACACCAGCGCGCCGCGGGCCTCCTTCAGCGACGGTTCGCCGAGCAGCGGGTTGGCGATGGCGGCTGCTGCCGCCTCCGAAGCGCGTTTTGGACCCTTGGCCTGCGCCGTGCCCATAAGCGCGCGTCCGCCATTCTTCATAACGTAACGCACATCGGCGAAGTCGAGATTGACCAGGCCTTCGCGCAGGATGAGATCGGTAATGCAGCGCACGCCGAGGGACAGGACCTTGTCCGCCGTCTTCAGGGCACTTTCAAAGGTAGTGCCGGCATCCGCAATACGCAGCAGGTTCTGGTTGGGAATGACGATGACGGTATCGGCGGTATTAAGCAGATTGGCGAAACCATATTCGGCAGCACGCATGCGGCGCGCGCCCTCGAAGCTGAACGGCAGGGTGACGACACCGACGGTCAAGATATTCTTCGCACGGCACGCTTCCGCGATGACGGGCGCAGCACCGGTGCCGGTACCGCCGCCCATACCGGCGGTGATGAAGCACATGTCGTAACCGTTGAGGTGATCCATGATCTCGTCAAGCGAATCGATTGCCGCCTGCCGGCCAACCTCCGGATCAGCCCCGGCACCCAGCCCGCCTGTGAGTTCGGAGCTGAGTTGCACGAGCCTTGGCGCGTTGGTTTTCTTCAGCGCCTGCGCATCCGTATTGGCGGCGATGAAATCAACGCCGCCGATGCCCTCGTCGATCATGTTGTTGATCGCGTTTCCGCCGCCGCCACCGACGCCGATAACAGCGATATTGGGCGTATTGCGGGCGATTGGAGCGCGCGGAGACTGGGTCATCGTCTTATTCTCTTTCTAAACTCATAGGGTCTCGCGCCGTTTTTTAACCGCGGCACGCGAATGATCGGCAACGTTCCTGCGTTTCCTTCCTGGCGCGTGAAGGACGCTGTAACGCTTTGAATTTGCATGCAAGCCTTTGCCCCGCTTGCGGCTAAAGGCTTGTGCTCCAGGGGCGAAAGATGCGCTACGGCGACTGTCTCCGACCCCTTCCCCGGATGAAAACCAAACCGAATCAACTGCTTCGCTATCTAGAGGTGATAGCCGAAAAGCCGGTCCGTTTACACTGTATTCACCATGTTTATCTCACTTTGGAACGAGTTGCTTCGGCAGGTGTTTGCCTTCCGACCGCGCTAAAGCGCATGGAATGGAGGCAGTCATATGTCCGCATACATCCTGCAAAACGAACCGGGTTTCCGCACGGAACAACCGCGTGTGCTGATCGTGGAGGACGAATTTCTCATCGCCATGGATATCGAAGATTCCATTATGCAGGCGGAAGAGGAAGCTGACGTCATCGGCATCGCCAACCGGCTGGATCAGGCCGTGGCACTCGGCAGCCGCGCAGATATTGCCTTTGTCGACGTCAATCTCGCCGACGGCCAGACCGGCCCGGAGATCGGGAGGCGGCTTTCGCAGGATCACGGCGTCGTGGTGATCTTCATGACGGCAAATCCGGAAGTGGTGGTCAATCTCGGTATCGGCGCAGGCGTTATCGTAAAACCTGTGCCGCAGGACGCCGTGGAACAGTGCCTTTCCTACGCACTTGCCAAGCGCGCGGGCACGCGTGCCGTTACGCCCATCGGCATGATGGCTTTCGACTGAACCATTCTTGTGGAGATGAAAAGCGGATTGCCTGAAAACGGCGCCCGGCGCTGAAAACAAAAAAGCCTGCCGCGGGAGGAGGTGCGGCAGGCTTCTTGAAAGATTGAACAGCGATATGGGAGGAGGAAACCGCTGTCCCCGGGGCAATCCTTGGGAGGAGGAGTAGGATCACCCGCATTACCGAAAGGATGTGGGAGGAGGTACATCCGTTTCGATGATTTGAAGATATCATTTTTTTCTGCATTTCACAGACACAAGCTTGCACCTCAGACATGCATCAAACGCATGGCGATTTTTCCAACCCGAAACATCGATGCAACAGCTTGATTTGCGCCTTTGCACGGCATGCCCCGTGGGAGACACAAGCGTCGACGGTTCGCCAAAAACAAAAACGCCCGCGAAGCGGGCGTTTAGTCATTCAAAAGCGGCAACAGCTGCCTGATTACTTGCCGACGGCGGCGCGGGCGACGCTGTTGATCTGGCTACGGTCGATACCGAGATCGTGCAGTTCGCGGCTGCTCATGCGGCCCAGTTCGTTGACGGTCTGACGATACTTGCGCCAGTTATTAAAGCTGCGTGCTACGTTCATGACATTACCCTTTCAAGGTGTTGGCGACGTCAGTAACGTTTCGTTCCGGCGTCCTTTGATGTCCCTTATATGCGCCTTGTCGGGACCAAAGAACAGACAGAATAAGGCAGGCCACCCATGCGCTGAATGCAAGGGTCATCCTCCGAGGGGCGCGGAAAAACAGAAGTATGGCGTAAATTCAGTCATATCGGAGGCCGCTACCGGCACCACGTCGTCAGAACTTGTAGCGAACGCCAAACACATTGGCATTCGTCGCGCCCTTCATATTGCCCAGCGTCTTGCCGCCGCCGGAACGGTGGTGAAGCCGCCAGAAGAACTCCGTCGAGGATTCTTCGCTGAAGGAAACGTTGATTTCCGGGCCGAGGTAAAACAGGACATTGGCGTTGCCGTTGTCCTTGATTTCTTCTTGCCTCTCCCGCCCCGGCTGCGCATCCGAGACGAGGCTCAGACCCGCCGTGAAACTCGGCGAAACGAACAACCGTTCCCCGAGCCTGATCTTGTCATAACGCGCGACAGGCCCTGCCCAGACTTCACCGGTGAACCCCTTGCCAAACCTGACGGCAACGCCGATTTCACCGCCCAGTTTCACATTGCCGATGCGATAGGGATAGAACTGATAACCGCCACCCAGAATGGCGTTCTTCTCATAGTCGACCGGAATGAGTGCTGCGCTTTTCAGCATGTCTTCCGTGGTGAGGGCGCCGCCAAAACCGAATATCGCTTCGCTTGTCTCCGAGCCCATATCCTCCGAAGAAAGAGACGGCGTCGCGACCAGGGCAATCATGGCTGCCAGTGACAGACTTGGTGCGATATTCATTTTGCTACTCCTGAACATGGCCGCTTTTATCCGCCCTCATAAGGGTATTCACGTAAGGCGAATATACCCTTATCGAACACAATTAATTTAACACATTCGGAAATGGGCGGGAAAAGTCGTCCACCGTTGCCGTCGTGGGGCATGGTGAAACAGAAAAAGGCCGTGGATGAATCCCACGGCCTTTTGCATTCAGCGGTTCGGCGAAGCGAGCTTACACCGCGCGAGCGCGCTTCACCTCCACCTGCGTCCATTCCGGCAACCAGTCCCGGTGCGCGACAAGCAGATCATCCACCAGCGACCAGATCTGGTCGAGATCGAGTTCCGCTGCCGTATGCGGGTCCATCATCGCCGCGTGGAAGATATGCTCGCGGTTTTCGCTCATCAGCGCCCGTACCGTCAGCTCCTGCACATTGATGTTTGTGCGCATCAGCGCGGTCAGCTGCGGCGGCAATTCCCCGATGAAGGTTGGTTGCACACCGTTATGATCGACAAGGCAGGGCACTTCCGCCGCGCAATCTGATGGCAGCGAGGTGATGCAGCCATTGTTGCGCTGGTTGCCGTAGATGACAGACGGTTCGCCGGTCCAGACCGAGTTGATGATGGAGGAGGCATATTCCTTGGATTGCTTGACCTCGATCTTCTCGGCTGAGCGATAGGCCGCCGCCTGCCCCTTCCAGCGCTCGATCTGCTCGATGCAGCGCTTGGGATATTCATCGAGCGGAATACCGAATTTCTCGATCAGATCCTCGCGCCCCTCCTTGATGAAATAGGGTGTGTATTCGGCAAAATGCTCGGAGCTTTCGGTGACGAAGTAGCCGAGACGCGTCAGCATCTCGTACCGCACCTTGTTGGGGCAGCGCGGGTTCCAGCCGGGCTTCGGCGCACGGCCTTCGCGATAGCCGCGCACGAGATCGGGATAGAGGTTCTTGTAGCTGCCATCAGGCTGGCGGTGCTCGAATTCCAGGAAAAACGCCATGTGGTTGATGCCGGCCGAACGATAGCGGATTTCCTCATAGGGAATATCGAGGTCATGAGCGAGTTCCATGGCCGTGCCCTGCACCGAATGGCAAAGGCCGACCTGCCGGATTGTCGGGTATTTCTCCGCAATCGCCCAGGTGTTGATCGCCATCGGGTTGACATATTGCAGCATGATCGCATTGGGGCAGACGGCGAGCATATCCTCGCAAATCTTCCACAGATGCGGCACGGTGCGCAGGCCCCGCATGATGCCGCCGACACCAAGCGTATCTGCAATGGTCTGACGCAGGCCATATTTGCGCGGCACCTCGAAATCGGTGACTGTGCAGGGCTCGTATCCGCCGATCTGGAAGGCGACGACGACGAAATCGGCACCGGCGAGCGCCTTTTTCTGGTCTGTAAAAGTCTCGGCTTTCGCCTTTGCCCCCAGCGTCGAAATCAGCTTGTTGACGACGATGGCGCTTTCTTCCAGCCTTTCGCGGTTGATGTCCATCAGCGCGATCGTTGCGCCGGAAAGGGCCGGACGTTGCAGCACGTCGCCGATGATGTTCTTCATGAACACCGTGGAACCTGCGCCGATAAATGTGATCTTGGGATCTCGTGCCATATTTGCCTCCGGCATCTTGAACTATGCGATTTCAAAGGCGGCCCGGACGAGCCGCTGGGTGTATTCGGTTTTCGGGCGGTTCAGCACCTCCTCGACGGGGCCTTCCTCCACGATCCTGCCGCGCTGCATGACGATGACGCGGTGGCAGAGAGCCCGAACGACCTTCAGGTCGTGCGAGATGAACAGGTAGCTCAAGCCCCGCTCGTCCTGCAGCTTGCGCAGCAGGTCTATGATCTGCGCCTGAACGGAAAGGTCGAGCGCCGAGGTCGGCTCATCGAGCAGGATGAATTCCGGCTCCAGCGCGACTGCACGCGCGATGGCGATGCGCTGGCGCTGGCCGCCTGAGAACTCGTGCGGGAAACGCGAGAGGATGTTGCCGGGCATGCCTGCCGCTTCCAGCGCGTCGCGCACCCGCTCCAGCCTTTCGGCCTTGGTTTTACCAAGCCCGTTGATAACCAGCCCTTCCTCGATGATCTGGCCGATGGTCATGCGTGGATTGAGCGAGGCGAAAGGGTCCTGAAAGACGATCTGCATGCGTGAGCGTAGAGGCCGCATTTGAGACCGGGAGCGGCCGTCGACCCTCTCGCCATCGAAAATCACCTCTCCGGCCACCGGCTCGTTCAGCCGCAACAGGGATTGGCCAAAGGTCGTCTTGCCGGACCCGGATTCGCCGACAATTCCCAGCGTTTCATGGCGCTTGAGGGTAAGACCAAGATCGTCGACGGCAACAAGTTCCTTCAATTCCGGCTTGAACAGGCCACCGTAGCGCATCATGAACGACACCCGCACGCCATTCGCCGTCAGCAGCACACCGGAATTTTCCGGTAGTGGTTTGGCGGTGCCGTGCGGCTCGGAAGCAAGCAGCTTTCGGGTATAGGGGTGCTTCGGCGCTGCAAACAGCCGCTCAGTGGTGTTGTGCTCACGCATCTCGCCATGCTGCATGACGTAGACGTAATCGGAAAACTGCTTCACGATCGTCAGGTCATGGGTGATGAGCACCACGGCCATGCCGCGCTTCTTCTGCAGATCGCGTATGAGGTTGAGGATCTGCGCCTGAACTGTCACATCCAGTGCAGTGGTGGGTTCGTCGGCGATCAGCACATCCGGATCGTTGGAGAGCGCCATGGCGATCATGACACGCTGTCGTTGACCGCCGGAAAGCTGGTGCGGATATTGCTTCAGCCGCGCCTCGGGTTCTGGAATCTGCACCTGCCGCAAAAGATCGAGCGCCCTCGCTTCGGCCTGCTTCCTGCTCAGCTTCGAGTGGACGCGGATCGCCTCGACGATCTGACTGCCGATCGTATAGATCGGGTTCAGCGAACTCATCGGCTCCTGAAAGATCATCGAGATACGGTTGCCGCGCAACGCCCGCCGCTGGCGGCTTGAAAATTTCAGGATGTCGTCGCCGTTGAAGCGCACGGTCGCGGTTTTCGAAACCGAGGCACGCTTCGTCAAAAGCCCCATGATGGTGCGGGCGGTCACCGATTTTCCCGAACCGGATTCGCCAACGATGGCGATCGTCTCCCCCCGGTAAAGCTGGAAGGAAATGTCCTTCACTGCCTCCACCGTGCCGTGCTCAACCTTGAAAGTCACGGCAATATTGCGTGCATCGATGATGGCCTGGTCGTTTCGATTATCAGCATCGAAGCGGATGGCAGGGGCGTAGGTGTTCTGTGCAGCAACCATGTTACGCTCCTCTCAATAGGGATCGACAGCATCGCGAAGGCCATCGCCCAGCGCGTTGAAGGCAAAAACGGTGACCAGCACAAAGCCGACCGGCGCAAGGATCCATGGATAGGAACCAATGACGGAATAGGTGGCCGTATCCTGAAGCATCAGCCCCCATGAGATCAGCGGCGGCTTGACCGCGAAACCGAGAAAGCCAAGGAAGGATTCGAGCAGCACGACGCTTGGAATATGCAGCGTGACGGCAACGATCACATGGCTCATCACATTCGGCAGGATGTGCTGGAAGATAATGCGCCGGTCGGTGGCGCCGACGGCAATCGCGGCGCGGACATAATCGATACGCGCCAGCGCCAGCGTCTTGCCGCGCACTTCGCGAGACATCTGCGCCCAGCCGAGCGCCGACATGACGCCGACCACGAAGAGGAGGAAAACAGTCGTCGGGGCAGTGACCGGGATAAGCGACGTCAAGGCGAGATAGAGCGGCAATTGTGGAAAGGCCAGAACCACTTCCACGAAACGCTGCACCCATGCATCCAGCGGCCCGCCGAAATATCCTGAGATCAACCCGACGCTGGTGCCGATGACGGTAACGATGGTGACGACACTGAGCGCGATGGCAAGCGAGATGCGCGATCCATAAATGGCGCGTGACAGCACATCGCGACCGAACTTGTCGGTTCCGAGAAAATGCACCGGCTGCCCGTCCGTGGAGCCGAAGAAGTGCCGGTTTGCCGGGATGAGGCCGAGCAGCCGATATTCCGCACCTTTCACGAAAAAGCCGAGATAAAGCGGATTGTCGTAATCCGGGCCGACGATAGGCTGGAAGGTCACCGGATCGAGCTCGTCCGTTTCAGCGGTGGCATAGACCCGAGGGAACAGGCTGATATTGCCGTCCTTGTCGGAGAACCGCACCACCTGCGGCGGGGAGAAACTGTCATTGGTTTCAAGCGGGTTCATCGGCGCGAAGAAATCGGCGAAGACTGAGATCGTGATCAACAGCACCACCAGCACCAGCCCCACCATGCCGGTGAAAGAGCGTCTGAGGCGCCGCCACACCAGAGCGAGATAGGTCTCGTTACCCTGAACACCCCGCTCGGGCTTCGCTGCGGCAGCCGATTCATTCTTGAGTTCGTCAACGGCCACCATCTCAAGCCCTCCCGAATTCGCGCACACGCGGGTCGAGCATGGCGAGCAGCATGTCGGCGATGATGTTGCCGATGATGAGCGTGGCGGCCAGCACCATCATGAAGGTTGCGGTGACATAGACATCGCCGACCGCCATGGACCCGACGATGGCGGGACCGACGGTCGGCAGCGCAAAGATGATCGCAGTTTCGATTTCGCCGCTCAGCATATAGGGCAGCACGACGCCCTGATACATAATGAGCGGATGCACGGCGTTCGGCACGGCGTGGCGCATGATGACCGCGCCTTCCGAAAGGCCCTTGGCGCGCGCCGTCTCCACATATTGGGCGTTCAGCGTATCCAGCAGATTGCCGCGCATCACCCGCATATTATAGGCAAGTCCACCGAAAACGGCGATGGCAACCACCGGCCAGACATGGCTGACGAGATCGACGAACTTCCCCCATGACCATGGCGCACCGCCATATTGCGGCGAAAAGAAGCTGCCGATTTCCGACACGTCGAAATGAAACACCATCAGGTAGACGAGGATCAGCGCCATCAGGAAGCGCGGAATGGTCATGCCGAGGAAGGCGACGGTCGAAAGCAGATTATCGATCCAGGAATATTGTCTGGTGGCAGCCCAGATACCGAAACCGATGCCGAGAAGCGATGAAAGAATGTGGCAGACAAGGGCGAGTGCGATGGTGCGCGGCAGGCGTTCGCCGACCACATCGGCAACCGGCTTGTTGTAATAGAAGCTGTAGCCGAAATCGCCGCGTGTGATGATGCCGCCGATCCAGTTGAAATATTGCACGACGATCGGCTTATCGAGACCGTGTTCGATGCGGTAGGCCTGCGCCTGCGCTTCCGCCTGTTCGAAGGACGCACCGCCCTGGTTCATCAATTGCGAGCGGATGTAGTCAGCATAGTCGCCGGGTGGCGCCTGAATGATGGCGAATGTCACCACGCTCAGGATAAGCAGCACCGGAATGGCGGAGCCTATGCGTATTGTCAGGAATCTCAGCATCGAACGGGTATCCTCCGCTTGGCTAGTCCGTGTGTCTCCGGCCGCGCTTCACGCGCGACCGGTACCGGGTTTTCTCCGGGAGGAGTTCTAGTTGATCGGGCCGCCCTCACCCGGCTTGCCGGGAAGCTGCTCGGGGAAAAGCTCGTATTTGCCCTGCTTGTCGGCCGCGACCCAAAGGCGTTCGCGGATGATGGCGTCTTCAGCCCAGTTGAACATGAAGATCGGCGTGCCCTGCGGCACATTCGAGAACCGCTTGTTGACGATAAGCGCGCCGGGATATTCGGTAAGCCCGATCGTGTAGAGGTTCTGCGTGTAGACCTTCTGATATTGCTTCATCAGTTCCGCCCGCTCGGCATTGTCCTGCGAGGAGATGAATTTGCGCACGATATCGGCCATCTCCTTTTCGAACGGCATCAGATCCAGTTCCTTGCCTTCAGGTGCGCGATGGTTCCAGCTGGTGCGCGGGCCAACGGGTGCCAACTGCTCGGTATTCTGCACCACGGACGAAAGCTCGGTGGAGTTGCGGCGCACCAGCCAGTCGAACTGACCGCCATAATGGGCCGCATCGCGCTGGTTGGAATCAAGGCTGTTGATGACGAGGCGAAGGCCAAGTTTCGCCATTTGCCCGACAAGGCCTTCCGCGATGCTCTTGTCCGTTGTGTAGCCGTTATTGACCAGAAGAATGATCTCGACGTTTCGTCCGCCCAGTGTCTCCTTCGGGAAGTTCAAGAAGCCGTCGCCATCGGTGTCCTTCAGGCCGATTGATGCAAGGGCGGCTTTCGCTTCCTTAAGGTTGAAGGGGTAATAGACCGTGGAATTGCGATCGTAAAAACCGGTGCCCGAGGAAATGCCACCCGGATAGATCGCCGTGAATGGGCCCTTGACGAGCGAGTCGCCGATTGCCTTGCGGTCGAGGGCCGAGGTCACCGCCTGACGGAACACCTCGTTGCGGTTCAGCTCGCGAATGGCCTGCCCGCGCTCGTCCGGATTGCCCCAGCCATTGGCGGAAAAGTTCATCTGCAGATTATAGCCGATCAGGCGTGGCCCGAAGGCAAGGCGGGCCGGCGCATTCGGGTCAGCTGCGCGTTTCAGCGAAGCGACGAAATTCTCCGGCTGCTCGAGATTGGAGAAATCGCCCGATCCCGCCACAGCCTGCACATCGCGATCGGCCCAGGTGGAGAGCTTGTAATGAAGCTCGTTGAGATAAGGCAGCTGCTGGCCCTTCTCGTCGACCTTCCAGTAGTATGGATTGCGCCTGAGCACGATGATGTCGTCGGGGCGATATTCCACCGGCACCCAACCACCCATGACAGGCATGTTCATATATTCCGGCGGAAAGGCGTTCTTGAACTGGTTATAGGTGTTCTTGGAATATTTCGGGTGCTGTGGTTTCAGAATATGCGCCGGTCCGGGGCAGAAGCTCGGATAAGCCATGGTATAGAGATATTGCTTCGGGAAAGCGGTCTTGAAAGTCCACTCCACCGTATAGTCATCGATCTTTTTGAGCGTGGTGCCTTCGCCGAAGGCTTCAGGCGACGCGCCGCCGCCGAGTGGCGACACGTTGGGATCGAGAACCGCGTCTTCCCAGTAGAACATGACGTCATCGGCGTTGAACGGCACACCGTCAGACCATTTGGCACCCTTGACCAGATGCATCGTCAGCTTGTGGCCATCCTGCGACCATTCCCAGCCTTTGGCGAGATTGGGCAGCGGTTCGGTGTCCTTGGCATTCACCTGAAACAGCGGCGCTGTGCGCGTCAGGCATTCGGAAAGCGCAATATCGATGCCGCCCCAGCCCTGGCTCTGGCCGGCAATGTAGTTCCAGCCCTCGGGCCGTCCGCCGATTACATGGCGCATCGTATCGCCATAAACGCCGATGCCATCCACCATGTTGCCGGTCTTGTAGACCAGCGGCTCCTCAGGCAAGCGTTCCTTCAAGGGCGGCAGCTTGCCTGTCTTCTCGAATTTTTCGGTGATCCAGTCCGGCTCGCTGTAATCAGGCAGGGCCTTGAATTCGAGGATCGAGTCGCGCGCCACATAATTGATCTTGCCTTCGGCCGGAAACTGCGGCGGCTCCGGCGGCGTGGTGGTTTCGAAGGCGTTCGCACTGAGTGCGATCATCGAAACACCAAGACCCAATGCCGAGATGATACCGATCTTGCGTTGAAGTTGCATCGTCATTCCTCCCAAATGGCAGCTCTTCGACCGCCCACCCTCTGTTGTCGCGATAGCCACGGCGGCGAACTCCCTTTTCACCACCGGCCTGTTCCCATGCCTTTTCCTTCAAACGGCCTTTTTCAGCGCCGATTTCTCGGCCCGTAGTTCCTCGATTGAGCGCACGTTGCGGCGCGCCGCACCCGCCCAGTCGCGGGTCTTGACGGTGGATTTCGCAAGCCGCTCCTTGGCATCAGGCACGGCATCCGCATATTGCGGCAGCCAGCGCGCCTGTGCGACGACCATCTCGTCCACCATCTGCCAGACCTCCTCCGGAGTGGCGACGGCGCCGACTAGCGGGTCGTGCAGCACGGCAAGCTTCAGAAGATCGATATCGCCGCTGACCGCCGCATGTACCGACATGCGCTGCACGTTGATAGACGCCATGCAGGTCGCCGCGCAGGCTTCCGGCAGCGTGATACCCGAGACCATGTTGATGCCGAAACGATCCACGAAACCGGGCGACTCAATGATCGCATCAGAAGGAAGGTTGGTTATGACGCCATTGTTCTTGACGTTGAAGTGGCCGCGATAGACACGCCCGGTTTCAAGCGCTTCGAGAATGTGGCTCGCATGTTCGTTGGAGCGCTTCTCCGGTTCGATGGGCTTGGCGGCTGACGCCAGGAACTGCGGGAATTCCGTTTCGAACCAGTTCCGCGTCTCGGTGGAGTGACGCAGATAACCGCCGGTTTCGCCGTGAATCCAGTCCGACATATCGATCCAGCGGGCGATTTCATCCGGGCGCTTGCGGTACCACGGCAGATATTCGGACAGATGGCCGTTGCTCTCCGTCGAATAGACACCGAAGCGCTTAAGCACGTCGATGCGCAGCTTTTCCTGCTGTGAGAAAACCGGATGCGCCTCGAAAGCGGCGACCAGCTCTTCTTTGCCGATCTTGCGGCCATTCAGCCTTAGATCGATGAACCATGTCTGGTGGTTGATGCCCGAGCAGATGTAATCAAGTTCGGACGGGGATTTTGCGCCGAGAATTTCAGCGATCTGCTCCGCACCGTGCTGCACACCGTGGCAAAGACCAACCGTATCCACCTTGCCGTATTCGATGGCTGCCCATGTATTCATGGCCATGGGGTTGGCGTAATTCAGGAACTTGGCACCGGGTGCGGCGACCTCGCGGATATCCTTGCAGAAATCCAGAATGACCGGAATGTTACGCTGGCCATAGAGAATGCCGCCGGCGCAGATGGTGTCACCGACGCACTGGTCGATCCCGTATTTCAGCGGAATACGGATGTCGTCCGCATAGGCTTCCAGACCGCCGACCCGCACACAGCTTATGATGTATTTCGCACCCTCAAGCGCGCGACGGCGGTCGGTATGCGCTGTCACTTTCACCGGAAAACCGTTGGCCTCCACGACCTTGTCGAGGATCGCCCTGATCATATCCAGATTGTGCTGGCTGATATCCGTCAGCGCGACCTCGATGTCGCGAAACTCCGGCACGCACAGGAGATCGGTGAACAGTTTTTTCGTGAATCCGACGCTTCCGGCGCCGATTATAGCGATTTTGAAACTCATAACGCCACCTCTGTTGCAAATCGAACGGGTGAAACGGGCCAAACGATCATAATAAGACGATGCGAGAATATACCTGTAAGAACCCCGGAAAACCGGCACTCCTGAAAAATTCTCCGCAACAATATCGTACTGGCTGTCTCCTCGGTTCGGGATTATGCGTATAATGACGAGCGGAACCAGAGAAGGATTATGCTTTCATGGGTAATTTTGTGCTGCAAGATTTGATCGATCAGGGGCCCGGGATGCGGACCGTCTCGCTGCCCCGCGGCCGCCAGACCCTGCACACAATGCCCACCAGCAGCGGCTATGAAATCCGCAGCAGTGGCAATTATGACTGGGACGGACGAAAGCGCGGACAGACACCATTCACTGTGCTGCAATATTGCATTGGCGGACAGGGAAACCTTCGTTACGAAAACCGTCATTACGTGGTGAAGCCGGGCGAAACTCTCCTCCTGCTCATCCCGCACAATCATCGCTACTGGCTGGAAGCGGGAAAGCAATGGGAGTTCTTCTGGATCTCCATGAATGGCGAGGAGGCCTTGCGCATTCACCGCAATATTCTTGCCGTCACCGGGCCGATCCTCAAGCTGCAACAGGAAACCGTCGATCATCTCGCCCATTGTTGCTCGCGCCTCGTCAACGGCGCGGAAACACCAGGGGCGGCCTCCGCCGTCGCCTATGAAGCGGCGATGACGCTTTATGACGACGTGTTCGGCTCGCATCCCTCCTTTGGCGGTGAATATCGCACCATGCAGCAGGTGCTGAGCTATATAGACGGGCATCTCGGAGAGCGTCTTTCCGTCAGCGATCTTGCCGCCGTCGCCGGCCTCAGCCGTGCGCATTTTTCCCGCATCTTCACGGCAAGCGAAGGCCTGCCACCGGCCGAATTTGTATTGCAGCGACGGTTGAGGCGGGCAGCCAAGCTTCTCACCACAGCCGAAAACATCCCCATCAAGGAGGTATCCGTGCTATGCGGCTTCGAAGACCCGAACTATTTCTCGAAGGTCTTCCGCAGGCTATATGGCATCAATCCAAGCGAATTCCGCACCACCGGCATGTATGCGAGCGTTCAGCAGAGCAGATCGTAAAAAACAACTTCGTTTTGCCACGTTTCAGGCGATTAAGAATTGGCCATACAGCCCCTTTTGGAGACCGAATGAGGTGAACAACAAAATCAGGAAGATCCTCATCTTTCCGCTTCGGGCAATCATCGTGTTTGCCCTGATCCTCGACGGCATTTTTCGCCCGCTCTATCGGCCGATCATCAAGGCGATATCCAGACTGACATTCATCAGGAAACTGGAAAGCCGGATTGGCGGATTACCGCGTCTTGCCATTCTTCTTTTGCTGGCGGTGCCATTTGCCATCGCCGAACCGATGAAAATCATCGGCCTGCTCCTCATCGCGCACGGCACCGTCAAAACAGGAATTGCGCTGACGATCCTCGCTCACCTCGCCACATTCCTGATTGTCGAGCGCATTTACCACGCCGGTCGGGAGAAGCTCCTCACCTACGCCTGGTTCGCATGGATCATGCGATATGTGCGCTTTGCCCGTTCGTTTTACGATCGCTTCAAGCGCGCGACACTGGGCTGGATCCGGCTGAGCGTTCTGGCGCGTCAAAGATAAAAGCGGCACCTTTCACCGCCGGCCGCGCAACTTCTTCAAAAGATATTCCGCAAAGGCGGTTGCCTGCAAGGAGACGAGAATGATGGTGATGCCAAGAACAACACGGGCTTCGGGCACCTCGCCAAACAGGAAGTATCCCACAGCGGTCACGAACAAAATCGACAGATATCCGACGGGCGCCAGAACACTGGCGTCAGCGATGCGATAGGCACGCAGGAAGCAATATTGCCCCATTTGCGCAAGCAGTCCGATGGCGAGCAGCGCCACCCAGTCGAGCGGCATGACCGGTTTCCACGTCCAGATCGCCGGAACGGCGGTAATGACGGCAAGACCCACCGTGTAGAACACCATCATGACAGTGGTGTTTTCCTGCCGCAGCGCCCGGGTCTGGATCACCGCAAGCGCGCCGAACACGACGGAGACGAGGACGACGAGCACGCCTGCGTTAATCTCCGCGCCGCCCGGCCCGATGACAACAAGGACGCCAACAAATGCGAGGCAAGCGCCGACCCAGCGATATCGGCTTACCTTTTCACCGAGAAAGACAACCGCCATGGCCATCGTCACCAGCGGGCGTGAGAAGCCGACAGCATTGACGGTGGCGAGCGGCACGAGGGTGATGGCGACGAAGTTGCTGGTGAGTGCAATGGCGTTGCAGCAGATTCGGAAAAGGTTGCGCCAGGGATATTTGACGCGCGCCATTTCCCCCCGGTGTCGCCAGATAAGCGGCAGGATGAAGATCAGGCCGATCATCGCTCTTATGAAGACGAGCTGGAATGCCGGATAGGTCACACCCTGCGCCTTGACGAGGGCTGTCATTCCACCCGAAACGAGGGCCATATCCATGAGCAGCCAGCCGATGCCCGCGCGAGCATCGTTTTCGCGCGGGTTTTCCTGTTTTTCAATCTGGTCCTGGCCATTCACGCGGGTTGCACAAGGTTGGCCATGAGGCGAAATGCCCCCGGCACCAGCTTGTCCATCTGGTGGTGCAGCACGAGGCTTGTATGCGTATGCCGGCCCCTTCCAATGGCCGCCGAGACCAGCGCCCCTTTCAGAGGCTGTTCATCGACATCGTGCATGGCGAGCAGGGGTTCATAAGCATCATCCCAGCGCGCAGCGAAATAGAGCCCGCGCTCCTTGTCCCAGCCCGTCCAGTCGGCAGCACCGATCGTGTTGGGCCCGACAAGCAATGGATGATCGGGCAATAGCACCGTCACCTCCGCATTTGGGTCCGTCACCCGCCAACGCAGGGAAGGCTTACCGATCTCAAGCCGCCTGACGGGCGTCGTCTCAGGGCTCCATCCGTCGGTTGGACGGTGATAGAGCGTGACAAGATGGCCGCCTTCTTCGACGAAGCGGTGAAGCCTTTCGGTTGCCGCAGCCAGATCCTTGCGAATGCCGAAGGCGAAGATGCCGACAACGATTGTCGTGAAGGACGAGAGATCACCGCCAAGCGCCTGCGCATCGAGTTCGGTGACATCAAGACCCATGCGCGAAAGCCATGACCCGACCCGGTCGGCACCGCCGCCGATATAACCGACGCGCGCCCCCTCGGGCAGCTTGAGATCGAGCGAGAGGATTTTCAGAGCGGAGGGTGCCAGAAACCGCGCCCGGCCGATATGCGGATATGCGATGGGCGTGATCTGGAAGGCAGGTTGCGAACCGACAAGCGCTTCGATCTGTGCAAGGCCGACCGCTGCCTCACCGGTACGTTCGGCAATCCAGTCATTGCCGGTCTTGCGCAGGTTCCAGCCACCCGTACTCCTGAACGACAGCCGCGCATCGGCACCCTTTATGTGTGCCTGAAAAACATGGGAATCCTGCCCCTGTCCAAGTGGAACCAGAAGCGCATCGGGCGAAATCGTCAGCGACTGCGCCGGCGTCACGAAAAACGGCTCCTCCAGATCGAAAGCAGCCGAAACCTCCCTGCCTCCAATCCTTACGGACAGGCGCACCGAGGCATGACCATTGCCGCCTGAGGCGTTCCAGTCGGCCTGGTAAAGCCCGGAAACGGCCGCGTCCTGATCGGCGGCAAGTGAGAAGACCATTGTCTGGCCACGCGACTGAACCGAAGACGATACGCCAGCCGGAAGGACGGGGGTAACCTCGACGTCAAATTCAGCCGCCTTTCCCGCGAGTTCCACATAGAGAGATGACGTCCCGCCCGGAACGATCTCGGCCGGCTCGGCATAGGCTCGCTCGAAAAGATCGAGTGCCGTCAGGATAGCGGCATCGACCTGCGCCCGTTTGCGCGCGATCCGGTGCCCATGCAACTCCCTGAAGTCCGGCGCTGCGGCCTCGTCGACCTCTTGCAAAAGGGTTGCCGCCGTCAGAAGTGAGGCCGTGATCCGCTGCGTGTCGGGAAAGGCATCGATTGCGTCAGTGATTGCCTGTTCGGCCGCAACCAGCGCCTTTGCCAAATCGGCGGTAAGACCCGGAAAAGCCGAGAGATCAGCCAGCGACGACGGCAGGCTGTCGAGGATCGAGCTTTCCTCACCGACTGCGACGTTGGAGAGTTCCAGATGCAGTGGCCATGCTTCCTGCGCCCGCTTCGGCCAATGCCCCATTCCCTGTGAGGCATGATAATAACGCGACCATTCGCCGATGCGGTCATATTGCGCGCCGGTTGCCCGCTCCTTGCCCACCGCGTTGACTGTCAGCGTCGTTTCCGGCGGAGGCACCTCGTCATCATAGGTGTCACCACCACCAGACCATGCAGGAAGATAATATTTGGCCACCTTCCACGGTTTCAGCCCCTCGGAGAAATGCTCGGGATAGGCGGCAGGATCAGCCGCCAGCGCGATTGCGCTTTTCGCCGCGCGCGTCATGGCGCGGTGATGCCCGTGTTGTCCCGGCACATCGAGAAATGTCGGAATGACGATATCGGGCCGCTCCGTGCGATAGGCGCGCACCAGCCGCTCGACGATGCGCTGCTGCCCCCATCGACCGAAGGTCTGGTCGCCATCCTTTGAGAAGCCGAAGTCGTGGATGATATCCGCCGGGCCATGGCCGAGCCAGCTTATGTCCGCATCGATGATGCGGGCCGCCTCCTCCAGCTCCCGCGACCGGATAACGCCAAGCGCGCCCAGCCGCTCCGGCCCAAGCGCATTCTGCCCGCCTTCACCGCGCGTCGAGCAGGCGATGATGATCCGCATGCCCAGTTCCATCCGGAAATAGGCAAGAAGACCGTTCTGCTCGTCGTCCGGATGCGCACCGGTGTGCATGACGGTGACAGTGGATTTCAGTGCGCTCAGTTTACGGTGCAGACGCACGAGCCATGGATCGGCCATCTGCCGTTCGATGCGCTCCCGGGGGTTAAGCATGGGCGGTCTCCTCCAATATTCAGCCGGGCACCTGCGCTGCGGCGCCCAGGGACGTCTCAAGTTTTGGTGTGACAATGTCGAACAGCGGCAAGGCGGCAGCACCAAGCGCCGCCGTCAACTGTCCGGACTTGCCGTGGATGACGCGCGGCAACTCTCTTTGCCGCCGGCTTGCAACCGAAGTCGGCAGATGCCCCATCCGAGCAATGATCTCGCTGATGATGATTTCAGGCAGCGCACCACCGAGAATGACCGTCTGCGGATCGAGAATGTTCTCGAGCATCGCCACCATCGGCGCCAGATGGACGGCCGCCTCGTCGATCCATTCCATCACGACAGGATTGCCTGCGCTGAACAGGGCTTCAAGATCGTCAAGCTCCGTGTCCGCAACACCGGCGCAGACGAGCTTTTCCTTGAGCACATAGACGGAAGCATAGGCCTCCAGACAACCTCTTTGCCCGCAAGACGGGCAAGGCCTTCCCTTGGGCGAGACCGTCACATGGCCGATTTCGCCGGCGTTGCCGAAAGCACCGCGATAGGGCGAACCATCCTGGATGATGCCGAGACCAATGCCGACGCCGAAATAGATCATGCAGAAATTCGGGATAGCCAGCCCTGCGCCGAACAGGCGCTCGCCGACGGCAGCCGCCGTCGCATCGTTTTCCACCACGACCTGTTGGCCGCAGGCATCGCTCAGCATCTGGCGGGCATCGATACCCACCCAGCCGGAAAGCGTCGTCGGACCGACAGAGGTCATGCCGTCAATCTCGAAAGGCCCGGGCATGACAACGCCGGTGCCAAGCAGCCTGCACCCGACATTCTTCGCAACCGCTGCATGCTCCGCCGCAAAGGTTTTGAGTATGGCGTCCGGCGTGGTGTCCTTGAGCGGGGTAACGCGCTGCGTGCGCAACACGCCGGCCAGATCAAGACCGACGGTGACCATATGGTCTGCGGCAATCTCCACCCCGATCGTTGCGCCACCATCCGGGTTGACGGCAAATTGTATCGGCGGCTGGCCCCTGCCGGTGCGCCGGCGACCAAGCTCTTTCAGGAGTCCCTCGCCCACCAGTTCATCGACGATATTGGCGACCGCCTGGGGTGTGAGATGCGTGATCTTGGCTAACTGGGCGCGACCGAGCGAGCCGTGCCGCCTGACGATGTCGAGGACGACTCGCCTGTTGTGTTCGCGGCTGCGCTCAGGATTTTTTCCGATTGCTACGGGATAGGTATCCACCGTTTGCACCGTCATCTCTTCAACTTCCCGTCCGTTAGAAAATTCATAGCGTCGAAGTGAGGATAAGCGCAATATAATAATTCAAGTAAATTATGTTATTGACAAATGCTCGCCTTCAGAGAACCGTAGAGAGCGACCGGGGGTCAGAATTGCAAGGGGCGGAACGCGTAAAAATCCCGCTGCCGGCAAATCGATGAGCGCGCGCGAAAGCGCGGATAAAGGGAACGATCACTCCGCATCCGGAAGACCGGGCGGAGAAAATGGAGGCTTACATGCGCAGGGCAACTTTGTTCGCCGGCTTGGTCGCCGGTTTCAGCACATTTGCATTCAACGCCGCGCAGGCGGTTGAAATCGAATATTGGCAATATGTCTTCGACACACGCGTCAAAGCGATGGACGAGCTTATCGCCGAGTTTCAGAAGGCCAATCCGGATATCACCGTCAAACAGGTGACCTTCCCTTATGCCGACTACCAGACGCGAGTGATTGCCGCCAACATGTCCGGTAAAGGCCCTGACGTGATGCAGCTCTTCTACGGCTGGCTCGACAAGTTTGCAGCCGGCGGTATCTTGCAGCCGCTGCCGACAGACGCTTTCCCGCATGACAAGATCGAAAGCGAATTTTTCCCCATCGTCGGCGCCATGAAGCGAGGCGACGATTATTACGGCCTGCCGACGGCGGTTCGCTCGCTCGCACTTTTCTACAACAAGAAGCTCTTCACGGAAGCCGGTCTCGACGCCGCCAATCCGCCGAAGACGCTGGACGAATTTGTTGCCGCGGCGGAAAAGATCGCCAAGCACGATGCCGCTGGAAACCTGACCGTAGCAGGCTCCACGCTCGATATGGGCGGTCAGGACCACCAATGGTGGCGCGAAGTTCTTATCCGCCAATATGGCGGCGAGCCCTACACCGACAACGACCAGAAAGTCACCTATGACAGCGAGGCGGGCATCCAGGCGCTGAAATTCTATACGAGCCTGCAGCTTGAAAAGAAGATCGGTCAGGTGGGCTTCATGGACGAAGGCCAGGCTGCCTTCCGTGCGGGCAAGGCAGGCATGACCATCGACGGCACGTTCAGGCTTGGATCTTTCAGAACCATCAAGGACTTCGAGTGGGGCGTGACCGAGCTTCCCACCAACGACAAGAATATCCGCTCCAACTATGCCAGCTATTTCGCCAATGGCATCAGCGCCAAGACAACCGGTGAAGAACTGGAAGCGTCGAAGAAATTCCTCGCTTACATCTCCTCACCGGAAGCCATGGCGATCTGGCTGAAGACGGTTGGCGAGTTGCCGGCGCGGCGATCTGCGGCGTTGACCGAGGAGAACCTGAAAGACCCGATCTATGCACCGTTCCTGAAGGGTCTCGAATACGCCCATACGACAAGGTTCATGGATGAGGCGGCCCAGCGGCAGAACGCCATCGACATGACGAACCGGATTTTGCTCGAGGGTCAATCCGTCGAGGAGTCCATCAAGCAGGCCGCCAGCGCCGAGCAGGAAATCATCGACGCGGCCAAACCGTAAAACCGCAGGTCCAATCATGACAGCGATCGATCAACAGGGGGCGGCATCCGGCCGCCCCGGCGGCTCCTTCGGGGATCGCTTTTCCATGCGCACGAAACGGCTTGTGTGGATCTGGAGCTTTCTTGCTATCCCGATCCTGTTTTACAGCATCATCCGTTTTTACCCGACGTTGCAGGCCTTCTGGTTGTCCTTCACCAACTGGGACCTGCTGCGCCCGGCAAAGTTCATCGGCGTTGCCAATTACGTCAAGCTGTTCAAGGATCCGCAATTCTGGAAGGTTTTCAAGAACACCTTCACCTATCTCATCGTCGGCACGCCCATCAGTCTGGTTTTGGCTTTCGTCATCGCCTTTTATCTGGATCGGGTGCGGATCCTGCACGGTTTCATCCGCGCGCTTTATTTCCTGCCCTATCTGACAACGGCAGCAGCAATGGCATGGGTCTGGCGCTGGTTCTATCAGCCGCCGCCGATCGGCATCATCAACGACGTGCTTGGCATGATCGGAATTCCGCAGCAGCCATTCATCCGTTCCACCGATCAGGCGCTTTATTCGGTCATGGTGACGTCCATCTGGGCCGGGCTTGGTTTCCAGATCATCATCTTCATGGCGGGCCTGCGCTCCATTCCGACGACATTTTATGAGGCCGCGCGCATCGACGGACTTGGCGAATGGGCGATCCTTCGAAAGATCACGCTGCCGCTCCTGAAACCAACTACCGTTTTCCTGGTCGTCTTCTCCTCAATCGGTTTCCTGCGCATTTTCGATCAGGTCTACAACATGACCACCAACGATCCGGGCGGACCGCTCGGCTCAACCAAGCCGCTGGTGCTGATGATCTACCAGACCGCGTTCAACTCCTATGCAATGGGTTACGCCGCCGCGCAGACGGTTGTCCTGTTCACCATTCTTCTTGTCGTGTCGCTGGTCCAGCTGTGGGTTCTGAGGGAAAAGAAATGAGCGAAGCGTTGCCACTCTCCCACGCCCGCGTCCGCCCCGGCCGCATCCTTGCCTGGACGCTGCTGTTCATCGGCGGCCTGATAATGATTTCGCCGCTGCTCTTCATGTTTTCGACCTCGTTCAAGACCGCGGATCAGGTCTATGATCTCAGGCTCATTCCCGCAGCACCGACGCTTGCGAATTACATGACTGTCTTGGCCGACGGCCGTTTCCTCCGCTGGTTCTTCAACTCGATGTTCGTTGCGGTCATCGTCACCGTCTCCAACTGCTTCTTCGACAGTCTGGTCGGTTATACGCTGGCCAAATTCGAGTTTAGGGGTCGCTACTTCATCTTCCTCGCGATCCTTTCCACGCTGATGATCCCGACCGAAATGCTTGTTATCCCCTGGTATCTGATGTCCAGCCAGCTTGGCTGGCTCGACAGCTACTGGGGCATCATGTTCCCGGGAATGATGACGGCCTTCGGCACCTTCCTGATGAAGCAGTTCTTCGAGACGGTTCCGAATGACTTCCTGGAGGCAGCGCGTGTCGACGGGCTGAACGAATTCCAGATCTGGTGGAAGGTAGCCCTGCCGCTGGTGACGCCTGCCCTTTCGGCGCTTGCGATCTTCACCTTCCTCGGCAACTGGACAGCATTCTTCTGGCCCCTGATCGTGACTACCAGCAAGGAGCTGTACACGCTGCCCGTCGGCCTATCGAGCTTTGCGGTGGAACAGCAGATCCAGTGGGAAATGATCATGACCGGCGCTGCCATTGCGACCATCCCAACCCTTATCGTCTTCATCGTCCTGCAACGCTACATCGTTCGCGGTGTGATGCTGGCAGGCCTGAAAGGATAACATCATGGCCGATATGAACCCGCGCCTGTCGGATACCAGCAAGTTTCCCGACCCTGTTTACAAGGAAACCGTGCTGCGTCCGCTTTTCGATGGCGCCAAGAACCACCATGTCGACGGTTTCCGCCGCATCGACCGCGCCCATCTGGTCATGCTGCGCGAGACCGGCATTCTCGATGCGGACACGGCAGCAAAAATCGCCGAAGCGCTCGATGACATCGACAGGACCATCAATCCGTCGGAGCTGGTCTATACCGGCGAGGTCGAGGATTTCTTCTTCCTGATCGAAAAGGAGCTGAAAGCCCGCATCGGTGTCGATGTGGCAGGCCGCCTGCACACGGCACGCTCGCGCAACGACATCGATCACACGCTTTTCAAAATCGGCCTGAAAGACAAGATCGACACGCTCACTGCCAAGGCGCGGCTTCTGCTGGCCGCCCTGATCGACGCCGCCGAGCGCAATGAGAAGACGTTGATCGTCGCCTATACGCACGGACAACCGGCCCAGCCCACCACCTTCGGCCACTATCTTTCCGCCGCCATCGAAGTGCTGATCCGGGATATTGACCGCTTCACTGAGGCCCGGCGCATCGTCGATCTCTCACCCATGGGCGCTGCGGCCATCACCACGTCTGGCTTTCCCATCGACCGGGCACGTGTCGCCGAACTTCTCGGCTTTGCGGCACCCTTGCGCAATTCCTATTCCTGCATCGCCGCCGTCGACTATACGACAGCGACCTATGGCGCCATCGAATTGATGTTTCTACATCTCGGCAGGCTCATTCAGGACTTCCAGTTCTGGACGAGTTTCGAAGTCGGGCAGATCTACGTACCGAATTCGCTGGTGCAGATTTCGTCGATCATGCCGCAGAAACGAAACCCGGTCCCGATCGAACATCTGCGCCACCTCGCTAGCCAGACATTCGGGCGGGCACGGACCATGCTCGACGTGATGCACAACACGCCCTTCACCGACATGAACGACAGCGAGGGCGAAACCCAGGGCATGGGTTACGAAGCCTTCGCCTCTGCCGGCCGGGTGCTCGATCTCCTTGCCAGCCTCGTCGGCAAGATCAGTATCGATCCGGAAAGGGTCGACCAGAATATTCGCCGTTCCTGCATCACCATCACGGAACTGGCAGATTCTCTTGTCCGCATCGAAGACCTGTCATTCCGCCAGGCCCATGAAATTGCCGCAACCGTCGCCAAAAGCGTTGTCGTGCTGAAGGGTGACCTGCCGAACGACGGTTACCAGCCGTTCCGCAGGGCGTTCGAGGAACTGGCAGGACGCGAGACCTGTGTCGATGAGGAAAAGTTCAGGCAGATCGTCTCGCCTGAGCACTTTGTCGCCGTGCGCAGCCGCTTCGGCGGCCCTGCCCCGGAGCCGATGCGCGAGGCAATTGCGGCCTATCGCAACAAACTTGCTGCGTTTGAAGCAGAAGCACAGCGATCCACCGACTACGAAGCGGCAAAAGCCGCTGAGCTTGCAGAGAAATTTACCGCCCTGACGGGAGCGCGATAATGGCGACAATCGAACTCAATCAACTCGTAAAGCGCTACGGCAAGGTGGAGGCAGTCAAAGGCATCGACCTTGCCATTGAAGACGGCGAATTCGTCGTATTCGTCGGCCCTTCCGGCTGCGGCAAATCCACGACACTCAGAATGATCGCGGGTCTGGAAGAGATTTCGGGCGGAACGCTGAAAATTGCCGGAAACGTCGTCAACGAGAAAGAACCGAAACAGCGCAACATCGCCATGGTCTTCCAGAACTATGCGATCTACCCGCATATGACGGTTCGCCAGAACATCGGCTTCGGGCTCTATACCTCAAAGCTCGACAAGGCGGAAAAGAACCGGCGTATCGAAGAGGCCGGTCGGGTGCTCGGACTTGAGGCATTGCTCGACCGTCGGCCCGCGGCTTTGTCAGGCGGACAGAGGCAGCGCGTCGCCATCGGCCGCGCCATGGTGCGCGATCCCTCAGCCTTCCTTTTCGATGAGCCGCTCTCCAATCTCGACGCCCAGTTGAGATCGCAGATGCGCATTGAAATCAAGCGCTTGCACCAACGTCTTAAGACAACCACCGTCTACGTCACTCACGATCAGGTGGAAGCGATGACCATGGCCGACCGGATTGTCGTGATGAAGGACGGCCATATCCTTCAGGTCGGTACGCCCTCGGAACTTTACGAGACGCCGGTGGACGTCTTCACTGCGCGTTTCATCGGCAGCCCGTCGATGAACCTGCTGCGGGGCAAAAGAACGACGAATAGCGTTACACAGTCTGCCGATGGGGATCTGCTGATTGGCATTCGCCCCCATGATCTGCTGGTTGGAGAAGGCGAGACAACTCAAGGGTCCTTCTCGCTGGAGGGAACGGTGACAGCCGTGGAGCCGCTCGGCCCGGAAACGATGGTTCATCTGGACACGCCCACGACTTCGGTCATCGCGACAGCAAGGGGCAAAGCCATTCCCCAGGTGGGTAGCCGCTTGCAATGCGAGGCGCAGGCAGGCGCGCTCTATCTTTTCGATGCTAAGACGGAAAAGCTTCTGGGCCGCGCATGATGACGACAGACACGGAAAAGTCAGCGGTCATCAGTATCGGCCGGATTTATTGCGACCTCATTTTCACCGGGCTTGACGAATTGCCGGTGCTCGGCCGGGAGCTGTTTGCCAGCGACATGGAAATCGCCGCCGGTGGCGGAGCTTTCATTGCGGCTGCGCATTTCGCCCATATCGGCCGCACGGCCACGCTGCTGGCAAGGCTCGGCACCGACACCTTCTCACGCGCCATCGGCGAGAAAATGCAGCAAAGCGGTGTAGACCTGCAATTTCTGGAACACTCGGCAGATGCGGGCCCGCAGGTCACCGTCGCGACGGTGGTTGGCCATGACAGGGCGTTTTTGACACGGCGCGCCGGTATCGCCCGGCCATCGACCCTTGATGCCGCCTTTTCGTGGAACGGGGCCTGCCATCTGCACATCGCGGAATTCGCCACGCTGCACGAAATCCCCGATCTCGTCGCCCGCGCCAGGGACAGCGGACTGTCCGTCTCGCTCGATCCCAGTTGGGATGCCTCGCTGATTTATGACAAGGGCCTGCTCAAGGCGTGCGATGGCGTCGACGTGTTTTTGCCCAACCTCGAAGAAGCCGAGGCGATCACTGGCCATTCTGACCCTGAGTCGGCGGCCAGAGCCTTGTCGGGGTCGTTTCCTGTCGTCGCCCTGAAAGGCGGGGCAGAGGGCGCCTGGGTGTCCTCGCAGACAGGCCTGCACCATGCGGCGGCGAAGAAGGTACCCGTCGTCGACACGACAGGCGCGGGTGATGCCTTCAACGCCGGTTTCATCGATGCGTGGCTTCGGCAGGCGGACGAGAAGCAATGCCTTGAGGCAGGCGTCGCGGCGGGTAGCCTCGCCGTGCAGGCCACGGGCGGCGCGCCGAGAACGACCGCCGCCGCATAATCCCTGCCAGCGTTATTCCCCGCGTGGAAAACGCTGGTTTTCCTCCAGCACGTTCAAGTCCATGTGGTTGCGCATGTAGCGTTCCGAGGCTTTCTGCAATGGCTGATAATCCCACGGGAAATAGGCGCCGTTTCGCAGCGCCTTGTAGACCACCCAGCGCCGCGCCTGACTTTCCCGGACCGATGCGTCGAAAACGGGCAGCTGCCAGCGTCGGCCGATTTCAGCCGAAAGCGATGACAGCACATCAGCGAATTCAGGATTGCCGGCAAGGTTTATCTGCTCTTCAGGATCCGTCTCGAGGTCGTAGAGCAACGGCGGATCCGCTTCGCAGACCGAGAGCTTGTAACGGCCATCCCTGATGGCGACGAGTGGCGCAATCGAACCTTCGGCGGCATATTCCATCGGCACTGGCCCGCGCTCGCCTGTTCCCGCAGCCAAAGCCGCAAGGTCTTCGCCATCCGTCCAGCGTTTCAGTGAGGTAATATCCAGGCCTGCCAGACCGCACAGCGTCGGTGTGACATCCAGCGTCGAAACCGGCGCGTCGATAAGCGCCGGTTTCCAGCCGGGTGCTGCGATCATCAAGGGCACGCGGGCCGAACCCTCGAAAAAGCACATCTTGAACCACAGGCCGCGCTCGCCCAGCATATCGCCATGGTCGGAGAGGAACAGGATGATCGTGTCCTCCTCCATCCGCGTCGCCTTCAATACGTCGAGAATTTCGCCGACCTTCTCATCGATATAGGAGATATTGGCGAAATAACCGCGCCGCGCCCGGCGTATCTCGTCGGGTGAAATATCGAAGGCCTGATGATCACAGGCTTCCAGCAACCGTTTTGAATGCGGATCCTGCTGCTCGAAGGGAAGCGCCCCTATCTGCGGATCGAGTGCCGGGCAATCCTCATAGAGATCCCAGAATTTCCGCCGTGCCACATACGGGTCATGCGGATGGGTGAAGCTGACGGTCAGGCACCACGGTCGGTCATCGAGCCGGCGCGACAGATCGTAGAGCTTGCGGGTTGCGTGATAGGCAACCTCATCATCATATTCCATCTGATTGGTGATTTCGGCAACGCCCGCGCCGGTGACCGAACCGAGATTGTGATACCACCAGTCGATCCGCTCGCCCGGCTTGGTATAATCAGGCGTCCAACCGAAATCCGCCGGATAAATATCCGTCGTCAGACGCTCTTCGAAGCCGTGCAACTGGTCCGGTCCGACAAAATGCATCTTTCCGGAAAGGCCGGTGTAATAACCAGCTGCCCGCAGGTGATGCGCATAGGTCGGAATATCCGACGCGAATTCGGCGGCATTATCGTAAACCCGCGTCCGGCTGGGCAATTGACCGGACATGAACGAAGCCCGGGCCGGCGCGCAAAGCGGGCTTGCCGTATAGGTATTGGCGAAACGGACAGACCGCTCCGCCAACGCTTTCAGATGTGGCGCGTGGAGAAAATCGGCCGGGCCATCGGGAAAAAACGTCCCGTTGAACTGGTCGGCCATGAGGATCAGGATATTGGGACGCGGCATTTCACCCTACAGTCTCAGAGGCCAAGCTTGCCTTTGACGGCATCCGCACCCGGCTTGCCATCCAGCGTGGTAACGCCCTGCAGCCAGCCATCCAGCGATGTCGGATTGGCCTTCAGCCACGTCGCTGCCGCCGCCTTGGAATCCTCGCCACCGAGAATGGAACCCATCAGGGCATTTTCCATGCCGATATCGAATTTGAGGTTCTTGAAAAGCGTCGCCGCATTCGGGCATTGCTGCGGCCAGCCGGTACGGGCAAGCGTATAGACCTCGGCGCCACCGAAATTCGGGCCGAAATAGGCGTCACCGCCGGAGAGATAGGCGATATCGATCTTCTCGTTCATCGGGTGCGGCGCCCATGCTAGGAAGACGACCGCCTTTTTGTCTTTTCCGGCCCGTTCCACCTGCGCCAGCATCGCCTGCTCGCCGGATTCGACAAGCTGCCAGCCCTTCAAGCCGAAATCATTGGCATCGATAATCTTCTGAATGTTCTGGTTGGCGGGTGCGCCCGGCTCGATGCCGTAAATCTTGCTTTCAAATTCGTCAGCGTGTTTGGCAAGATCCGAAAAATCCTTCACGCCTTTTTCGGCCATATAGGAAGGCACTGCCAGGGTGAACTTGGCGCCTTCAAGGTTTTTCGTCATCACGTCGGCCGCCTTGGCGGCGTTGAGGTCGTCAACGAAGGATTTCTGGGCGGGCATCCAGTTGCCGAGAAAGACGTCGATCTCACCGTTTTTCATGGCCTGATAACCGATCGGCACCGACAGCGTCTTGACGTCGGCCTCATACCCCAAAGCGTCGAGCAGAACCGAGGCGACGCCATTGGTGGCGGTGATGTCGGTCCAGCCGGGATCGCTGAGGCGAATGGTCTTGCAGGCCGCATCATCGGCGGCATAAAGCGGGGTGGAGAAGGCCGCCACGGACAAAAACAGACCGGCGGCGATGCGGTGCATGCTAGAAACGGTTTTCATTGCGGCTCCCCTTTTATTAGTCCAGTTTATTGAACACCACATTGTTTTTGCCTGTGAAGCGGGTATTTTTCGATGACTGATATAAGGAATTTCTATGACAGAGCGGCCGCTCGATCTTGGATGGATGCGCATTTTCACCGAGGTCGCCCGTCGCGGCAGCCTGACGGCAGCGGCGGCGTCCCTGCGGCTGACCCAGCCAGCTGTCAGCTATCAGATCCGCCGGCTGGAAGACGATCTGGGCGTTGCACTGGTGCGGCGTAAACATCGCGGCATCGAGTTGACGGCCGAGGGGCTAAAGCTGTTCGAGATCGTCTCGCGCAATGTCGATGCCATCGATCTTCTGGCGCAGCAACTTCGCCGAACGGAGGAACGGCAGACAATCCGCCTGCACACGGACTATGCCTTCTCCTCTCTCTGGCTCATCCCACGCATGCATGGTTTTCGCGCGCTCAATCCTGACATCAACATCCAGATCGTCGCCACGCAGGATCCGCTCGGACAGGGCAAACACGACAGCGACGTGATGATCATCTTCGGCACGCGGCAGGATGCCGGCGACGGCGCGGTGCTGCTGCTTTCGGAGAAGGTCACGCCCGTCTGCTCGCCGGCGCTTTTGGCGGAGCAGTCGGCACCCGAAACCGTGGATGATTTTTCGCGGCTGAAACTCATCCACCTCGAAAATACCTCACAGGCGCACTGGTTCGACTGGGCGTCCTATTTCAAGCATTTCGGCGTGCTGAGAGGCGCGGAAAACGAAAGCGGAGACATCAGTTTCAACAATTACACCATGGTGGTTCAGGCAACGATCGGCGAACAGGGTTTTGCCCTCGGTTGGGCGGGACTGGTCGATCCGCTGGTCGAGGCAGGCGTGCTGGTGACCGCAGGCCCGAGTCTGGATGCGCCGGGTCGCGGCTACTGGTTGCTGAGGCCGAAAAGCAGCGACAGTGCGGTCAGAAAACTCACCGGCTGGCTGATCGACGAGAAGCGTTGACGTGACCAGCCAGCCGGTGATGCTTCCGGCTTAAATCGGGTAATGCAACGGTCCGTCCTGCAGCGTGACCCATCGCAGTTCGGTGAATTCCGCAATGCCCGCCGTGCCGCCGAAACGGCCGTAACCGGAGGCCTTCACCCCACCGAACGGCATCTGCGCCTCGTCGTGAACGGTGGGTCCGTTGATGTGGCAAATGCCACTTTCGATGCGTCCGGCTACCGCGAGTGCCTTTGCCTGATCCCTGCCGAAAATAGCTGCGGAAAGACCAAACTCGGTTTCGTTGGCGATACTGACTGCCTCGTCGACGCTGCCGGCGCGAATGATGGAAACGACCGGGCCGAAGCTTTCTTCGGAATAGAGCCGCATCGCAGAGGTCACGCCATCGACGGCAAGCGCATCCAGCATGGTACCATTGCCGCCTCCGCCGGCCACAAGGCGTGCGCCTTTGGCAACGGCGTCATCCACCAGCGCCCGGATGCGGGACGCGGCCTCGGCGCTGACCAAGGAGCCAAGCGGCATTTTTCCCTCGCGAGGGTCTCCCGCCTTCAGGCTCGCCGCTTTTTTGGCAAAGGCCTCGACAAAGGCGTCGGCAACGCTGTCGAGTACGATGATGCGTTCCGTCGACATGCAGATCTGGCCCTGGTTCATGTAAGCGCCAAAAGCGGCCGCAGCGACTGCTGCGTCGATATCGGCATCATCAAGCACGATGAAGGGTGCCTTGCCGCCAAGCTCCAGAAGCGCTGGCTTCAGGTAACGGCCCGCCGTTTCCGCGATGACACGACCGACGCGGGTCGAACCGGTGAAATTCACCCTTCTGACAGCCGGATGGGCGATCAGTGTTTCAACTATTTTCGCCGCATCTTCCGGCGCGTTAGAGACGGCGTTCAGCACACCTTTCGGCAGACCTGCCGAAGCGACGGCCTCGATGATCAGCGCATGGGTGCGCGGGCAAAGCTCCGAGGTCTTCATCACCACGGTGTTGCCACAGGCAAGTGGCGTGGCGATGGAGCGTACGCCGAGAATGACCGGTGCATTCCATGGCGCGATGGACAGAACCACGCCTGCCGGCTGGCGAAGTGCCATCGCCGTGGTTCCCGGGCGGTTGGAGGGAATGATTTCACCCTTTATCTGGGTCGTCAGGCTGGCCGCCTCGACCAGCATGTCGCTGGCCAGCATCACGTTGAAACCGGCCCAGGCATCCGTCGCGCCAATCTCCTCTTTCATCGCCAGCGTAATCTGCGGCCCGGCATCGCGGAGCGCCTGCGCCGCGGCAAGAAGCAGGCGACGGCGTTCGCCGGGCGGCGTTGCCGACCAGACGGGAAAGGCTGCGGCTGCGGCATCGGCCGCACGTGTGGCATCCTCAGGCGTTGCCGCCGCCGCACTGGTTGCCAGGTCCCCGGTGATCGGATTGTTGCGCTCGAAACGCTTGCCGTTTGCGGCTGGGCAATGGTCGCCACCGATGAAAAGATTGACAGTCTGCATGGTCTTCCTCCTGAATTCAGAAAATGGTGGCGGCGGCACCGCCGAAAAACGCCCGTTGCACGGTGGGACGGGAGGAAAGGGCTGCTGCCGTCCCCGCCCCTGCGATCCTTCCGGCTTCCAGCAGATAATCGCGATCGACAAGGGCAGAGCTTCCGCGAACAACCTGTTGCGCTAGCGCAAGGCAGGACAGCGTTCTGCGCTTCATACTATTCATGATTTTCCTCCAACGGCGCAGTAGCGGGATTGCCGTTCTCCTCATGGCTTCCCTGCGCTGATGGAAGTTTAGCAACGACAGGCGCATATAAAATGCACTAATGTAGTGCATTATTGTACTTTTGGAGGGTGAATGCCGCGTCACGGCCAGATAGCTGCTAACAGGATCGAAACGACGGCGCGCATGCTGACTTCGTCCCTGCGCGTGTCGGAGTTCAAGCTGGAACAGGGCGCAGCCCATTTTGTCCTCGTCTCAGCCGGTGAAGCGGAGATCATTCAGGGCGAAAAGACACTTGTGGTTACCGCGCCGGGGCTGGCCTGGCTGCCTGCCTCCGGCCCCGCCGGCCGCCTGCGGCTGAATGCCGGAAGCCGCGGATCACTGCTGAAAACGACCGAAATCGGCCTTGCGCATGCCATGCCAACCGGAACGAGCGCAATCATGGTGCGCAGCACATTGCAGCGCGTTCTGACCCGGACGTTGGCTGAAAAAGACAGCCTAGAACTGGCGGGTTATCTCGACACCATCGCGGATGAGAATTTCCGGTCATCGACAGGATCGGATACGATCATCCCCAGCCTGTTATCCGTCACCCTTATCCGAATCTGCCAGCATGCCATGGCCGACGTCGCGGGCGCGGCTTCCACCGCAGGCAGCCTTACCGAGCGGTTTGTGCTACTTGTCAGTCAGCACAAACGCGACCAATGGGGCGTGGAAGACTATGCGGGTCAACTCGGCGTCAACCGTGAACGTCTTGGATTTGTGGTGCGCAAGGCAACGGGGCTTTCACCACAGGCCTATATTCACCGCGAACTGCTTTCCGAAGCGCGCGACCTTCTTCTCAACTCTTCACTGCAAGTCGCTGAAATTGCGTTTCGATTGGGATTTCAGGATCCTGGGTATTTCAACCGCTTCTTCACCCGCAATGAAGGCACGTCTCCCGGCCGTTTCCGGCGAATGGCGGTGCGCATACAGAACGTAGCACCGCCGTCCTATGCCGCATGGCCTTGAGTTCTGCCCGGCAGGTGCAAATCAGGAGCGGCAGAAGAGACAACGGAGCGAAGTGCCGGCCTGTTTGCCCGGCACTCCAACGGGGCGTTAGCGGGCGCTGTCGATAATCTGGCCGCCGTCGGGGGTCAGGCTCGAGCCTGTAATGAACCTCGAATCGCTGCTTGCGAGGAAAAGAGCGACCGGAGCGACATCCTCTTCAGGGGAACCGTAACGACCAAGGGCATTCGTGGGAGCAGGAGCATCGACGCCCGCACCCCAGGTGTCGGCAACGGGAAGCAGGTTGTTCACGGTGATATTGTCAGGACCCCATTCGCGCGCAGCAGATCTCGTCAGGGCGCGGACGGCCTCCTTGGCAAGGTTATAAGGTCCATACGGCGACATGCCGAGAATACCGGCCAGCGACGCGAAATTAATGATCCGGCCCTCGCCACTGGCCTTTAAGTACGGATAACAAGCCTGCATCATGCGAAGATAGGCGATCGGCCCCATATCGAGGTTTCGTTGCAGTTGCTCGACGGTGAGCTCGAGGATCGGGGAGTGGACGACAGTCGGGTCGAACGCGACATTCACGAGAATGTCGATGCCGCCAAATACCTCCGCTGCCTCAGCCACAGCCCGGGTGATCTGTTGGCCATCGCCAAGATCACAGACGATGCCGAGCGCGGTGCCACCACTGGATTGTATCTGACTGACGACCGCGTTCACATTTGCAGGCGTCAAGGACAATACCACGACCTTGGCGCCCTCCCTTGCAAAGAGTTCTGCCGTCGCACGGCCAATCCCTCTGCCTGCGCCCGCCACGATGGCTACTTTTCCGGTCAGTTTTCCCATTTTGATTTCCTTTCGTGATGAATGCGTCAGAGCGGCCGTGCAAGGGCATAGGGGGACGGGACTTCGCGTGCAGCGTTCTGCATGGCGAAGGAAACGACGAGCAGCCCGAGCCCGATGGCGGCAGGCAGTGCGCCGGCAGGTTTGCGGACGCCGATATGTGCAAGGCCGGACAGCAGCAGGTGAAACAGTACCCCCGCATACGCCAGATCGCTGATGGCGACGTTGAACCGCGCAAGGATGGCGATGACGGCGGCGATCTTCACCGCCGTCAGAAGAGGCACAAGGTATGCAGGGTAACCGAAGCCGGTTATCGTCTCCCTCACCCAGTCGGATTTGACGACGTAGGTGACTGCCGACGCCAGATAGAGCAGGACAAGAAGGGTTGTTGCGACCCAGTAGATGTAGAATGAAGACATAGGATATCCATTGCCACCGAATGTCTTCGGCAGCTTGATTTGTTCAATATTTTCGTTGTTCCGGAACAGCTTGGGGCTCATGATCCGGCGTTCATATGGAAAATGTGCTATTGAATGAATATGCGCAAGTAGGATGAATTTAGCGTGGTAAGTATGGAAAACCAGACTAATGGCGGTGATATCATTAATATGCACGAGGAAATGCGTCGCGCTTTCGCGCTGCTTTCCGGCAAGTGGAAGCTCGAAATCATGTGGCTTCTCAACCAGCGGATCTATCGTTTCAACGAGCTGCGCAAAGCCATTCCCGGCATCACACAGCACATGTTGACCTCCCAATTGCGTGAGCTCGAGGCCGATGGACTGGTCTCTCGCACCGTCTTTGCAGAGGTTCCGCCACGCGTGGAATATGAAATTACGGCGAAGGCGAAAGGACTTGGCCCGACCATGGAGGCATTGATGGCATGGTGGAACGAGTACGGCGCGAGCGTTCCGGTTAAAACCACCACCCGTGGACGCAGACGGTCACCGCAAAAATAGATGGATTATTGCGGCCGTTGCGCCGCCGTCCTGTGCCGCCCGATCGGCAGCATCATTGGTTTGCCCGACGTCGGGTCTTCGATGACACGGCTTTCTATGCCGAAGACGTGCCGCACGTTTTCTTCCGTCAGCACCTCCTCCGGCGTGCCGCAGATATGCAGCTTTCCACCGGTCATGGCGACCAGATGATCAGCGTAGCGCGCCGCGAGATTGAGATCGTGCAGCACCATGACGATGGTGGTCTGACGGGCATGGTTGAGGTCCGTCAGAAGATCCAGCACTTCCACCTGATGGCTGATGTCGAGGAAGGTGGTGGGTTCGTCGAGTAGCAATATCTCGGTCTCCTGGGCGAGCGCCATGGCGATCCATACGCGTTGCCGTTGCCCGCCGGAGAGTTCGTCCACCGGCCGCTCGGCAAGTTCCACCGTATCGGTGGCGACGAGGGCTGCGGCCACGGCCTCATCATCCTGGCGCGACCACCGCGCGAAAAGGCCGTGATGCGGGTGCCGGCCGCGGCTGACCAGATCGGCAACGACGATGCCCTCGGGCGCAATGGGTGACTGCGGCAAAAGACCCATCCGTCTTGCAAGTTCGCGCGAAGGAAGACGGTGGATCGACTTTCCGTCGAGCAGGACCTGCCCGGCGCGGGGAGAGATAAGCCGCGACATGCTGCGAAGAAGCGTGGACTTGCCGCAGGCATTGGCGCCGACGATGACGGTCATCTGGCCGCGCGGAACGACAAGATCCAGCCCTTCGATGATGAGGCTATCACCGTATCCGGCCGAAAGACGGTTCACGGAAAGGGAGTGGCTGGTCATAACGAGCCTCCGCTGCGGTTTACCCGCACGATAAGGTAGATCAGATAGGGCGCGCCGAGCGCGCCGGTGACGACGCCGACCGGGTAACGGCCCGGCAGCAGGAACTGGCCGCAATAATCGCCCACCAGCACCAAGGCTGCCCCAACGAGCGCAGCCGGAATGAGCAACGACCCATTGCTGCCAACGATGCGCGCGGCAATCGGCCCGGACAGAAAGGCGACGAAAGCAATCGGCCCCGAAACTGCCGTGGCAAAGGAGATCATGCCGACGGCGGCGATAATCACGATAATGCGCGTTCTCCCCACCTGGACCCCAAGCGCCGCGGCCGCATCATCGCCAAGCCTCAATGCCTCGAGATCGCGCGCGCGACTGAGCAGCAGGCCGCCAAAGAGGATGAGCGCGACGAAGAGCGGCAGCGTCTGGGCAAGTTTTGCGCCGTTGACGCTGCCCGTCAGCCAGCGCATCGCCTCCTGCAGCGTCCAGGCCGGTGCAACGGACAAGATATAGGCGATGAAACTTTCGAGCATGGCCGAAACGCCGATGCCGACAAGGATCAGCCGCGTTCCGGCAACCCCGTTGCGGAAGGACAGCAGATAGACCAGCAATGCGACGCCAAGCCCGACGACGACGGCGAACACCGAAACGAGCGGTCCACTCAGATGCAGGACAACGATGGCAAACACCGCTGCCACGCTTGCGCCGGAACTGATGCCGATAATGTCAGGGCTGGCAAGCGGGTTGCGCAGCATGATCTGGAAGGCGACACCACCCAGCCCGAAGCTCAGACCCGCGAGAACGGAAAGCAGCGCGCGTGGCAGGCGCAACTGCCCGACCGTGAAAGTGACGCCGGCAATGTCCTCTCCGAGCAGCACCCGCAGGACGTCGCCAGGCGGCGTGAAGGATTGTCCCAGCATCAGCGTCAATGCGAAAACCGCGATCAAAAGAGCTGAAAGGGCTGCAATGACAAGGCGACGCCGGCGCTGGCGGTCGTGACGATTGGAAAGCAATGTTTCAATGACGGACGTGTGCATGTTCACAGTTCGCGTACCCGCTGACGTCTGACGATCCAGATGAAGAAAGGTGCGCCGACAACGGCGGTGACGATACCGACATCGAGTTCGGATGGCCGCGCCACGATGCGCCCGACAATATCAGCCGCAAGCAGCAGACAGGCGCCGCCGAGCGCGGAAAATGGCAGAAGCCAGCGATTGTCGACGCCAACGAGCAGGCGGCAGAGATGCGGAACGACCAGCCCAACGAAACCGATTGGCCCGCAGATGGCAGTCGCCGCACCGCAGAGGAGGATAGCTCCAAAGGATGCGATGGCTCTCGCGACTACGACATTCTCGCCAAGACCGGCAGCCAACTCATCACCAAGCGCGAGAGAATTCAGCTTGCGTGCCGAAAGAAGGCTGATGGCAAAACCGGCGGCGAGGAACGGCAGCACGGTCTCAATCCGGTCAAAGGTCGCACCACCGACACCTCCGATCTGCCAGGAACGGATGCCGCCGGCAATATCGCTGCGCGGCAACACGACGGCAATGACGAGTGAGGAGAAGGCGACAGAGGTGGCGGCACCGGCCAGAGCGAGTTTCAGCGGCGTTGCCCCACCGCGTCCGAGCGAGCCGACGACATAAACGAAAACCGCAGCCGCACCCGCCCCGACAATCGCCGTGATGATAAAGGCCTGCGCCGAGGCAATGCCGAACCAGACGATGGCGATAACGACGGCAAGTGATGCGCCCATATTGACGCCAAGAATACCGGGATCGGCAAGCGGATTGCGCGTAACGCCCTGCATGATGGCGCCAGCTAGCCCGAGCGCTGCCCCGGACAGCAGGGCAAGCAGCGTTCGCGGCAGGCGAACCGCAACAGCCGCTTCCGCCACCGTCTCGACGCGACCGGCAAGCGCTGCCGTGATGTCAGCGAACGTGACGTCACGGGTGCCAATCGCCACGGAAAGCGCACATAGCAGCGCCAGAAGCGCCAGCACGGCGCTGAGCCATGCGGTCCGCATGCGGTTGGAGCGGCCGCTCGGCAGCACGGCCGGACCTTTGGCAGGCCCTTCCATTGTCATTTCGCTTTACCGGAGGACTTATCCGCTGCTTTCGCCAGAAGATCGGCGTAATCCTTCAAAACCCAGGAAATCGACAGCGGTGTGGGATTGGATGCGGTGCCGAGCGGATCACGCCCCAGCATGACGATGGCGTCATGGGCAACGGCGGGCATGCGGGCAAGCAGCGGATCGGCCCGCATCGCCTTGAGCAATGGCTGGCTGCCATAGGTTACGACGATATCGACGTCGTCAAAGGCATCGACGCGCTCGGCGCTGACGCCGGCGGCGAATTGCCCCGGTTTCGTCGCCTCCGCGACGCTCTTCGGCGAGGTCAGCCCAAGATCGGTGAAAAATTTCACCCGGCTGTCATTGGCGGTATAAAAATTGACGACACTGAGATTGGTGGCATCGAGATGGGTGACGAACATCGCCGACTTGCCCTTCAGCTGCGGATGGCCGGCAACCACCTGCGCGATCTCACCCTCGATGCGTTTGATCAGCGCCTCACCTTCCGCCGCCATGCCAAGCCCGGCACTGTTCAGCCGGATCATCTCGCGCCAGTCGGTTGCCCACGGTGACACGGGATAGGCAACGACCGGTGCGATCTGGCTTAGCGTATCGTAGTCGGACTGGCTGAGGCCGGAATAGGCGGCGAGGATGACATCCGGCTGCGTTGCCGCCACGGCCTCGAAATCGATACCATCACCCTCGTCGAACAGAACAGGCTTTGCAGCACCCATTTCAGAAAGCTGCTTCGCTACCCACGGCAGCAATCCATCACCGTCATCATCGCCGAAATTGGCAGCGGCAAAACCGACGGGCACGATGCCGAGCGCCAGCGGCACCTCGTGGTTTGCCCAGGCGACGGTCGCGACACGCTGAGGTTTCCTCGCAATCGTGGTCGTGCCGAAGGCGTGTTTGATGACGACGGGATAGCGCGTCGCCTCTTCCGCCGAAGCAATGGCTGGCGCGATCATCGACAGGAAAAACACGAATGCCGGCGCGAGGCAGCGAAACAGGAAAAGCATGGGCGAAGCTCTCAACGGTTCAAAAGTGGACTTGAACTCTCAGCTTCACATGCCCCCGTCAACCCCGGTGAGGAAATGCCGCCACAACAGTGGTGAAATTTCCGGGGTTTTGTACAAAACCGCAAAAAGTTACAATACCGGACAACCTTTCTCAAGTTATTGGGCGCTTCGAGAGCGGGCCGTGGATGCGGCGATTGGGGCATCAACTTCTGGAATTTAGCAATGAACACTGAAATGAATGGCATCAACGGCAGGACCGCGCGACTGCGCTACGGGCAGGCAGCCCTTCTTGCCTGCACGGCGCTTGTGACGGTACTGCCCGCTCGTTCGCTGGCGCAGGAGGCCGCCAATACGGGCGGAAGCACGGTTCTCGAGCGCATCACCATCGACAGCGGTGACAATGACCAGAAGTCCATCGTCGCAACCCGCACGACAAGCGGCAGCAAGATGGCAACCGACATTCTCGATACGCCGGCCGCCGTTTCGGTCATCACCGCCAAGGAAATGCAGCAGCGTGGCGTGCAGACCGTGGAAGAAGCCTTGCAATACACGGCAGGTGTGACCGCGGATTTCTACGGCTCGGACGACCGTTTCGACTATTTCAAGATTCGCGGTTTCGACGCCTACACCTATCGCGACGGGCTGACGCTCGGCCGTCCCTTCGGCGCGCTGCGCGAAGAGACCTATGCCTATGAGCGCGTGGAAGTCCTGAAGGGCGGCAATTCCACGACCTTTGGCGTATCCGATCCCGGCGGTTCGGTGAACTACTCGACCAAGGTTCCCAAACGCAGCCGCTTTGGTGAGGCCTATGTGACAGGCGGTTCCTATAGCCGCGCAGAAACCGGCTTCGATTTCGGCGACAACATTACCAGCGACGATACCCTGTCATACCGCCTGACCGGCAAGCTCAGAAATGCCGACGCGGAATATGACTATTCCCGCGACGATGAAAAATTCTTCATGGGCGGCCTGACATGGCGGCCCACCGATGCCACCAGCCTCACCGTCGTTTACGATCATCTCAACAAGGACGGCGTTCCCGGCGGCGGCGGCCATCCGGTCGGCTCGCATTTCGACAGAAGCCGTTTCTTCGGTGAACCGGACTATAATTACCGCGGCACCAACCGCAATTCGCTGAGCGTGATGTTCGACCATGATTTCGGCTCTGGCCTGACGCTGAGTTCGAACGCGCGCTACAGCAAGGCAAATACCGATTTCGGTTATGCGTATATCTCGTCCACACCGACCAATGGCTCGACCATCGCCAACCGTTCCTATTTCGGCAACGAGACCGAAACCGAGAATTTCCTGATCGACACCCGGCTGCAATATGACGCGACGTTCGAAAGCGTCGAAAGCCGCAGCCTTGTCGGCGTTTTTTATAACGACTACTCGTCCGGCAGCAAAAGCTACTTCGGTTCTGCGCCAGGCATCAACTGGCTGAACCCGGTCTATACCGGTGCGCCCGCGTCGGTGCCGCTCTACGCCAGCTCGCTGACGGATCAAAAGACAAGGGCACTCTACCTCCAGCAGGACCTGACCTTCTTCGACAGGCTTACCGTCAGCGCCGGTCTGCGCAATGACTGGATCGACACCGACCAGACCAACAGGCTGAACGGCACGACGGCAAGCGGCGACATCAGCGAACTGACAAAGCGCATCGGCGTGTCTTACAAGGTCACGAACGAGATCGCGCCCTATATCAGCTACGCCGAATCCGTGGTGCCGGCCTCGGGCCTGACCGTCGAGCCCGAACGCGGCGAGCAGATCGAGCTTGGCGTGAAGTATCGCCCGGATGCCTTCCCTGCCCTGTTCACGGCATCGATCTACGACCTCAAGAAAAACAATATTACCGTCACCAGCCCGATCACCAGCCTGCCCACCACCATCGGCGAGGTGCGCGTGCGTGGTCTCGACCTCGAGGCCAAGGCGGAGGTTACCGACGAGCTGAGCCTGACGGCGGCCTATTCCTATCTCAACGCGGAAATCACCGAAAACGGCATCGCTGGCAATGTCGGCAACCGCCCGCAATTCGTGCCTGAACATCAGGCCTCGCTTTGGGTAAACTACACGCTGGCCGGCAACGACAAACGCGGCGACATGACCTTCGGGCTCGGCGGACGCTTCACCGGCTCGTATTATTTTGATGACGCGAACAAGGTGTCGACCGGCAGCAGCGTGACCATGGACGCAGCGTTCAGCTACAAAATCCAAGAAACCACCTCGCTGGAGGTGAATGTTTCCAACCTCTTCAACGAGAAGCACGTCTCTTATGGCGGTTTCGGCGCAGACTTCTACAACCCCGGCCGAGCGTTCTCGGCTACGCTGCGCAAGACGTGGTGAGGGTAAGTATATCTCTACTTTTCACCATACTACGTAACCATCCTAACGTTCCACGTCATCACCTGGGGTGACGTGGAACGAAGCTCGAGGCATGCGCCGAACCCGCTCCGCATAGACGGCAAGGCGACCATTCAAAGCAGCCTGTGCATGCGCCGCCAGGCGGCTGGCGTATTGCCCACGGACTGGCGGAAGGCTTTGGTCAAATGGGCCTGATCGGAAAAGCCTAGCTGGGCGGCAATATCGGCCACCGTCAGATCGCCTTCGAGCAACAGTTTCTGGGCAAGGCTTATCCGCCGCTCCAGTTGCCATTGCAGCGGCGTCTTGCCCGTTGTCTGGCGGAACACCGTTGCGAACCAGCTTTCCGAAAGCCCGACGATGTCGGCCATTTCTGCAACCGTCATGCGGTCGTCACCGCGGCTTTCGACACGGAAAAGCAACTTGTTCATCTGCGCCTGCGTCAGCCTGCCATTTACCTGTTCCGGCGAAGATCCGGGAATATCGAGAAGACCGGCAACGATGCTGCCAACAAGGCTTTCCGCATAGACCGCATGTTTCGAAGGCTCGGCGAGTTCATCGACAAGCAGTCCAGCCAGTGTTTCGACCGAACCGATATCCTGTATCTCGACCGGGCGGCGCAAGGCTGTCATCGCCGCCGAACTGCCGACCGATGGCGACAGGAAACGCAGCAGGCGGTCCTTGTGGATATGCAGATTGAGATGCGAAAACCTGTGCGTAGCATTGCTGCTCGTCCACATCGGAACACCGGCCGGCACATAGACCGCCCGCGTCATGGGGCGGGAATGCTGCGTGAACTCGCCGTCGCGGTTGGAAATGCTGATGCGCGACGAGACATCGTTGAAGAATATCATGATACGTGGATCGGCGGCCAGGTAATAACCCTTCGCGCCCATCTGGCTCTCTGCCTCCCAGAAGGCGCTGACGAGCCCGTCCAGCTGGCGCCATTTGACCGGCGCAGTGACGCTGATCCCTTCCGTGTGCCAGGTCATGGAGTGCCAGAAACTCAATGCGGGTACCGTTCAGTTGTCGAGCCGAGGTTGTAAGACATGCGCGTCACGATAACGGCGCCGCACGCTCCACCATATGAGGCCGCAATAACATGACTTATCAATTCATGTTAATAGCAAAGATGGTTGTAATGCAAAACATTGCTGTGCTGCCAGTCGATCCCGCTCCAATGTGAGCCTTGGAACCTCTGCCCCGACCAGCCGTTTGATCTCCAGACAAATGAAATCACGAAGGGAGATCACTATGAACGACAAAAGGGAACCCGGCGATTTCGCCGACAAGAAGCGCGAAGAGCAGGGCCGCGGCGTCATCGTCGCTGGGCCGGATGCGCATGAGAATGAAAAGGGCGGCAAGGCGCCGGGGGATAGTGGCGAAAAGCCATCACCCGAAAAACCGGTTCCATCCTCAGACCGCAGATAGAAAATTGCCCCTCCCTGATCGCTCAGGGAGGGGCTTTTTTGGACTAGTCAGCCTTATCAGACAAGGTCGAAACGGTCGGCGTTCATGACCTTCGTCCAGGCGGCGACGAAATCACGCACGAACTTTTCCTTGTTGTCGTCCTGCGCATAAACTTCCGCGTAGGCACGCAGGATTGAGTTGGAGCCGATAACGAGGTCAACGCGGGTCGCCGTATATCGGGTTGCTCCGGACTTGCGATCGCGAATCTCATAGAGATTGCCGCCGGTCGGAACCCAGGAATAGGCCATATCCGTCAGCGTTGCGAAGAAATCGGTGGTCAGAGCACCTGGGGTCTGCGTGAACACACCATGCGCTGCGCCGCCGTAATTGGCGCCAATGACGCGCAAGCCACCGATGAGAACTGTCAGTTCCGGCGCGGTGAGGCCCAGAAGCTGAGCGCGGTCCAGCAGCAGTTCTTCAGGGCTGACGACATAGTCCTTCTTCACCCAGTTGCGGAAACCATCCGCCAGCGGCTCGAGCGGCGCAAAGCTGTCTGCATCAGTCTGCTCGGCTGAGGCATCGCCACGACCGGGTGCAAAAGGCACGGCGACATCGAAGCCGGCTGATTTCGCCGCCTGCTCAACACCGTAGTTGCCGGCGAGAACGATGACATCAGCGATGCTGGCGCCGGTTTCACGGGCAATCGGCTCCAGCACCGAAAGCACATGAGCCAAACGGGCGGGCTCGTTGCCTTCCCAGTCCTTCTGCGGCGCAAGGCGGATGCGCGCACCATTGGCGCCGCCGCGCTTGTCCGAACCACGGAAGGTACGGGCGCTGTCCCATGCGGTCGAGACCAGATCGGCGACCGCCAGACCGGAAGCGGCGATCTTTGCCTTTACGGTAGCGACATCGTAGCTCGTGGAACCTGCCGGGATGGGATCCTGCCAGATCAGGTCTTCTGCGGGAACATCCGGGCCGAAGTAGCGGGACTTCGGGCCCATGTCGCGGTGGGTCAGCTTGAACCATGCGCGGGCAAAGACCTCGGAGAAGTGGTCCTGGTCATCCTTGAACTTCAGCGAAATCTCGCGGTAGATCGGATCGACCTTCAGGGCCATGTCGGCATCGGTCATCATCGGGATGGTGCGGATCGAGGGATCCTCGACGTCAACAGGCTTGTCCTCTTCGGCAATGGTGATCGGCGCCCACTGGGACGCGCCAGCAGGGCTGTGCGTCAATGTCCACTCATGCTTGAACAGCATGTCGAAGAAGCCGTTGTCCCACTTGGTCGGTTCGCTTGTCCAGGCACCTTCAATACCGGACACCACGGTGTCACGGCCGATGCCGCGACCCTTGGTGTTGATCCAGCCGAGACCCTGATATTCGGGGCCTGCTGCTTCCGGATCGGGGCTGAGGTTGGCGGCGCTGCCATTGCCGTGCGACTTGCCGATGGTGTGGCCGCCTGCGGTGAGCGCGACGGTTTCTTCGTCATCCATGCCCATGCGGGCAAAGGTTTCGCGCATCTGCGCGGCTGTCGCAAGCGGATCGGACTTGCCGTTGACGCCTTCCGGATTGACGTAGATGAGACCCATCTGCACGGCGGCAAGCGGATTTTCGAGCGTCTCAGGCTTGGTTACGTCACCGTAACGACCATCGCTCGGTGCCAGCCATTCCTTTTCGTCACCCCAATAGGTGTCCTTTTCGGGAGCCCAGATATCCTCGCGGCCGAAGGCGAAACCGAACGTCTTCAGACCCGCGACATCATAAGCGATCGTTCCGGCAAGCGCGATGAGATCGGCCCAGGAAATCTTGTTGCCGTATTTCTTCTTGATCGGCCACAGCAGACGGCGGCCCTTATCGGTGTTCACATTGTCAGGCCAGGAATTGAGCGGTGCAAAGCGCTGGTTGCCGGTGTTGGCGCCGCCGCGTCCGTCCGTCACGCGGTAGGAACCGGCTGCATGCCAGGTCACGCGGGCCATCATGCCCACATAGCTGCCCCAGTCGGCCGGCCACCAGTCCTGGCTTTCCGTCATCAGGGCGCGCAGATCGGCCTTCAGGGCTTCCACGTCGAGCGTCTTTAGCGCTTCGCGGTAATTGAAGGAGGCGCCGAGCGGATTGGTCTTGGTGTCGTGCTGATGCAGGATATCGAGGTTCAGCGCGTTCGGCCACCATTCGGTAACCGATTTACCGGAGGCCGTATTGCCTCCATGCATGACGGGACACTTGCCAGCCGGTTTTGAAGTTGCGTCCATTTCGCCCTCCGATGGGTTTAGTAATTAAACGACATAGTCAATTCGACATGCGCAGCATGTTGGAACCACAGCCCACAGCAGTTCATCCTTACGGAAAGCGCGCAGTGACGCTGGTGATACCGAACAGCTACATCCTCTTTCTGTCATGACGATGACTAACAGCCGGGTTCCATAATTTCCAATTGTATATTCTAAAGGCTGCGATATGCTCAGCTTATGATTGGACTATCGATGAAACACCTGCGTTATTTCGACGCCTTGGCGAAGATCGGCCATTTCGGGCGGGCAGCGGAGGCGTGCTCCATTTCCCAGCCAGCACTTTCGCTACAGATCAGGGAACTTGAAGAGCTGATCGGCGCGCCTCTCGTCGAACGGGGCAGCCGCCAGATAAGGCTGACCGCTCTCGGCGATGAATTCGCCGAACGCACCCGCCTGATCCTGCGTTCGGTGGATGAATTGCAGGATTTGGCGAGGGCAAGGCACGGCCCGCTCAGCGGCCGCCTGCGCATCGGCGTCATTCCAACGGTCGCGCCCTATCTTTTACCGCAGGTCATCAAGACGCTCACCCGGCATTATCCGGGACTGGAAACGCGCCCGCGCGAGGCGGTGACACAGAAACTGATCGAGGACCTCCTGGAAGCCCGGCTGGACATGGCAATCGTCGCGCTTCCGGTGTCTGAAGCGTCGCTGGAAGAGGTTCCGCTGTTTTCCGAGGAATTCATTCTGGTCCGGCCGATGGAGGATGCGGGGATGCCGGTGCCAAGCGCCGGCAAGCTCGGTGAAATGCGCCTGCTGCTGCTCGAGGAAGGCCATTGTTTCCGCAATCAGGCACTGTCTTTCTGCAGTACAACGAACGCGCCGCCGCGCGTGCTGATGGAGGGCAGTTCGCTCTCGACACTGGTCCAGATGGTCGGCGCCGGCATCGGCGTCACGCTCATTCCGCAGATGGCTGTCGATATGGAAACGCGGCAATCCACCGTCTCGGTATTTCGGCTGGCAGAGCCAAGACCATCCCGCACCATCGGCATGGTGTGGCGCAAGAGCAATCCGCTCTCGGCGCAGTTTACCAACATTGCCGAGATCGTCCGCGAATGCGGCCTGCAAAAACTCGGCCGTGTTGCCGATGCAGCGGCGTGACGGTGTCGAGGGCCAACTCGGATCTGCGGCCTCAACTCTTCACAGCACTCCCAGCGTTACCCTCGCAAAGCCGGGCGGCCATGGCAAAGAAGGCAAGCTTCATCTTGCTGCGTTTGTCCGCGCCCTCGAGGCTTGAAACCGGCACCTGAAAACCGAACACGTCGTCCGGCTCAGCGGAACGTTCCCGCCAGAATGCGTCTATGTCGGAAAGCAACATTTTCTGCCGCCGCGCGCGACGATAATTGATCGGATGTCGGGCGTGGGAGACGGCGAAATAGGAACCCGCTTCCGTCTCGATTACGCCTTGCAGCAGCATCAAAACGGCATCTTTCGGGCGAAGACCCGCAAGGTCGCGCGTTACTGCCACCATCTCCTGCTTTGCGGCGCGTGGCCCCTGCATGCCGCCAACAGCAATCGTCCTGTACCCGCCCCCATCCTGCGTCACGAAGATAAACTTCGTCGTCCACAAGGTGACGTCGTCACGGGTTCTGATCAACCGAACCGCGAGAGCGCCTTCGTGGCGGCCGCCACATAAATCCGCAAGAGCAAGCGTGCAGCGATATTCGTCAGCACGGCCGCCTATGGTACCGATTTCGATCGTTTTTCCACTCCAGAGCGCAGCCATAACCTCTCTGGAAAAACAACCGCTGGCGATGACGAAATTCTTCATGAGAAAATCCAGCCGTCTTCCATAAGAGATTTTGCCGACGAGGAATTTCGACAGGGGTTTCTGAAGAAGCTCGTCATGCGGCGGTGGCAGTTTTTGCGTCGCCGAGAATCGGGACAGAAACCGCCACCACCGCAGGGTTACAAGCGGATGAGCCAAAAAACGCATCCAGAAAAGGAAACCCCGTTTCCAGTGGGCTCGCATAACGAAGGTCGCAACGCTCCAGGCCAGGGGAAAACGGAGGAGTTCCAGCCCATCGCCAGTCATGGTTTGCGCAGCGATGACCGGCTCGGGTTTCGCCGAGTTTTTTTCCGCAGCGAATGCGGCGATTTCAGTATGCGACATCGTAAAATTCCGGGGAGTATGACTGTTTGGACTGGGGCGTGGAGTGATTTGGCCGGGACTGTGCGCGCCCAGGATGAACCGAATATGAAATCGGATTGGTGCTCTGCTGCGATTATTGGCGCTACGGCATTGCGCGAGGTTCCGGGCCGGCGACGCGCTTTCTACGCGCCGTCTTCTCGCCGGAAATCCGGAAGAAAACGATCCGGTGGGTGGGTCACTGTGTGTACTCCGGTTGGCACGGTTAATCCCGTGCCCACACATTATGACCGCGAACGTTGCGGCAGCATTACAATCGCCGCGACCGGTCTACAGCGCGCAAAGCGCAATCAGAATCGAACCCGGAACGTGCTTCCAGAGGGGTTGCTTTCCAGCACGATACGGCCGTTATGATTGGCGACGATCTTCTTGACGAGGCTGAGGCCAAGTCCGGCACCCGTGCTTTTCGGCGTGACCCGATAGAAAGGTTCGAATATCCGCTCCTGCTGGTCCTCGGGTATACCCTGCCCCTCGTCGGAAATCGCGATTTCGCCGTTTGCGAGAACCGAGACATGGATCAGCCCCTTGTTTCCACCATGGTCGATGGCGTTGCGCACGATATTGCTGATGGCGCGCGGCAGGGCGAAGGGGTTGCCTTGCATGTCGTATTTTTCGATCTGCGTTTCGAAGGAGATGTCGTAACCTGCCGAAAGCGCAAGCGGCGCGAGCTCTGCCACCACCGTGCGGGCGATATCGACCAGGTCCACCACCTCGCGCCGGTCGTTTACCTGATCGTTTCGCTCAAAGGCCAGAAGCTGTTCGGCGGTTTCACCGAGCCGCGCGACATCCCCCATCAGGCGCTGTTGGTCCGGTCCGGGCAGGCCCTCTATCCGGGTCTGCATGATTGCAATCGGCGTCCTCAATTCGTGCGCGGCATCGATCAGAAAACGTTGCCGCGCCTGGAACTGCTCTTCGAGCCGCTCGAGAACGCTGTTGAAGGAAACGATCAACGGAACGACTTCGCGCGGCACATCTTCGACGGGAAGCTTCGAACCCGGTCGTCGCGGGTCGATCTCCGGTGCTTTTTTGACGACGGAACTCAGGCCGGCAAGCGCCCGGCGCACAATGTGCGGCACGGAGAAAAACACCGCAGGCAAAAGAACCGCCAGCAGGGGGACATAAATCGGATAGGTGCCGGCAAGAAGCGTCAGAAACGACGCTCGTGCATTAGAGGTTCCGCCGAACATGATCCTGACGGGTCCCGACGTCGTCTCGATACTTTCAGCCGAAGCAACCTCGGATATGCCGCTGCCGCCGCGAATATCGGCGTCCGTCATCAGATGAACGTATCGCGCCAGTTCGGCGTAAACAGCCGGGACGGTTCCGAAGGTCGCCGCGTGACCGTCAGGTGTCGAGACCACGAACCACAACGTTTCATTCTTCGCCTTCAAGGCGCGTAATGCCGGCCCCTCGGTAACGACCAGACCCTTTTGCGGATCAAGCGAAAGCGACTCGTCAAGCGTCGCCGACAAATCGTTCCAGAGCCCGATATTGGGCGAGAGCTTCATCACCCCGTAAACGCAAAGCCCGACGATGACGACAGCGATCATGGAGGAGACGACAATGCTGAGCTGCCAGCTCAATTGCCACCACAAGGACGGATTGGACTTGCCCTGCGCTTTCATGTGTCTTCCCTGAGCAGATAACCGATGCCGCGAATATTATGCACGCTGACCCCGGCAGAAGCGTCGAGCAGGCGTTTGCGCAGTCGCGATATATGCGCATCGAGCGCATTGGACTGGATTTCCTCCTCGTAATTGTAGACGGCGGCCTCAAGGGTCGAGCGCAGCACGGATTTGCCCTTTCGTTTCGCCAGCGTGATGAGGACCATCAGCTCGCGCCTTGGCAGATCAAAGGGAAGCGAGTTGATCGTGACGCTGAGATGAAGCGGATCGATCACGATGCGGCCTGCAGCGATTTGCGACGGGGCGATGCTTGCCGGCCTTCTCAAAACCGCGCGCAGCCGCGCCAGCAGTTCGCCGACGAGAAACGGCTTGCCGAGATAGTCGTCGGCGCCGCCATTCAGCCCCTCGATCCGCTCCTCCGGTTCGTTCATCGCCGTCAATAAAATGATCGGCGTATCGATACCGGCGCGGCGCAGCTTTGGAATGAAGGTCAGCCCCTCCCCGTCCGGCAGACGACGGTCGAGCAGAATGGCATCATAGACATGCTGGCGCGCCAGCTCCATCGCATCGCCGAGCCGCATCGTATGATCGATGACGATCCCCTGCTTGCCGAGCGTCGTCGACAGCGCATCCGCCATTTCCTTTTCGTCCTCAATCAACAGAAGTCTCATTTGCCACCGTCCCTTCGCCCCCTCCTTGTCTGCCAGAAAGGTTGCGGCAGTATTGCGGCGCAGAAGATGCGGGCGGGTAATGCTGCTGCAATTATCAACACTTATCCAGAAGCCATCAGCCTGGAAGACAGGCGACATGACCGCTCGATCGGCGGTCACAGGATGAGTTTTGCCTGGAAGGATTATGTTATGTGGGTGAAAAGAACGATCAAGGCGGGGATCGCGCTTGCGGGCTGCGCTCTCGTCGTCACGGCTCTTGATCCGGCGCGCGGAAGCGTCGATGCGAACGAGCGCGTGAAGGGGATCGTGGCGTCAACCTCGATGAGCCCGGCCGGTATCCCGTTCGAACTGACGGCTGCGGAAATCGCAAGGATCGGCACACGAGCGATGGCGGAGCGGCTCAGCGTCAGTGGCGAACTTCAGCCGGTCAGCCGAGTCGTGATCCGCGCCCGCGAGGCTGGAAAAATTCTGGATATGAATGTCCGGGACGGACAGGCGGTGCGGGCGGGCGACCTGCTGGTACGGTTCGAAACCGAGGAACTGCAATCGACTCTCCTGCTGCGGCAGAGCGACCGGGATGCGGCCGAGGCCGAACTGACACTGGCGATGCAGGCCCTCACCCGAACCGAACAGCTAGCGTCAAAAAACATCGCATCGGCTGAACAGCTCGACAAGGCGAAGAGCGATGTCGTTGTGAAAACGGCAAGGCTTCAGAGCCTTTCGGCGCAGGTGGATATCGCCCGCCTTGCCCTTCGCAATGCCGAAATCCGCGCGCCTTTTGATGGCACCATTACTCGCCGGCAGGCAGAAACCGGCTCCCGCGTCAGTGCCGATGGTGAACTCATGACGCTGGTCGATACAAGCATGCTTGAGGCGAAGGTTCTCGTTGCCACGCGCGACATCCCACGTGTCGCCGTTGGCCAGACCGCCGAACTCGATATTGACGGCATCGGCGGCCAGCCTCTCAGAAGCACCGTTGAGCGCATCAGCCCGGTTGCCGAAGACGGGACGCGCTTTGTCGCCGTCTATCTGCGGCTTGCCAACCGCAACGGCCGGCTGTGGGGAGGAATGTTCGCCAGCGGGTCCATCCTCGTGCGCGAAAAAAACGATGCGCTTGTCGTTCCTGCAATCGCTCTTCGCAAAGACGAAACCGGCTACCATGTCCTTAAAGTCCTGAACGGCCATCTTCGCCGCCAGACGGTGGCGGTGGGCTCGCGCTGGAACGATGGCAGCCTGATCGAGATCGGCGCCGGTCTACAGGACGGTGAGACGATCCTGACCGCACCGCTTCCCGAATTGCAGCCCGACATGGCTGTTACGGTCGACAAGGCAGGCTGAGATGTTTCTGACCCGCATATCCGTCTCCCACCCTGTTTTCGCCACCATGATGATGGTGGCGCTTCTGGTCATGGGTCTTTTCTCGTTGCAGCGGCTGGGGCTCGACCTCTACCCCAATGTAGACGTTCCGGTCGTTGTGGTGTCCACCGCTTATCCGGGCGCCACGCCGGAAACGGTGGAGACAGAATTGACGCGCCCGGTCGAGGATGCGCTGAACGCCATCGGCGGTCTGGACGAGATCACGTCAACCTCCTACGAGGGACGCTCTGTCGTCGTCGCAAAATTCAAGCTCGAGGTTAAGAGCGCGACCGCAGCACAGGACGTGCGCGACAAGATCGCCGCCATCGATGCGAATTTCCCGCAAGAGGCCAAAAAGCCGGTCATATCCCGGTTCGATCCCGCCGCCGAGCCTATCCTGTCGGTGGCGATAAGCTCGACGTCGCTCGACATACCCGCACTCACCACCCTTGCCGACCAAAGGGTGCTGCGGCAACTGACGACCGTTCCCGGTGTCGGGCAGGCAACGCTGGTTGGCGCCCGCAAGCGGCAGATCGACATTGTGATCGACGATACCCGTATGCGCGCGCTTGGGATCGGCATTAACGAGGTGGTGAGCGCGCTACGCACCGGCAATAGCAACAGCCCGGCTGGAAGCCTTGTCGATACCGTTTCCGAACGCACGATCCAGGTGCAGGGCCGCATCGCCGAACCGCAGGCGCTGCTGGACATGGTCGTCGCCCGGCGCGGTGGCGCAGCCATTTATCTTCGCGACATCGCCGCACTCTCCGAAGGGGCTGCCGACGCCGAAAACCGTGCCCTCTATAATGGCCAGACTGCGCTGGCGATCGACATCGTCAAGGTTCAGGATGCCAACACGGTTCAGGTTGTCGCGGATGTGAGAAAGCGCCTGGACGCCCTCAATGCCGACCTTGTTCCGCAAAACGTGCAATTGCGGGTCATTACGGACACATCCATTCCCATCCGGGAATCCGTCACCCAAGTGCAGACGACGTTGATAGAAGGGGCGGCACTTGCCGTGGCCATCGTCTTCCTGTTCCTCAATTCCTGGCGCAGCACCGTCATCACCGGACTGACGCTGCCGATTGCGATCATCGGCACGCTGGCGGTCATTGATGTTATGGGCTTCACGCTCAATACACTGAGCCTCCTGGCGCTGACGCTTTCCATCGGCATTCTGGTGGATGACGCCATCGTCGTGCGCGAAAACATCACCCGTCACCTTCACATGGGGAAATCCCATATCCGCGCAGCACTCGACGGCACGAACGAAATAGGACTTGCGGTTATCGCGACAACGGCGACAATCGTGGCGGTCTTCCTGCCGGTCGCTTTCATGGACGGCATCGTCGGTCGGTTCTTCTATGAATTCGGCATCACCGTTTCAGCTGCCGTGCTGATCTCGCTTTTCGTCGCCTTCACGCTCGATCCGATGCTGTCGAGCGTCTGGTACGATCCGGATGCGCAACCCAACGCCCCGCGCGGGCCGGTGGGCCGGCTGGTTGCCCGTTTCGATCACGGCTTCGAATGGCTCGCCGATCAATATCGGCACGTGATCGGCTGGACATTGCACCACCGGCTCGTCACCCTGCTCGTCACATCAGGCATTTTTGTCGGCAGCCTGCTCATGGTGCCGTTGGTCGGTGCGGAATTCGTCCCGAATACGGATGAAGGCCGCTTCCAGATCAACGTCACGGCACCGGTCGGCTCCTCGCTGGATTACACCACGGCGAAGGTGCGGCAGGTCGAGAAGGCACTCCAGGAATTCCCGGAAGTCGAGATGCTCTATTCCACCGTCAATACCGGCGGCACCGTCGGTAAACATCGCGCCGCCGTTCTGGTGGGACTGGTGCCGCTGGAGATGCGCACCCGAACTCCGGTCACGCTGGCCGATCCGATCCGCAAACGCCTGTCGGCCATATCGGGCATAGAGGTCGCGATCCTGCAAAACGGCCTCGGCGGTGGCGAAAGCCCCGTCCAGCTCAGCATTCTCGGCGACGACCGGGCGATCCTCGAAAAGATCGCCGACGGCCTGATGGAAGACATGAAAAAGATCCCCGGCCTCGTGGATGTGACCTCAAGCACCCGCGACGTGACCTCCATCCTTTCGGTACGCCTGAAACGCGAGGCGGCAAGCGATCTCGGCATTTCCCGATCCGATCTTGCCGCAGCGCTCTCGCCGCTCATCGCCGGTGAGGACGTGTCGAAATGGACGGATGCGGGCGGTAACAGCTACGACATCGTCGTGCGCCTGCCCGGCGAGCGGCGTGCCGACACGACGAGGATCAGCGAGTTGATGATCGCCACCAGCCGCACGGCATCCAACGGCTCGCCCCTGATGGTGCGTCTGGATCAGGTCGCCGATATCACCACCGTGGAAGCACCCGCCGAAATCCGCCGCATCGACAATCGCCGCGAGGTGTTGGTTTCGGCCAACATATCCGGACGAGCGCTTGGCGAAGTGACAGATGTGTTGAAAACCCTTACCGCCGCCCGCGACCTGCCGGACGGCTACCGTATCCGCTTCGGCGGCGACGCCGAAACCATGGAGGAGACGGTCGGCCACATGGTCACCGCGCTCGCAATGGCGGTCATCTTCATCTACATCGTGCTCGCCTCGCAATTCGGCAGCTTCCTGCAACCGCTCGCGATCATGGCGTCGCTGCCGCTGTCTCTCATCGGCGTCCTCGTCGGGCTCTTGGTTGCCGGCAGCACGATCAACATGTTCTCGCTGATCGGCTTCATCATGTTGATGGGCCTCGTTACAAAGAACGGCATCCTGCTTGTCGATTTCGCCAACCGCGAAAGGAAGCGTCGACTTCCGCTCAACGAAGCGCTGGCAAGCGCCGGCATCATCCGCTTCCGCCCGATCATCATGACGACGCTTGCGATGATTTTCGGCATGATTCCGCTCGGTCTGGCTGTTGGCGGTGGCGGGGCGCAGCGCGCGCCGATGGCGCACGCAGTAATCGGCGGCCTCATCAGCTCCACCCTGCTCACCCTGATCGTCGTGCCGACAATCCTGTCTTACATCGACAGCATCACCCGGCGTTTCGCCCGCCTGCTACCGAAGGCACCGGACGAGATGGGGGAGACCGGATCGACCAAACGTTTATCTTCACCATCCTAGGTTCGCTGGTGACGTCTGCCGTCAGGACTTTTCCTCGGCCAGGCGTTTCCTCTTCCCCCTCGGGCGGAAGTCGACCAGAAGCGATTTCAGTTCGATTTCCCGGACGCGCCTTGCCGCCTCGTCCGGGCGAACCCATTCCAGAAGGCGTTCGCCGCGCTCCTTGAAACTCGTTTCCTCCCCGGTGATCTCGATCTGGAAGACATCGACAACGCAGGGAACGACATCGCCGTTGTCGAGCATCTTGAGATAGGTGTAGCGGCCAACGGCGTCCTTCCTCACGCGGCCACGAACGCCCGCTTCCTCCCACGCCTCGATCGCGGCAGCCTCATGCGGCTTCTTGCGTTTCATCGGCCAGCCGCGCGGAATGATCCAGCGTGCGCTGGTGCGGGAGGTGACGACGAGGATTTCGACCTCTTCGCCGCTTCCGGTATAACGGAAGCATAAGGCGGCATATTGCTGCCGGAAAGAGCCGGTGAACAGCTTTTCAGGAACAGCAGCAAGTTGCTGAAGCAATGTCAGGGAACGCGCCGGACGGGCTTTCCGGCTTTTCTTCATGGATTTCATATCCGTTGATACTGCCGATTTTCCGGGTTGCATCAATGCCCCGCGTGCATTTATGACAGTTTTATGACAATCACCCCCCACAACTAATAAAGCGCCATTGAGGGCCAATTCGCATGATGAGCATTTTTCGCAAGCTGATGCCGCGCGAGGACCGTTTCTTCGACATGTTTAGCAAACATTCGGAAACGGTCGTCAAAGCCGCCGCAGCTCTGGACCACCTTCTGAGCGGCGTCGACGTTGAGAAAAACTGCGACCTTATCGTCGCCCTCGAAGACCAGGCGGATGATATTACCCGCGACGTTCTGCTTGCGGTGCGCCGCAGCTTCATAACGCCCTTTGATCGTGGCGATATCAAGGACCTCATCCAGTCCATGGATGACGCCATCGACATGATGCACAAGACCGTCAAGACGATCCGGCTGTTCGAGCAAACCGAATTCGACCCGCTGATGCGCGAGATGGGCCACGAGATCGTGCGTGCGGCAAGCCTCGTCGCCGAAGCCATCCCGCTTCTGGAAAAGGTCGGCACCAATGCCCAGCGCCTGTCGGTGATTGCCGAAGAGGTTACCCGCGTCGAAGGGCGCTCCGACGAGCTTCATGACCAGGGCCTGAAGGACCTCTTCCGGCGCCATGGTGCGACCGGCAATGCCATGGCCTATATGATCGGCAGCGAGATCTACGGCGAACTCGAAAAGGTCGTCGACCGCTTCGAGGACGTGGCGAACGAGATCAGCGGCATCGTTATCGAGAACGTCTGATGGATGTCGCGCTTGCACTGCCGCTGCTTGTCGGCCTTATCGCCATCGCGCTGTTCTTCGATTTTCTGAACGGTCTCCACGACGCCGCAAATTCCATCGCCACCATCGTCTCCACCCGTGTATTGCGCCCGCAATATGCGGTGGCATGGGCGGCCTTCTTCAATTTCATCGCCTTCCTGTTCTTCGGCCTGCATGTGGCCGAAACGCTCGGCACCGGCATCATCGATCCGGCCATCGTTTCCCCGCAGGTCATCTTCGCGGCATTGATGGGCGCCATCGTCTGGAATATCGTAACCTGGATTTTCGGCATTCCCTCCAGCTCGTCACATGCCTTGATCGGCGGTCTCGTCGGTGCGGGCTTTGCGAAGGTCGGTTTCAATTCCATCGTCTGGTCGGGTCTTCTGAAAACCGTGGGCGCGATCTTCATGTCGCCGGCCATCGGCTTTTTCCTGGCACTGCTGCTGGTGCTTGCCGTCTCCTGGCTGTTCGTGCGCCAGACACCCTTCGCCGTGGATCGTACCTTCCGCATCATGCAGTTCATTTCCGCCTCGCTCTATTCGCTCGGCCACGGCGGCAATGACGCACAGAAGACCATGGGCATCATCGCTGTGCTGCTGTTCAGCCAGGGGCATCTTGGAGAGAGCTTCTACGTGCCGTTCTGGGTGGTGATCTCGTGCCAGTCGGCCATGGCGCTCGGCACACTGTTCGGCGGCTGGCGCATCGTGCACACCATGGGGTCGAAAATCACCAGGCTGAACCCGATGCAGGGGTTCTGCGCCGAAACCGGCGGTGCGCTGACACTTTTCGGCGCGACGTGGCTCGGCATTCCGGTGTCCACCACCCATACGATCACCGGCGCCATCATCGGCGTCGGTGCCGCACGTCGCGTCTCGGCGGTGCGTTGGGGCCTTGCGGGCAATATCGTCATTGCCTGGGTCGTGACCATGCCGGCCGCTGCCCTGATATCCGCATCTGTCTATGGTCTTACATCGCTGTTCGGCTGAGACAGAGTCCCGCCCTCTCTGCCAAAGCTCCCGGAACAAAAGCCACCCTGTGGTTGTTGATCCGGGGGACAACAGGCGACAAGGCGGATCGCGGATCATGGCACGGCAGGTTTTCTGGAAGGGCTATCTGAAGCTGTCGCTGGTGACGGCCGCAGTTTCGCTGACGCCTGCCACAACCGAAAGCAACAAATACCGCTTCCACGTTCTCAACCGCAAAACCGGCAATCGCGTCGAAAGCCGCTATGTCGACAGCGTTACCCACAAGCCGGTGGCCGCAAAGAACCAGGTGAAGGGTTTTCCCCGCGCTGAAGACGATTATGTGTTGCTAGAGGATGACGAGATCGATGCGGTCGCGCTCGAAAGCACCCGCACCATCGACATCCAGACCTTCGTACCCACAGGCTCTATCGACTGGATATGGTACGACCGGCCGCACTTCCTGCGCCCGGAAGACAAGATCGGCACGGAAGCCTTCAGCGTGATCCGGGAAGCCATGCGGGCAAACGGCGTTGTCGGCATTGCGCGGCTTGTTCTCTATCGCCGCGAAAGAGCGGTTCTGCTGGAACCGTCAGGCAAGGGCATCATTCTGTGGACCCTGCACTATGGCGAGGAGGTGCGCGAAAGCATCGACGCGCTGGATCCGAAGATGAAATTCGAAAAGCCGCTGCTGGAGGCAATGGAAAAACGCATCGGCAAACAGATGACGGGATGGAAACCGGCGCTGGTGCAGGATCCGATCCAGAAAAAGATCAGCGCTTTGCTAAAAACCAAGAGCAAGACCGTCTCTTCCCCGGAAACGAAGACCGGCACGAAAACCCGGACCGGCGGCAATGTCATCAACATCATGGATGCCTTGAAGAAAAGCCTTGCCTCGGACAAGAAAGGCTGACGCTCATCGGGCCTTTTTCGGCAGGGGTCGCGCGGCAGCGAAAAAGCCGTCCCATGGATCCTTCTTCAGGGCAGAAAGGCGCGCGCCTATATTGCTGACCGTGAAGTGTGCCGGACCTATCTCATCTGAGAGTTCCGCCCATTCGATTGGCGCTGAAATGGCGGCTCCCGGTCGGGCACGTGTCGAATAGGGCGCAACAGCCGTATTGCCCCTGCCATTACGCAGATAGTCGAGGAAGATGCGGCCCTGGCGTTTCGCTTTGGTTGCCACCGCAAGATATTTCTCCGGCTCCGCCTTGGCCATGTCATCCGCCATGGTCTTTGCAAAGGCCTTCAAGGCCGGCCATCCCGCTTCCGGTTTCAAAGGTGCCACGACATGCAACCCCTTGCCGCCGGAGGTTTTCACGAAAGCGGCCAGACCGGCATCTTCGAAACGCCGCTTCAGTTCCAGTGCCGCATCGATTACCTCCTGCCATGACACGTCCTCGCCGGGGTCTATATCCATGGTGATCATGTCAGGCTTTTCCCAGTTCGCGGTTGTCGCCCCCCATGGGTGAATTTCAAGCGCAGCGGACTGGACCAGGGCCATCATGCCATCGAAATCCGTAATCCTGATCAGCGGTTCCCCGCCCTTGTCCTTCGGATCCTTGATCTGTTCTATCGCCTTGTTCACACCGCGCCAGGCGTGTTTCTGGAAGAAACGCTGCCCATCGATCCCTTCAGGACAACGCAGCAGCGCCAGAGGCCGGTTGACGACAAAGGGGGCCATATAGCGCCAGACCTGGGTGTAATAATCGGCAAGCCCTTCCTTGGTCACGCCATTGTCCGGCCAATAAAGTCGTTCCGGATGGGTGAACTTGATCTTTGACTGCGGCGTCCCTTGTTCCGACAAGGCATTATCCTCGCGTTCGATTTCGCCCGCCGGCTTGTCTTCCCGCAAGCCGCGGAATGATGCATGGCGCAGATTGCCATCTCCGGACCAGGCACGAAACTCCACTTCTGCAACCAGTTCCGGCTTGACGAAATAGAGGTCGCGGCGCGCAAGTGCCGTGAGCTTTTCGCCGAAAGGGCTGTCATCGATGCCCAGCGGCTTCAGGCGGCCAAGCAGCATTTCGGCAATGTCAGCGGTATAGCCGGTGCCGACGCGGCCGACATGACGCAGCTTGCCTTCCTCATAAACGCCGAGCGCCAGCGAGCCGATGGCATTGTCCGACGCGGATGACAGGGTATAGCCACCGATGACGAATTCCTGCCGCATCGAGCATTTGGATTTCACCCAGTTACCCTTGCGGCCCGAGACGTATTTGCTGTCCTTGACCTTGGAGATAACGCCCTCGAGGCTGAGGCGGCAGGCATGATCGAGAACAAGCCCGCCGCTTTCCTCGAAATGTTCGCTGTAGCGAAGATGCGGGTTGCTGGCGGGCAGCAGCTTTTCCAGTAGCGCCTTGCGATCCGTCAGCGCCGCCCCGCGCAAATCCGTGCCATCCAGATAAAGGAGATCAAAGGCATAAAAAACGAAGCGGTCGCTGCGCCCTTCGCTCAAGTCCTGTTGCAAGGCTGAGAAATCCGAGGCGCCGCTGTCCCGTTCCACCACGATTTCGCCGTCGATCATCAGCGTTTCGGCCGGCATCGACTTGAGCGCTCCCGCCACGGCATCGCCGAACTTTTCGGTCCAGTCCAGTCCGCTACGGGTCAGAAGCTGGAGTTTGCCGTGGTCGATACGGACCTGCAGGCGATAGCCGTCGAACTTGATCTCATGCAGCCAGCGGGAGCCTTCCGGTGGCTTGGGTTTCAGCGTCGCAAGTGCCGGCGGCACGAAGGATGACAGCGCCTGTTTGCGGGCACCTTTCGGCAGGGCATGCGCCTGTTTTTGGCCCGAGGAAGAACTAACGGTCTTTTTCGATACGGGCTTCGAATTCCAGGTGTCCTTCGGCTTGGCGGCAACTTCTTCAACACTTCGGCCAGTCTTCACGGATTCCGGCCGCTCCTCCAGAATATCGGCGCCGCCATCATGCCTTGCCTCTTCGTCGTCGCCCTTGATCAGCAGCCAGTTTTCACGGCTCTCACCGGGCTTTCCATGCATACGTACAAGATGCCAGCGGCCTTTAAGCTTTTCGCCCTCCAGTTCAAATTCGAGATGGCCTTTGCGGTAGCCTTTCTTCGCGTCGCCAATCGGGCGCCAGACACCACGATCCCAAAGAATGACGGTGCCGCCGCCATATTGACCTTTCGGGATTACGCCTTCGAAGTCGCCGTAGCTTAGAGGGTGGTCCTCGACATGCACCGCAAGGCGCTTGTCCTCCGGGTCAAGGCTCGGCCCGCGGGTTACCGCCCAGCTTTTAAGGACGCCGTCCATCTCCAGCCGGAAATCGTAATGCAGCCGGCGGGCATCGTGCTTCTGTATGACGAAACTCGATCCCTGCGCATCGACCTTGTCGCCCTTCGGCTCCGGCGTCTTGTCGAAACTGCGCTTGGCGTTATAGCTCTGCAAACCCATGGATCAGCTCGCTTTCCGGGAGGATTTGCGCCCCGCACCAGCGGTAGATTTTCCGCTTTCGCCGTCACCGGCGCTGCGGCGCAAAGCCTCCTTCAGGTCGATGATGTTATCTTGCTTGCGCGGCGGCTGTTTGCTGATTTCCCTGCCCTCGATCTTCGCCTTCACCAGTTCCGCCAGTGCATCATTGTAACGATCGGTATATTCCGCCGGATCGAATGTGCCTGCCCGTTTCCCGATGATGTGACCCGCGAGTTCAAGCATCTCTTCGTCGAACTGAATATCGGGAATGGACTTGAAAACGGTGGTTTGCGAGCGAACCTCGTAGCCGAAATTCAAGGTCGTCGCCACGAGCGCCTTGCCGCTTGGACGGATCAACAGCACGCGGTTTCGGCGAAAGAGTACCGCTTCGCCAAGTGCCGAGACTTTCTCGTCGTCCATGGCTTTTGCCAGCAGCGTCAAAGCCTCTTCGCCACCTTCCTGCGTCGGCGCCAGATAATAGGACTTATCGAAATAGAGCTTGTCGATCTCGTCGTGGCTCAGAAAATGCCTGATGCGGATGACCTTGTCGTTTTCCGGCATCAGCGTTGCGATCTCATCTCCCTCGATGACGATATGGTCGCCATTGTCGAGTTCATAGCCCTTGACCTGATCCTCGCGGTCGACAGCGTCGCCGGTATCGCTATCGACATATTGCCTTTCAACGCGATGGCCGGTCTTTCGGTTGACGATGTTGAAGGAGATTTTTTCCGATGAAGTGAGCGCGGAATAGAGACCAATTTCACAGGTGAAATCGCCGAATGTCAGATGACCCTTCCAGCTCGCTCTCCGGTTCATGATCGCCGCCCATGGTCGTCTTGAGAGGATTGGCCTCTGCCACGGTCCGCAGCAAGGATGCGCTCGATAGCGGGAACGTCCGCATCCGCCAGCACCGGAACAGGGTCGGATGCCATCGCCTCCAGCACCTCCGGCGAAAGCCCGCCATTGCGGATGACCCATTCCATGGCTTCGCGCGTTTGCCGCTCGGCCTTCAGCTGCGCATAAAGGGCCAGTATCAGCCGGTCGCGGACATCGAAGGGCTTCACATCTCTGTCTGAACGTTCTGTCTGTCGTTTCATGTCACGTCCTCAAAGCCGATCAGGCAACGCCTCGGCCTCCGGTCACACCATAGACCTCGCCATTGATGAAGCTGCCATCCTGCGAAGCCAGCAGCACATAGACCGGTGCCAGTTCCACAGGCTGGCCTGGACGGCCAAAATCGCTGTCCTTACCGAAATTCCTGACCTTTTCGTCCGGCTGCCCGCCGCTTGGCTGCAAAACCGTCCAGAAGGGACCAGGCGCGACGACATTTGCCCGAACGCCCTTTTCGATAAGCTGTTTGGCGAGCGCTTTCGTATAGGCAACGATGCCGGCTTTCGTAGTGGCATAATCAAGAAGAATGGGAGACGGCTCATAGGCCTGTATAGATGCGGTGGTGATTACCGACGATCCGGGCTGCAGATAAGGGACGGCGGCCTGCGCAATCCAGTGCAGCGCGTAGAGATTGGTCTTCATCGTGCGGTCGAAATCTTCAGTCGACAGCTCGGCGATACCCTCGCGATATTGTTGTCTTGCGGCATTGATCACCAGAATATCGAGGCCGTTGAGATCACCTACCGCTTTTTCAACCAGTTGGCGGCACCATGCCTCATCGGTAATATCTCCGGGTAAGGCGACCGCCACGCGGCCTTCCGCTTCGATAAGTGCTACCACCTCTTCGGCGTCCGATTCTTCCTCCGGCAGATAGGATATCGCGATATCTGCACCCTCTCGCGCAAAGGCGATTGCCACGGCGCGACCGATGCCGGAATCACCGCCGGTTATGAGCGCCTTGCGCCCGGCAAGCTTGCCGCTGCCGCGATAGGTCTTTTCACCATGATCAGGGAAAGGCATCATGTTCGTGACCAGCCCCGGCATTTCCTGAGTCGGCGTTGAAAAGGGCGGGCGCGGATACTGGTTGCGCGGGTCCTGCGGCTCAAGGCGGTCTGTCATTGGTTTCTCCCAGAGATAGATTCCATCCTTGGTGCGTCTCATGACCAGCGAATTCATCATCGGAAGGTCAGGGCTGTCGTCTGCCGCCGGCTGCGGCGGTGGCGACACGGACGCACCACACACAATCCTAACGATCTGCGTTCGCTCTCGTTCCATTGGCGTAGGAGAATGGAATTACGACGGCATCACGCCGCCGCACTCCTCTTTCAGACGGAATGTTTCTTCCGCTTGCCAGTGCTTGCCGCCGCGGCAGGAGCCACATCCGGCCTGCCGAAGAGATAACCCTGCGCCTGCGCGCAACCTTCATCGACAACCATGCGATATTGCGCGTCGGTTTCGATACCCTCCGCCGTCACTGGCAGATCGAGGCTGCGACCGAGGCCGATCACCGCGCGCACGATGGCGCGGGCATTATCATCCTCGCTCATGGCGGCGATGAAGCTGCGGTCGATCTTGATCTTGTCGAAGGGGAAGCTCTGCAAGTTGCTGAGCGATGAATAGCCGGTGCCGAAATCATCCATGACGATGGCCACACCCAGCGCCTTCAACTGGTTGAGGATGATCAGCGTCGCCTTGCGGTCCTTCAGCAACGCGGCTTCGGTGATCTCGAGTTCCAGCCGGTTCGGCGAAAGGCCGGACTGCATGAGGACCGTGCAGACGACATGGCCGAGATTTGCGAGCGAAAACTGCAATGGTGAAACATTGACTGCGATTTTGAGGTGCGGCGCCCAGGTGCTCGCCTGGCGGCAGGCCTCGCGCAGCACCCATTCGCCGAGCGAGATGATGATCCCGCTTTCCTCTGCAATCGGAATGAAGACATCCGGAGGTACGACACCCCGTGTCGGATGCTGCCAGCGTACCAGCGCCTCATAACCGACGACCTGACCACATTCGACGGAAAGGACAGGTTGATAGTTCAACACCAATTCGTTGCGGTTGATGGCGAGCCGCAGATCAGTTTCGAGCTGGCGGCGCTCGCGGGCCTCCTGATCCATCAGGGGATCATAAAAGGACAATATTCCGCGCCCACCCATCTTGGCGCGGTAAAGCGCCAGATCAGCGGCGTGCAAGATGCTTTCGTTGCTGTTCCCGTCCCGCGGAAAGACGGCGATGCCGATGCTGACGCCGACAGCGGTCGGGTCGTTGGCCGCATTCATTTTCAACCCGAACATGGCAAGGATTGTCTCGGCAAGCAGACGTGCCTCCTCCGATTTGGTGTGCCGGGCAGTCAGGATAACGAATTCATCGCCGCCAAGACGGGCGACGATATCTCCCGGCCTTGCGCATTCATCGAGGATGGTCGCAACTTTTTTCAGCACCCGGTCGCCCTCGGCATGGCCGAAAATGTCGTTGACCGCCTTGAACCGGTCGAGATCGAGCGCCAGCAAGGCAAACTCATCCTCCGCGTCGCAATGTTCGATCTGCTGGTGCAGCCGCGTCTGGAACATGGTGCGGTTCGAAAGGCCGGTCAGCACATCGTGGCGGGCCAGATATTCGATCTCCCTTTGCGCCTCCCGCTTTTCCGTCAGGTCGCGAATCGCCAGCACTTCGCAAGGATGGCCGCGATACTCGATGGTGCGCACGGCAAGCTCGAACACCTGCGGCCGGTCGCTGCGTTCGCGGATTGCCTCAACCGGCGCGAGGCGCGGCAGATAGGTGGGCTGTCCGTCCATGGCCTTGAAGAGATCATCGGGATTTTTACCCATCAGCGATGCCTCATCGCTGCCGACAAGCCCGGCAAAACGGGTATTCAGCTCAACAATGCGGCCATCACGGACCACGGCAAGACCATCCAGCGTCGCATCCACAAGCCCCTTGAGATCGACAAGGTAACGGTCAACGAGAGCGGCGGTGGCAGTGGCTGCGAGGACCAGGAAAGTCACGCCCGAAACGGCAGCAATCATGATCACTCTGGCGAGATTGTCGGGATCCGGGCCAGCGACGGACGGATCCGGCGACAGGATCGTGGCCGACATGGCGGTGAAATGCAAAGCGCAGATTGCCAAGATCGAACATCCGGCCGGAATGACGATGCGTTTCCATGTGGCGGAACGAAGGAACAGGAAAAAGGCCAGCAGAAAAAATACCCAGGCAACGGCAAAGCCACCCAAAACGGGGCCCCAGCGATAGCTGATCGTGGCGGCCACATCCATGCCCGCCATGCCGACGAAATGCATGACGGCAACCGAAAGGGTAACCAGCGTTCCGACGATAACGGGACTGTAGCTCGCCTTCGAGCGCGCCCTGAGCGCCAGCCAGAACCCCAGAACGGCCAGAACCGCCGACAGCGCCGTGAACTGGAAATCAAAGCCGATCGGGACTGAACCCTTATAAGCAAGCATGGCAACGAAATGCGTAGCCCAGACGCTGAGCCCCGCTGCAAAGGCGGCAACCAGCACCCAATAAGGCTTGCGGCCAGCCGGGCTTTCTTCCGCACGCAACAACAAATGGAAAAAAGCATGCATGCCAAGCAGGCAAATAACCGCTGCAAGCAGTACGATCGCATGATCGTGTTGTACCGCAACGCATTCCAGAACCGTGAACATGATGCACTCTCCCAGCCTCGAGAACCGCCCACGATCGCACTATGGAGTTGGTTTATTTATAAATCTCTAATGCAACTTTGGATAATTGATCGATCTCATCGACAAAGAGCCAGGAGACGCCGGGCCGACGCGCCAGCCCACAAAGCTCTTGCGACCGGCCCAATAAACGCCAAGAGGGAAAGCCTTTATTTCCAGCTTCGAAAATCGTCCCCGGCACAACCGAAAGGTGCTGGACCATCAGCAAAACGCTCCTGCAGACGCGCGCAGCCCCACTCGTTGAGCGCCGCGGGCATCATATTGTTGAGGTCCATGCCCGGAGAGTTGAATTGCGAAGGCGCGCTGGTGACGTACCACAGCCAGTACCCCAAGGTTGCAACGACGATAAAGGCGACAATTGCAACGAACGTTGCCAGCCGTCGCGCAAGGCTCGGGGCTTTTGTCACCGCCGCGCCGGGGGCGGGTACACCCTCCTGCCCACGGTTCGCAAGCACCGGTTCGAGCGAAGCAAGTGCTTCCGCTCTTTCCTGTTCCGATAGGTCAATTCGCTCCAGCTGATCGTCAAGCAGAACAGGCAGCGGGGTTTCACCGTGCCAGACCGCCAGTGCGACATCGTGTTTGCCGGTGTGGCCGACGACGACCGGGATTCGCCCTCTCTCCAGGTAGGTAAAGGATTGCCTCTTCGTCTTCCCTTCCCTGACCGTATCGGCATAGGTCACGAAAAGACGGCTGCGTTTTTCGGCGACCGCCGTCAGCGCCACCGGAATAACAGTCAATGGCGCCGGGTGCCGCAGACGCAGACGAGCCCGCAAGGTGCGGATAAGTGTAAGCAGCAGCGCGAAACAGCCGAAACCGAGCAGGGCAACGAACACGCCCAGGGTTATGATCCGGTTCCAGAGCATATCGAGGCCAAGTGAAATCGTTGCAAGTTCGGGATTCTTCGCCGAAATGACCAGACCGGTTTCATAGTCGCCGGAATGGAAATCGACGAACATGACCTCGACATCCTTATTGTAGCTCACACCGCCATGCTCGTAGGAAAGCTCCGCTTCGCAATTCGTGAAGATCGCCTTGCGGGTCTTGCAACTGCCGTTGATATCGCCGCTTTCGATCTCCAGCGGGTCGCGGCTGATCTGATAGTCGCGCAACACACCCGGGCCTTCGGCCACGAGCAGGACGACTGTAATCACCAGCAGCACGGGAATGGAGAAATAATAGGCCGCCGGTACCGAAATGACACCGCGCTTCAAACTGAGCGGCCTTGCGGGAAGTTTTATCTGTGGGAAGCTCATGGTGCCAACGCATTTAATGGAATGTGAGCGAGCGGGGTTTGGGAATCCCGCTCTGGGAAAGGGTCGATCGCTGCACGGTCTAACCCGCTAGAGCCATCGCGAAAACCCCAAGAATTCAAGGATGCGGGCGTAATAGTTCGCACGGCGGCCCTGTCTTAATTGGCCAGCAAGCAGTCGAGGGACCCACAAAAAAACGGGCGGTAAAGTCACCGCCCGTCACATGTTTTCCGTCTAGTGGTTTGCAGTCACTGCTTCGTCACGTTTTCCAGTCGCGTCGTCTGGCTTGGGTGACCGACATAATCCTTGACGCGCGACGTCAAAACGATCGGCTCGTATCTCTCGAAGAGAGGCAGAACGGCTGGCTTCTGCGCGACGAACATTTCCTGCATCTGGGTGTAGATTTCCCCACGTTTCTTGGCATCGGGCTCAAGGGAAGCCTTTGCGGTCAGAGCCGTCAGTTCCGGAATGTCCCAGGCAGAGCGCCAGACGAAATTGCCGGCATTGTTGGCAGCAAGCGAGTTGTCGGGGTTACTGGAGAACTGCTCCATCGAGCCGAGGACGTTGGGCATATATGCGCCCGTCTGCGGAATAAGCAGATCGAAGTCCCGCGCACGGTGAGCGGCAATCACGTCCGAACCGTTACCCTGCTGAATGTTCACCTTGATACCGACCTGGCTGAGCGATGCCTGGATGGCCGTAGCAAGATCGATGCGCGGCGTTTGGGCAATTGTCTTCAGATTAAGCGTGAAGCCATTCTCATAACCGGCTTCCTTCAGAAGAGATTTCGCTTTCTCGACATCAAGCTTCCAGTCGGGGCTTGGAATGGCATATTCGAAATTCTCCGGAACCGGCACCGTGCGCGCCCTGCCATAGGGGCCCATGATGGTCTTTTCCATTCCCTTGTAGTCGATGCCGTAAGCAATCGCTTCGCGAACCTTGGGGTTGGAAAGAGGCTCCTTGCCGGCATTCATGGACAGGACGTAGAAACCACCCGTCGGCACGCGCTGGATCTGAAAACCTTCCTTGTTGTTGAAGGTCGCAAGGTCGGATGCCGTCAGCGCGCTGGCAATGTCGATGTCGCCTCGCTCCAGCATCAGGCGCTCCACCTGGCTTTCCGGTACATGCCGCACGATCACGCGACGCATTTTCGGGCTGCCAGCCACATAGTCCTTGTTGGCCTCAAGAATGATGATTTCGTTCGGCGACCAGCGATTGAGGGTGAAGGGTCCTGAACCGGCGGAATTTGTTCTCAGCCACGCATTGCCCCAGTCGCCATCAACTTCATGGGACTTGAGCTCCTTGCTGTCGACGACACTGGCAATGACCATCGCCAGACGATAGAGCAGCAGTTCGGATGTCGTTTGCCCTGACAGTTCGATGCGGACCGTCTTCTCGTCCGGGGCGCTCACCAGCTTGTCGACATTTTCCGCGTTGTAACCAACGCGCTTGAGGTTGGCGGCCGCCGCCTGATTCATCTTCAAAAGGCGGCTGAACGAATAAACCACATCTGCGGAGGTAACGGGATTGCCCGAGGCAAAGTTGGCGGCGCGAAGATGAAACGTGATGCCCTTGTCATCTGTCTCCCAGCGCTCTGCCAGCTGCGGCGAAACCTTTCCCGAGCCATCGACCGAGATCAGCCGATCGTAAAGATTGGCCATGATTTCGTTGGCTTTCGCTTCGGTGGCCTGATGGGGGTCTAGCGACAGCACCTGGGCAAGCGACGTCCCGACGACGAGCTGGTCGTTGGGGGTCTTGGCCGCCACCGGCGACGCCTGCACCAACATGGCGCCCAGAACGGTGGTGAATGCGAGACGGATCATCGATTTTTTCATACCTGCTCCTCCTACAGATCGGTAATTGCAAGCCGGCAGCGCCACGTGCGCCAACCGGCCTGAAACAGTCAAAGATGGTTGTTATTAAGCGCCTCGATGAGCGCGGCGATGTAGCCGTAGCAAAACGCAAAGGCGACACCGACGGGATCGCGGCCCGCAATCGTCGGCACATGATCGGGCATGATCATGTAGCGATAGCCGAGTTCATGGTAGAGCTTCAGCGAACGGACCATGTCCATGTCACCCTCGTCGGGAAACGTTTCCATGAAAGACAGCTTGCCGCCGCTGATGTTGCGGAAATGGACATTGAATATCTTGTCGCGGCTGCCAAACCAGCGGATGATCTCGTCGATCTCCTCGCGCGGATTGTCGAGCATCTCGCCGATCGATCCCTGGCAGAAATTCAGGCCATGATAGGGGCTTTCCCGCATCTGCACGAACTTCTTCAGACCCTCGACGGTGCCGAGCACCCGGGTGACACCCTTGTAGCCGGGCGGGGTGTAGGGGTCATGCGGATGGCAGGCGAGCCGGACCTTGTTGCTTTCGGCAACCGGCACCACGCGTTCGAGGAAATAGTCGATGCGTTCCCAATTTTCGTCCTCGGATAGAACACCGGCAAGGCCCGGAGCCGCATCATGGTCCGCCTTGTCCCATCGCCAGGCTTCATTGAGCGAACCACCGCGCCCACGCTCCATTTCAGTGCGCGGGATGCCGATGAGATTGAGGTTGTATTTCGCCGCCGGGATGCCGGCCCTGGCGATATCCTCAATCATTCTGCAGACGGCATCGATCTGCCGGTCGCGTTCTGGCCCGGCAAGCAGGATATCGGGAAACGATGCCTGTTCGATCGGCCTTGATGGCAACGGCAATTGCACCATGTCGAGCACGAGGCCAAAGCTCTCGACCTTGTCACGGTGACGCTCAAAATCCTCAAAGGTCCAGCTTGCGGGTGCACCAGGCGGATCGGCGTTGATATTCTTGACGCCAAGCTGCGCCCAAACCTTGAAATCCTCGTCATCGCGCGCTGTCACCTGGGTGCCGACATACATCGATTCTCTCCTCACTCCATGCTAGTCATCATATGACATCGCACGAAATAAGATGAGTGTCGAGATGCTATTGCGCCTCGGAAAGCAACCTGTATCGACGCTGGCTCGCAAGCATATGATCGCGCATGGCTTTCCGCGCGGCATCCGGATCCTGCTCTACGATGGCGCGCAGGATTGCCTCATGCTCGGCCTGCACTTTGCGCAGATAATCCGCGTCGCCCGTCTCCGGCAGGGTTGGAAACTGACCGCGCGGTATCGAGCGTGACCCGAACTGGCGCAGTGCCTCGAGATAGAACCGGTTGTTGGTCGCTATCGCAATGGCCGTGTGAAACTCGTAATCGGCACTGACGGTGCTTTCGCCCGCATCGATGGCCCGGCCCATTTTCCGATGGGCTGCGGAAATCGCCGCTTCCTGCTGGGCTGTGCGGCGATAGGCGGCAATTGCCGCTGCTTCGCCTTCGGTTGCGAGCCGAAACTCAAGCATTTCCAGCGTTTCTGCAATTGTGCCAACTTCGGATTGCGTCAGCTTCACACCCGCCCACTCGCTGACATTGCTGACGAACACGCCCTTGCCATGGATGGGAATGACATAGCCGGAAGAGCGCAGATCCGCGATCGCCTCGCGAACCACTGTGCGGCTCACGCCGTAGGTGCGCTCAAGCTGCGGTTCCGTGGGAAGCTGATCGCCGTTCTTCAGTTTTCCACTGCGAATTTCTGCACTGAGATTATCGATGATCTGTTGTGCCCGCCGCTCCCGCGGCTTTTCCCTATCGCCCATCATGCCACTCTTCCCTCTTGCAGAAAACGAATCCCTTCGTTACTCATATGATGACGTGGCGTTACGTCATATGTTTTCATGTTAGCTCAGGGAGGAGTTGGGATGAAGTACCATCAAAAGTTTTTGCAGGGTAGAATTGCTCGTCTGCGGCGAGCCGTTCAAAAAGTGGCATCGCTGACAGCGTTTTCTCGTGGAAGTGCGATTTGCGATGACTGAAATTTCATTGCGCGGGCTCGGACATCGCTTCCTGCAACTTGTCGTCAGCCTCTTCATCCTGCTCTGCATCACCTTCATCATTGGCCGGGTGATGCCGACCGATCCGGTCGGGGCAATCGTCGGTGAGCTTGCAGATCCTAAAGCCTATGAAGCCATGCGGGCTCGGCTTGGGCTTGATCTCCCTCTTTACCAGCAGTTTTTCATCTATCTCCGTGGCCTGTTGCACGGCGATTTCGGTATAGCTATTCTGACCGGAAACCCGGTAACGCGGGACCTGGCGCAAGCCTTCCCGGCGACGCTTGAGCTTGCAACGCTGGCAATCATCATCTCCACCGTCATCGGCGTCCCGCTCGGTCTCGCCGCGGCCCTGTTTCGCGACACGTTCATCGACAAGTTCGCACGTGTCTTTGCGCTGGTGGGGCATTCGATACCCGTATTCTGGTTCGGTATCGTCGGGCTCGTGATTTTTTATGCGAATCTCAACCTTGTCGCCGGGCCCGGTCGCGTGGACGTCTTTTACGAAGGCCTCGTGGAGCCGAGAACAGGGCTGATGCTGGTCGACACTCTTCTCGCAGGTGAGACAGAGATTTTCTGGAATGCGCTCGCGCATATCATGCTTCCGGCGATCATCCTTGCCTATATGGCAATGGCCTATATTACCCGCATGACCCGCGCCTTCACCCTCGAACAGCTTAGCCAGGATTACGTGATTGCGGCGCGTGCGAAAGGCGTCAGCCCGGCGCGCACCGTAACCCGCCATGTACTGCCGAATATCGCGGTGCAGCTGATCACCGTTCTCGCCATCTCCTATGGCAACCTGCTGGAAGGCGCCGTTGTGACCGAAATCGTCTTTTCCTGGCCCGGCATCGGACAATACATGACGAATGCACTGCTTATTGGTGACATGAATGCGATCCTCGCAGCCACGATCGTTATCGGCTTCATCTTCATGATGCTCAACTTCCTCGCAGACGTTGCCTACACCACGCTTGACCCGCGGACACGGGAGGTCGCTCGATGACCGATATAACTCAGAACACTCCCGTGCGGAGCCGCAGCGCGTTGTCTCGGATATCCACAACGACGGCGCGGACGCTGCGGAAGCTTGGCGACGAGCCGCTTGGAATGTTCGGCTTTGCCATTCTCGCCATTCTGGTCGTGGTTGCCATTTTCGCTCCCCTGATTGCGCCATATGATCCGGTGCGCCAGGTGCTAGACAATGCGCTCCAGCCTCCCAGCTGGGCGCATCTGGCGGGAACCGACGAATTTGGCCGAGACATTTTCAGCCGCCTCGTCTATGGCACCCGCATCACGATCCAGACCGTCTTGTCGGTCTCGGTCATCGTCGGCCCTATCGGCCTTGCAATCGGTGTCATGGCCGGTTTCTTCGGCGGCAGAACCGACGCCATTCTGATGCGCGCGACCGATATTGTCCTTTCCTTCCCTTCGCTCGTTCTGGCACTTGCCTTTGCTGCTGCAATGGGAGCCGGTCTCGGTACCGCAATCATCGCGATCTCGCTGACCGCCTGGCCGCCCATCGCGCGCCTGGCGCGGGCCGAAGCGCTGGTCGTGCGCAACACCGACTATGTTGCGGCCGCACGCCTCTATGGGGCCTCGCCGATGCGCATCCTGTTTCTTTATATCGCGCCGATGTGCATTCCTTCGGTCATCGTCAGACTGACATTGAATATGGCCGGTATCATCCTGACGGCCGCCTCGCTTGGCTTCCTCGGTCTTGGCGCTCAGCCGCCGCTTCCCGAATGGGGGGCGATGATTTCCAGCGGCCGTAAATTCATGCTCGATTACTGGTGGGTCGCCGTCATGCCCGGCATCGCGATCCTTTTGACGAGCCTTGCCTTCAACATCGCTGGCGATACGCTGCGCGACCTACTGGATCCGCGTCATGCCCGTTCCTGATAGCTCTCCCATTCTTTCGGTCCGCGATCTTAACGTTCGCTTTGGCCGCAACGCCATCCCCGCCGTCTCCAATGTCAACTTCGACGTCGGACGCGAGCGTGTCGGTATCGTCGGCGAATCCGGGTCCGGAAAGTCCACGACCGGCCGTGCCGCCATGCGCCTTCTGCCCAAGAGCGCCACGGTGACGGCAGAACGGATGGATTTCCTCTCCGAACCCCTGCTTGAAAAATCCGAGCGCCAGATGGGTGCGATCCGCGGCAGCGAGATGGCGCTCATCATGCAGGACCCGCGTTACTCCCTCAATCCGGTCCTGCCGATCGGAAAGCAGGTGGCGGAAGCGGCCGAGCTGCATCTGGCCCTCAAGGGCAAGGCCGCCAGAAATGCCGCGCGCGACATGCTGCTGCGCGTGCGCATCAACGATCCTGACCGCGTGATGGGGCTTTATCCCCACCAGATCTCAGGCGGCATGGGACAGCGCGTGATGATCGCCATGATGCTGCTTGCCAAACCCAAGCTGGTCATCGCCGACGAACCGACCTCAGCACTCGATGTCAGCGTGCGCAAGGATGTCCTTCTGCTTCTGGACGAGATGGTGCGCGAAAACAATTCGGGCCTCATCCTCATCAGTCACGATATCCGCATGGTTGCGGCCTTTTGCGAACGCGTGCTGGTCATGTATGGCGGACGCGTCGTGGAGACGCTTTCCAAGCTCGAAGATGCGCAACACCCCTATACACGGGGCCTGATCGCGGCCATGCCCGATCCCCGCAATCCGGTCCGGCGCCTCAAGGTGCTGGATCGCCAGGCAATCGATGCGGAGGTGATGCGATGATCACGGTAGACAAGCTGGATGTCGTTTACGGCACGAAGGAAACCCGCAATCACGTCGTGCGCGACGTCAGCTTTCGGGTCAACCGAGGCGAGACACTCGGCATCGTTGGCGAAAGCGGTTGCGGCAAGTCGACATTGCTGCGATCGCTTGCCGGCCTGGAATCCGGCTGGACCGGATCGATCTCTTTCGAAGGCAAGCCTGTGGGCAAAGTCCGTAGCCGCGACGAGCTGAAGCTGGCGCAGATGGTGTTCCAGGACCCCTATGGTTCCCTGCACCCACGCCACCGCATCGGCCGGGCTCTTGCCGAACCGATCCGCTCCATGGGGCTTGGTGACGGCTGGTCGAAGGTTCCGGCCGCGCTGCAGCAGGTTGGCCTGCCCGCGCATTTTGCCGAGCGCTTCCCGCACGAACTGTCCGGAGGCCAGCGTCAGCGTGTTGCGATCGCCCGCGCGCTTATCCTCGAGCCGCCGATCCTGCTTCTCGACGAGCCGACATCCGCTCTCGACGTCTCCATTCAGGCGGAAATCCTGAACCTGCTGGCCGATCAGCGCGACGAGCAGAACCTCACCTTCGTTCTCGTCAGCCACGACCTGTCGGTTATAGCCCATATGTGCGACCGCGTTCTGGTCATGCAGAATGGCGTTTTTGTCGATGAGTTGACCAAGGCCGATCTTGAAGCGGGCATCACCCACGCGGCCTATTCAGGCGAACTCTTCGAAAGCAGCTTTCTTTGAAAGCCGTCATGGGGTGAGCCATTGGAACAGCTGGACTGCGAGGTTTTCCCTGGCAGTCCAGTATCTGATCAGGCCCTCGGCCCGCGCAAGAGGCAGAGGGCATCGTGATCAGTTCAGCCGCGCTCCGTCTTCACTCGAAAACAGATGGACGCTGTTAAGCGTCGGCGAGACCATGATGCTGTCGCCGACTGCCTGCCCTATGCGTTCCCGAAAGACGCCGAGCACCTTGGAACCGCCGAGTTTCATGGTGACCTGCGTTTCCGATCCTAATGGTTCAACCAGCATTATCTCGGCAGGTACGCCGCCGGCATCAAGCAGGAAGTGTTCCGGGCGGATGCCGTAAACGGCCTGTTTGCCGGCAAAGCCGGCCGCGGAAACTGGCAAGGGCAACACGATACCTGCGGTTTCAAAACCTCTTTCAGTTATCGCGCCGCTCAGGAAGTTCATCGATGGCGAACCGATGAAGCCTGCAACGAACTGATTTGCCGGGCGGTCGTAAAGTTCGAGCGGCGTGCCGATCTGCTCGACCCTGCCGCCATTGAGAACCACGACCCTGTCGGCCATCGTCATCGCCTCGACCTGGTCGTGCGTCACATAGATCGTGGTGGTCTTCAGCTTCTGGTGCAGTGCCTTGATCTCGCCGCGCATGACGACGCGCAACTTCGCATCAAGGTTTGACAGGGGCTCATCGAACAGGAACACCTGCGGATTGCGAACAATGGCGCGGCCCATCGCGACGCGCTGGCGCTGGCCGCCGGAGAGCTGGCGGGGATAACGGTCGAGCAGCTGCGCAAGGCCAAGAATATCCGCTGCCCAGTTCACCTTTTCAGCAATTTCCTGCTTGCTCGAGCCCCGATGCTCCAGCGAAAAGCCCATATTGCTGGCCACCGTCATATGCGGATATAGGGCATAAGACTGGAACACCATGGCAATATCGCGATCCTTGGGATCGAGATCGTTGACGACCCGTTCGCCGATCCTGAGCTCTCCGCCGGTAATCGTTTCGAGCCCCGCTATCATCCGCAGCAGGGTCGACTTGCCGCAGCCGGAAGGCCCGACAAGCACAACAAACTCGCCGTCCTTAATGGCGAGATCGATGCCGTGAATGGTTTTCACCGCGCCATAGCTTTTGCGGATGTCGGAGAGAGTAACGTGAGCCATCAATCGGTTTCCGGTTCTTCAGCCCTTGAGGCCGGTATGGGCGAGGCCTTCGACAAACTGCTTCTGGGCAATCACGAAGACGATGAGCACGGGCAGCGCAGTCAGCGTCGCTGCGGCAAGCTGGATGTTCCACATCGGCCCGCCATAGGCGTCGGTATATTGCGTCAGCGCCTGCGGCAGCGTGAACATCTCGGCGCTGGAGAGAAAGACGATGGGTTCGAGGAACAGGTTCCAGGAATGCAGGAACGTAAAGATCGCGACCGAAGCAAGCGCCGGCTTTGCCAGGGGCAAGGCAATCTTGCGAAATATCTTGAAACGTCCAAGACCGTCGACGCGTGCGGCCTCCTCCAGCTCCCCCGGCAGTGTCACAAAAAACTGCCGCATGACGAAGGTGGCAAACACGCTTGGCGCCCCGAAAATCGGCACGAGGATCAGCGGCCAGTGGGTGTTGACCATGCCTGCCTTCAGGAACATCTGGAAGAGCGGCACGATCGTCACTTCGGACGGGATCAGCAGGCCAAGCAGCACGATCATGAAGATCACATTGGCGCCCGGAAACCGGATCCGTGCGAAGGCATAGCCTGCCATTGAGGAGATGATCATCGTGCCGACCGTCACCACAGCGGCAATGTAGGCGGAGTTCCAATATTGCCGCACGAAGGGCTGCAACTCGAACACCTTCGCATAGGTCGTCCAGTCGTGGCTCTGCGGGATGAGCTGCGGTGGGAAGGCGAAGATGTCGCTTATGGGCTTGATGGAGGAGGTAACCATCCACCAGGTCGGAAAGACGAACGGGATCAACAGCACGCACAACAGCCCGTAAAGCGCCACCTGCATGCGGGGGGAAAGGTCAGCTTTCATAAAAGACGATCCTCTTGCGCATCTGCCACTGGGCAAAGGTCAGCACGGCAACAATCAGAAACAGCAGGATGGACAGCGTCGAGCCGTAACCGAAGAAATGGAACTGGAAGGCCTGCTGATAGAGGTAGTAGACCAGCACCGTGGTCGACAGACCCGGCCCGCCCTGAGTCAAAACCGCAATCTGAGCAAAAACCTGTAACGAGCCGACAATGGTGATGATCGAGGTCAACAGGATCGTCGGGCTGATCAGCGGCAGGGTGATGCGACGGAACTGTTTGAAGGCTGGCGCGCCGTCGATGCGGGCGGCCTCGTAGAGTTCCTTCGGCACGCCCTGAAGTGCCGCCAGAAACAGGATCATGTTGAGCCCGACATTCTTGAAGACCTGCACGACGATGACCGAAATCATCGCTGTCGTCTCCTCGCGCAGCCAGTTGGGACCTTCGATCCCGACCATCAGCAACATGCCGTTGATGCCGCCATTCTTCTGCAGCAGGAAACCCCAGACGATCGTCCAGGCAACCAGAGACACGACGACGGGCGAGAAGAACAGCGTTCTGAATATCGCAATGCCGGCAAGCTTCTGGTTGAGCAGCACGGCAAGCAGCAGCGCCAGCGACAGGTTGAACACGACGAGGCCGGCTGAGAATATCCCGGTCGCGCCCAGCACCTCCAGAAGATTGCCGTCTTCGATGAGCATCCGGTAGTTTTGCGCACCGGTATAGGTAAAGGTATTGGCGAGCACGTTCCACTCATGCAGCGAATACCAGAACACCAGCCCGAGCGGGATCAGCACGAAGATGATGATCCCGATCAGCTGCGGGGCGATGAACAGAAAGCCAGCGAGACTGTCGCGCCGCGCGATGGTCCAGAACGCCGATGCAGGGCGATGCCGGGTACGGGTAATCTCCTGCGCGACAGCCATGGCTTTCTCCTCAGCGCTTCAGGAGCGGCGCGATCTGGCCGCAGATTTTTTGAAGCGCTCCCGCGACATCGGCCTCCGGCCGCCAGACCGCATCGAGGTTTGAGCGCACGATCTGCTGGATCTGGGCAAAACCGGTGTGGCCGGGCATGACCTTGCCCGTGGCGATGCCTGATATGACGACCTTTTCGATCTGTTCCTGGCTGAGCAGCGGATTGGTTTTTTTCAACACCTCCGCATTCAACAGCGACTTGCGTGCCGAGGGGAAGAACTGGCTGAGCTTTGCCGAATTTTCCGGGTTGGTCATGTAAGCAACGAATTCGGCCGCCGTCTGCGCATTCTTTCCGGACTGCATGACGCCGATGCCGGCCTGCCCGATCAGCGCGTATTCACCGGCCGGTCCTTTCGGCAGCGGCACGAGGTCCCAGCCGAAAGGCTTGTCCTTCGGCAAAAGCGAGGCCCGGCTGATCTGGGTAATGGTCATCGCGGCATTACCGGCGAAGAAATCGACTGTCTCGCCGGGGCCGGGCATGGCCCTCTTGCTGAAGATGGCGTCATGGATGAACGACACCGCATCCGCCATCGGCTTTTCCGACATGGTGCAGGTTGCGCCATCCGCGCTCCAGGGCGATGCGCCCCAGCCGTTCCACACGGAGGTCAGATATTGCCAGCTCTGGTAATTGAAGTCGCGGACCACAAGCCCGCCCTTGCCGGATTTCGCGACCGCCGAGGCGGTGGCGATGGCGTTTTCCCAGGTCCATTCGCCGGCAGCGATCATCTCCGCCGGCGTCTTTGCACCTGCGGCCTTGATGAGATCATTGTTGACGAAGACCGCAAAGGGCGAGGTCGAGAACGGATATGCGAAGAGCTTTCCGTCCTGCGACCAGCGTTCCGTGGCCCCGGCGCTGACTTCGTCGAGATTGTAACCCTGCGCGGCCTTCAGCGTGTCGGTAAGCGGATAGAGCGCGCCTGATTTGACGAAATCATAGGCCGAGGTCTCGAAAATCCAGGCCATGTCAGGGGCGTTGCCACCGGCGATCTGGGTCGTCAACGCAGTGGTATAGGTGTCGAAAGGCAGGGACTCATAGGTCACGCTGACATTTGGATGGTCCTTTTTGAAGCCGGCTGCGATGTCGTTGAACAGCTTTAGATGCGCCTCGTTGGCACTCCAGATCGTCATGCGCAGCTTGACCGCATCCTGCGCCGCCGCTGCCGCTGCCAGCGCAAACGAGCCGATAAGGGCCAGCGCGCAGGCCGTGGTTTGCATTTTCCAATGACTATTCATTCCCAGTCCTCCTCCAAAGATGGGTTCGATCGAACGACAGTCCGCCGTCCTAATAGGCCGCGATATCCGGCCAGCGTATTTCAATACCTTCGCGGGTCAGCGCCGTCTGGAAGGCATGAAGATGGTCATCGTCTTCCTGCACCTGATGCGGTGTGAGACCTTTTTCCAGGCAGTGGGCCGCCAGCATTCCAGCCACTTCGCCGATATTCCATTCGACTGGATGCAGGCGGTAGCAGCCATTGGTGATATGCGTCGTGCCGATGTTCTTGCCCGCCGGAATAAGGTTCTTCACGCGCTCGGGTATGAGTGCGCCAAGCGGGATCTCGAACGGGCAGGAAGGCACATCGATATAGTTGTCGCCACCGGTCGATGGGTGCAGATCGATGCGGTACATGCCGATGCCGATGCTGTCGCGATAGCGGACAGCCCCCCTGTCACCGCGAACCGTGTAGGAAAGATCCTGTTCGACGATGCGCGTGACCGGCTTGATGCGGCGGCTTTCCCGGATATAGGGCGCCATGGCAAGGCCGTGTTCGGTGCCGGTAATATCGCCTCTGAGGCGCAGGCCGCGAAAGCCCTGTCCGCCATCAAGGCGCGGCGCTTCGGTCTGCAACCAGTAAAACACCGAATAGGAAAGTTCGGCCGCCGCCTTCAGATGCCGCGCCTTTTCTTCTTCCGACACATCGATGATGGTGCCGTCCATGTAGTCGATCATCGGCCAGTTCACGAGGCAGATGTCGGATTTATAAAAACCTGGCGCAAAGTTCTTGCGTGCCGCGATGCGACGGAAAATCCAGAGGTTTTCATCGCCACCGCCCTTGCGCTGGTCGGCATCAACCAGCAACGGATCGTCGTCCGGATTGGGCGTGAAGGAGCGGGTCGTGTGTTCCAGCGTGCGCGGATGCGGCGCGGTGAAACCGAGCATCGGCCCACCCCAGAAATGCGGCTCGTACTTGCGCCAGTAGTCGTAATTATCGGGCTTGTCGATCGTCTGATCGCCGTCGACATGATCGATTGCAAAGCAGATCGACACGGCCTGCACATTATCAGGCTGGGCGCTGGCCGGCGCACTGGGCTCCCCCGTGTCCGATTGCGCCTCGAACCCCTTGGCATATTCCGTGCCCGTCATCGGCAACAGATCGCCAAGCTCGGTGGCATCAAGAATGTAGTCGGCGGAAATGACGATCTCAGCTCCGCTGTCGCGATGCCGCACGGTGATCGCGCGGACCCTATCGCCGTCCACATCGGCAGCAACCGGCCGATAGGGCTTGAGCACTGTCAGCCGGTCGGCACCGATATAGGGCATAAGCATGCTTTCCATCACCGCAAGGCTGACGCGCGGCTCGGCGCAGATGCGGCTGACCCAGCCGCCACCCGGATTGAGGTCACTCCAGGAGCGGGCGCCTTCCGTCAAAGGATAATGGTCGCGGTAATATTGGCGCACGCCGTTGCGTAGTGCGCGATAAGAGCGGGTGATACCGAACTGCTCGACCCAGCTATGTTCGTCCGATGGCACGGCCTGGCTGGTCAGCTGACCGCCGATCCAGTCATATTCCTCGGTCATGATCACGCGCTTTCCGGCGCGTGCGGCACCGAGGGCCGCCGCCACGCCGCCAAGGCCACCACCGACCACAAGAATGTCTGCTTGCATCTCTTTCACGTCGTCTCATCCGTTTTGTTGACTGGGGACTTATCTGGGGAGGCCACTGGAGCCGGCCCCAATGTTTCACCCTTGACGGGTTGGCACTTGAGTAGAATTTGACTTCCCGGGCTGCCGGTCTCGATGCGGTTCACCAGCATTGCAGTCGCCTGCCGGCCCATCTCTTCACGGGGAATTTCATAGGATGTGAAACGCACCGGGCTGCGGCCGGCACGAATATGGCTGCCAAGCACGACCATCGAAAACACGTCGGGCACCCCAATTCCGCGCTCCCGTGCCAAAGTCTCGACGCGCACCGCATCCGCCAGTTCTATGAAAAATGCCACCGTCGCGCCGCTTTCGATGATCGCGTCGAGGATCTTTTCGGCAGGCCGGTTTACCGCCTTTATGTGCAATGCAAGCGTCGCCGCCGTGCCGAGCGCATCACTGAAACCTCGCCAGCGGTCGGCAATCGATTCCGCCGGACCCGCAGGGCCGATATAGGCGAGTTTGGAATGCCCGAGCATCATGGCATCCTCAACAAGCTGCCGTGTGCCCGCGGCATAGTCGCCGCCAACATAGGGCACGGGCCCGCCAGCATCGTCGCGTCGGCCGATCGCCACGAATGGATAATCTTCCGAGACCAGCCGGGTAAGCTCCTTGCGGTCGAATTCACGGCCCAGGACCAGGCAGCCATCGGCGATCCGGAGCCTGTTGCCCTCGGAAAAAATCTTGCGGTTGTTGCCGACGCCGGCACTGGTCAGCAGCAGAAGATCGTACGCCTGCTGTTGCGCCTCTTCCTCGATGCCCAACAGGAACGGCGTGAAGAAGTCCGCCTGTGCGCTTGGAAAAGCAGGCTCGTAGGTGAAGACGCCGAGGATGCGATTAAGCCCCTTGGCCATGCGGCGCGCGATCGGGTCCGCGACATAACCCGTCTTGCGAATGACCGCCTGTACGCGTTCGCGTGTTTCAGCCGGGATACGCGCAATCGCGGTCGGCGCGCCGTTCAGAACAAGCGATACTGTTGCCTGACTGACGCCGGCAAGCTTCGCAATATCGTTCTGAGTAAGGCGTTTATGGCTGGTCACGCAATGCCCTCCCCGACACTCGTTGATTGCTAATACGTATTAGCTATTAATGCGTATTAGCACGACTTCCCTACTCTGTGTCAAGAGGCGAAAGACACGCTTGCGGAGAGATGTTTTGACGAAGGCTTATGAGGCGGCCAGCCCGGCCTTATGACGGCCGCGCTGGGTTATGGGCTTCCATACCAGCGGTAAAACGGTGCCCGCTGCGGGTTCAGGGTACCGAAGGCGTCTTTGCGTCTGCAAGCTTTTGCTGGAGAAGCCAGGTCCACATCGCCTCATCGCCGAGCACTTTTGCCTCCACCTCTTCATGGTTCGTATTTTCAAAAACCGTCAGCCGCACATTACGTTTCAGTTCTTGGAGACGCTGAACGAGGACAACAGTATCGGACAAAGGAATCACCTCGTCCCTTGAGCCGTGAAAGGCCCAGAAGGCTGTCTTTTCATTGGTGCGGTTGAGGTAATGGCGGATGCCGCCACCGGCAATTGGGACGACCGCAGCAAAAGTTTGTGGAAACTGCTCGGCCATTGACCAGGCGCCGAACCCTCCCCGGCTATATCCGATCAGATAGATACGACTGCGGTCCACCCGATGATCCGCTACAACGGAAGCCAGGACGCTTGCGACACGTTCGATCGGATAAAGCAGTTCCTCGCTCGGATTTTGTGGCGAAAACACCATGAAAGAAAACTCACGGCCCCCTTCGATCAATTTTGGCAGACCGCTGCGGCGCAGCTTTTCGACGTCGCTCCCGCCCTGATCGCCGCCATGCAGCCAGACCACGAGAGGATAGGTTTTGTCCGAACCGGCATAGTCTTTGGGCGTATAAAGCAGATAATTGATATCCGACGCGATCGTGGCGTCAGACCTCATGGCCTTCTGCTCGGCAAACGCAAATGTCGATGCGGCCAGTGCCGCAGCAGCGATCAGGCATAGTTTCAGATGCTTCATGCTTTTGTCCTCCCAACAAACGGCTTACAAGACGCGACTGGTGAACTCATCAGCCGCCGGGTTGGTTCAGTGGTTTGAAAAGCATGCCGGTCAACACGCCATGCGGAACCCGATTGAGGCTGCGAATATCGATCAGCGAGGTTTGTCCACCGCAGTGTGGAGAACAGAGACATGCGTTCATTATTTGTTCTGGCCTGCTGTTTGAGTTTTTGCTAATCATTGCAACAAGAGTGCTTTTGAAAAATGCCGTCGTCGTGCGGATAGGCAAATATCAAGGATGCAGGCATGGCGGTTGCCTATCTGGACAAACTGAACGAGCAGCAACGCAAGGCCGTGGAACATGGCGTTGGGCCTTCAGGCGGACACACGGCTGGACCGTTGCTGATTATCGCCGGTGCCGGTTCCGGCAAGACCAATACGCTGGCGCACCGGGTGGCGCATCTGATCGTCAATGGCGCTGATCCTCGCCGCATCCTGCTGATGACGTTTTCACGGCGTGCCGCTTCCGAAATGTCGCGTCGCGTCGAGCGTATCTGCAAGCAGGTCATCGGCGCTAACGCCGGAGCCCTCACGGATGCGATGGCCTGGTCCGGCACGTTTCACGGGATCGGCGCGCGCCTCTTGCGAATCTATGCGGAACAGATTGGACTGGACGTGGATTTCACGATCCACGACCGCGAAGACAGCGCTGATCTGATGAACCTTGCCCGACACGAACTGGGTTTCTCCAAGACCGAGAGCCGTTTTCCGACAAAGGGCACCTGCCTTGCGATCTATTCGCGCGCCGTCAATTCACAAACGCCGCTGAAAGAAATCCTGCGCCAGCACTATCCATGGGTGTCCAGCTGGGAAGAAGAACTCAAGCAATTATTCGCCGCCTATGTGGAGGCCAAGCAGGCCCAGAACGTCCTCGATTACGACGATCTTCTGCTCTACTGGGCCCAGATGGTCAGCGATCCCGACCTTGCAGGCGATATCGGCAATCGTTTCGACCACGTGATGGTCGACGAATATCAGGATACCAACCGGCTGCAGGCCGCGGTGCTGATGGCACTGAAGCCGGGCGGTCGCGGGTTGACCGTGGTGGGTGACGATGCCCAGTCGATCTATTCGTTCCGGGCAGCAACGGTGCGCAATATCCTTGATTTTCCGGCATCTTTCAGCCCGGCTGCCGATATTATCACCCTTGATCGCAACTATCGCTCGACACAGCCGATACTGGCTGCCGCCAATGGTGTCATCGACCTTGCCCGTGAGCGATTCACCAAAAACCTCTGGACCGAACGACAGTCGCTCGAGCGACCGAAGCTCGTGACAGTAAAAAGCGAAACCGAGCAGGCGAACTTCATTATTGACCAGGTGCTGGCCAATCGTGAGACCGGCATGACGCTGAAGCAACAGGCCGTGCTGTTTCGTACCTCCAGTCATAGCGGGCCGCTTGAAGTTGAACTTACACGCCGCAATATTCCCTTCGTCAAATTTGGCGGCCTGAAGTTTCTCGACAGTGCCCATGTAAAGGACATGCTGGCGGTATTGCGTTTCGCGCAAAACCCGCGCGACCGCGTCGCCGGTTTCAGGCTACTTCAGACGCTGCCGGGTATCGGGCCGAAGAAAGCCGGCAATATTCTCGATACGATTGCGGCAGACCCGGAACCTCTGCTCGCCCTTGCCGAAATTCCGCCGCCACCCAAAACCGGTGATGACTGGGTATCCTTCGTGCAGTTGCTGGCGAACCTGCGAAAATCGCAAGGCGGCTGGCCATCAGATATCGAGCAGGCGCGGCTCTGGTACGAGCCCCACCTCGAACGCATCCATGAGGATGCCGAGACGCGGAAGGCCGATTTGCTGCAACTCGAGCAGATTGCCGGCGGCTATCCTTCCCGCGAACGCTTCCTCACCGAACTGACGCTCGATCCGCCGGATGCCACCAGCGATCAGGCAGGCGTGCCGCTGCTCGATGAGGATTACCTGACCCTTTCAACCATTCATTCGGCAAAAGGCCAGGAATGGCGTTCCGTCTTTATCCTGAACGTGGTCGATGGCTGCATACCCTCCGATCTGGGCGTCGGCTCCACCCATGAAGTCGAAGAGGAACGCCGGCTGCTCTATGTCGCCATGACGCGCGCCAAGGACAGTCTGTCACTGATAACCCCGCAACGGTTCTTCACCCATGGCCAGAACGCGCAGGGCGACCGGCATGTCTATGCCGCTAGAACCCGCTTCATACCGGCAACTTTGCTGCAGTTCTTTGAAACCGCCACCTGGCCCCTGGTTTCGGCCGCAGCCTCCGAGCGCAGCGCGCAGCAGATCCGCATCGATGTAGGCGCGCGGATGCGGGCGATGTGGAAATAGGGAAGATCGTACAGGCTGGAACGATGGATAACACGGCTGTTCGAAAGATCATCCATATCGACATGGATGCCTTTTATGCATCGGTGGAGCAACGCGACAACCCCGCACTTCGCGGCATGCCGGTCGCCGTCGGCGGATCGGCCGCACGAGGCGTGGTGGCTGCGGCAAGTTACGAGGCGAGAACCTTCGGCGTGCATTCCGCCATGCCGTCCGTCACTGCCAAACGGAAATGCCCGGACCTGATCTTCGTACCGCCACGCTTCGAGGTCTACCGGCAGGTGTCGCAACAGATACGCGAGATATTTGCCGAATATACCCCGCTGATCGAGCCGCTATCGCTCGACGAAGCCTATCTCGATGTCACCGAAAACCTGAAAGGCATGGAGATCGCCACCGAAATTGCGCTGGAGATCCGCGCAAAGATCAAGGCGGTCACCAGCCTCAATGCATCTGCCGGCATCTCCTACAACAAGTTTCTGGCCAAGATGGCAAGCGACCTGAACAAACCGAATGGCCAGGCCGTCATCACGCCGAAGAATGGGCCTGGCTTTGTTGAAGCCTTGGCCGTCAAGAAATTTCATGGCGTAGGACCCGCCACGGCCGAGCGGATGAAAAAGCACGGCATCGAAACAGGGCTCGATCTCAAGTCGAAATCACTCGGTTTTCTGCAACAGCATTTCGGAAAGTCCGGCCCTTATTTCTACAACATCGCCCGCGGTATGGATGAACGGCAGGTCAAGCCCGATCGCATCCGTAAGTCTGTTGGCGCAGAAGACACATTCGTCGAGGATATCGACGATCTCGACTTGGCGAAGGCGGAGCTTGGCCCTTTGGCTCAGAAAGTCTGGCGTTATTGCGAGGCCCACGACATCACGGGAAAGACGGTGACCGTGAAAATCAAATATTCGGATTTCAGCCAGGCTACACGAAGCAAAACAGTGTCGGGAGCCGTGTCTGACCTCGCAACGATCCAGGAGATGTCAGAGACCCTGCTTGCCTCCGTCTTTCCATTCAAACGTCCGGTAAGGCTGTTGGGGATTACCCTTTCCTCGCTGAGCACCGAAGAGAGTGAAGAGGAAGCGCAGCTCGCGCTTGGCCTGTGATGCCCCTGTCCCGAAAACGAAAAAGCCCGCCGCGGGAGGAGGTGCGGCAGGCTTTCCGAAATTTCGAACAACGGCTGGGAGGAGGAGTGCCATTGTTCACAAGACAACCCTTGGGAGGAGGATAGGGTCATCTCAATCCGAAGCTTTGCGGGAGGAGGTGCATCGCTTCGATGAAAACAAGATACCCGGTTTTGCCGCATATTAAATAGGCTTTAATGCAGCGCAGCCATGCAATAAACGCACGACGTCATCTGGCAACGCGTGCTCAGAGGCCATCAGCAGCAGCACTGCGTCAAAATGGATGCCCTCCACGAGATTAGAGCATTCGAATAGTCTCAAAAATGTGTTGGATAAAAATCTGTAAGAAATTAACTTTGTAACTCCGCTCCTGTCGACGGGCCGTACGAAAGAAACTGAAATGAGTGAATGGTCGAATAAAGAATATGTAAATTGGATTTATAAAACGCTCTTACATAGGGACGCGGACGAAAGCGGGCTGGATCATTTTTCCAACCGTTTGGAGTCAGGGGAGGACTTGAAGAATATTGTCGAAAGCATTCTCGCAGGCGACGAATACAAAGCAAAAATGCGAGCAGAGGAAGTCGATCCTTTGCAAATTTCTCAAAGACAGCGTCGACGATTGACTATTGTGGATGTCGGCGCCCGTTTGCTTGCAACAGAGGATCACATCTACGCGCCATTGACAAAAGGTACTCTCGATTGGCGTGCCATCGGTTTCGAGCCACAAAAGCACCGCATAGAGGAACGGGCAGCAGCAGAACCAGACCCCAGACTAGTTTTGATTGAAGCGTTTATCGGGGATGGCAAAGAAGCGCTGTTCCATACTGTTAATGACGATGGCAGCTCTTCCCTGCTTGATCTCAATCTGAAGTTCAACGCAGATTTTGATGATATAGGCGACATGCGTGTTGTATCGACTGACGTTGTTAAAACTTCCACTCTAGATGAAGCTTTAGCTGGAGAGCCACACATCGACTTTTTAAAATTCGACATACAGGGCTTCGAGGGTCGCGCACTGTCGGGCGCAAAAGATGTATTGCAGAAAACCAACGTCGTGCACTGCGAAGTTTTTTTTGGCCCCATGTATCACGAGACGGCATTTTTCCGGGATATAGATCATATCCTTTCAGAAGCAGGATTTGAATTTATCGACTTTTCGCACTTGAATAGATACGAGTACACATCGGTGCCGTTCAAGACCGCCAAGCGCGAGAGACTGATATGGGGCGATGCCGTCTTCTTTCGCAAGGACGTGAATAACGCTGATGATCGCATCGCCCAAGCTTTGATAGCGAGTATGATTTACAAGAAACATGGCCTGGCGCAAACGCTTCTTCGCTGAGGATCAGTCGCCGTAAATGCATAGACAGAAAGACCGTCGACGATGATGGTCTTTCTCTATCTGCACAATCCAGGCCAAGGATGGTCTCCGATCAGCAACTGACCGCAACAACATGGTGGAAACCTGGCTGACGACTATGGTCGGCGTGCCTGCGCGTACGAAAAATATGAAATTCGGATCCAGGTCAGTATGCTACCCCTGAGCATCAATATCATCCAAATTTCCTAAGAATAGTCACATGCTCTTTGAGCCAATATGATGCCCAATCTGTAGTTTTTTCATGTAACGATTTTCTATACGATTGTATATTCCTTTGCCAAGGCGCTGGGATGGCTTCTCTATCCAGATATAAGTACAGTAAGACAATAAGAATGCCGCCAGACTTACCACCAAAAGTGAGAGATATACCGAAATCTTTCCACGCAGTGATTGACCATAATTATCAAGGTAATAGATCCCCGCATACATGACGGGGCCATGCATCAAATATATGGAATAACTAATTCTGCCGGTAAATGACAAAAACGCCGATTTAATTTTGAAGAAATGAATGGAAAAGAAAAATACGGCGAAGGCTGCAAAATAAGAGCCATATAAACGGGGCACCATATCTGGCTCAGCGTGCGTTCTGACGTAGGCTTCATTGAAGCCTGCCATTGGGAACACAAATAGCCATCCAATTGCTACGATCCAGTAGGCAAGCTCTGCAAATCTTTGTAGCCCCTGCTTTTCAAAACGAGCACGCGCCAAGGCGCCCCAGAACATGAAGCCCAACAGCATGGGATATTCGCCGAGCTTGCCTTCAAACATTTGAAATTTATGAAGATATTCACGATCTATGAAAGTAGCCGTCAGGACAAGCGCAAGCAGCGCCAAGACGTTGGGGTTCTTTACGCCCTTCAACAGGAAAAGCGCCAAGCACATTCCATAGAAAACCAGCTCGACAGCGAGAGTCCAGTAGGCTCCGTTTATAGGCTCAACGGAGAAAAGATCCGGCACCATTGTCGCGTTGAGAAAGATATCTGTCGTACTAGGATACTTGCCGGATGCCCATTGCTGGGCGATGAGGGCGAAGAGCAACGAGAGCCAAAAGAGCGGAAATAGCCTGAAAAATCGAGACAATAAAAATTTCACGCTCCCGTCAAATCTTCCTCCCGACAAGCTACCTGGTATCACGAATCCACTTATTATAAAGAAGATCGTAACACCCATCCGACCGAAATCGAACTGATGCGCGATTTCTGCGATCCATCTGCCTCCGGCCTTGCCCTGTTGCGCGAAGCCGACATAAAGCTCGGAAATGTGAATTATCAAAACAAGAAGAACCGCGATGCCGCGAAGAACGTCTATGAACTGATATCTCTCGGACTCTCTCACTCACTGTCCTCTCGATCGAGCATTTTATCCGGCAAGGGCTGCCACGATATCAGGCTCATAAAGGACGTTGGATATGAGAACAAGCTTACAAGTCCCCTATTATCTCCCGTAGCCGCGTAACACACCGCATCCAGCAATGGGTAAAACACGTCAAGATTGAAGGAACTGGCCGTACTAAAGGTAGATATCAGCGTAATGCGTGGGGGTTGCCACGGTTTCCGCGGGCGAAACGATAGCGTGGTGGCTGATAGTGAAACTCTGCCGTGTACGGAGACAAAAACTTGTCCTCCAGACAATCATCTGAAACAAAATAGGCATTCACTCCGATAATGTCGCACCCGACAAGCGACATGGCCTTGCTGCGACCAATCAACTCCATAGTCTTTAAGGAGCCGCCAAATAGGTTGGTTCCATCCCAAAGCGAATTTGGATCATAAGGCACTTCGTATTCGATACTTGGGTGGATGTGCGCATTGTACTCAATACATGCAGCTCGGGCGCTAATCGGTATCGCTTTCCATACGTGAGAGGTATTTTGATCGATATCGACGCTCATAAAATCGACTTCTGCGCCTATGCCAGTGCCTTCCAGAATCCCCGATATGTTTTCAGCGGCGACAAACGCTTGCTTAACAATAAGCCGTCCGTCTCTAATCTCATTGGCAAATTTCTCTCTAATCTCAGCCACGTGACGGGAGCTTCCTTCGATCCACACACCTCGCCACCCCATTTCGAGCAGAAACCTGGTCGTATTTTGATTGCCGTTCTCAGTACCCAATTCTATGAACGTTTTATGCTTCACACCTATTCTGGCAAAAATTTCAGCGATCGCAGAATCTTCATAAGTCTGGGAAAAAACGTGAGCGTTATGTTTGGCAACAAATTTCTCGCCATACCTGCGAAGTAGAGCTTCGCAAAGCATATCTTCGTAATAAATAGCTGAAAGCTCTTTATTTATGAACGCGTTTTCATTTGCTTGCCTTATCCATTCGGCAATTTCTTTTAGATTAACGTCCGAAAGGGCTGTATTGTCACCGGCGTTGAAGACTTTCCGCCATCTCTTCAGGATTGAGGTTCGAAGCCTGCTGATGTTCATATTTTAAGACCCTAAACCAACGTCCCATGAGAGAACTAGGCCGATTTTGCTTGCGCCAGGCGCGGCCTGGTTTCGAAACTGACAATTTCCAGAAACCTATCGATTACAGATATGTCTCCGATGTAACTGAAGCCTATCGCTGAGACCGGATTTTCTTTTTCAAGCGATCCCACATGGCCGACAGACCACGTCGTTCCAGTTTCTCCCGGAAAAACCTCACTTCTGCCTTCAGACGCTCAATCTCGTCTCTATTCTGTTCATTGTGCGTTTTCAGATCAGCCAATTCCATCTCATTCCGATGGGTTTTATCTATGAAATCGTCGATGACCCGATAACTATATGGATTACTGTCTGGATATGTTTTGCGTACAAACTCCAGAAACCCGGTCGAGGTCGCGCCCTCCTTGGGCTTGCGCCCGAGCACAGCATAATCGGGGAAGAGTTCCATCATTTCCAAGAATGCGGCTGCTGACCCTGTTTGATAACGGAGATTCGGCTGGTTTATGCCGATACATGTTGCCTCGGAGAAGCCATAGAACTCGACGACAAATTCGAGATACTTAGGAGGCAACGGGTGAACATGGGTTGGATCCGAGTAAAAGCGGTTCGAACCGACAAGTATGTTTTCAGGATTAGGAGTCTCGAAGATCACGAGGCCACCGGGCCGCACTACGCGATGCGCATGCTTGACAAAGTCGTGCAGGACATCTGGCGGGAGGTGTTCCACGATGTGAAACCCGGTTATCAAAGTCACACTATTGTCTGGCTGGCTCGCAATATGGCTAAGACAATCACCAACCTCGACAGTTAAACCATCCGCCTGAGCAGGAGAAAGCATATCGTCGTTCGAGTCGACGCCCAAAACCTGCCAGGAGCGCTCGGACAGCAAACGTAGCCACTCGCCACGCCCGCATCCATAATCAATCGCATTCCTGGGGAGTAGCTCCAGCTCTAAAAGCTCGATGGTCTGATTGTAGATTTCCAGACGTCCACGAATTTCGCTTCGACTGCCCCTGTGCCTGTTTTCAAACTCATAATAGAAACCTTTTTCGATCACAGGAGGCACCTTCCATCTCGCAACAACACAGTTCAGCCTCGACACGCATTGGCTTGCGAATTCGTGACGCCAGAATCTCTATATGTTCGTGTACATTGAAGGCAAGTCACTATGAGACCGACCGTGACACTGCAAACAAACTTCCTTACACACTAGTAGCAATCATTCGGCATCATGCGCCGACAATGTGTTTCTAATCGTATCAATGACCACGTCGACAGATATTCCAGTCATGCATTTGTGAGCGGCAACACAATCTTCGATGCGCGCTATATGGCAGGGCGAGCAGGCTAGCGGTTTTCTGACGATCGCAACAGACCTTCCCATTGGTTGCCATATATTGTGATCGGCAACACCGCTGAACACGACAACAGTTGGTACGCCTATTAACGCCGCAAGATGGGTGGCACCGGTATCTGTGCCGACAAAAATCTGCGCATTGGAGATGACCGAAGCAAGGTCCACTAAGGGGAGATTGGCGATCAAATCCAACCCCATGCCCTCTGGGATCGCGTTAAATATCGCATCGCGATATTCAGATTCCGCGTTACCACCGACAACGACTATCTTTAAATCGTCTTCCGATACAAGCCTGCGCGCAAGCTCCGCAAACTTCGAAGGAGCCCATTTCTTGGCCAATGTCCCTCCGCCGGGAGCAATGACCACATATCGAGAGCCGACGAAGGGATTATTGAAGCTTCCACTCGCTATCAATGCAGAGGTCGCGTCGGAGCTGTCAAATCCCTTTAAAGTGTTGACGACATGGCTACTCAGCAACATGAGACGATGGATGTTATGCGCGTTTTGATATAGTCCGCGGGGAACCTCCATCGGCGGCAATGAAATATTGAGGGGCATGAAATGTTTGTCAAAGCCCTGAAAGCCTGCCTTTACGGCGGCCTGAATAAACATCAGAAGCGGCCTTGTATCCGGGTCATGCCTCAGATCGATAGCCAAATCGTAGCGATCTGGTACTAGCCTTTTTATGTTCGCGTAGTTTTCAAGTTGGGCTTTCTGAACATCCTGCGAGAGTTCCGCAGAGAATTTATATTCGATTACTGAATCGAAATAGCCGCTTGCCCTGGCCAGATCACCATTCGTCGGCGAACAGACCAACGTGACCTCCGCATCAGGCCACGCTCTTTTCAGCACATCGACGGCGGGAAGCGACAGAAAGAAATCACCTATATGATCAAGCTTCAGAATAAGTATCTTAGGTTTTTGACCAAAAGGGGTTAGCCCATAGGTAGTTCTATTCTCGACCACAACGCCATTTTCAGGCGCCGAAGGAGAACGAAGAGGCTCTAAATCAGGCGCCTGACTTATATGTTTTTTTTTTCGTTTTGCCTTAGCTTTTTTTATTAGCGACAGCACCAGACCGGCGAAAAGAGACCATGGATAGGTAATCGGTAAAAATAGGGATGTCTGTTTTCTGAGCGCCAGAACACGCCGCTCAGTTTTCAAAAGGCGGCGAGACGCGTCCTTTGCGGAAACAGCGGTTTCGGACAGAGACGCTATCATCGCTTCCGCCGTGCTTGCTTGGGCCTGCAATGTATAATGCATCTGCCAGATGTCCGAGAGATCGTGATCTGCCATCTTGGCCCCATCCGTGGCTTGGGGCGACCCGATAGTGAACTGCAAATTCTCGGATTGCGTTACGGCCCGAATGTCGTCGATTGCTCTTCTAACTTCTCTGATAAAAGAGTTCTCGACGTCGAAGTCACGACAGACAACGATCGTTAAGTAAGTTGAGCCGGATATACGGCCTTCAGGCTTCGCGTGCCCATCGTTGCCGCCAGAATAAGGCATCAATATTTTTGCTAGAATACGTAAGTTGAACGTGTCTAGAACATAGCGCCAGCGATGCAGCGCTTCGTCTATGTCGCTTCCAGCAGTTTGTCGATCTAATTTCAGTTCAAATATCAACAAACCGTTTGGCAAAAGACTGCGCTCGACATCGCTCACGCACTTGTGGATGTTTTCGAGGCTATCGAGTGTCGACGAGCGCTTAAAAAATATGTCGAACTGCAGCGTCGCTGGAGAAGTTTCCGCCTTCTCGGATGAGCTTCCCCCACCCGATACAAGCGACCACATCTGGGGATTTATCCCAGAAAACTCCACGCCATCCACGCCATCAACGCAGACAGTGCACAATCCGCTTTTGTTCGCTTCGACGGCTTGGAAGATTGGCAAATAGTGAGTGCCGGCAGAGGTCTGTGTTTCCCTCCATTTCGCGTAAGCGTCTTGGTAGTTCGAGAATTCAGTGCCGTTCAAGTTGAGCAACCGCGTACTTTCCATAACATCACAACCAAGACGTTAGAGTTTTTTGCTTGAAACAAAATCAAACAAGTTTTTTCCGGAGAACAACGCGCCTTGAATACCGGCTGCAACAGCAGCCTCAACATCCGACACCTTGTCGCCGATGAGAACGCTGCGCTCCCGATTCACGTTCCATCGCATGATGATATCTTCTATCATTCCCGGAGAGGGTTTTCTCCAATAGTGATCACCCCGGTATTTTTCGATCGTGGCATTCTCGTGGAAAGGACAGAGGCGTTCATCGTCAATAGATGCGCCTTGTTCGTGAAGCAACTTCCCAATATGAGCCCGCAAAATGATATAGTCGAGATCATCGTAATAACCGCGACCGATGCCAGACTGGTTTGTTACGACAAATACCCGATATCCCCGGTCTCTGAAAGAACTTAGAACTTCCGCTGCCCCAGGGATAAGTCGGACGTCCTCAATCTTACCTGGATATCCCGTGTCTTCGATAATCACGCCATCTCGATCTAAAAAAAGCGCGGGTACGCTTTCGATATAAGGCTGCAGCAATCTGTGCATTTCTTCGACAGCGCAGACGATATGATAAAGAGACGACGCGGGCGCATGCTCCTCGACTGCGGTACCATCTTCGTGAAAACGATCCACCCAAAGGCCGGGTAGAACTCCCTTGAAAAAACCCTGCAATGCACCGGCCGCCTCAGCAACCTTTGCGTATGCCACTTCTCTATCTTCGAGAGTTATCGCCGTCTCGGCCATCATAAGCCAAGCTTTGATTCGCTCAGTCTGTGGCCACAGACGAAATGCTTTGTCGTTGAGTGTCAGATCAAAATTCAGACCATTGCGCGCAAGACCACGGGATTCATCGACACCTTTTTCGCCAATCTCCACGAGTTTGCGCGCAGCGATAAGAGCGTCTTTCCGCCCTACCATCTTACCCCATCGCGTGAGCAACCATGCCCATTCGAATTGGTGCCCCGGCTCGATTGGCGCCAGGGTGTGGTGCTGCATTACCGACCAGTCGTGATTATAATATTCACGGAGAGCCCCGTTTTCAGGCGAGATAAATGCCGACAGGCACAATTCGCCTATTTCATTGAGGCACGACAGCCAGCGTTCAGGCTTTTTTACCGAAGGATTTTCCAACCATGCAAGAAACGCCTCAAAGAGATGCATATGCGGATTGGAACGCAGAGGCACGATAGGCGGCACGGCCTCTTCAAAACCTGAGGCCGGATGCTTCCAACCCGCGATCATCGCCTCAAGACAGTGCAGCGCGGCTTCGGCAATGGTGTCCTCGTTTTCAAGCGTGTCAGCAGCATAGCTCAGACCGAACAACGCAAAGGCATGGTCATATAGATCGAATGACGTATTCCTGACCCCACTCGCCAAATCGACCGTGGTAATCAGGGAACCGTCCGCATTAAAACAGTGCTGTTGAAGAAAGTCCCATCCGTGCTGAACCACCCCTTCAGCATCGCCGGCCCAACCCATTCTCTTAGCCGCAGAAAAGCTATAGATCTGACGGCAAACGACCCTCGTTCTTCTCGCCACTTCAACGGCAGCGCCGCTTCTATCGATTTTTTCGAAAAAGCCACCACTCACATCATCTCGCCCAACCGAGGACCATAGTGGAAGCGCCGCTTCGAAAAGCCATTTTTTGAGTTTCAGATACTCATTCTGAGCGGATTCGAAGCCCGGCTGTGTCATCAAGAATTATCCTTAACCAGACTGGTTTGGCTGACATGAGTGATAGCTATCCGAATCCGTTTTCGAAGGACGCCATTCAGCGGTTGCGATTTTGAGGGTGTTCAATCCAGCTTTATGTGAGCGCATACAGTCTTTTCGCATCAATTATGCCTACTGCTAGCGATATCTGTCTTCGCGGCTTAGATACGAATTGATGTAATCGTCAAGCCCTTCTTCAAGCGATGATTGGGGGCCGTTATATCCGATTGACGCGACTTTCGACATATTTGCCTCGGTAAAGTACTGATATTTACCGCGGATCGCCTCCGGCATTTCAATGAAATTAATATTCAGCTTCTTGCCGAGAAGATCGCCCATGACATGAACGATGTCTGCAAAAGATCGTGCCTTGCCAGATCCACAATTAAAGATCCCGCTATATTTCTGATTGTTCAAAAGCCACAAGATGAACGATGTGCAATCTTTCACATATACGAAATCCCGACGCTGTTCTCCATGTTCGATATCAGGTCGATAAGACTTGAACAGGGATACCTCGTTGGTGGCCTGCACGACGTCAAAGAGTTTGCAGGCGACACTGCGCATATCATCCTTATGATATTCATTTGGCCCGTAAACATTGAAAAATTTTAGGCCAGCCCACTGCGGAGGGGCATTCTCACCACGCGCAACACGTTCGATGAAAATATCATCGGTCGTCTTTTTGCTCCAGCCATAGGCATTCAGCGGTGCAAGAGAGGCGCGTGCCGATGCAGCCTCGTCGTCATCAAACCCCTCCTCGATGCCGCCATAGGTCGCAGCGGAAGACGCGTAAATAAAAGGAACGCCATGCTCAGCACACCAGTCCCACAACATTACAGAATAGTTGATGTTCAGCTCGATAAGTCTGTCTACATCAGCTTCCGTGGTGGCGGAAATCGCGCCCATATGTATGACGGCTTTGACATCCACTTTAATGCTGCGAAGATAGTCGGGCAGTCCTTCGGGCGACACATAAGCTGCGATGTTACGCTTTGCGAGATTGCGCCATTTATCGCCACGGCCAAACCAGTCAACGACGGTAATCGGCCCAAGACCCGCCGCCTCCAAATCAGCGACAATGTTGGACCCGATAAATCCAGCAGCTCCGGTTACAATATACATCAAACTGCCTCTTTTTTACTGCGCGCAATCGTCGCCGTCGTGCTTTTTCCGGGCACTATTTCGAATGTAACGACCTTGCCGCCATCCGCCATCACGACATCCGCACCAACAATGTTGTCGATCGTATAGTCCGCCCCCTTAACCAGCACATTGGGGCGTATCGTCTTGATGAGTTCAAGCGGTGTGTCTTCGTCAAACACCACCACCGCGTCGACGAAAGCCAATGCGCCCAGAAGTTCGGCGCGATCCAGTTCGGTATTTATCGGTCTCGATGGACCTTTAAGCCGCTTTACCGAGCTATCTGCATTAACGCCAACGATCAGACGATCGCAATTATCCCTCGCAAACTGCAAAAGCCTGATGTGGCCAACGTGAAGGATATCGAAGCAACCGTTCGTAAAGCCGACCTTCAGATTATCGCCCCGCCAATCCTCTGCCAGCGCCTGGACATCTTGCCTGTCAAAAAGCTTGTCCGAAGGGCTGACTTCCCCCGACGAGGTGTCGTGAGACAAGGCATCTCGGAGTTCGGCAGCAGAAACAGTTGCCGTGCCTTTTTTACCAACCACGATGCCAGCAGCTGCATTTGCAATCCGTGCTGCATCGGCACGTGAAGTTTGGGAGCCCAGGCCAACGGCGAGCGTCGCAATTACCGTGTCGCCGGCACCAACGACATCGAACACTTCTTTAGCTTCCGTGCGAATATGGAAAGGCGGATGGCCTCGCTCAACAAGGGTCATCCCTTTTTCCGCTCGCGTTATGAGGACCGCCTCGATGTCGAAGCGCGACAAGATCAACTCGCCAGCCAATTCAGCTTCCTCATCGGTATCCGGCCATACACCCGTTACGGCCTGCGTTTCCTTTTGATTGGGTGTTACAATCGCGGAACCTGCATAGCGGGTAAAATCAGACGTTTTTGGATCGATAATGACCGGTTTTCCCTCAGTCCGGCACGCAGCAATAATTGCTTTCACAACCCTTTCGCTTAACAGACCTTTGGCATAGTCCGACAAAATGACAACGCTGTGAGATGAGATCAAGGAAAGCGCAGTGGAGATGACACGATCCTCTTCCTCGTGGGAAATCGGAGAGGCATCCTCAAAATCAACGCGCAACATTTGCTGGCCGTGACCGAGGAAACGCGTCTTGATAGTTGTCGGGCGCTCATCCAATGTCACGAAGGGCGCAGAAACGCCATGAACATTGTTCAGCAATTCAAGCAGTTTGCTGCCATTGTTGTCTTTGCCCACCGCTCCCAGCAATGTACAACTTGCTCCAAGAGAAGATATGTTGCGCGCAACGTTAGCTGCGCCACCGGCAAAATATTCCTCTGATCGCGCGCACATAACCGGGACCGGGCCTTCCGGGGAAATGCGGCCGACATCGCCGGAAATAAAGCAGTCCAGCATTACATCGCCAATGCAGAGAACCTTAACTTCAGAAAATCTCAAATAGTCCAACATCACCAGTTATTCATCCTGTCGCTGTCCTACACGTGAGCCACAACACACGCAAAACGGAATGCCCAATTCAACTGCTCTGCAAATTGCAGAACTGCCATCGCCCCCGAGACGATTCAACTGAATCGAATTAGCTGCCCAATGTGCCCCAATTGCGCTTAAGACATTTAAAAGGGCATGATTATCACAATTTTTACAGCTACCCTTCAACCTCGATGAATCGAACATTTGCTTGTCGTAAATGAAAATTTACAAAAGCAAAAGGCCAACCATATTGGCCGTCACGCCTAAAAAACCATCAGGAGCATCGAAAAAACGGTCGACCATATGCCTTGGAAAACACTATCCCCGGGCAGCATTGCATTTAAACGGGCCTGATAATTCTTGAGCATTATTTGCATGCATCAAGAGCGTACGGGTTTGATTGCCTCAAGAATTCCTTGCGCAACATCTTTCCAGGTCCGCATTTGTGGACGGGAAAGCTCGATAGTTTTTTTCCACTCCGAATATTCAGCAGGATTTTCCAGAAGCATCTGAAGCTGACCCGCTAGTTCTTCCGGTCTTTCTGGATCGAAATAGCGCGCCAAATCTCCCCCTGCCTCTCGGAGTGCAGGAACATCTGCAGCCAGAGCCGGCGTTCCACACCACAATGCTTCACTTACCGGCAGGCCCCAACCTTCCATTCGACTGGGCAAAAGAAGCGCATAAGCCTTTTCATACAGCGCGCGCAATTCCGCCTGGTTGGGATTGAAAACGAAATGAAACTTTCCGGATAGCGGTGCAAATTTCTCTTTTTTAAGAAATTTTTCCACTCTTTTACGCCGCGCACCCGCCAAGACGAGTTCAGGCACCTGAATACCCCGTTGATGCAAGGAGAGCATCGCTTCGACGACGCACTCAAGGTTTTTCCGTCCGTTGTAGATACCCACGCATAAGAGATATGGCTTTTCCGGGCCATGTTTATCAACCGGCTCGTTAGTCGGGCGCAATTCATGACATAAGGGAACCGCAACAACAGATGACACGGCAGGCAAAATTCCGGCTTCCGAAAAATGCCGGACTTCTGACGCGGTAAACTCCGAGTTGGTCAGAACCATAGACGCAGCCGTGATCGCCACCTGATTGTCATAAATAAAGTTTCTCGGGAACGAAAACTGATTTCGATGGGTGAAATCATGCAAGGGGATCATGTCGTGAAGAAGCGGGATGAAAATCGGCTTGGTGCCATTTTCAGCGAGAGCCATCAGATAGTCTGACATTATCTTCGGACGCCCAAGCGCAATCAGGATTTGCCCGTCGAGGTCTACATCCTTAACCGCCCCAACGGGAACGGTAGCCCAGCGCTTCCTGTTGCGATGCTGAACGATCTTGTGCAGAATCCGGTAAAGCGCGTTTTTAATGACGTTTTTATCATATAAATTTTGACGAAGGCGCAAAGGCGTTGCCGAAGAAGGAATATTCGGATCAAGAACGCCCGTTGGAGACGCATCGCCTACGCGTGGAAAAACCTCAAAGAAACGCCGATGCAACGGTGAGTATATGACGTATCGAATGGACGCATCAAGCTTTGTAAGCTCGTATGCAACTTCCATTACGGTTCGCGCTATACCGTAATATTTGAATTTCACACCGGAATTCAAATACAGTTCTGATAAATCAAAAAATACATCGGACATTCACTGACCTGCCTGCTTTGAACTGGCCCGACGACGGTCATCGGGGATGCAACTAAAATTCTCCTGCAATCAGTGAATGGGATAATGCACCGTTCACCAATAAGCCAGAACGTTTCAGGCGAGAGCTTTCGCGACTTCGCGTCGATATAGATTTTAGCCAGCCAGCTTGTCAATCACGCAGCCAGTCAAACGCCCAGAGCCAAATTACAGTTGGAAAAATGCCGCACTTGGAATTGCCAGCGCCTTGTAGACGTACATTGCGGGTTCGTCAGGCGCAGTTCCTCCCAATCTGTTGCTCTGAGTAACGATATTCGCTCATCCTTACTTATCTTCCGGTCACGCCTTTTCATGGCCGCATCAACGCTCAATGTTGACACTTTAGATCGCTAGGCTTATTGGCGTGGTCTCAATTCAGTCGGGCTCTTTACCTACCAGAGCCTTTCGCGCATTTTTGCTCGGGCGCGAGAGAGATTATCGAGCTTGGCACGGCAGCGAGTGGAAACTGAGAAAGCCATCCCGCATGAATAACATGCAGCTGAATGTGCAATTTGGAATCTGTGTGGGCGTCGACACCAAATAAGGATATTTCTGTGATCGGATCGTTTTTGTCGCCAAACGACAAGAAGTTGCTGGTGCGGCTTTTCAAAGAGAACTTCAAAAAACATGTCGGTTGGTACAGTGCGGCAATTGTGGCGATGGTTGTCGTTGCCGGCACGACCTCTCTCAGCGCATGGATCATGCGCGATATCGTCAACAGTGTTTATCTGAAGCAGGGTTTTGACGTTGTTCTGGAGATTGCGTTTGCAGTGGCTGCAATCTTCATTATCAAAGGTCTCGCCACCTTCGTGCAGAGCTACTATCTCAGCAAGGCAGGCAACAGTATTGTTGCCGAACAGCAGCGCAAAATCTATGACAGGCTTCTAAAGCAGGGCGTTTCGTTCTTTCAGAACCTGCCATCGTCGGAATTGCTCGTTCGCGTTACCTATAACGCGCAGGCTGCCCGTAGCGTCATCGATACCATTGTCACATCCTTTATACGCGATCTTCTTTCGCTCATCGGCTTGATCATCGTAATGTTCGCCCAGAATTTCCTTCTGAGCGCGATCTCGATGATCATAGGACCGCTGGCGATTTTCAGTGTTCGCCTGGTTTTGCGGCGTGTACGCCACATCATGGAAGCGGAACTTGCTTCGCTCGGCGAGATCGTCAACGTCGTGCAGGAAACCAGCATTGGGGTTCGCGTTATCAAGGCGTTTTCGCTTGAAAAGCTGATGCGCCAGCGCATGAACAAGGCGGTATCCGATGTCGAGCAACGCGCCAATGGCATTGCGAAGCTTGAAGCGGCGACCAGCCCGATCATGGAGACACTGTCCGGTCTCGCCATTGCAGTCGTCATCGCCGTATCCGGTTACACCGTTCTTGAAAAAGGTGGTTCGCCGGGCGACCTGATGGCCTTCATTACTGCCCTGCTTCTCGCCTATGAGCCAGCCAAGCGTCTGGCACGCATGCGTGTCCAGATCGAGGGCGGTATGATCGGCGTGCGTATGATGTTCGAGGTTCTGGACGCGCCGTTGACACTTGCCGAAAAGAAGGATGCCCAGCCGCTCCCCAAGGCAAGCGGCAATGTGGAACTCAAGAACGTCAGCTTCGAGTATGTTGCTAACCAGCCGGTTCTGAAGGACGTCAGCGTCCTCTTCGAGGGTGGCAAGATGACTGCGCTGGTCGGGCCTTCCGGCAGCGGCAAGTCGACGATCATCAACCTCATGATGCGTCTTTATGATCCGCAAAGCGGTTCGGTCGAGATCAACGGAATGGATTTGCGCGATGTGTCCTTCGCAAGCCTGCGCGAGCATGTTTCTTACGTGGGTCAGGAAACCTTCCTCTTCTCGGGAACGGTGAAGCACAACATTTCTGTCGGTCGTGACAACGCTACCGATGAGGAAATCATCGCTGCGGCCAAAGCGGCCAACGCACATGATTTCATCATGAGCATGCCTGATGGTTATGACAGCAAGCTTGGCGAAAACGGTTCCGGTCTGTCCGGTGGCCAGCGTCAGCGTGTTGCCATCGCCCGCGCCATGCTGAGAGATGCGGACATATTGATCCTCGACGAAGCAACGAGTGCGCTCGATTCCGAATCCGAAGCGCTTGTCCGGGACGCGCTTGAGCGGTTGACGTTTAACAAGACATCGATTGTCATTGCCCACCGGCTCTCCACGATCAACCGCGCCGACAAGATCGTCGTCATGGATAATGGTCAGGTTGTGGAGCAGGGAAGCCGTCGCGAGCTGCTCGCAACGGATGGTCTCTACAAACGCTTGCACAGCATCCAGTTCGATGCGGACGTAGCCTAAGTCAGACAATTATCGGGCGGCATTGCCGCCCGATCCTTATTAAGCTTACCTGTTACGTCAGATACCTTCGGCCGGTTATGCCGATTACAACGCGATATCCATATCGCTCGCTGCCCTCACCAGGAGCGGCAGAATCTGCCACGCGTTCATCGCTCAACCCTATTAGCGGCGCGGCAACGCTCATGGTGCCGACGACTTCCTTCCCCTGACGGATGGCAACCACGATTGCCCCATCCTCGGCGGCCAAAGCTTCAGTCCGCTCGCCCCATGGCTTGTGAACCCGGACCAAATCGACGATCTACAAACCTAGTGCTCTGGCTCGATGCGGCTCATGCCCGGTGACGTCGTCACAACCGGCATGCCGCCACGCGTCGGCCATGGAAGTAAGCCGCCGGTCTTCCTGAAAGCAGGAGATGTTGTCGAACTTGGCATAGATGGCCTTGGCAAGCAGCGCCAAATCGTGACAGCATTCGGCAATTAGACAGCAGCAAGGATCATGACGGGAATGACAGCAATCGAAAAACTGGCCCAGGACCTTGTGAAAGCAGGCCTGAACAGCGGCAAAATTCCGCTGGCGTCAATCGAGGTGGATGGCCTAGTTCCAGACAGCCTTGAAGATGCCATGGCCGTTCAACGCGCTTTCGTTGAAGCTTCAGGCAAAACGGTGGGGGGCTGGAAGCTGGCGATCCGGCCGGACGGGAACGCGGTTGCTGCGCCGATGGTCGATTGTTATGGCGTCGATGAGGATAACGTCGCGTCTTTTACGGGAAGAGACGTTGAAGGCATCGAGGTGGAAATCTGCTTCACCCTCGCCTCCGACATACCCGCGGCAACCGCAACCCCGCTAAGCAGGGCCGATATATTGACACATATCGACGCCGTTCACCTCGGTGTCGAGCTTCTCGGCTACCGGTTGGTGGAAAAGAACCAAGTCCCCTTCCCGCTGTTTCTGGCGGATCGCCTTGCCAATCGCGGGTTTGTTCTAGGGCCGGAAATCGACGCGGCAATCGTTGATACCTTTGCCGGCAATACCGGCGATCTGCCGCATCTGACGGTGACCGAAGGCACAGATATCCGTTTCGATGCGGTGGTGAAACACCCTAATACCGATCCACTCGCCCCGCTCATCGCTTTCGCCAATTCCAAGCTCAATAGGAATGGAACGCTGAAGCGCGGACAGATCGTCACCACCGGCAGCCTTTGTGGGGCGATAACAAGCGACCTTGCCGCCGACACCTATATCGATATGAAACCGGTCGGGGCTTTCACACTTTCATGCTCTTGATCGTCGCCTGCCGCCATCGACGCGGATAGTGCTTCCGCGTCGATGGCGATTTTGGTCGAGGCGTTGCGGACCTGCAGCGTCATATCCCGAAAAACCTCTTCGGGCTGCTTCACATCCCCCGTCGGCCAATCTTCGTCCGGCGATCCTATCCGGCTTTCGTCGTCACCGTCGTGTCCACGCGGCCCGAAAACCAGTTGGCCAGCAACGCGCCGGAGATATTGTGCCAGACGCTGAAGATGGCGCTGGGCACAGCTGCGAGAGGCGAGAAATATGCCGTCGCAAGAGCGGCACCGAGACCGGAGTTCTGCATTCCCACCTCGATGGCGATTGCCTTGCGCTTGGCGAGGGAGAGACCGGTCGCCTTCGCCGCAAAATAGCCAAGCAGATATCCAAGACCGTTATGGAGAACCACGACGGCAAAGATCATCAGTCCAGACTGGGCTATCGCACCTTTCGATGCGCCGACAACCGCCGAAACAATCAGAACGATACCGATCACGCTGACAAGCGGCAGCGCAGGCACAGCCGCCTTGACGACGTTCGGCAACAGCTTCTGCAAGGCGGCTCCAAGTGCCAGCGGCACCAGAACGACCTTGACGATGCTCAGGAACATTGCCCAGCCATCAACCGGCAGGAACTGGCTGGCAAACAACCACACGAGGAATGGCGTCACCAAGGGAGCAGCAAGCGTCGTCACTGACGTGCAGGCGACGGAAAGGGCGACATCGCCCTTCGAAAGATATGTCATGACATTGGACGATGTGCCGCCCGGGCAGCAGCCAACCAGGATGACACCTGCTGCCACTTCCGGTGGCATCGGGATTAGCAGGGTCAGCAGCACCGCAAGTAACGGCATGATGAGGAACTGGCCGAGCACCCCGATGGTGACATCAACAGGGCGCCTCACGACTTCACGAAAATCGTCGACCGAAAGTGTGAGCCCCATGCCGAACATGATGATCGACAGAAGCGTAACGATCCACGGCGCAATCTGCTTGAAGGTTTCTGGAAAATAAAAGCCGAGCACGGCAAACAAGATGACCCAGACCGCAAAGGTTCTTCCCACGAAAGCCGAAACGGCTGCCAGCGATTTCATGTCTATACTCCCAAAATGAACATGAGACCCCGTCTAGTCGGCATGGTCGCTGTGTCAAGGTCACGCGGGACGGTCAGTGGTCCATGCGCGGATGAGATCAGGACGAGCCCCAACAAACATCAGTGCAAAGCGCGGACGCAGCGGGTGAAGTGCATCTTCACAACCACAGGCGGGTAGACCGCACAGGGTGTGCGTCGGGCGTAAACCGTCAAAACCTGTAGGTCAGCCCGACAACAGGGCCACTCAGCCGCGAATTGAAGACGTAGCCGTCATGCGAATAATCGACATCAAGCACCTTGTAGCCGGCCGAGACAGAGAGTGTATCGGTAAAGATGTAGTTCACCGTCGCCAGGGCCGACCATGTCAGATCCGATCCTGCGCCAAATCCGCCGATGTCGACCTGCCCCTGAAGTGAAAGCCGGTCCGTCACGCCAAAAAATACCCTTGCGCCGATGACTGGATCCACCCAGCCGAAGTTTTCCTTATGGGTTGCCGACACGCTGCCGATCAATGGGTGACTGGCCGTAACCGCGACCTCGTTGGAAATATGCCAGAAGCGTGCACCCGCCAGCGCATCGAGCGTGAATCCTTCCGTATCCACGATCCGATACCCGGCCTGCAGCGTTGCCATGAATTCCTGGGTATCGACATCAGCGTTGATGGCCGCCCCCGGGGGCAGCGTCGGCAAGCCGGGAATTTGCAGGGCCGGCAACGGGCCGGTGGCCTTGCTGTCGGTCGTGTCGACATACATCAAGTCGCCGGACAGAACGAAGCGGTCGTACCGCCCCCAGATATTAACAAATCCCCCGAAGTTGAGATCATCCATGACGTCAGAAAATGATTTCTCGACGTGAAGGGTCGGCGCACGCCGGAACGGTGAAATGTTGCCGTTCAACCCGGTTGCCCACAAATAGCCCGTGACCTGAAGCGCCCAATCGGGTTGATCAACTCCCGCGGGAGTGAAACTCTGCGCATCCGCACCTAAGGCCAAGCTTGCGGAAAAAACCATAATGGTCGAAAAAATAGATAATTTTAGCAAAGGCTTACCCCCGTCCGGCACCGAAGGTAAACCGATTTGACATCCGGCAACAAGTCCGATTTTCTATCATACGCTGCAATCGCGCCGCGAGCACCGGAGGATGCACCATGCGACCGAAGACCATTCCTTTTTTGTCTGCCTGCACCGCCACCGTTTTTTCCATTGCCACGCTTGCGACATCGGTGGCTGAAGCCTGCACACGGTTCGTCTATCTGGGTGAAAACGACCAGGTCATGACTGCCCGCTCCATGGACTGGAAAACAGATGTTGGCACGAACATCTGGGTCTTTCCGCGCGGAATGGAGCGATCTGGCGAGGCCGGGCCGAACTCGGTCAAATGGACCTCGAAATACGGAAGCGTCATTGCCTCGGGCTACGATATCTCCACCACGGATGGCATGAACGAAGCTGGCCTTGCCGCCAACGTGCTCTGGCTGGTCGAGTCGAGTTACCCAGCCTATGATGGCAAGTCTCCGGGACTTTCCATTGCGGCATGGGCGCAATATGTACTCGACAATTTCGCCACGGTCGGCGAGGCCGTCAACGCACTCGAAAAGAACCCCTTCACGGTGGTGACGGACAGTGTGCCGGGGGAAGAACGTCTCGCAACGCTGCATCTATCGCTGTCGGATGCCAGCGGCGACAGCGCAATCGTTGAATATATCGATAGCAAACAGGTCATTCACCACAGCCGCAAATACCAGGTGATGACCAATTCCCCGACTTTCGACAAACAGCTGGCCCTCAACGAATACTGGACGCAGATCGGGGGCACGGTGATGCTTCCCGGCACGAACCGGGCATCGGACCGATTTGCCCGCGCAGCATTTTACGCCAATGCAATCCCCAAAAGCGAAGACCCGGTCGAGGCAATCGCCAGCGTGTTCAGCGTCATCCGCAACGTCTCGGTTCCCTATGGCATAACCACCCCCGACCAGCCGAACATTTCTTCAACGCGCTGGCGCACGGTGATCGACCACAAGCGAAAGCTCTATTTCTTCGAATCCGCTTTGACGCCGAACATCTTCTGGATAGACATGACAAAGCTCGACGTCTCGAAAGAAACAGGCTCCGTGAAGAAACTCGACCTGGGGCCAAATCAGATCCACATTTACTCCGGCATGGCGAACGACAGGCTGAAAGATAGCAAGCCTTTCAAATTCCTCGGACTTTGAGAGTGCCGCGGCGACGGCGCCGCACCCTGCCCTTACCAGCCATTCAGGCAGACGACCGTCCTGTCATCGCTGAATTCGGTGCTTGTCGAACCTTTTACCGAAGGATAGTCGGCGAGTTTGTGAAAATCTGCCGCCTCGACGCGGTCAAATTCCGCTTCCCAGTCAGCGACATCGGTTCCAGCCGGCAGAGACAGATAACCGTCGGAAAAGATTTCAAGGCTTACAAGCTTGTCCTTGGCGATGCTAAGATCGACCGTCCCATCTTCTATGACCGTTCCGCCATTGACCGAGGCGTATCCCAGTACGTGTCCCTGCCTGTTTGCGAATTGCGGCTGGACGCGAATTCCTCCCAGCAGGAATTCCTCGACCGCTTCGATATCGCTCTCAAGGCCGCTCATGCGGGCTGCGGCAATGACAACATTCTCCGCCTCCTGCGCAGTCATGATGCCGTTTTCGACGGCGGAACGCAGGCCGGAAAAGATGGTCGCACGCGTGCGTGCCTCGGCTGCATCACCATCCCCCATAAAGGCAAAAAGCTGCTTGAAGACAAGGATGCGCGCCGATGTACTTACCTTGTCTATAAGCTTGGCATGCTGCAGCAACCGGGAGCCGTTGATACGCACACCGGAATCGCCGGCCAGAAGCAGGCGGAAACTGTCTCCCAGGTCGGCAACGATTGCCAGGGTTGTCGACGGTGGATGGCTGGCATTGATGCGCTCTGCCTCCTGCTTCAAGATGTCGCTGATGTTCTGAAAAAGCTTGGGCGCGGCAATTGTTTCCAGAGTGCCATCGAGGCCCATTTTCGCCACGGCATTTGCGGCAGCAAGTGCTGCGATACGGCCCGAGCTCAAGCCGCCGTAACTTGCACCGGTCGGGTCGGTCGCACCGTCAAAAACGGCCAGAACCCGTCCCGGTATGATCAGCGCCACATCGTCCCCGGGCGTTGCGGCGTTCTTGTATTTCGATTGCGAAAAGCTCGCGATATTCATCGTCGTGTATTCCTTGCAGAGGGAGGCTGGGCAGAGGGAGGCTGGCGGCGACACGTATGTCGCCGCTCCTGCAGGCTTTTGGTGAGGGCTGGTATGGTTTCAGACGAAAGAGGCTTCTTTGTCTTCCGAGAGGCGGAACACGATGAAGACGCAAAGTCCGGTGCTGACCAGAAGGACGGTTGAAAGCGCCGCAGCCGTACCAAACTCGCCGTCAATCACCTGAACATAGATGAGAACCGGCATGGTGATCGTTCGTGCCGTGTAGAGGATCAGCGTCGAGGACAGCTCGTTGATAGCCGTTATGAAGCTCATCAGCGAACCGATGATGAGACCGGGCAGCATCAGCGGCACCGTCACCGACACGAAGGTCTTTGCCGGCGAAGCCCCGAGATTGACCGCAGCCTCCTCGATGGACGGCTTGATCTGTCTGAGGATCGATGTCGTGGAGCGGACGCCGTAGGGCAGCCGGCGGATAAACACCAGGACGATGATGATGAGCGCCGTCCCAGTGATATCAAAGGGTGGATAGCGGAACGTCGTGACGTAGCCGATCGCCATGACAACGCCGGGAATGAGGTAAGGCACCATCAGCAGGAGATCGAGCGAGCCGGAGACCGCATTGTCGCGTCGCACCACGATGAAGGACAGCAGGCCGGAAACGATCGCAATCAGTACCACGGCAGCCAGTGCAAACGTGAAACTGTTGGCAATCGCCTGCGGTGAATCACGAAGGATACGGGCATAGCTGTCCAACCCGAAGCCGCCGGTAAAGACGGGACCGCTGGTTGCGAGGAACGAGGTGTAGATGACCGTGAGAGACGGCAGCATGGCGATGAAGACGACCAGATAGCAGAAGCCGTGCACGATGAACGACTTCAACGGGCGCATGGACTGCTTTACCGGCCTGTTGGTCAGTGAACTGGCGTAGCGGCGCTTGGCAAGAATGTGCCGCTGCAACAGAAGTGCCGCCATCGAAATTGCAATCATCACCATGGAAATCGTCACCGCCATGGTTGGCGTACCGGCCATTTCGGAGGTGTATTGCGCATAGGCGATTGTCGAAAGCGTTCTGATGCCCTTGCCGAGGATTGCAGGCGTTCCGAAGTCGGCGATGGACAGCACGAAGCAGATGATCGCGCCGGTGCTGACTGCCGGAAAGACCAGCGGCAAGGTGATCTTGCGGAAACGCTCGAACGCCGTGCAGCCGAGATTTTCCGCCGCGTCCTCATAGGACTTGTTGATGGTGTTCAGCGCGTTCTCCGTCATCAGGAAGATGTAAGGAAAGAACTTCAGGCTGAAGACCATCACGATGCCCGGGATCCCGTAGATCGTCGGCAATGAAATGCCGGCGAAGGACAAGAGATTGGTGACCGCGCCGTTGGCACCGAACAGCATGATCCAGGCATAAGCACCAATGAACGGCGGTGCGCACAGAACCAGAACCGCGAAGGTGGCAATGAAAGTGCGCCCCTTTATGCGATAACGGGAGGTGCAAAAGGCAAGCGGAATACCGAGAAGGCAGGCGCCCAGCATGCCCAGCACGCCGATCAGAAGCGTATTCCAGAGTGCGACGGTGTAAAAACGTCGCGTGAACACTTCCGCATAGTTGCTGAGACCGAAGGCCCCGGTTTTGGCATCAAAGAAACTGATGAAGAAGACGCTGAAAATCGGCAGGATCAGGAATATCGCCAGCAGGATGACGGCAAATACCGTCACGCTTGTCCAAAAACCTGGCAGTCGCAGGCGGAAACCGCCGGGAGTTGCAGTCGCAGTCATATCCGTCATGACAGGCGCTCCCCGGTTACGCCCTCGCCGAACAGCTTCGCATCGGCCGCGCGCCAGGAGAAAGTGGTCTTCTGGTTGGGCTGCAGTGCAATGATCTCAGGCGATGGCTTGGTGATCGCCTCGATTTCCTCGCCCGACGAGAGAACGGCTGCAACGTTCATCTCACGCCCCGTGAAGCTGACCAGTCTTATGGTCACGGGCAGTTCGATGCGCTCGTCACCATCGATCGCGGCAGGACCGACAGAAATCGCCTCCGGGCGGATGGCGGCGACGATCTTCCGCTGCGGGGAAATCGCATCCGCCTGCGGCAATGCGACCTTGTGGCCGGAAATGGATGTCTGCCCGCCTGCACGGTCAAGCGTCAGGAAGTTGTTTGCGCCCACGAACGACGCGACGAAGCGGTTGGCGGGATTGTTATAGACTTCCCAGGGTGGTGCAGCCTGCTGAATGACGCCGCCATACATGACGCAAACCAGATCGGACATGGCAAGCGCCTCTTCCTGATCATGCGTGACATAGACGGTGGTGATGTTCATGGCCTGCTGGATTTCACGGAGTTCCCGGCGCAGGTCCACGCGAAGTTTGGCATCGAGGTTGGACAGCGGTTCGTCCATCAACAGCACTTTCGGGTTGATGACGAGTGCGCGTGCAAGACCCACACGCTGCTGCTGGCCGCCGGAGAGTTCGTGAGGCATACGCTTGGCATAGGGAGCGAGCTGCACGACATCGAGAATCTTGCCGACCCGTTCGCGGATCTCGGCTGAAGACGCCTTGCGCTGTTTCAGACCGAAGGCAATGTTGTCAAACACCGAAATATGCGGAAACACCGCATAATCCTGAAAGACCATGCCGACATCGCGCTTGTGGGCGGGCACATGTTCGATCGCCTGTCTTTCGATGCTGATGCTGCCGCTATCCTGCTGGTGAAAACCGGCAATCGTGCGCAAGAGGGTCGTCTTGCCACAACCGCTGGGTCCAAGAAGCGTAAAAAACGATCCGGAGGGAATGGAGATGTTGATGTCGGAGAGGGCAACGACATCCCGGTAACTTTTCTTGATGCTGGTAATTTCTACGGCGGCCATGTGCTGCTCCATGACATATCCTGCGCGGCACGCGACCACGGTGGACGGAACGAAAATGCTGTTGTGAAAGAGGTAAGCAGGGGACGGCTGCCTGACGCACCGCCCCCGGCAATGTTCTTACTGGACGTCGAGCAGGATCTCGTTCCACTTTTCCATCAGACGCGAGCGGTTGTCCGCAGCCCACTTGAAGTCGTATTTCGCATCCGGAACATCGGACAGCGGAACGAGCGCCGAATTGGCAGGAACATCGGTTCTGACAGAGCGACGACCGGCTTTCACCACGACTTCCTGCGCTTCCTTGGAGACGATGAAATCGATGAAGGCCTTGCCGTTTTCGGCGTTCGGCGCACCCTTGACGAGCGCCATGCCGTCAGGCGCGATTGCCGTGCCTTCTTTCGGATAAACGATTTCTACCGGAGCGCTGCCAAGCTTGTAGCGCAGGGCGGCGTCTTCGAGCGTGATACCTACCGCCTGCTCGCCATCATTGACGAAACGCGGAACAGCGCCTGAAGAGGTGGAAAGAACGGAGTTGCCGAGAATGCCGGTATAAACTTCCCAGCCCTTCTCCTCACTGTCGAAATCCTGCAAAACCGTCGCCATCTGGATATAGGCGGAGCCGGACTGATCGGCACGGGCCGAGGAAATCAGACCCTTGTATTCAGGCTTGGCAAGATCGGCCCAGGATGTCGGAACCGGCGCACCTTTCAGCGCTTCCTTGTTGACGATGAAGGCCGTAACGACTGCGGTAAAAGGAACCCAGTTGGTGCTCGGCGAAAAGGCAGGGTTGATCGATGCTGCCTCGACAGGCTTGTAAGGTTCGAAGAGGTCGGCGGAAAAGTCGATGACGGTGCCATCAACGCTCCAGATCACGTCGCCAGCCGCCTTGCCGCTTTCCGCCTTGATGCGGTTCATCAGCTCGCCGGACCCGGCTTTGACAAGCTCGACCTTGGTGCCGGTCTTCTTTTCAAACATGGGCAGCAACTCATCCATGAGCTGCTGCGGCGCTGCCGAATAGACCACGACGGTACCTTCCGCATGGGCGAAAGCCGCACTGGCAAGGAAAGTTGCGCCAGCAACAAGGCGCGCGAAAGTAGTGCATGATTGACGCATAAAGGGTGCTCCGTTTTTTTGTTCCCTGACTGGCAAGGCAGTACGACATAATTTCTTATTGATTTTGCGTGTCGCTACCCGCCGTCTGCTATTTATTTTCTTTACGTAAATTAATTAGTCAAGCTGCAATTTATCTTGAATACAAAAATCCAATATCCGTCTGAAAAAACTCAACATTTGAAGACAGCCGCTCTTAATCCTCGAACCTGAAAAGTCAGGACGTTCCGGAAAACAAGGTGCACAGCCACTGAAATTGCGCTAATCATCCGACTTAACTTCTCGTGGGAGACCTGGTTGATCGACCTCGGCTACAATGAACGGCGTCTGCTCGAAATCCTGCGCGGCAAGGGAGGCATGTCGCGCATCGAACTGGCGCGCGAAATGGATGTTTCCGCACCGACCCTCACCCGCCTGACGGCCAATCTTCTGGAATCCGGCCTGATCCTGGAAGCCGAGGAAGCGCGCAGCGACGGCAAACGGGGGAAGCCATCCACTGCCATCGAGATAAATCCGAACGGACTTTTCACGCTCGGGGTCTATTTCAACCCGGACGATCTGCGTGTCTGCCTGGCCGATCTCAACGGCACGATCAGGCAGGAAATCAGGTCCGAGCTTGAGGGACACAGTTTCGAGCATATCATGGAGATGGCCGAGACGGCCGCCCGACAGGTGGTTGAAAAGGCAAAGATCAAAAAGAAGGATGTGCTTGGCTGCGGCATCAGCTTTCCAGGCCACTTCAAACGTGATCGAGGCCATGTCTTTCGCATCAAGCAATTCGAGAGCTGGCGCGACATCGACGTGGACAAGGACTTCCAGCCCTATTTCGATTTCCCGGTCTTTCACGAAAATGACGGCAATACCGTCATCCTCTCGGAGCTGTATTACGGAGCGGGTCGAAGCATCCGCAATTTTGCGATGATCTGGCTGACATACGGCATAGGCGGCGCCGTTGTGGTTCAGCGCCATCTCTATCGCGGCACGAACGGCAATGCCGGCGAGTTTGGCGGCCTGTTTCCCAAATCCCATCCACGTCCCTCTGGACAGGACCTTTGCGACACGCTGGCCGCCCACGGAGTGGGCATCCGGCGTTTGAAAGATATTGATGAAAGCTATTGCGACCACCCCGCCGTGGTTGCCTGGCTGGAAAGGGCGACCGACCAGCTTCGTCTGCTGGCGCTGACGGTTGCCCGGACGATGGATCCCGGCGCGATCATTTTTGGCGGATCGCTACCTGACTGGGTTCTTGAACACATCGTCCAGCGCATCGGCTCGCTGGAAATGCTCGGCGAAGACTTTTTCGTCGAGCCACCTGAAATACGCAAATCGATGATGAGCGACCTGCCCCATCTCGGTGCCGCCAGCATACCGATCTACCGCGCCACAACGCCCAGCTATTATTCCGGCCGGGCGCTGAAGGGTTGGGCATAACCGCCAGTCGTCAGAGGCTTTTCGGTCCGATAGCCATTGGTTGGTGCCGGGTGTATGGATCTCTCACCCGGCACCGGTTTTTATGAGAATTTCAGGCAAGTTCGGCCGGGACCAATTCCGCGATCTCAGGCCAGAGCGTCTCCGTCGCGGCCATCAATTCAGGCGTTGCGGCAGCAACCCAGGGAATGCCGGTTTCGCCGCGCGTTCCAATCCGAACGTCAAGACCCGCCTCCCGTGCCAGGACAACGCCACCGGCGATGTCCCACATGGTCGTCAGTTTTTGCAGATGGCCATCGAAGATGCCGCGCGCTGCAAAAACCAGTGAAATCGAGGTCGAACGGATGGATTCCACCACCCAGCCCGCATGCCTCAAGCCGACATTGAGCGCCGCCACCTCCGCGGCATCGGCAGACGCGCTGTCACCGAGCGACATCACATGCACTTCCTTAAATGGAACATCGCGCGCAAGCGGCTTGCCGTTCAGCAGCAACCCTGTTCCTTCGGCAGCCGAATAGATCTCCTGGAAGACTGGCATGGCGACGACCCCGATTTCCGGGACGCCGTTGCGCACGAAGCCCAGCGAGATGCCCCAGAGTGGTGAGCCGCGCAGGAAGTTTGCGGTGCCGTCGATGGGATCGATGATCCAATAGGCGTCATCTGCGATCCCGCCCATCTCCTCGCCGAGAACGGTTTCACCCGGAAATGCCGCCGCCAGCCGGTCGCGCACCAGCCTTTCAACCGCGGTATCCGCTTCCGAGACGAAGTCCTGAAAACCCTTGGTGCGGGTGGCGATGCTGCCGCGCGCTTCGAAAAAGCGAAGGGCAAGACCCATCGCCTCCTCTATGATGCCGGCTGCGCGCTCGAGGCGCTGGTTCATCGTGTCCATGACCTGCCCGTCTCGCCTGCATCAGCCTTCAACCAGCCCGTGAAGGCCTCGACTTCATCCGTCTGGATTGCACCGACGCCGACCTGCGCCAGTGCGCCCCACACACCTTCTGCATCGGAAAGTGCGCGCGTGTCGTTGAGATCGAGGCAATGGGAAACGTCGAGCGTGTTGATCCAGAGGCGGATATTCTGACGCTCCATTTCGGCGCGGCCTTCAACCAGATCAGCGATATCGGTAAATTTTACCTCGATCATCGGCGCGCGCAACGCTTCGATGCGGCGCAGATCCTCGGCAAACTTGCCCTTTCTCACCGGAAACATCGGCATATGCGGGATTTTGCCGAACCAGTCGGTATCCAGCACACCGAAATGCTCGGCTTCAGGATCGATATCGGTTTTCACCAGAACCTGATCCGCGACGCCAAGGCGCAGTACGGTTTCCATGACCTGCGGCAGGTCACGGGTGAACTTGGTATCGATATTGACGGTGATTTTGCCACGCGCCTCTTCCAGCAATTCTTCCAGCGTCGGTACGCATTCCTCCGTCACATCGGCTGCATCGCCGCCAGCACCTGCCTTCAGCCGTGCGGAACGGACGACATCAAAGGCCAGTTCGCTCACTGTCCCCCGCCCCGTCGTCGTGCGGTCGAGCGTCTCGTCGTGAATGACGACCAGCCGGCCATCGGCTGTCGCCTGCGTGTCGATCTCGATCATCTCCACACCGGCAGCGACCGCTGCGCGAACCGAAGCCAGCGAATTTTCAGCGGTCGCGGTCCAGAACCCACGATGGGCGATGGTGAGGATCGCGGGATTGTCGCGCGAGCAGAGGGCGAGAACATTACACGGATTGGAGACTTTTCGTTGGGCTGCAAGGGTTTGAGGCATTTTTTTCACTTTCGGATGTTGCGTTTACCGGAGTTGGGTTGCCCGGATCAGATTTTCCCCATGCCCGCCGCCATCAGGTCGTCACGCAGAATGCGGCCGGCGATGATGAAAACGACGAGTGCGGGAAGAAGCAGGATGAAGGAGACGATGGAGGCGAGCGGGATCTGCATCGAATAGGGGTCGAGATACATGTAGAGCTTGATCGGCAGCGTCTGCACGACAGGCGCGCCGACGATGAAGGACTTGTCGAATTCCTCGAAGCTGCCGATGAAAGACATCAGGCCACCGGCCAGAAGGCCGGGCACCGCAAGCGGCAGGATGATGTGGATGACGATGCCGACCGTTCCCGCGCCGAGCGAACGGGCGGCATGGATCAGGTCGTCGGGAATGGTTTCGAGCGTCGCCGTCATCAGCCGTATCATCAGCGGCAGCGTGCCGACGATCTGCACAAGGATGACCCCGGTCACCGAATAAGCGAGACCGAAAAGAAGAAACACCTGGCCGATGCCGACAGCGACGACCAGCCCCGGAATGATGATGGGGGCCAGAATGAAGATCTCCACCAGCCGTTTCAGCCGGAAAGGAAAACGGGCCATGGCCCAAGCGGTTGGCAGGGCGATAGCGGCCGTCGAGAAAGTCACGACGATGGCGATGAGGATGCTGTTGACGGCGGCCTGGATGAGGCTTGCATCGCCAAGAATGCTCGCCCAGCGCGTGGTGGTGTAATCCTTCGGCACCACCAGAGGGGGCGTCCATCCATCGGCAATGCTCCACAGGAACATCAGCACCAGAGGCACGGCGATAGCGAGCGCCAGCGCGGTAAAGAGCCCGATGGAGACGAAAATCCGGTCGTCCGGCGTAAAGGTGCGGCGGCGGGTCATGGTGACGGGATCGAGGGCAATGGCGCTCATTACGCGTCTCCTCGGGTTTGGCCGGGGCCGATGCGGGATGTCAGGGAGTAATACAGAAGCAGGACGGAGACCGCGAAGAAGCTCAGCACCATGCCCATGGCATAGACCTGATTGAACCGCCCCTGATTGAACTCCGTGACCATGAGAACCGAAAGCGGCCGGGCAGTGGGCGGACCGACAATATCGGGAATGGCGTAGGAGCCCATGGAGCCGATGAAGGTAAGAAGGATGGCGGCGGTGATGCCGGGCATGGCAAGCGGAACTTCGACGAATATAAAGGTCTTCAGCCTCGAGGCGCCGAGCGTGCGCGACGCGTAACGGATGTCCTCCGGAATGGCGGCAAAGGCACTGGTGATGATCAGCGTCATGAAAGGTATCTGCTTCCAGACACTGGCGAGAATGACGCCAATGCCCCAGTCGTCACGCACGAGTTTGGGCAATTCAAGCCCGAGCGGCGCGACCAGCCGGTCGAGAAAACCGCCCCTTTCGAAAACGACGATCACCATCAGGCCGACGATGATGCCCGGCACCGCCATCGGCAGCTTGTAAAGGCCGCTGAACAGCTTGCGGCCGAGAAAGCTCTTGCGGATCAGAAGCGCCAGCGGCACCGAAGCCGCAAGCGACACCATCACCGGCATGACACCGTAATAGATGGAAGTCGTCAGGCCGCGGATCATCGACGGACGTGTGAAGATCCGCTCGTAGAACATCAGCGTGAAGCTGCCATCGTCCTGCCTGAAGCTGCCGATCAGTGCCGAAAGCAGCGGACCGCCGAAGAAGATCAGCAAATACCCCACTCCCGGCGCAAGCAGGACCAGCAGCTGGGCGCGCCTGTCGCGAAGCACCCCGCGCATCACGCCGCCTCCCCTGCCTGCCCGTCATCGAGCAAATGCACCGATCCGGGAAAACGCAAGGCGACCCTGCGTCCCGCATCGATAAGATTTTCCGCACCGGACTGGCTGATCTTGATCTGGTGGCCGCCGATTTCGACCGTATAGAGCGCATTGGCGCCCATGAAGGAAACGGCAGAGACCGTGCCGGCACCCGCCTCGTCGGCGCTGATGTGGATGTTTTCCGGGCGAACCGAAATCTGTGCGGAACCGGCAGCAGTCGCATCCAGCGTTACGGACTGCTCCCAGGGCAATTGCGCGTGCCTACCCTCAGCCAAGACCGGCAAAAGGTTGGTCTGCCCCAGAAAACCGGCGGTAAAGGCGTGTTTGGGCGCACGGTAAAGTTCGAGCGGTGTTCCCACTTCAACGACGCGGCCAGCATTCATCACCACGATCCGGTCCGACATCGCCATGGCCTCGGCCTGATCATGCGTCACATAAAGGCTGGTCGCGCCGATCCGGCGGTGAAGTTCAGTCAGTTCATGACGCAGCGTGTCGCGGAGCTTGGCGTCGAGGTTCGAGAGCGGCTCGTCGAACAGCAAGAGGCTTGGCTGCATGACAATGGCGCGCGCCAGCGCCACGCGCTGCTGCTGCCCGCCGGACAATTGCCGCGGCATGCGGTCCACCAGGCCGGCAAGATTACAGATTTCAAGCGCATGGGCGATGCGGCGCGCGCGCTCGTCCTTCGGGACCTTCTTCATCCTCAGGCCGAAACCGAGATTTTTGGCAACCGACATATGCGGGAAAAGCGCATAGGACTGAAAAACCATGGCGATGTCACGCGCTTCCGGCGGCGCCTGATCGATACGCTTGCCGCCCAGCCGGATTTCGCCTCCCGAAGGCTGGCTGATGCCGGTGAGGATGCGCAAAAGCGTGGACTTGCCGCAGCCCGAGGGGCCGAGAATGGTGACGAATTCGCCCCGCTCGACAGTGATCGACACGGGATGAAGCGCCCGGCTCAAACCGTAATCCTTGCTGATATTGCTGATCTCGAGTTCACTCATGGCGAGGCTCCCTCATGGTTGCGACCAAGGCTCCCGGACCGTTTGGCGGTTTCCAGCCCCACGGTCCGGTCGATCCGGGCAGGTGTTACTGGTTGAGCACTTTTTCATCGAGCGCTTCGGCAAGGGCCGTCGACATGTCCCAGAACGCCGGAACCGACAGGCGCGGATAAACGCTTTGCGGCAGAACATGCTCCTGTACGGCTTTGGGCATCAGATCGTTGGTGACATCCGCCCGCGGAGAGCGCGAAGCCTTGTTCTCCAGCTTCCAGAGCTGGAACTCCTTGCTCATCGCCATATCAATGAGAAGGAGCGCGGATGCGACGTTCTTGGCATTTGCTGGCACGAAAATGGCATCGCCCGAGCCGACCTGGCCTTTTTCCAGCAACGTGACGCGGAAGCTCTCCGGCAACTGCTTGGTGCCGAGGAAGCTCATGACCTGGTCTTCCCAGACGGTGCCCATGTAGAGCTGCTGGTTGTTGATCAGGTTAAGCGTGTCGGCGTTGCCGTTTGTCAGTTCAGCCACGGCAAGAAGACGACGGTAATATTCCCAGACCGGCGTAAGGCACTCGGACGTCATTGCCCAGTCTTCGGCCTGCTGCAGCGTCTGATTATAGTCGGTAAGCTGCTTGCGGCAGTCGCCGGTGAGATAATTGAGCGCCACCGAATAGATGAAGCCGCCGCCGGAGCCGCCCTTGGCTGGCAGGGTGACGCCAAGGCGCTTCGGGTTCTTTTCAGCCCAGACGAGAAGATCGTCGAAGCTCTTCGGCACGTCTTCGGCTTTCACGAAGGCGGAATCGTAGCCGAGTGCGGTCTGGTTGAGATGCACCAGAGGGAAGCTGCCGCCATGCGCCTTGCCGAAAACGGTCTCGGCCAGTTCCGGATTGTAATTGGCCATGTTGGGCAAGATCTTCGTCAGCGGAATATTGCCGACGACGCCCTTGGAAGACAAAAGCGGATAGCCGCCGCCGCCAGCGAAATAGGCGTCGACAGGCGAATCTTGCCCAGCCGCCTGCACGGCGATGAGCTGCTGGTTCGCCTGATCACCCTTCACGTCGCTATAGGTAACCTTGATGCCATATTTGGCCTCGAACCGGGTGATCAGTTCCTTCCACGTATCCGCGAAACTGCCGGCGAAATTGTACATCGTCACCGTGCCTTCCGCTTTGGCAGCGGGAACGACGATGTCATAGAAATTTTCGCGCGTGACCTTCGACAGATCGAAGTCGAGGTTCTTCATGTTGGTGTCCGCCGCAAGGCAAGGCGCTACCGTCGTCGCCAGCGCAAGCGCGGCGATCGCAATAAATTTCATGCTCATTGAATGGTTCCTCCTGGGGATCCGTTATTGACCGGCTTCTTATTACTACACTCTAAGTGTATTATTTGTGACAGTCCAGTGAAAAATGCCGTCCCCGGTGCGCGGCCCGAGTTGCGAAGGCCTTGTGCAGCCGCTATCCAAGGCCATGACAACAGATAAGACACCGCGCCAGACCTTCGACCGCCAGCCGCTTGCCAGCGAGAATGAGCGCCTCATTCTCGATATCGTGCGCCGCCACGGCCCCATTGCCCGTGCAACAATCACCGGTCACACGAACCTGACGCAGCAATCCGTGCATCGGTTGATCGAAGGCCTGCTGGAACGCGGCCTTTTGCGTACCGGCGCACCGCTTAAAGGAACGCGTGGCCAGCCGAGCCCGACCATTGAACTGGTGCCTGAGTCGGCCTATTCGCTCGGAATTTCCATCAACACTGACTCCGTGGTGATCTGCATCGCCGATTTCCGCTGCATGGTGGTTGTCGAAGAAAAATTGCGGATGCTTCCCAGCGATCGCGAAATGACGCTTGCCGCATTGTCGCTCGCTCTGGAACGGTTGCTGGCGGACCACGGCATCCCGCGCGACCGCCTGCTCGGCCTCGGCTTTTCAATGTCGGGATTTTTCGTGTCGGAAGATCGGGCGTTCAACGCGCCGGAACCATTGCGCGACTGGTCGCTGATGGACCTGAAACCGATCCTTGAAGAGAAATTCCGTCTGCCGGTCTGGCTGGAAAACAACGCAACCACCGGCGCGATCGGCGAAAGCCTTCGCGGCGTGGGACTGTGGTGCCAGACCTTCGCCTATCTATCCTTCAACTATGGTTTCGGCGGCGGTCTCATTCTGGGAGGTCAGCCATTCTACGGTTTTCACGGCAATGCCGGTGAATTCAGCGGCATCTTCAACCCGGATGAAGCCGACAGGCGGCCGGCGCTGCAATATCTGATCGCGACGCTGCAGAAACACGGGAGCGAGATAGATTCGATCGAAGCGCTCTATCAGCATTTTGACCCTGCCTGGCCGGGCGTCGAGGAATGGCTTGAGCGGACCATGCCGCAGGTGGACCGGCTGGTGGCGAGCCTGATTGCGGTACTCGATCCACAGGCGATCGTCTTTGGTGGACAATTGCCGCGCGCACTCGGCCGGATGATGATCGAACGTGTACACATGCCCTCGCAACGCGAACACCGTTACGGCATCGGCCCGCAGGAAGCAAAACTGGTGCTCAGCGAGACAGAAGGCGATTCCTCGGCACTCGGCGCCACATTGCTGCCGCTCAGGATCCGTTATTTCCTGTAACCAGGGTCGGCCGGGCGCGGCGATTAAACCGCGCCCGCAAAACCTCGGCCTCGCAGCCTATTCGACCACCACGGACAGCGCCGAGCCGGTATAAACCGGCCGCACCTTCACATTGCCCGCGTCGATCGCAGCGAAGGTGCCAGTCAGGCCGTCTGCGGCGATGACGTTGAAGCGCTTGCCGGCAGCGGGTGCGGCGCCATCGAAGACGAGCCGCAGGGTTGCACCATCAAGCGTCGCGTTGCCCTTGACCCGCAGCGGAGCCTTTTGCGGATCAAGCGCCAGCGTGCCGCCCGTCTGGGCATAATCGCCGCCAATGACGATGTCACTGTCGCCGTTCAGCAAAAGCGTTCCGCCGGAGACAAGCACGCCGCCTGTACCAAGCGCATTGGCGGAGGATGCCACAAGCGTTCCGTCCTGCAAGACGGTGCCGCCGCTATAGCTGTTGGCGCCGGTGAGCGTGAGCGCGCCACTGCCGGATTTGACGAGACGCCCTGCGCCGACAATATCGTTCGTCCAGCGGTCAGCCGCATTGAACCCGCCGGCTGCAGCATCCATCGTCACGTCGACATCGCCGTTAAAGGCACCATAACCGGCAGCGGCGGCCACCAGATTGATCCGGCCCCAGCCATTGCTGTCGTCAAGCAGCGGATAACCGGCCTCGATACCAGTGGAGAACAAGACGGCGCGGCGTTGCGCGGCATCGAGATAAGGCAGGCGTGTCTCCAGCAGAACCTCGGCACCCTTCGGCACCACCATGGGCGCATCGCCAACGGTTTTGTCGCGGCTAAAGGACATGGTCATACGCCGGCGATAATCAGCCTCGTTGGTCGCGGCATCCGCAAAAGGGTCTACATCCGGTTTCGCGCTATGGGCAAAGTCGATCAGGGACTGTCCCGCTGGTAAGCGTTTGGCAAAATAGGCCTGCAATTCATCATGCGCGACCTTCTTGAGATCGGCGTTTTTCGGATCCTGCAGAATAGCCGCGGCTATCGCGGTGGCCGTAATGCGGCCGCCGATCACGTCGACTGGCGAATGCATCCCCGCAACGATACGGCTTTCGCCGAGCTCGGAAGCGGCCGTCAGCAATTCGGAAAACCGCTCCGGCACAACGTAAGCATAAGTGATGGCGGCGAGATAGGCGGCATTGGTGTGACCGCTCGGAAAGCCGCCATCCTTGCCGCGTCCACGGTTCTCGCGCGCATATTTGAGCGCGGGCACAATGACGCCGGGATCGGTTTCGTAAGTTTCAAACTTGCGGTCGCCGATAGTCTCGGTGCCTGTCTCTATCACCTCGCCCTTGGCATTCATGCGCCATGGGCGCGGCGTGGAATAGAAATACTTCGCTGGCGACGTCGTGCCTTCCGGGCCACGCATTACCTTCATGAGGGCCACGACATCCTTCAGCTCGGAATCGGCCGCTCCAGCCTCGGTGCCCTTGTCCTCTTCCTTGCGCGTGATGACCTCGTTCGGATCGAAATCCGCCAGGGTGTGGTTGATGGTCGTCGTCGCGCCCGCGCCTTCGCGATACCACGGAGCAAGCGGCCCCATGCCGTCGATCATGCTGTAACCCTGCGAGCGGCGGTCTTTCATATAGGCGTTCAAGGCCGCGGCGGGGGTGCGGTTCTCGCCGGTTACGGAAAGCACGTAACGCATGTTTTCCTGCCAGACAGCGGGATTGACGGCCTTCACATGGCTGAAATCACTCGGACCGTCGCCATTGGCGCCGCCATCCGCCCATTTTTCATCGCCCAGCGTCCAGATGCGATTAAAACCCGAGAGGATTTCGATGACGGGATTGTCGCGGTCGTCATAGGCACGGACGTCTTCGCCCTTGGCATTCTTGCCAGTCTGGTTGCGATAGGTGTCGGAAAGCGGCAGCGGATATCTTGCTGCGGGTTCGGGTACCGTAATGGCATAACCCTGACCTGCGGGTTGAGTGCGCTCGAATGCCTGTGCGTTCGGGACAAGAACCAGCAATGCGACGGAGGCAAGCAAGGCCGACCGCACGAACGGAAAAGACGACATCTTCAGTTTAGCCATGACGAATCCTATGATTTCAGCGGATGACGCGTGACGAAGCGCGCACGCAGCTTCCGGCGCGCCTCGCCGTCAGCTTTTATGCCGGGCGTATTGCAGTTTTTTTTCGACTTGCTGATTAAGTCAGATCGCATATGCCACAACAGCCGGCGAACAAGCGGCGAAGTATGCCCGGAGCATAACTCCGGGCAGATCGAGAGCATCGTTATTTCGTGATGAAAGAACGGGCGCTCATCATTTCTTGACCGCAACGGCCTCATTGATCTTGGCGACATCGTCTTCCAGAACCTTGTAGGTCTGGTCGAGCGTCAGTTCGCCGACGATGAGCTGGCTCATGCGCTGGACGATCTGCTGATACATGGCAGTGCCACCCTTGGCGTGCTCGAATTCGCGGGCGGCCTGCGGAACATTCTTCTTGTTGTCCAGAAAGACCTTCATCGCCGCCTTGGCGTTTTCGCTCTTGAGCTTGTATTGCGGATCGACGATTTCGGCACCCGTCAGGATCACGTAATTTTCGGCGATTTCCCGCTGCACCTTTTCAGAGCCGAGAAATTCGACGAAATGGGCGACGTCTTCGGGATATTTGGTGCGCTTGAAGCCGACAATCGCAGTGCCGCCGGGCATGGCATAGCAACCGGCATCGCCGCAGGGGGCGTTGATCGCGGTCCATTCGAAGCTGTCACCGATCTTGTTCTGGAATGGATTGACCATCCAGTTGCCGGCCAGATAGGTCACGACATTGCCGTTGACGAATTCATCGCCCATGTTCTTGTATTGCGAGCCACCCGCAGCACCCCACATTTCCTTTGGGAAGCTGCCGTTCTGCGTCCATGAATAGATGTCGGAGATGTATTTTTTCACCGCGTCGTCGGGGAAGCTGAACTTGCCGTCCTTCACATAAGTCGCACCATAAGCGAAGGCGCCGCCAGAGAAGCGGTGGCCGGAGCGGTCCATGGTGAAGGGAATCTGCACGCCGGTCGACTTGGCAACGCGCGCGGACGCCTCGACAATCTCGCTCAATTTCGCGGTCGGGCCGGGCAAGGGTTCACCCGCCTGCTCGAACAGCGTCTTGTTGACGAAGGGCAGGTTCAGCGTCTGCGAGGCCATGTAACCGTTGATCGACTGCGGATCGTTGACACCAGGCAGACGAAGCTGGGCAAGGCTCGAGCCGTGCAGTTTGGCAAAGCCATCCGCATCCTTCATGTAGGGGCGCATGTCGAGATAGTAGGAAGCGAGCTGCCAGTCGGTGATCTTGGCAACATCCGGCCCCTCGCCCACCGCTAGCTGTACCGGCAGCTGCTTGGAAACGGCATCATAACCGGAAGACACGAAGTTGATCCTCACGCCCGGATTGGCCGCCTCGAACTCCTTGCTGAGTTCAGACATGCGCTGCACATAACCCTGGTCGTCATCCGTAAAAAGGAACGTGATCGTTCTTGTCTCGGCCTCTGCGACCGAAAGGCCGGCGATAGAGGCCAATACGAGGGCGCTAACGCCCGAAAACAGTTTCAGCATGCTCATCCTCCCAATGAAAAACTTTTCACAAATCGAATTGAAGTTCCTCGTCTTAATTCGATTTCGCTTGTTTTGCGACTTGACAGAATAAACGTCAAGCTGTTTGTTTCGGCTAAATCGCACAAATCGACGCAACAAAGCGAAAATAGATTTGTGAAAATAATTTCATAAAGGTCGACGGGAGGCGATCCATTATGACGGATGGACCATTGGCGACGGGCACGTCGCAGCCCACATATATCGTGCCGCCAGGCGAAACGGTTACCGCCTGGATCGTCTCGGATCTGGTGGAAACCTCATTTCCGGGAATTGCGGCACCGGCGGAAGACCGGGTCGATTATCGCTTCATCAACGGCTTTGTGGATGTTGGCGACCTGCCCTGCCGCAAGGCCTTTCAACAGAAGATGATCGGCCGCGACATCGCGCCCGACTCCAGCTTTACGGTTTCGCACCTCAACCTGCCGGGTTCCAATCGACGAGTTGAATTCACCGGTTTCTGGCATGTTCCGACCCATGTGCAGCGCTGGCTGAAGGGCACGTTCCGCAGCGACACCACAAGACAGGCGCATTTCCGGCTGCGCACCTGCGGCGGCGTGCGCATCTGGGTGGGCGGCGTGGAGCAGGTCCGCTTTAAGCCCTTTATCCGCAATGTCCAAAGCAGCCGCGATATCACGCTCGAACTTGCGGCCGGCGATAACGAAGTGCTGCTGCTTTGCGAAGATCTGGCGGAACGTGACATCATCTGGTTCTTCGAGCTTGAGGTTACGGACGCCACGCCGCTCACCGTCGTGCTGCCGGTGCCGCTCGACCGGGAAGAAACGAAACGTCTTGCCGCACTGGTGCGCGATGTTCGCCCCGCACGCGACGTTTTTTCCGGCGCGGCCCTCGAGCTGGTTTTCGGGGCAGCACCTGCCAGCGACCTTCCCGTCCACATCGCGGTGAAAAGCCACGGCCACGAGCGCGCCGCCCTTGCCGAGGTCGATACCGTGCTGAAAGCCGGGCAATCGACCCTGACGATCCCCGAGACGGTAGGCATTTCGGACGGATATCATGGCGTCAGGATCACCATCGGTTCAGGTGCCGGAACGGTAACGCGCGTCATCGACGCAGCCTTCATGGGCGATATGGCGCCACAACCGGCCGCCACCGATATTGCCGAGCGAAAGAAAGCGGCATTGTCCTTCAGCGCCCGCTTTGGTGCATGGCGCATCGGCCGCGCGCTGGCAATGGTCGCTACCGGCAGCGGTGACATGAAGACGATTTCCGGCATCGTCGATGCAACGCTGCGGTCCATCGACCGGCGTGAGGATTGTTCAGATTTCGTGCTGGTGCCGCTTCTCTGGCTGGTGCGCGCCTATGGTGACCGGCTTCCCCCTCAGATGCTTGAGCGGATCAACTCTTCTATTCTCTCCTATCGCTACTGGGTGGACGAACCCGGCAACGACGTCATGTGGTTCTGGAGCGAAAACCACGTTCTGTGCTTCCATACCAGCCAGCTGCTCGCGGGAGACTATCTGCCGGACGCCATCTTCAGCGCCTCCGGGCGCACGGGCAGAGAACAGACGGCACTCGCCACTGAGCGGCTGCAGCGCTGGTTCGACAGCGTCGAGGCGCATGGTCTCGCCGAATGGAATTCGGCCGCCTATTACCCGGTGGATTTCATCGGCCTTCTCGCCATCGAACATTGGGCCGAACCGGAACTTGCCGCCCGCGCCCGCCACCAGCTCGATCTCATTTTCGAAATGATCGCTCTGCACACGCTTGGTGGCGTTCCCTCCGGTTCCCAGGGCAGAGCCTATGACAAGGAGCTGCGCGCCGGGCCGCTGACCGAACTTGCACCTTTTGCGCAAGTCGCCTTCGGTCAGGGCTGGCTCAACAATGGCGTCGCCTCGCTGCCGATGTTCTGCTGTGGAGATTACCTGCCGCCACCGCATCTTGCCGCCCTGTCGCAACTGACAGGCGGCCGCATGGTCGAGGCGCGTTATGCGCAGGGACTGGAGCCGGGCAAACTCGTGCTCTTCAAGAACGAAGCAGCCCAGCTTTCCACTGTGGTGGACCACAAGACAGGTCGCAAGGGCCACCAGCAGCACGTCATGGACATCAAGCTTGCCGGCCATCCGATGGCGCGGCTGTGGGTCAACCATCCCGGCGAAGATGATCCGTGGGGCACACAGCGCCCCTCTTATTGGGCCGGCAGCGGCATCCTGCCGCGCGTGGCGCAGCACCGGGATATCGCCATGATGATCTTCGATACGGATGATCACCGCAACGACTGGACCCATGCCTATCTCGGTCGCGACGGGCTGGACGAGGTGGTGACGAAGGGTAACTGGCTCATCACCCGCGCGGGCCGCGGCTTTGCAGCACTTTATGCGACCAATGGGCTTGAACCTGTAACAGCAGGCGCCACCGCCGACCGCGAGATCAGATCACCTGGCCGCCGCGCTGGCTGGATCGGCATTATCGGCTGCGGAGATACGAACGCATTCGCGCACTTCAGCGAAAGAATTCTCGCCACGCAGGTCATGTTCGACGCCGACAGGCGCCTGCTGTCTGTCACGCCGCCCGGTGGCCCCGAACTCTCCCTCAACTGGGAGGGCAACTTCACCATCGGCGGGCACGCCATGGCCTTCGACCACGAGCAGCCACAGCCACAGATCACCTTCGACAGTGCCAAAACCGCCGCAGGCAACGGCGTGGCACAGCCATTTTACTCCTATGCGGAATGACCAGATGAACCAGCAAAGCATCGAGAAAGACACTCTCAGAACGACGATCGACAGCGTCGCCGCCGCCTTCAGCCGCCTCAAGGGCATACAGGAAGGCCTGGCGAGCGGCAGTTCCGACGGCAAGATTCAGTTCGATGAATGGGATTGGGAAGTGGGCGTTGGGCTTTACGGCTTCCTGCGCCGGGCGCTTGCCGCAAACGACCAGAAAGCTCTGGACGATCTCGTGACCTGGTACAGCTGGCAGATCGATCGTGGCCTGCCGCCACGCCAGATCAACAGTTCGGCGCCAATGCTGCCGCTCGTCATCCTCACCGAACATGTCGACCGGCCGGATTTCCGGGCGCTGGTTGAAGACTGGGCCGACTGGCTTGTGCACAAATTGCCGAAAACCGAAGATGGCGGCTTCCAGCACGTGGTAAAGGAGCGGCTTAACGAGGGTGAACTCTGGGACGACACGCTGTTCATGGCTTGTCTGTTCCTTGCCCGCGCAGGTGTGGTCTGCAAACGTCAGGACTGGATCGATGAGGCAGTCTACCAGTTCATGATCCATGCGCGTTACCTGTCAGACCCCGTAACCGGGCTGTGGTATCACGGCTGGACCTTCATCGGACGCCACAATTTTGCGCATGCCTTCTGGGCACGCGGCAATTCCTGGATCACCGTTGCAATCCCCGAACTCTTCGAACTGGTGCCGACGCTTGCCGAAAAGGACAAACGTTTCCTCGCCAATGTGCTTGCAAGCCAGGTGCGTTCGCTGCGCCAGTATCAGCGCGAGGATGGCATGTTCCACACGCTCCTCGACGATCCGACTTCGCCGGTCGAGACGTCGGCAACCGCTGGCATCGCCTATGGCATTCTGCGCGGCATCGAGGCAGGTATTCTCGGCGAAGAAAACCGCGCCCATGCCGAGCGGGCGCTGAAGGCGGTGCTGGGCAATATCGATGACGAAGGCGTCGTGCACGGTGTGTCGGACGGAACGCCCATGGGCCACGACCTCGATTTCTACCGCCGGATTCCCAATTTGCCGACACCCTATGGGCAGGCGCTGACGATGCTGCTGCTGATCGACGTCTTTCTGAAGAGGCCGCAGGCATCATGAGTGCTCACACCAATATCACCATAGCCGCCGAGGGCCGTGACGCCACTGCCGATATCCAGCAGGCAATAGATACAGCATCGGCCGCAGGCGGCGGCGTCGTGTCGCTCTTGGCCGGACGGCATGTCAGCGGCGGCCTTCATCTTAGAAGCGACGTGGAACTTCACCTTGCACAAGACGCGGTGCTCGCGCCGATTTCCGACTACGACGCCTTTGCCCATACGTCCGTTTCTGTCATCGCCGAGGATTCCGACCGCGGCATGATCGTCGCAAAGGGCGCGAGCAACATCGCCGTCACCGGCCCCGGCCGTATCGAGGCTGGCGGTGAGAACTTCATCATCGGTGACGACGAAGCCATGGGAACCTATGTGCCCGCGAAAAAGAGGCCGCGTGTCATGGTTCTGGAATCCTGCCGCGACGTTCGCCTTGAAAACCTCGTCGTCAGCGGTTCGCCAATGTGGACCCTGCACATGGTCGATTGCGAAGATCTGAGTTTCCGCAACATCCGTGTCGAAAACGATCGCCGCCTGCCCAACACCGACGGCATCGTGCTGGATGCCTGCCGGCGCGCACTGATCGAGGATTGCTCCATCTCCACCGCCGATGACGGTATCTGCCTGAAGACCAGCGCCGGACCGGATGGCAAGGCTGTTGGCGCCTGCGCTGATATCACGGTTCGCCGCTGCACTGTCTCAAGCATGAGCTGCGCCTTGAAGCTCGGCACGGAATCCTTCGGCGATTTCACCGATGTGGCGTTCGAGGACTGCAAAGTCATCGCATCCAATCGCGGCATCGGCCTTTTCTCCCGCGATGGCGGCGCCATGCGCAATATCCGCTTTTCGCGGATCGAGGCGGAGTGCCACGAAACGCCGGGCGGTTTCTGGGGATCGGGCGAAGCCGTGACTGTCACCGTGGTAGACCGCCGGCCGGAACGTCAGGCCGGTAAGGTTGAAAACCTTGTGGTGGAAGACCTGAGCGGCTCGATGGAAGGGGCGATAAACCTCGTCGCCACCTCGAGCGCCGGCATCCACAATGTCACGCTCGCGCGCATTTCACTGTCGCAGCAGCCCGGCCAACTCGGCACCGGCCTGCAATATGATCTTCGCCCGACCAATGCGGACATTGCACCAAGCCCGGAAGCTGCCGGCCGCGCCAATGCCTGGACACGCAGCGCCGACGGCAGGATCGTCGGACTTGAAGATTACCCCGGCGGCATGCCTGCGGTCTATCTGTCCGGCGTTCACGGATTTTCTGCGCGCGACGTTGCCATTGGAAGAACGATGCCCTTACCCAAGGGCTGGAATGCAAAAGAGATCGTCGCAGAGACGACCTTGCCCGAAGGGAGCAGGTAATGGGAAGTCTAAAGCTGGAAAACCTCAACAAGGCATTCGGTGCCGTTCATGTCCTGCATGATATCGATCTTCAGATCCAGAACGGGGAATTCGTCGTTTTCGTCGGTCCTTCCGGCTGCGGAAAATCCACGCTGCTGCGCATCATCGCCGGCCTTGAGGATGTGACGTCAGGCACCATCGGCATTGGCGGACGCGATGTCAGCGCGCTCTCGCCGGCCGAGCGCAAGATCGCCATGGTCTTCCAGTCCTATGCGCTCTATCCGCATATGAGTGTGCGCAAGAACCTCGCCTTCGGCCTTGAAAACCTGCGTTTCAAGCGAGCGGAAATCGAAAGCCGCATCAACGAGGCGGCACGCATGCTGGCTATCGAACCCTATCTCGACCGCAAGCCGAAACAGCTTTCCGGCGGCCAGCGCCAGCGCGTCGCCATCGGCCGCGCCATCGTGCGCGAGCCTGACATTTTCCTGTTTGACGAGCCGCTGTCGAACCTCGATGCGGCGCTGCGCGTGCAGACCCGCGCCGAAATCACAAGGCTGCATCGCGATATCAAGACGACGATGATCTATGTGACCCACGATCAGGTGGAAGCCATGACCATGGCCGACAAGATCGTTGTGCTGCGTGCAGGCCGCATCGAACAGGTGGGCAGCCCGCTCGAGCTTTTCGACAATCCGCGCAACCTCTTCGTCGCCGGCTTCCTCGGTTCACCGCGCATGAACATACTGAAGGGCACATTCGTCGCCGGCAGCGACGGCGGTTTCGCAATCGACTCCGGATACGGCGTGTCCCTGCCCTGCCTCGTCGATCCCGCCGTGGCTACCCCCGGAAAGGCAGTTCTGGCGGGCATCCGCCCCTCGCATTTTGTCATCACGCAGGAAAAGGGCCTGCCCTTCGAGGTGCAGTATCACGAGAGCCTCGGCACCGAGACCTATCTCTACGGCAATCTTCAGGGCCAGAAAGAGCAGATCATCGTTCACCAGGCTGGCCACTTCGCACCCGCTTCAGGCTCAATTCTGAACATCATGCCGGCGCGCGAAAGGGTGCATGTCTTCGACCCCGAAACCGAACTGGCGCTGCCGCGCCTCGACAGCCACGGGAGAGACTAGCATGGCCAATCCGACGCTTGCGAGACTGTCCGACCGCGTGCTCGACGCCGTGATGGCAATCGCCGAAGTGCCGCTCAACCTCATAGAGCGGCTGATCGGCAAAAGGCGCATGCCCTATATTTTCCTGATGCCGAACCTCGTTCTCTTCGGCATCTTCACCTTCCTGCCGATTGCCATTGCCGTCGGTTACGCCTTTACCGGCGGCACCGAGCTGCTGATCACCGACCGCCCCTTTGTCGGTCTGGAGAATTTCGGCAAGCTGCTCGATTGCCAGAGCTATATGGACCCCGGAAGCTGCCGGGAATCGCTGTTCTGGACAGCGATCTGGAACACGCTCTGGTTTGTCGGCTTCAACGTTGTCGCCACGCTGTTCGTCGCGCTGGTCACGGCCCTCATTCTTAACAGGGCGATTGCCGCGCGCGGCTTCTTCCGCGCCATGTTCTTTTATCCCGTGCTGCTGTCACCTGTCGTCATCGGCCTCATCTGGAAATGGTTTCTTGACCGCAACGGACTGCTGAACGCCTTCTTCCAGATGCTCGGCGTGCCGCCGGAAATCTTCCTGCTGGATGTCGGCTGGTCGCGCTTCTTCGTCGTGGTCGTATCCGTCTGGTTCCACATGGGCTTTTACACGCTCATCCTGCTGGCCGGGCTGCAGGCCATTCCCAAAGACCTTTATGAAGCAGCCGCAATCGACGCCGCTTCGCCCCGACGCACATTGCTGCGCATCACCCTGCCGCTGCTGGCTCCCAACCTTCTCGTCGTACTGATCCTTTTGATGATCCGCTCAGTGCAAATATTTGATGAAGCCTGGGTTTTGACCAATGGCGGCGGGCCGGGCACGGCCAACACGTTCGTGGTGCAATATATCTACCAGATGGCCTTTGGCAGCGATCTCAGGCTCTTCGGCCTCGCATCCGCCGCATCGGTTCTTATGGGCCTTGTTCTTCTCGCGCTGACGCTCGTGCAACTGCGCCTCGGCAAAAAGATGGAGTCCTGATCATGTCCGGCAATATAAACGCAGTCACTTTCCTGACGCGAACCCGCCGCCCCGGCAGGATCGGTCTCACCGATATTCTCTCGTGGGTGTGGCTCATCGGCGGCACGCTCGCGGTGCTCATACCCGTTGTCTGGGCCGCCATGTCCTCGCTGAAGCCGGAAGCCGAGATCACACGGTTTCCGCCGAGCCTTCTGCCGCGCGCCGCCGTGCAGGTGGAAGTTCCAGGTTATGACAGGCCGCTCAGCCTCTGGACCGTCACCATCGACGGCATGGAGCGGGAGATGGCCATGGTCCGGCGCGTTGGCATCAAGGCGCAGATGGTGGATCCGGCCAATCCCGGCCCGCCGGTCAGCGTCGACACACGCGAAATGTCGCCCGTCCAGAAACTGACGATCGCGACGCAGAATTTCACCGATCCCTTGACCCAGTTCAACTTCCTGACTTTCCTGAAAAACTCAGTCTTCGTCACTGTTGTCGCGACGGTTTTAACCTTGATCGTCAACGCCATGGCGGCGTTTGCTCTCTCGAAATACCGCTTCCGCGGCGAGAAGGCGATTTTCGTGCTGATCATCTCGACGCTGATGATCCCACTTACCGTCGTCATGGTGCCAGCCTATCTTGTTATCGTCGGTGTCGGCCTCGTCGACAATCTCTGGGGTGTCATCATTCCCACCGTCGCGACGCCAACCGGCGTGTTCCTGCTCAGGCAATACATGCTGACGATCCCCGACGAACTCATCGAAGCCGCGCGCGTCGATGCGGCCAGCGAGTTCCGCATCTTCTGGCGCATCATCCTGCCGCTGACGGCACCTGCACTAGCGGTTCTCGCAATCTTCTCGGTGCTGTGGCGCTGGAACGACTTCCTCTGGCCGTTGATCGTCCTCAGCAGCCGCGAGAACTTCACACTGCAGGTGGGCCTGAACGCCTTCCAGGGCGAGTTCTCGGTGCAATGGCACTATATTCTCGCCATGACCTTCCTCAGCCTGGCGCCGGTTACCGTCGTGTTCCTGTTCCTGCAACGCTATATCACGACAGGCATTGCTGGGACGGGCATGAAGTAAAAGCTCGGTATCACTTGGGGGGCGGTGCGATGCTGCCCCTCAGCACAAGTCGACAGCCAAGTTCCAGCCGGTGCGCAGGCCGGGTCGGGTCGGCGGCGACAAGCCGCTGCTCCAGCAGGGAAAGTGCCGCACCACCCAGCCTGTCGGCGGGCAATTGAATGGTGCTGAGCGGCGGCGCACTGAAGGCCGCCGGCATGATATCGTCAAAACCCAATACCGAAACATCATCGGGAACCCGGACACCGGCTTCCGTCAGTGCTTTCAGACAGCCGAGCGCCAGATTGTCGGCAGCGCAGAAAATCGCCGTTGCATTTCTGAGCGGGCGCTCCTCGGCCAGCAGGCGACGAATGGCGGTTTCGCCCCATTGGGGTTCATAACTCTCCACCTCAATGACCATATCCGCAGGCACCGGAAACCCCGCCGCAAGAAATGCGTCGCTATAGCCGTCGTAACGGCGGCGGATCGTCGTGCGCCCCTTCCAGGTAATGTGCAGAATATTGCGATGCCCAAGGGAAAGCAGGTGCTCGATGCCAAGGCGGGCGCCGAAACGGTTCTCGGCCGTCACCGTATCGACGATCATGGCCGGGTCCTCGCCATTGATCAGCACCACCGGTTTGCCGAGCGCCGAAAGCGCCTGAACCAGTTGCGACCGGTCATCGTTCAACACCACGATGCCATCCACATTGTCGGCATCCGCCGCCTGCGCCACCGCGACAGGGTCAAGCCGGCTTGTGGCGCTGACGAAGGGAACGATGCGAATGCCGCGCCGTTCGCATTCGCGCCGGAAGCCGTTCAGCATCGTCCAGCTGACCATGTTGAGATCACTTTGCGGAGCCGCATCGTTGGTCATTGCCAGCAACACCACGCGCAGGGTCGCAATCGTCGCCTTCTGCCGGCGGTTTTCGAGATAACCGAGCGAACGGGCCGCTTCCAGCACCCGCTCGCGCACCAGCGTGGTCAAGGGGGCCGTGCCGTTAAGGGCGTGCGAAGCGGTGCTAAGCGAAACATTCGCCTGCTGCGCCACATCCTTAAGCGTCGTTTTCCTGTCTATTTTCATAAAAGGGAAATTCACCCACTCTTTTAAGGATGGGGCGGGCAAGAAACCGGCACAAAGCAGTTGATTTCAAGAATACCCGAGCCCGATTGCTGCTCTGTTTTGTCACGCAAAGATTACAGCATCATCCGTAAAAGCGGAATTGATTTCTCTGTGTTTTCTACCAATCAGCCTGTATTCGAACGCAAGCACCGCCTGCAGCAAACCGCAGGCGGTGAGGCGGTCATAGCGCCTGGGAGATATGGTCGATACTGTCTCTGACGGCAGCAGCCGGGTCTTTCAACTCATGCACCTCAGCCGCGAAAGGCTCGAAGCTGTAAGGCCCCTTGTAGCCAGCGGCCTCCAGCGTCCTGATCTGGGCAAGATTCTCCAGCCGGTCGTCGCTATCCACCAGAACGCGGTGGGCGTCCAGCATGTCGGCGACGGAGACGGCGGGGTCTGTCACGCCTGATATGTGGACGAGGCCGGTGCGTTCGGGGAAAAACACCGTCTCTCCTACCAGATGATGATGGAAAGTGTCGTGCACCAGCCTGTAGACATCGCCCCCGCCTACCGCGTCGATGGCCTTGACGGCCTCAGCCTTGGTGCGCAGCGACGAGACGGGGAAACCGAGCGGTTCGACAAGGCCGGTCAGCCCACGCTCCTCGAGGATGGGCTTCATGGCCTTGAGCGCGGCCACGAGATCGTCGAAGGGTACCTGTCGGCCCTCGTTGAGCGGGCACATGACAAGCGCCTTCGCGCCACTTGCGGCGGCGTAATCAGCCATCACGACTGCCCTTTTTGGCAGATCGCCCGACCAGACGTTGAATGGGTATAGCGCGTTGATGGAGATGATGGTCACGCCGGCCTTTTCGGCCGCGGCCTTCACGGCAGCCGGGTCCACCGTGCCGACGATGTCAGGCAGGTCGTTGCGGATTTCGACTTCGCTAAGGCCAAGATTGCGCGCTGTCGCGAAGAAGTCCTCGAGGGAGAGTTTTGGTGCGGTGATGTGGTTGATGGCAAAACGCATGAGATATCCTCACTTATAAAGGGCAGGACGCGCGGGAAGGTCGATGGCGACCGCAGCGCCACCGGTTTCCTGCGCCGTGACGCAGGCATCGGATGTGATGGCGGCGACGTAACCGTCCCAGGAATTCGGTCCGGCCGCAGTCCCCTTCGCCGCCGCATGGATGAAATCCTGCAGCTCGACATCATAGCTCGCGATAAAGCGATCCTTCCAGTCTGTCAGGATATCGTTCTGTAGCTTGGCGCCAAGGCGGGTCTGGACGGACATCGGTTCTGGCAGGCTGGCGATGCCATCCTCTCCCACCACCTGGCACTGAATATCATAGCCATAATGGCAATTGACGAAAATTTCGACGTCGATGAGCGTGCCCCTGGTGGTCTCCAGAACGACGATCTGCGGATCCTTCAGCCGCGCATGGCTTCTGGCCGCCGAGCGGGGAAAGAGGACCCGCGCCGAAACATAATCATCGTCGAGCAGCCAGCGCAGCACGTCGATCTCGTGGATCATCGTGTCGTGGATGGCCATAGCAGTCACATATTGCTCCGGAACCGCCGGATTGCGATGGGCGGCGTGCACCATGATCGGCGCGCCGATCTTGGTGTCGACGGCCTGTTTCAACGCCACATAACCGGCGTCATAACGGCGCATGAAGCCCACCTGAACCAGCCGCTTGCCCTGCGCCACCTCGGCGTCAACGATGCGTTTTGCCCCTTCCGCCGTTGTCGCCAGCGGCTTTTCGCAAAAGCAGGGCTTGCCGGCGGCAATGGCGGCCAGCACATATTGCTCATGCGTGGCACCCCAGGATGTCACCAGAACGGCGTCCACATCCGGCGATGCAATCAGTTCCTCGCCGGTGGCGAAAATGAAGGCGTCCGCAGCAATGTCGTTCTTCACCGCCTCGGCGGATGCAGGGTTGACGTCACTCAGCGCCACGACCTTTGCGCCTCCGAGGACCTTGTTGATGCGGCGGGCATGGTCACGGCCAATCGCCCCGGTGCCGATGACACCAATTCTCACAGTCATGGGAAAAACCTCACTTGCGGTATTTTTCGATATAGTTGTTGATCTCGGCGCACATGAACCTGCCCGATTCATCGGCCCTGTCCTCCCAGGCAAAAACACAGGAGGTCATGATGCCGTCGAAGCCGATTTCGGAAAGCGTGCCGAAGAAGTCGTCCCACGGCACCTCACCCTGGCCGATGTTCAGGTGCTGGTGCACGCGCGCCTGCGTGCCGGGCGGGTTGAGAATGTAGCGCAGCCCTGAACTGGCCTTGTGATTGAAGGTGTCACCGACATGCACGTGGGCGAGCACATCCTTCGCTTCGCGCAGCATCGCCTTGGTGTCGTCGCCGAAATAGAAGGTGTGCGGGGCGCAATAGAGAAACTTCACATTCTTCGAATTGACGGTGCGGATGATGTCAAGCGCCGGCTGAAGTGTCTCGCACCAGTCTTCCGGATGCGGCTCGACATGCAGATTGATGCCTTCGCGCTCGAAGATCGGCACAAGTTCTTCCATTGAACGCCACCAGGCATCCTCGCAGGCCTCGATCATCGAGCCGGTATGGCAGCAATAGCAGGAACCCTTGTCGGGATGCGGTCCACGGCCAAATTCGGAGTTCATCGTATCGACCTCCAGTTCGACGGCGATCTCGATGGCGCGTTTCCAGTGCTTCACTGCCGCCTGCCGCTCGGTCTCGTCATTGGAGGCCCAGCGATACATCGGCAGCAGCGAGGCAATCTTGACGTTTTCGGCCGCCAGCGCCTTCTTGAACGAGCGGATCCTTTCGGGAAACACGCGTGGCGCCTTGAACCATTCGAGGAAATCGGCGCGCGGGCTGAGCTCGATCCAGTCGTAGCCGAGCTCCCTAACTTTGGCGGGAAGGGCTTCGAGGCTAAGATGGCGGTGCATGAACGGGTCGATGGCGATGCGCATTTACGCTTCCTTGTCGTCGGTATCTGTTGAGGTCGTTGCGGACAGGTTAGGCCGCGGTCCGGGAGAAGAGACCGCGGCCTTGGGCCTGCTTTTCCATGAGCGGCCCCTGGTTTATTCCTGGCATTCCCAGTGAATGCCGGCCTCAGTTCTTCGCCTGATAATCCTTGAGGTTGGCGGGCGTGACGAGTTCGAAGGGCACGAAGACCTTCTTGTCGATCGTCTCGCCCTTGGCGAGTTTCAGCGCGGCATCCACCGCGCCCTTGCCCTGGCCGGCGGCATTCTGGAAAACACTGACATCCAGTTCGCCCGCCGCCATCGCGGCAAGTGCATCCTGGGTCGCGTCGATACCCGCAATAATGACGCCGTCCATCGGCCGGCCGGTCGCCTTCAACGACTGGATCGCGCCGATCGCCATCTCGTCATTGTTTGAAATCACCGCATCGAACTCAACGCCAGCCGAGAGCCAGTTGGTCATCAGGTCCGACCCCTGCGTGCGCGACCAGTTGGCGGATTGCTCCTCAACGAGCTTGATGAAGCTGCAATCCGGAGTGGCGACGACCTCCTTGATGTCCTCAGTCCGCATGCGCGCCGCCTGGTTGGAGAGCTCGCCCATCATCACCACGGCCTTGGCTTCCGTCTTGCCGGCAGCTTTCAGAAGCCGGCAGACTTCCTGCGTCTGCAACGTTCCCGACTGTTTTTCATCGGAAGCGACGAAGGCCTGCTTGTCCGGCAGGTTGTCGAGATTGACCGGCTGGCGGTTGACGTAGACAAGCGGAATGCCGGCTGCGGCGGCCGCCTGCGAAAGCGCCACCGTCGCATCCGTATCAACGGGATTGACGATGATGGCGTCGACGCCAGCCGCGACAAAGTTCTGCACCTGGCTCAATTGTTTGCCGACATCGTTCTGGGCGTCCTCGATCTGCAGCGAGACACCGTTCATACCCTTCGAATAGTCGATCATGCCGTTACGCAGCACGGTCAGGAAATTGTCGTCGAACAGGGCCATCGAAACGCCGATGGTCTGAGCCGAAGCCGTGGTCGCCAGCATGGTGGCCAGAGCCGCAATCGCAAAATGTCTTTTCATGTCATCCTCCTCCGAAACTCTTGAAAAGAAACCGGTCGCACAGCCGCAAGTGCATTGCGCCACAGCCGATCGCCGGCAAAAGGATACCCGTCGCCGAAGATGGAAATCTGCGGCGTTTGGCAACCTTGAAACATCGTTATTGTCGTGGATCAGCCTCCTGCCCGCTCCACATGCCGGCAACATGATCCTAGTCCGGGGCCGGCGTCAACGCGTCTTCGGCGGGCAAAACCATCATGGCTGATAGAAATAGACGCGGCATTTATGATAGAATCTATCAAACCATCAAAGGCTCTCAGGAACCCATAGATGAGCGGGCACAAATCTCTGTCCCGGTGTTTCCGCCATGCCGTGTTCGATGGTGTGAACCATCGTGGCAACAAGATCCGTGCACAGTTCGCGAAGCGGTGTCTGGAACACGCCGGTAATACGCCGCTCAAGCAGCGCCTGACGGGATTCCGGCGTCAACTCGTTGACGAGGCAGACGATGGTTTCCTGGCGGTTCTCCTGCTGCAAGGCCTCGATCACACCTTCCATGCCGCCGCCGATGCAATAGATGCCGACGAGATCTTGGTGTTTGGCGATGGTGTCCATGACAAGCTCGTAGGTCAGCCGCCGCGTTTCCAACGTGATCAGCGCGTCCATCACCTCGAATTCCGGCGCATATTCCCTGATATAGCTCCGAAAGCCGGTTTCCCGCAGCGAATGACCGTGAAAACGGTGGCCACCGAGCAATAGCAGCACCTTGCCCTTGCTGCGCGCCAGCCGCGAGATCATCCACGCCGCCGTGCGCCCAACCTTCATGTTATTCGCGCCAAGATAGGCCTCCCGCACACCCTGCGCGAAATCGGAAAGCAGGGAAAAGGTGGGAATACCCTTCGCCTTCAGCGCCTCAACGGCCGCCGTAACGTCATGATGGTCAGGACCGGTGGCCGCAACGGCCTGCACCCGACCTTTCATGCCGGACAGAAGGGCCGCAAGCTCGCTCGGCTCGCCCGACTGCGCAAATTCGATGCGCAGGTTCAGATGGCGATCCCTCACGTTGCGCGCCGCAAGCTCCAGCTCATCGGCAAATGCCTGGTAAAAGGAGTGCCGTTCTTTCCGCAGAATGATTCCGAGATTATAGGACGGCAGATCGGCCAGCATGCGCTGGCGGATGATGTTGGTGGCATGGAAACCGATCTTTTCCGCCGCCTCGAACACCCGCCGCGAGGTTTCCTCCCGCACCGGCAGGCGACCATTCAATACCCTGTCGACAGTCGCAACGCTGACGCCGGCGGCGTTTGCAACATCTGTGATTGTCGGACGCTTCATGAAGACACCCCTTACACGGAAAGAATCCTGTCATACCCCGCAAAACATGTCACGGATCATGATAGAATCCAACGCAAACCGAGATTTCGGCGAGGGGTGCCATAGCACGCGGCATAAATATTGATGGCTGGGGTGTCTGGTGCGAGGCCTGCTTTTCCACGTCCCTCATCTTTGTGCTTGTCACAGAGATCCAGCCAGCCCAAGTCCTTGGGCTGAAAAGACTCCCTCCGCCGCGCAGACGCGCGTCGGCTGGATTCCTGTGACAAGCACAGGAATGAGGGGAGTTGGAATGCACCACCGCGAGAAAATCATGCGTGGAGTTCCTGAGCACCTGCCGACATAGGTGAAGACACGGCGGCAGCGGCATCCGGACCGTTCAACAGAACCGAATGCCGCGGTCCCGTCAGACCCGCTCGAGCGCCACGGCAATGCCCTGCCCGACGCCGATGCACATGGTCGAAAGCGCATAACGCTTGCCGGTCAGAGAAAGCTCGAGTGCTGCGGTGCCGGCAATGCGCGCACCGGACATCCCAAGCGGATGCCCAAGCGCAATCGCGCCGCCATTTGCATTCACCCGCGCATCGTCATCGGCAATGCCGAGCTGGCGAAGCGTTGCGAGACCCTGGCTGGCGAAGGCTTCGTTCAGCTCGATCACGTCAAGCTCTTCCTGTTTCAGGCCGAGACGCGCCAGAAGCTTGGCTGAGGCAGGCGCGGGGCCAATGCCCATGACGCGCGGCGGAACGCCGGCCGTTGCTCCGCCGAGAATGCGGGCAATCGGCGTCAGGCCGTATTTCTTTGCGGCTTCAGCCGAAGCGATGATGAGGGCCGCCGCACCGTCATTGACGCCGGATGCATTGCCCGCCGTCACTGTCGCACTGTCGCGCTTGTTGACAGGCTTCAGCTTTGCAAGAGCTTCAAGGCTCGTCGCGCGCGGATGTTCGTCTTTAGACACTACCAGCGGATCGCCCTTGCGCTGCGGGATCGTGACCGAGACGATTTCCTTGTCGAGGCGGCCATTGGCCTGCGCGTCGGCTGCCTTTTGCTGGCTGCGAACGGCAAAGGCGTCCTGATCTTCGCGGGAGACCTGATAATCGACGGCGACGTTATCACCGGTCTCCGGCATGGAATCGACGCCATATTGCGCCTTCATCAGCGGGTTGACGAAACGCCAGCCGATGGTCGTGTCGTAGATTTCGGCGTTGCGTGAAAAGGCGCTTTCGGCCTTGGGCAGCACGAAGGGCGCGCGGCTCATGCTTTCCACGCCGCCTGCGATCATCAATTCCGCCTCGCCGGATTTGACGGCACGGGCAGCGGCGATGACAGCGTCCATGCCCGAACCGCACAACCGGTTGATCGTGGTTCCGGTCACCGAAACCGGCAGGCCGGCCAGCAGCAGCGACATGCGGGCAACATTGCGGTTATCTTCGCCCGCCTGGTTGGCGCAGCCAAAGATCACGTCCTCAACGGCTTCCCAATCCACGGACGGGTTACGCTCGACAAGCGCCCGCAAGGGCACAGCACCGAGATCGTCAGCCCGCACTGAAGACAATGCACCGCCGAAACGGCCGATCGGTGTGCGGATATAGTCGCAGATGAATGCATCGGTCATCGGTTGTTCCTCAAAGTTCCGGGGCGACAAGATCGGCGACTTCGCCATCGACATGGAGAGGCGCGCCGGTCATGGCCTGCAATTCATCGAAGCTCATCGCCGCCAGCTTTTCGCGCAAAACGAAACGGCCATCCACGACGTCAATCACCGCATGGCTGGTGTAGATGCGGGTGATGCAGCCGACGCCAGTCAGCGGAAAGGCGCATTTTTCGACAAGCTTCGGCTCGCCGTTCTTCGTCACGTGTTCGGTGATGACGAAAACCTGCTTGGCGCCATGCACCAGATCCATGGCACCGCCAACGGCGGGCACGCCCTTGGAGCCAACGCGCCAATTGGCGAGATCACCATTCTGCGCCACCTGATAGGCGCCGAGGATCGCCACATCCAGATGCCCGCCGCGCACCATGGCGAAGCTGTCGGCATGGTGGAAGAAGGAGGCACCCGGCTTCAGCGTCACCGCCTTCTTGCCGGCATTGATGAGGTTCCAGTCCTCTTCACCTTCCGGCGGCGCTTCGCCGAAATTCAGGATGCCGTTTTCGGTGTGGAAGATAGCCTGACGGCCGGGCGGCTGGTAACGGGCGACCATTTCGGGAAAACCGATACCGAGATTGACGTAAGCGCCATCCTCAATGTCCTGCGCCGCGCGCCAGGCGATCTGGGCGTTGGAGAGCTTGATATCGTCGCGAGTGTTGATTGGCTGGGTCATGCGTAGGCTACTCCCGCACGAATGAGGACTTCTTCCTGTTGCGGATTGGCGATTTCCACGACGCCGTTGACGAAAATGCCGGGCGTGACGACATGCTCGGGGTCGATCTCGCCGGCAGCGACGATCTTCGAGACCTGGGCGATGGTGGTGGCTGCCGCCATGCACATCAGCGGGTTAAAATTGCGCCCCGCCTTGTTATAGGTGAGATTGCCGTAGGTATCGCCAAGCTCAGCCTTGACGATGGCGAAATCCGCCTTCAGCCAGCGTTCCTGAACATACGACCGGCCGTCGAATTCGGCGATCGGCTTGCCATTGGCAAGCTCCGTGCCAAAGGCAGTCGGGGTGTAGAATGCCGGAATGCCGGCGCCACCGGCACGGATACGCTCGGCAAGCGTGCCCTGCGGCACAAGTTCCAGCTCGATTTCGCCGGCCAGATATCTGTCGGTGAAAGCGCGCGGATCGGAAGAGCGCGGAAACGAGCAGATCATCTTCTTGACCATGCCCGCATCGATCATTGCGGCAATGCCGATACGGCCATTGCCGGCGTTGTTGTTGATGACCGTCAGGTTTTTCGGTCCCTTGTCGATCAGGGCGTGGATCAGCTCGATGGGCGCGCCGGAGCCGCCAAAACCGCCGATCATCACCGTCGCGCCGTCGCCGATACCGGAAATGGCATCAGTCGCGCTCTTGATTGTCTTGTCCATATCAATCCTCCATCCAGCCCAGCAATGGGAACTCGCAAGGCTGCTTGGCGCAGAGCTAAATCCGAATCCGCCTCGACGGCAACAATTTTGTGCGTTATATGATTTTTGTTCGTATATCGCACAAATGGAGCCGCGACATGGCCGTCAATGAAAGAGATATGATGGGCGGTCTCGCCAAGGGGCTGAAGGTGATCGAGGCGTTCAGCGCCGAGCGTCCACGCCTCTCCATTTCCGACGCGGCAGAAATCGCCGGGCTCGACCGCGCCACCACGCGGCGCTGTCTGCTGACACTGTCGGAAATGGGTTACGCCGCCTATGACGGCAAGTTCTTCACTGTGACGCCCAAGGTGCTGCGGCTTGGCACCGGCTGTCTTGCCACCATGCCGCTGCCGCGCATCGTCCAGCCCCTTCTCGACCGTCTTTCGGAAGAGATCGGCCACAGCACATCAGTCTCCATTCTGGACGATACCGAAATCGTGTATGTGGCGCGCGCCGCCCAGCAGCGGGTCATGTCCATCGCCCTCATGCCTGGCTCGCGCCTGCCCGCCTATTGCACCTCCATGGGCCGCGTTCTCCTCTCAGCCCTTACACCGGAACGGCAGCGCGAGGTCCTGGAACACTCGCGGCTGGTGGCACGGACGGAAAAGACGATGACCGGTATCGACGCCCTGCTTGACGAACTCGAGGCGACCCGCAATCGTGGTTATGCCCTGATCGATCAGGAGGTGGAGATCGGCCTTCGCTCCATTGCCGTGCCGGTGAAAACCGTGCGCGGGCAGACGGTCGCAGCACTCAATGTCGGGCTTGCCGCCTCGGTAGCGTCCATGGAGGATCTGGTGGAACGTTATTTGCCGCCACTGCTTTCCGTCCAGCGTGAGCTGGGAAGAATGCTTGCCTGAGGTGAGGCCGAAGCCGCGCCGTCATCTCCCATTTTCCGCCGTTCAGCCAATCGCCATGCCCGCGGTGTCATGCCTGTTTCCCGCTTGAAGAAGCGGTTGAAATAGGCCGGGTCGGCAAAACCGAGATCTTCCGCAATCATCTGCACGGTCGATACGGTGAAGATCAGTTCCTGCTGGGCGATCTCGATCTGGCGCCTGGCAACAAGCCGTTGCAGGCTGAGGCCGGAAACGGAACGGACGAGACGGTTGAGATGGGTCTCGGAAAGGCCGAGCTTCTGCGCATAAAACGCCGCCTTGCGCGGCTCGCGAATATGTCGGGCGATCAGTGACAGCAGGAGTTCGAAGCGCTGTTCCGCAGGGCCTTCCCCGGTTCTTTCCAGTAGAGGCCGCGCCGCTCGTGCAAGAAGTGCAGCCACGGTGGCAAGCTGACCTTCGATCATCGCCTCCCGGCCTATCTCGTGGCTTTCATACTCCGCGGAGATATGTTCGAAATCCCTGCGCAATCGCTCGCCCTCGGAGAAATCCTGTAACGGCAACAACACGGGCTGCTGGAAATTCCGCAGCAGCAGCGCCTGCACGGATGCGGCAAGCGCGCCCGGCAGCACGGTGACGATCACCCCGCCAATATCACGCGAAAAACGAAAGCCGTGCTCGAAACCCGGCGGTACGACAATGGCGACCGGTGGGCGGATAGCCTCGGTGAGGCCATCCAGCAATGCATCGCCCTCGCCGCCCCAAATGTACAAGATTTGCAGGAACGCGGCATGCCGGTGCAGGCCGATTTCAAAGCGATGCAGGCTGCTTCTGGAAAAAAGCGTCTCGCAATGAAAGCGGAAAGCGGTTCCTTGCGCAGTCTCCTCGCCATATAGGCCTTCATTCGCCGCAACCCGCATGTCACCCCAGCTCCCCGCATCATGGTCGAATTGTGCAATTTACGGATCAGAAAGTCCATTGAGCTTGTCGCGCGCTTTGGTCAATTTCCTGACAGGAGACAATTCCGGGAGGAAAATAATGCGCACCAAGGTCGTCATCATCGGCTCCGGCCCTTCGGGTCTGCTGCTTGGTCAGCTGCTTGCCAATGAAGGCATCGATACCGTCATTCTCGACCGGGCCGGCAAGGACTACATCCTCGGTCGGGTCCGCGCCGGGGTGCTGGAAGAAGGTACAGTGCACCTTCTGGAAAAGGTTGGCGCCGACAAACGCCTGCACAAGGAAGGTCTGCCACATGACGGTTTCTCGCTGACCTTTGACGGGCGCGATCACCGTATCGACCTCTTCGATCTGACCGGCGGCAAACGGGTAATGGTCTACGGTCAGACGGAGGTGACGCACGACCTGATGGATGCCCGCGAAAAAGCGGGGCTTACCACAATCTATGAAGCCTCGAATGTGGAGCCTCATGATTTCGATGGTGCCAGCCCCTATGTCACCTATGAGAAAGACGGCGTAAGCCATCGGATAGATTGTGATTTTATTGCCGGATGCGATGGGTTTCACGGCGTCAGCCGCAAATCCGTGCCTGAGCGCTCGATCAAGGAATTCGAAAAGATATATCCCTTCGGCTGGCTCGGTATTCTGGCCGAAGTGCCGCCTGTCAGCCACGAACTCATCTATGCCAACCATCCCAGTGGTTTTGCGCTCTGTTCCATGCGCTCGCACACGCGCAGCCGCTATTACCTGCAATGTTCGCTGGAAGACCGGCCGGAGGACTGGAGCGATGAGCGCTTCTGGGATGAAATCCGCCGCCGCCTGCCGGAAAACCATGCCGATGCCCTGGTGACCGGACCGTCGTTTGAAAAATCCATCGCACCGCTTCGGTCCTTCGTGTGCGAACCGATGCGCTTCGGGCGATTGTTTCTGGCGGGCGACGCCGCCCACATCGTGCCGCCGACCGGCGCCAAGGGCCTCAACCTTGCTGCCAGCGACGTGCATTATCTCAGCGAGGCGCTCATCGAATTTTATCGTGAAGGGTCAGAAGCGGGCATCGATTCCTATTCGCAGAAAGCGCTATCTCGCGTCTGGAAGGCCGTGCGCTTTTCCTGGTGGATGACGACAATGATGCACCGCTTTCCCGATACAGGCGAATTTGGCCAGCGCATTCAGGAAGCGGAACTGGATTACCTCGTGCATTCCCGCGCGGCCTCCACGGCGCTTGCGGAAAACTATGTCGGGCTTCCCTATTAGGAAACAGTTTCAGGCTTCGGGTCGAGCAGTTCGCGCGCAGCTTCGCGAATGGCCTGTATCAGTAGCGACAGCGGCAGTGAGGGCTGTGTATCGGCCCGCACCGTCAAGCCGACCGGACCGCTGGTATCGCCGGTATCGACCGGCAGGATCGCCAGAGTTCCATCCGCCACATCGCCTGCGACCACCCCTTCCGAAATGATCCAGACGGCATCACTGGTGCGCAGGAACGCGCGACCAAACGCATCCGATACCGTTTCGATGCGGATCGGCAAGGCCGGCACCCCATTGGCGATCAGGAACTGCTCGACGATGGGACCGATCACCGACTGGCGGGTGGGGATCAATACCGGGAACTCGTGCAGGTGATCGAAAACCGAAATGCCCGGTGACAGCAGCGGATGGCCGGCGCGCACGACGAACCGCACCTTTTCGGAATAGAGATGCTCGAAGGAAAAGCCCGCCATCTTTTCCGGCGCAGCCAGGCGCCCGACGACGAGATCCAGATCGCCGACGCGCAACTGCTCCAGAAGAACGGCATTGTCACCGGTGACGATCTTGACCGGGCTGCCGGTTTTTTCCGAAAGAAATCCCGCCATGGCTTTCGGCATGATCCTCACCGATACGGTCGGCAAGGCACCGACGCGAACCGGCGGGCCGGCACGCGCCGCCTCCTGCGAGACGGAATCGACCGCATGGCGAAGTGCCGTCATCGTTGCCCCGGCATGGCGCAGGAACACCTCGCCATAGCGGCTGATGCGGATGCCGCGCCCCTCGCGGTCGAACAGCGAGACGCCGAGAATCTCCTCGAGTTCGCGGATGGTTTTCGTTACCGCCGGCTGGCTGACATGCAGGATTTCTGCAGCACGAATGACGCTTTTCTGGCGCGCCACCTCCACGAAGGTCTGAAGATGCCGGAACTTTATACGCTGCTCGACCATCGAACATATAATCCATTGGTTATATTTTTCACCGATAATGTCATTTTACTTAACCGGAACGTGCTTGCAATATCGTCAACAGGAGGACTTACATCATGCATTTTCTGCGCTGTGGCGAAAACGCGATCCATTATCGTGCGCACGAACTGGAAAGCGACAAGCCGGTCATCGCCTTTATCAATTCGCTTGGCACCGATTTCCGTATCTGGGATGCGGTGATCGCGGAACTTGGCGACAAATATGCTTTCGTCCTGCACGACAAACGTGGCCATGGCCTGTCCGATATCGGCCGCCCTGCCTATTCGATAGACGATCACGCGGACGACCTGATTGCCATCCTCGATCATCTTTCCGTCAACAATGCGGTTATCTGGGGTCTGTCGGTCGGTGGACTGGTTGCACAGGGACTTTATGCCCGGCGTCCCGATCTCGTGCGTGCCCTTGTGCTCAGCAATACCGCCCACAGGATCGGCACCGCCGAGATGTGGAACGCGCGCATCGACAAGATCGCCGCTGACGGCCTTGCCTCGCTGATCGATCCGGTGATGGAGCGCTGGTTCACACCAGCCTTTCGCCAGCCGGACAACGTGGTTTATGCGAGCGCGCGCAACATGCTTTCCCAACAGCCGGAGGCCGGTTACAGCGGCACCTGCGCCGCCATACGCGATGCCGATTTCACGCGCGAAGCGGGCCGCATCGCTGTTCCGACGCTCTGCGTGGCGGGCGATGAAGACGGGTCGACACCGCCAGCACTGGTGCAATCGCTGGCGGACCTCATTCCCGCAAGCCGTCTCGCCACCATTGCACGCTGCGGCCACATTCCATGCCTTGAACAACCGCTCGCCTATGCGCAGGCGGTCGGTGATTTTCTGAAGACCTTGCCGGAGCACTGACAGATGGCGGACAATATCGATAAGAACGAGAGATTTGAGCAGGGCATGAAAACGCGCCGCGCCGTGCTCGGTGACGCGCATGTCGACCGCGCGCAGACGGTGACGACGGGGTTCGACCAGCCGTTTCAGCAGCTCATCACCGAAGCGGCCTGGGGCACGGTGTGGTCCGGTAACCACTGGACGAAGCGCGAGCGCTCGATGGTCACCATCGCCTTGCTTGCCGCACTCGGGCAGGACGAGGAACTTGCCATGCATGTGCGCGCCACCGCCAATACCGGCGCCACCGAAGCGGATATTCGCGAAGCGCTGCTGCATGTCGCAATCTATGCCGGCGTGCCCGCCGCCAACCACGCTTTCAAGACCGCCAAGCTTGCTCTGGCCGACATGAAAGCCGATAGTTCCAGCGACGAGGAGGAGACGAAATGAGTAATACAAAGCCCGAAACCGGGCCGTTCTTCGCACGCGACCGCGACATTCATCCGCTGGCCTATGCTCCCTGGTACAAGACCTCTATCCTGCGTTCTCCGCAGCGCGCCCTGATTTCGCTGGAAGGCACCAAAAGCGAGATCACCGGGCCGGTTTTCGGCCACAGCCTGCTGAACGAGCTGGATAACGACCTGATCCTCAATTATGCCCGCCCTGGCGAAATGCCGATTGGCCCGCGCATTCTGGTCCACGGCCGGGTGCTGGACGAGCGCGGCCGCGGCGTGGACGGTGCGCTCGTGGAATTCTGGCAGGCCAATGCCGGCGGGCGGTATCGCCACAAGAAGGAAACCTATCTCGCCGCCATCGATCCGAATTTTGGCGGCGTCGGCCGCACGATCACGGATGAGAACGGTTATTACTGGTTCAAGACCATCCAGCCTGGCGCTTACCCCTGGCCGAACGGCGTCAACGACTGGCGGCCTGCCCATATCCACTTCTCGGTCTTCGGCCACGGCTTTGCCCAGCGGCTGATAACCCAGATGTATTTCGAAGGCGATCCGCTGATCTGGAAATGTCCGATCGTCAAAACCATCCCGGACGAGGATGCGATCAAGCGGCTGATCGCGCCGCTGGATATGAATTCAAACATTCCCATGGACATGCTGGCATACAAGTTCGACATCGTGCTTCGCGGCCGCCGCTCCACGTTTTTCGAAAATCGCAAGGAAGGCAACTGATCATGGTCCAGCCGCTCGGTTATCTCAAGGAATCAGCGTCGCAGACGGCAGGTCCATATGTCCATATCGGCTGCACCCCCAATTTCGTTGGCATCGAGGGCGTGTTCGAAAAGGACCTGGGCTCCGGCGCGCTCTATAACGACGAGGCTCGCGGCGAACGCATAAGCGTGCGTGGCACGGTCTACGACGGCGCTGGCATGCCGCTTAAGGACGCCCTGATCGAAATCTGGCAGGCGGATACGGACGGTTATTACAACAGCCCCAGCGAAACACGCGGCAAGGCGGATCCGAATTTCACCGGCTGGGGCCGCTCGCCCGGCGACATGGATACCGGCGAATTCATCTTCGAGACCATCAAGCCCGGCAAGGTGCCCTTTCGCGACGGCCGGTGGATGGCGCCGCACATCACTTTCTGGATCGTGGCGCGCGGTATAAATATCGGCCTGCAAACCCGCATGTATTTTCCCGAAGAGCAGGAGGCCAATGCCGCCGATCCGGTCCTTGCCCGCGTCGAGCAGAAAAGCCGCATCGCCACCCTTGTCGCCAAAAAGGAGGAAGGAAACATCTATCGTTTCGATATCCGCCTTCAGGGCGAGGGCGAAACCGTGTTTTTCGATATCTGAGCGGAGCTGTAACCTGAGATGAGCCTTTCCCCCTTCGAACATCCGTTTCTCTCCGGCCTTTTTGGCGACAGCGAAATCGTTGAGCTGTTTTCGGCCAGAGCGGATATCGACGCCATGATCCGTTTCGAGACGGCGCTGGCGCAGGCGCAAGCCGGGGCGGGCGTCATTGAAGCGGATGCGGCGGATGCGATCGTCTCGCGCCTTTCCGATTTTGCCGCTGATACCACCGCGCTTCGCCATGGCGTCGCCAAGGACGGCGTTGTGGTGCCGGAACTTGTCCGGCAGATGCGGGCGGCGGTTGCCGGTACTGCGGCGGAAAAGCTGCATTTCGGCGCCACCAGCCAGGATGTCATCGATACCAGCCTGATGCTGCGGCTGAAGGCGGCAGCGGAAATCATCGCGGCACGGCTCGGCCGCCTCATCGATACGCTGGGTGATATTGCGGCCCGCGATGGCAGCAACCCGCTGACGGGATATACCCGCATGCAGGCCGCCATCGCCATCACGGTCGGCGACAGGGTGGAAAGCTGGATCGATCCGCTGGAACGGCATCTGGTTCGGATCGACACGTTTTTGCAGCACGGTTTTGCCGTCCAGTTCGGCGGCGCGGCCGGCACGCTGGAAAAGCTCGGCGACAATGCCGGCACTGTCCGCGCCGATCTCGCAAAGCGTCTCGGCCTTTCTGACAGGCCGCAGTGGCACAGCCAGCGCGACGGTATCGCCGAGCTTGCCAATCTGCTGTCGCTCGTCACCGGCACGCTTGGCAAGTTCGGGCAGGATATCGCGCTTCTGGCCGAAGTCGGCGCCGAAATTCGCATGAGCGGCGGGGGTGGTTCCTCGGCGATGCCGCACAAGCAGAACCCGGTCAATGCGGAAACGCTGGTGACGCTGGCACGCTTCAACGCCGTGCAGATTTCGGCATTGCACCAGTCTCTCGTTCACGAACAGGAACGTTCGGGCGCGGGCTGGATGCTCGAATGGCTGTCGCTGCCGCAAATGGTGACGGCAACGGGGTCCTCACTCCTGATCGCCGAGCGCCTCGCGGGGCAGATCGACCGGCTGGGAGCAAGCGAAGAATAAAAAGGGAATGACAGATTTTCGCGAAGACTGAGCGGCCTTCGGGCGCTTTTGCCAGCGAGATGGGAATGGCGCGGGCGTGCGATGAAAACGCTTGCCACCAATCACATTAGTCGTTGATAAAAAACGACTTTCTTGAACAAGATGAATGAAGAAAAAGTGATCTTTAAGCTGTTTCTAACCGGAGTTGGCGCTTGACACAAAATTGAACTAACTGGTACAAACATTCAGGTTAACGCTATGCTGGCACAGAAGTGTGGAGCTTCCCCGGCACGGTAAAAACAAACGGAGGGCTTTGGAGCCACAGGGTTTCCAAAGCGATGCGAACAAGGCGAAACGTCTGTTCGGACCCGAACGGGTTGGGAGGAAATATGTCTTACAGTCTCGATTTTTCGGCGGTCATAGACCGTCTGCCCGAGCTGCTTCTGGCCTGTCTTGCAACGATCGGCCTTGCAATCGCCGGCATGTCGCTTGCCACCGTCATCGGGGTTCTCGGCGTCGTGGCCCGCCGCTCGCGCTTCAAGCTGCTGCGCGGTCTGGTAATCGGGTTCGTGGAAGCCATTCGCAACACGCCGTTTCTGGTGCAGATATTCTTCATCTTCTTCGCCCTGCCGCAAATCGGCATCAAGCTTAACCCCACGGTCACGGCCATCATTGCGCTTGCGTTGAACGGCGGCGCCTATGCCATTGAAATCATTCGCGGCGGCGTCGATTCCATTCCCAAGGGTCAGGTTGAGGCGGGATTGGCGCTTGGCCTGCACCGGGCGCAGATCTTCCGGCACATCATTCTGAAGCCGGCGCTTCGGGCGGTCTATCCGTCACTCACCAGCCAGTTCATCATGCTGACGCTGACCACTTCGGTCTGTACCTCGATTGCGGCTTACGAGCTGACCTCGGTGGCCCAGCAGATCGAAGCGGACACCTTCCGCTCCTTTGAGGTCTATTTCTCGATCACGCTGCTTTATCTGGTCATTTCCTCGCTGATGATGGGGGTATTTTCCCTCATCTCCCGCACATCGTTCAGCTATCCGGTCAAGTGAGGAAAAGACAATGGCATCCATCGGTTCCAACGAATTGTTCTTCCTGCTGCAGGGCCTGAAATGGACCCTTGCGCTGACCCTGATCGGCTTCATCGGTGGCGGCATTTTCGGCCTTTGCGTCGCGCTTGGCCGCGTTGCCGAAACCCCGGCGATCCAGCGCGCCAGCACCGGCTTCATCGCGATTTTCCAGGGCACACCGCTCCTGATGCAGCTTTTCGTCGTCTATTACGGCGTGGCGCTTGCGGGCCTGAATGTCGATGCCTGGATTGCGGTCGCCATCGCATTCACCCTGCATGCCAGCGCCTTTCTGGGTGAAATCTGGCGCGGTGGCATCCAGGCTGTGCCGAAGGGTCAGACCGAAGCCGCCAACGCGCTTGGCCTGCACTACGTGTCGCGTATGAAGGACGTGGTTCTGCCGCAGGCCTTCAAGATTTCGCTGCCCGCCACCATCGGTTTTCTGGTGCAGCTCATAAAGGGCACGTCGCTTGCCGCCATTGTCGGCTTCGTCGAACTGTCCCGCGCCGGCCAGATCGTCTCCAACCAGACGTTCCGCCCGCTGACGGTCTTTGCCATCGTCGGCATCATGTATTTCCTGATCTGCTGGCCGCTTTCCCTGTGGGGCGCCAGTGTAGAAAAGCGGATGCAAGCCGCTTCCCGCTAATACCCATCAACATGTCATCAAGCTTTGTAAGGAGGAGCAAAAGATGAAATCCAACGGTAAATTCTCACGTCGCACCCTGCTCGCGCTCGCCGCAGCAACGGTCGCCCTGCCCTTTATCGCACCGGTCGACGCCTTCGCCGGCACGGTGGATGAGGCCAAGGCAAAGGGTAAGGTCGTAATCGGCATTCAGGGCGACAATTCGCCATGGGGCTTCGTCAATTCGAGCGGCGTTCAGGACGGCCTCGATGCCGATATCGGCAAGGCGTTTGCCGAATATCTCGGCGTCAAGGTCGAATTCGTACCGCTTGCCGTGGCAAACCGCATTCCGGCCCTTCTGACGGGCAAAGTCGACCTGCTGTTCGCAACCATGGGCATGACCGCCGAGCGCGCCAAGACCATCCAGTATTCCAAGCCCTATGCCGGTAACGTGCTTTCCGTCTACGGCCCCAAGGACAAGAAGATCGGCAACTATGACGATCTGACCGGCGTTTCCGTCGGCGTTCCGAAGTCCAGCGCCATGGACACGGCGATCACGGCAGGTGCAGGCTCCAAGGCCAAGATCCTGCGCTTTGACGATGATGCCGCCAACATTCAGGCGCTGATTTCCGGCCAGGTCGAGGTTGTCGGTGGCAACCAGTTTTATGGCGACCGCCTCAATCAGGCTGCCAACGGCAAATACGAGCCGAAGTTCGACCTGACGACGCTTTACAACGGCGCCGGCACCCGTCCGGGTGAAAAGGACTGGAACGAGACCGTCAACGCCTTCCTCGACAAGATCAAGTCGGATGGTCAGCTTGCCAAGATCTACGACAAGTGGATGAAGCGCGAAGTTCCCGCTTTCCCGGAAAGCCTGCCGGATATTCCTTTCACCGTGAAGTGAAGACCGGAAGAGGCTGGATTGGGAGGAGTAACCAATGGGAATCTTTAACAGACAGACGCGTTGGCGAACAGCCATCGCCGTCGGATTGGCAGCAGCTTTGCTGCCAATCCTGATACCCGCAAGTGCAGAAGCCAGAACACTTGAAGAAGCAAAGTCCAGCGGCAAGATCATCATCGGCATTCAGGGCGACAACGCGCCCTGGGGCTTCATAAATTCCTCTGGTGTTCAGGAAGGTTATGATGCGGATTTGGCCCGCGGGTTTGCGGACTATCTTGGACTGAAAGTGGAGTTCGTACCGCTTGCCGTCGCCAACCGCATCCCGTCGCTTCGCACCGGAAAGGTCGATGCCCTGTTCGCGTCGATGGGGATGACGCCGGAACGCGCGAAAAACGTACAATATGCGCAGCCTTACGCGCATAACGTCATGTCGGTCTATGCCACCAAGGACAAGAAGATCGCCAACTTCGACGATCTCACGGGAATGACCGTCGGCGCGCCGAAATCCAGTCCGATGGACACGGCGTTGACCGCAGGTGCCGGCACCAAGGCAAAAATTCTGCGTTTCGACGATGACGCCGCCACCATTCAGGCGATCCTGTCGGGCCAGATCGAGGCAATCGGCGGCAACCAGTTTTATGGTGACCGTCTCGCAGCGGCTGGCGGCAAGGATTACGAGGTGAAGTTCGACCTCGTGACCCTCTACAACAGCGCCGCCACGCGCCCCGGTGAAAAGGACTGGAACGAGGCACTCAACGCTTGGCTCGACAAAGCCAAGGCCAATGGCGAGCTCGCAAAAGTCTATGCCAAATGGATGAAGCGCCCGGTTCCGGACTTCCCGGCCTCGCTTCCTGACATTCCCTACACCGTTAACTAACGCTGCTTCCCAGCATGAAGGAAAGTTCCATGTCGCAATCCTCCGCCGCACAGGCTCCGCTGATCGCCCTTGAAGGGGTTGGAAAGTGGTATGGAGCCTTCCATGCGCTGAAAGGCGTCAACATGACGGTTCGCAAAGGCGAAAAAATCGTTCTTTGCGGCCCGTCGGGTTCAGGAAAATCCACCCTTATCCGCTGCATCAACCATCTGGAAGAAATCCAGGAGGGCAAGATCACGGTCGAGGGAACCACGCTTTCGGATTCGACCCGCGCCATCGATGCGGTTCGCCGTGAAGTGGGCATGGTGTTCCAGAGCTTCAATCTCTTCCCGCACAAGACTATCATGGAAAACTGCACCTTGGCGCCCATGCGGGTGAAGGGCCTGTCGAAAGCCGATGCGGAAGCGACCGCGCGCAAATATCTGGAGCGCGTGCGCATTCTCAATCAGGCCGATAAATATCCGGCGCAGCTTTCCGGCGGCCAGCAGCAACGCGCAGCGATTGCCCGTGCGCTCTGCATGGAGCCGAAAGCCATGCTGTTCGATGAGCCGACTTCGGCGCTTGATCCGGAAATGGTCAAGGAAGTGCTCGACACGATGATCGGTCTTGCCCGCGACGGCATGACGATGATCTGCGTGACCCATGAAATGGGCTTTGCCCGGCAGGTTGCCGACCGTGTGGTCTTCATGTCGGAAGGCGAAATCATCGAGGAAGGCCCGCCGGACGAGTTCTTCCGCGATCCCAAGCATCAGCGTACCCGCACGTTCCTCGGCGAAATTCTCGCCCATCACTAAGGCTCACCCGGAGCCGACAGGCAGGCGGGGATGACCCCCGCCTCTCCCACCACGTTCGATGAGCGATGACCTGATCATGACAGACACCAAATCCTTCAAGGTCGGCCTGATTGGCGCCGACATCCAGCTTTCCAAATCTCCCGCGCTGCACATGCGCGAAGGGGCTGCCCACGGCCTCGATTATTCCTATGAGCTTGTCGATGTCGTGGCGCGCAAGCTGCCGGAAAGCGCGCTTCCCGATCTGCTCAATGAGCTGGAATCGCGCGGCTTTGCCGGCACCAACATTACCCATCCCTTCAAGCAAGCAGTGCTTCCGCACCTGCATGAATTGTCTGATGATGCCCGCATGCTCGGCGCGGTCAACACCGTCGTCTTCAAGGACGGACGTCGCATTGGGCACAATACGGACTGGTACGGATTTTACGAAAGCTTCATGCGCGGCCTGCCGGATGCGAAACGCGACCGGGCGCTGCTGGTCGGTGCTGGTGGTGCAGGCGTTGCGGTGGCCCATGCGGCGCTGAAACTCGGCATTACCCATCTCGATATCTGCGACCGCGATTTCAGCCGCGCCGAGCATCTGGCTGCCGAACTCAACGCCCGTTTTGGCGAAGGCCACGCCTTTGCCGTGAAAGACCCGGCAGATTCCCTGCCCTTCGCGGATGGGTTGATCCACGCCACACCGATGGGCATGCCCGCCCATCCCGGCATGCCGGTCAAGGCCGACCTGCTTGAACAACGGCACTGGGTGGCCGATATCGTTTATATGCCGCTGGTGACCGAGCTTCTGGCGACGGCGGCCCAAAAAGGCTGTCGCACCCTGCCCGGCGGCGGCATGACGGTGTTTCAGGCTGTTGGCGCGTTTCGGCTGTTCTGCGGCCGTGAACCTGATGCCGAACGCATGACGGCACATTTTACCGAAATTTGCACGAAAGAGGGTGTGGCGTGAGCCTTTTCACCATACTTAACGGACCGAACCTCAACCTGCTCGGCCAACGCCAGCCGGAAATCTACGGCTACGAGACGATGGCTGATGTGGAGGCCAATTGCCGCGCGATTGCCGAGGCGGCGGGCCACGAGATATTCTTTGCCCAGAGCAACCGGGAATACGAGCTGATCGACTGGATCCATGCGGCGCGCGGCACATCGGCAGGGATCGTCATCAATCCCGGTGCCTTTACCCATACCTCGGTGGCGATCCTCGATGCACTCAATACCTTCGAGGCACCAGTGATCGAGGTTCACATTTCCAACATCCACAAACGGGAGATCTTCCGCCACCATTCCTATATCTCGACGCGCGCCGAAGGCGTGATCGCCGGTCTCGGCATCGAAGGTTACGGGGTGGCGCTCAGCCACCTCATCGGCCGTCTTTCCCGATCTTCGTGATATGGTCCGGGCTCAGCACATATCGCAACACCATGTCGCTGACGTGATGCGACAATGTTTGCTGACCCTTCTCGGTAAACAGCCCGTCGCCGAAGATGAACGAGAAGGTTGCGACGTTCGAGACGTTGAAAAAGGACAGCGCGCTGATCTGCCAGTGCAATTCCAGCGCATTGATTCCGTTGCGGAAAATGCCGCTCTTCTGGCCGCGCAGCAGCACACTTTCCAGGGCATCGATGGCCGGCCGGTTGAGCTGACGGATCGTTCCGGACGATTGCATGTGCCGGCCGTGATGAATGTTCTCGATCATCACCATGCGGATGAAAGCCGGGTTGCGGCGATGGTGATCGAAAGTGAACCGACAGAGCTTTTCGAGCGCCGCAACCGGCTCCAGACCGTCCAGCTCCAGATCGCTCTCGCCGCCACGCACCTTGGCATAGGCTTCTTCAAGAACGCGCTGGTAAAGCCCTTCCTTGTCGGTAAAATAATAATAGATCATCCGCTTGGACGTGCGCGTGCGGGCGGCGATCTCGTCGATGCGCGCCCCCGACAGGCCGTTTTGCGAAAACTCCTCCATCGCAACGGAAAGAATGTCTCGGCGCACGCCTTCCGGATCGCGCTTCGCCTGCCGGGTTTCGCTGGTGCCATTCGAAGTTGCGCTTTTTGTCATGATCCATCCATCAGCAGGGTATACGGCTTGCCGCCGCACCCCTATTATTAACCAATTAGTACATAACGCTGAAAAGGAACGCAATATGGCGAGCTATGACACAGGCAAACAGGGCGTGCCAATGCGTACTTCCATCGCCACCGTCTCCATCAGCGGCGAATTCCCGGAGAAACTGGCGGCCATTGCGAAAGCCGGTTTCACCGGCGTGGAGATTTTCGAGAACGATTTCCTGACCTACGACGCCTCGCCGCGCGAGGTGAAGGCCCTTGCGGCGGATCATGGGCTGGATATCACGCTTTTCCAGCCGTTCCGCGATTTCGAAGGCATGCCGGAACCGCACCGCGCCCGCGCCTTCGAGCGCGCAGGGCGTAAATTCGACATCATGGGCGAACTCGGGACCGATCTGATGCTGATCTGCTCGAATGTCTCGCCGGTGTCGCTGGGTGGCATAGACCGCGCCGCCGCCGATTTCCATGAGCTTGGCGAACTTGCGGCCAGGCATGGTGTTCGCGTGGGTTACGAGGCGCTGGCCTGGGGCCGGCACATCAGCGATCATCGCGATGCGTGGGAAGTGGTGCGCCGCGCCGATCACCCCAATGTCGGCATCATCCTCGACAGCTTCCACACGCTGTCGCGCAAGATCGATCCCAACTCCATCCGCTCCATTCCCGGCGACAAGATCTTCATCGTGCAATTGGCCGACGCACCGCTGATCGACATGGACCTTTTGTACTGGAGCCGCCATTTCCGCAACATGCCCGGCGAAGGCGATCTGCCAGTGGTGGATTTCATGCGCGCTGTCGCCGCAACCGGATATAGCGGCCCGCTGTCGCTCGAAATCTTCAACGACCAGTTCCGCGGTGGCTCGGCGCGCCTGCTGGCTGAGGACGGCCATCGTTCGCTCATCAACCTCATGGATCAGGTGCGCCGTCTGGAGCCCGACATCCGCATCGAGGCGCCCGCCATGCCTGAGCGGGTGCAGACGGAAGGCGTGGAGTTTGTCGAGTTCACAACGGCACCGGAGGAAAAGGCCAATCTGGAAGCGCTGCTCGCCACACTCGGTTTTGATAAAACCGCGAGGCACCGCAATCGTGATGTCGATCTCTATACGCAGGGCGACATTCGCATCGTCATCAATACCGGCGGTACCGGTGAGAGTTTCGCCGGTGCATCGTACTCCATCCACGGCACCAATGCTTATGCGTTCGGCCTGAAGGTCGATGATGCGCAGGCAGCGCTTGCGCGTGCGGCAGCGCTGGGCGCGCCGACATTCGCCGAACCGCGCAAATCCGGCGAAGTCGCGGTTCCAGCCATTCAGGGCGTGGGCAATGGCGTGATCTATTTCCTCGACGGGTCCACGGCGCTCGCCTCCATCTGGGACAATGAATTCGCACCGGTAGATGCGACGGCACCGGCAGGCAATACCGGACTGACCCGCATCGACCATCTTGCGCAAACCACGCATTACGATGAAATGCTGACCTGGCTTCTGTTTTACACATCGCTGTTTTCAACGCGCCGCACGCCGATGGTGGATGTGGTCGATCCCGGCGGTCTGGTGCGCAGCCAGGCCATAGAAAGCGTGCCCTCCCCGCGTTTCCGCCTGACCATGAACGGCGCCGACAACCGAAAGACCTTCGCCGGCAAATTTCTGGCGGAAGGTTTCGGCACCAGCATCCAGCACATCGCCTTCGCCACGGACGATATCTTCGCCACCGCCAAGGCTCTGCATGCGCGCGGCTTTCACGCCCTGCCGATCTCGCGCAATTATTATGACGATCTGGAGGCCCGCTTCGGGCTGGAACCGGAATTCTCCGACGCACTCCGGGAAGCAAGCATCCTCTACGACCGGGACGACAACGGCGAATATTTCCAGATCTACAGCCGCACCTTCGGCGAAGGGTTCTTCTTCGAAATCGTCGAAAGGCGCGGTGCCTACGGCGGATATGGCGCGATGAACGCCCCCTTCCGCATCGCTGCGCAGCGGCGTCTTGCGCCACCGATCGGCATGCCGAAGGAATAGGCGCAGACACCAGTCCACTGGTGCTTCAAAAATGCAAACAGGCCGCAGCCAGCAGAAATGCCGCTGCGGCCCCTGTCTTTATTTACGCCAGCGTCACTATCTCATAGTCCCGTGGAATGGCGGAGGTGGCAACAAACCACTTAGATGCGCGCGTGCGCTGCTGATGAAAATCGAAAGCAGCGCGGTCCACAAAAAGCTCTTCCACCCTCCAGATCAGGGGGTCTTCGGTCTGCGATACCTCAAAGGAAATACAGCCCGGCTCCGCTCTGGTCAGGCGAATGTGATCGGGTAGATGGCTTTCTACAAGTTGGACATCCTGCACCGATGCGCAACGCAGGAAGCCGGATAGCCTGACCGCACCCGTTCTATTCGTCATACCCGGTATCCTTTTTCAATGGTCTTCGTCCGGCCTGTATCACGGGCAGCGGCACCCGCAACCACTGAAATCGATACATCCTCAATACAGACTAAAAACATCCCTTAATCGGGGTCCGGCCCTTCGGCACACCCGCGCCCAAAATAAATGCACTTGCGTATTTGTAGAGCAGTATACAAAAATTGTTCAACACTCTGGACATGATTGTCCTGTTTTGTTAGCTTTTTTGTAAAACAAGGGGTGGGGAATACAAGTTCATGCGCATCATCGATTCTGAGACTGGCACCAGGCATTTTACCGGCACCGGTGAGGTCGCCCATAGCACTTCGACCAGGTCGCAATTCCCGTATCGACCGGCAGCAGCCAATCTACATCGCGCCTGAAACGCCATGCGCTTTCTTTTTGACACTCCCATCCTCCGGCACAGCGTTTCATCCCGCGCGCCTGCCCGACGCCCTTGCCCCCTCACTATTTCAGATGGCCGCGCCGGCATTGCCGCGCATGCCAAGCCGGAGACGCTGATATGACCGCCGCAAACCGCAACGCCCTCCTCTCGGTTGAAAACCTGAGCGTTGAGTTCGGCGACAGCCGCGTCGTGGACGATATTTCCTTTGCCGTGGAAGCCGGCAGGACAGTGGCGATCGTCGGAGAATCCGGATCGGGCAAATCGGTCACGTCGCTCTCGACCATGCGTCTTGCGGATATGATGGGCGCGACTTACCCCGCCGGTCGCATCATGTTCGAAGGCAAGGATCTGCTGAAGGCATCGCAGAAGGAAATGCGGTCGATCCGCGGCAAGGAGATCGCCATGATCTTCCAGGAGCCGATGACATCGCTGAACCCGGTCTTCACCATCGGTGACCAGATCTGCGAAGTGCTTGTCCTGCACGAGAAAATGGGCAAGGCGGCGGCCATGGCCGAGGCAAAAAAGTTGCTCGACATGGTGCGGTTGCCGGATGCGGCCGAGCTTCTGCACCGTTATCCGCATCAGCTTTCCGGCGGCATGCGCCAGCGCGTGATGATTGCCATGGCGCTTGCCTGTCGGCCGAAGCTGCTGATCGCCGACGAACCGACGACGGCACTTGATGTCACCATTCAGGCGCAGATCCTCAACATCATGCGCGACCTGCAAAAGAAGCTCGGCATGGGCATGGTCTTCATCACCCATGACATGGGCGTGGTGGCGGAAATGGCCGATGACGTCGTCGTCATGTGGAAAGGCAGGAAGGTTGAGGAAGGCCCGGTCAAGGACATCTTCGCCAATCCGCAGCATCCCTATACGCGGGCGCTGCTTTCCGCCGTTCCGCGCCTCGGCAGCATGACCGGCGAAGAGTTTCCCAAGCGCCTTCCGCTCACCGTCCTGCAGGATGGCCAGCCGGTCGTGGTGGGCGAGGAACGGGTGCAGAACACCGCAAAATACGATGAGAAGCCGCTGCTTTCGGTTCGCGACCTGTTCGTTCGCTTCGATATTCGCAAGAACCTGTTCGGCAAGGCGACGCACCGTTGCAGCGCCGTGCAGAAGGTCAGCTTCGACATCCACGCCGGGGAGACACTGGCGCTGGTCGGTGAATCCGGTTCGGGCAAATCCACCATCGGCCGCACAATCCAGCAGCTGCAATCGGCGGTATCAGGCGAAATATCCTTCAACGGCCGCAGCTATTCTGAGATGTCGGCGGCGGAACGTTTCCGCATGCGGCAGGAAGTGCAATATATCTTCCAGGACCCCTTCGCCTCGCTCGATCCGCGCAAGACGGTAGGCTTCTCGATCGCCGAACCAATCAACACCCACAGCCTGATCAACGATGCCAAGGCGGTGCGCCGCCGGGTGGATGAGCTGCTGGAACGGGTGGGTCTGAGTTCGGAACATGCATCGCGGTATCCGCACGAGTTTTCGGGCGGCCAGCGGCAGCGTGTCTGCATTGCCCGCGCGCTCGCCTCCGATCCTAAGCTCATTATCGCCGACGAAGCGCTGTCGGCGCTCGATGTCTCCATCCAGGCGCAGATCATCAATCTGTTCATGGATTTGCAAGCGGAACGTGGTCTTGCTTACCTGTTCATCAGCCATGACATGGCGGTGGTGGAAAAGATGAGCCACCGCGTCGCGGTGCTTTATCTCGGCCAGATCATGGAAATGGGCAGCCGCCAGCAGGTCTTCGAAACGCCCACGCATGATTATACGCGCCGGCTGCTTTCCGCAGTGCCGGTTGCCGATCCCCTGATCGAGCGCCGCATCGCCATGATCGAGGGCGAAATTCCCAATCCCGTGCGCCGCGTCGGCGATGAGCCCGCCATTCTCGCCCATGAGGAAATCAATCCAGGCCACTTCATCGCCAAGAGTGCCTGAACAATAACCAAAACCGTAACCATCTGAAGAGGAACAGGTAGATGACAAAAATCAAAAAGGGGATGACGGCAACGTTCGTCGCGCTTGCGCTGGCCGGCACGGCCTTCACCGCAGCGCCGGCTTTCGCCGCTGGCAAGATGACCATTTCCAGCCCGCAGGACCCCGGCAGCTGGGATCCGATCGACACCTTCCTGGTGCAATGGGCAGCTGTAGCTACCAACATCTTTGATGGCCTGACCTATCGCGGTCCGGACCTGAAACTTGTGCCCGGCCTTGCCGAATCCTGGGAAGAGCTGGATGAAGGCAAGCGCATCCGCTTCAAGCTGCGCCAGAACGTCAAGTTCCATAATGGCGAGCCCTTCAACGCCGCCGCCGTCAAGTTCACCTTCGAGCGCCTTCTCGGCGAACAGGGTGCCAAGGGCCCGCAGCGCTCCAACTATGTCGCCATCGAAAGCGTCGACGTCATCGACGACTACACCGTCGACATGAAGCTCAAGGCCCCCGATCCGGTGCTTCTGACCAAGCTTGCCGGTTATGGCGGCATGATCGTGCCGCCGAAATACATTCAGGAAAAGGGCGAGGACAACTTCAACCTCAACCCGGTCGGCACCGGCGCGTTCAAATTCGTCACCTACGCGCCGAAGACCAACATCAAGCTTGAAGCCAACCCGGATTACTGGGGCGGCGCACCAAAGCTCTCCGAACTGGAATTCCGCTTCATCGCCGAGCCGGCGACCGCGGTTGCCGAATTGCAGGCCGGCCGCGTCGATCTCGTCATTCCTCCCACCATCCCGATTGGCATGATCCCGGTCATCGAAGGCGATTCCAAGCTGGAGATCGTCAGCGTTCCAGGCCCGACGGTGGATGCGCTGCGTTTCAACACTCGTGACGGCATCACCGCTGATCCCAAGGTGCGCAAGGCAATCATCATGGCCGTTGATCGCGGCACGATCGTCAAGTCGATCCTTGCCGGTCAGGCCTCGGAAATCGCCAGCTTCCAGAGCGCGCTGTCCTTCGGCTACGACGCCGATCTGAAGCCGCTGCCTTACGATCCGGAAGGCGCAAAGAAGCTGCTCGCGGAAGCCGGCGTCAAGCCGGGTGCGGCGCTGCAGATCGATATCAGAGGCAACGATGCGACGATGAACGAAGTCGCGCAGGTCATCTCCAGCTATCTGTCCATGGTCGGCATCACCGCCACCATCAAGCCCTATGAGACCAACGTGCTCCTGAACGACATCATCCCGCAGGGCAAGACCGGCGCGATGTTCCAGCAGAAGTGGGGCGGCTGGACCTTCGATTACGACAACACGGCCTATTCCATGTACCACTCGGGTGAAAAGTGGAATCCTTACGACAAGGACGAGAAGCTGGACAAGCTGCTGGAATCGCAGCGCCCGCTGACTGACCGAGCCGAGCGCGAAAAGATCCTCAAGCAAGTCGGCGCCTATGCCGCCGAGCGCGCGCTGGAAATTCCGCTTTACAACACCAATGCCATTTACGGCATCAACAAGCGGGTCAAGGGTTTCGTGGCACCGCCGGATAACCGCCTGAAGCTGACCGACGTCACCGTCGAATAATCAGGCTTATCCTCCCCAAAAGCGCCTTGCCCGCCATCCCGCGGGCAAGGTCGGGTCTCTCTTCAAGGTAAAAAACGTGGCCGGTTTCCTCATCAAGCGATTGCTGCAGGCGATTTTCGTCGTCATCGCCATCACCCTTCTCGTTTCCTTCGCCATCCGCCTGACGGGCGATCCGGCTGTCACCATGTTCCAGGGCGGCGGCAGCATGACGGAAGACGATCTGGCGCGCATTCGTGCGGCGCTTGGAACCGACCGGCCGTTCTTCGTGCAATATTTCAGCTTCCTGAAAGGCCTGGTTACGCTCGATTTCGGCCGCAGCTTCACTGGCAGCACGCCGGTATCACGGCTCATCGCCGATGCCCTGCCCGCCACGCTGCTTCTCGCCTTCATCTCCATGGCGGTGTCGATTGCGCTTTCCATTCCGCTCGGCATCAAGGCCGCGACCTCGCGCGGCAAGACGGCCGATCAGGTGATCCGTATCTTCTCGCTCGTCGGCCTGTCATTCCCCAATTTCTGGCTGGCCACCATGCTGGTGCTGCTTTTCTCCATCACGCTCGGCTGGCTGCCGCCAAGCGGCATGGGCGGCTTTGCAAGCTACATCATGCCATCGGTCACCATGGGCGTTATCCTGACGGCTACCAATGTGCGTCTGGTGCGCACGGCGATGCTCGATACGCTGCGCTCGCAATATGTCATGGTGGCGCGCGCCAAGGGCCTCAGCGAAAACAAGGTGCTCTACAAGCATGCGCTGCGTAACTGCGCCATTCCGCTGATTACCTATTTCGGCCTGCAATTCGGCGGACTTCTCGGCGGCATCGTCGTCATCGAGCGCGTCTTCAACTGGCCGGGTCTCGGCACGCTCGCCTTCGATGCGGTGGGCGCGCGCGACTATCCCGTGCTTCAGGCCGTCATCACCGTGCTGTCGCTGATGATCGTCGGCATCAACCTTCTGGTCGATATCGCCTACGGGCTGGTCGATCCGCGCATCCGCACGGAGTAATTGACGATGGCTGCCAAAACCTCGCGCCTGTCGCGCTTCAACAATCTCGAATTCATCCTCGGCGCCCTGCTTACCGTCGTCATCTGCCTTGCCGTTCTTCTTTCCGACGTGCTGTTTCCGGGCGGTGCCGAAAAGATCGACCTGATGGCGCGCCTTGCCAAGCCCTTCACTAGCGCCGCCCATCCGCTCGGCACCGATCCGCTCGGCCGTGACGTACTGGCCCGTGTCGTGGCCGGCGGCAAGATTTCGCTGCTCGTCGGTTTCACCTCGGTCATCGGGGCCGTGGTCTTCGGCGTGATCGTCGGCCTGGTCGCCGGTTATTATCGCGGCTTCTGGGACATGCTGGTCATGCGCTTTGCCGATATCCAGCTCGCCATGCCCTTCATTCTCTTGGCCATCACCTTCATCGCAATTGTTGGCGGCAGCCTCACCAACACCATCATCCTCCTGATCGTCTCGCAATGGGTACAATATGCCCGTCTGGTGCGCGGCTCGGTGCTGACGCTGCGCGAACGGGAATTCATCCTGTCCGCCCGCGCCATTGGCGTGAAGGACTGGCGCATCATTCTCCAGCACCTTCTGCCGAACCTGATCGGCCCGGTCATCGTGCTGATGACGCTCAACGTCGCCAACAACATCCTGCTGGAAAGCAGCCTCACCTTCCTCGGCCTCGGTGTCGATCCGACCATTCCGAGCTGGGGCGGCATGCTGGCGGATGGCCGCACCTATCTGCAGACGGCATGGTGGGTCAGCGTCTTCCCCGGTCTTGCCATCCTTCTGACCGTGCTTGGCCTCAACCTTCTCGGTGACTGGCTGCGCGACAGCCTCGACCCCACCGGCAGAACCTCAAGGTGATCGTGATGAGCCAGATTTTCGACCAGACCTTCAAGCGTACTCTGGATGTGCTTCTCGCCAACTCCGCGCCCGGCCAGTCCTTCGAGGCATGGACGTTCGATGACGCCAAAAGCCGCCGCGAAGCCGAAGAAAGGCTGAAGAAAAAAGGCGTCAGTGCCCGCATCCGCAGCGCCTACAAGCCGCTTCTCTTCACCTTTCTGGAAGAGATCAATCTTGGTGGCGTCGATGCCATCGAGGTGCATTACCCGGTGCACGCCAATGCACCCGCCAATCGTTTCCGGCTGGAGGCCTATCCGCTGGCGGCACTAGCCGGCGACGCGAAGATCGATTTTATCGCCCGCGACGACGACGCCCTTCATTATGACGTTACGCTGAGCCGCAACGGCAAGAAGGAAACCCTGAAGGTTCTCGCTCCCAACCGCGTTCATACCGATATCGTCGGCGAAACCAATGTCTCGCCAACCGGCTGGTTCCGTCCGGCCGGTGACACTACGGGCGAGCGGCTGGAGACGGATTACGAGCAGCTTTTCGAAGCGGCAATCAATGCCGTTGCCAATCACGGCTGGGACGATGAGGAACCCTATTTCGAGGAATTGAACATCCGCGTCACGCACCCGTCCGAAGACATGGCGCTGCCGGTCGGGGACGAGGTGATCAGCCTGCGTGAAGCGCTGCACGAGGATTTCTATTTCTCCCTCCTGGAATTCTTCCAGAAGAAGTCCGGCCGGCCGCTGGGCGACCGGGGCCTGAAACCCGGCCAGATCGTTCCGGAAGTCGTCAAAAGCAACGGCGACGTTTCGGTCCGTATCGAGACCCGTGCACTCACCACCACTTTCCTGGATGGCGGCGAACAGCGGATCGACGAGGCCCGCGAACCGGTGGCGGCGGGTCAGATCGCGCGTATGCTTGCCGAGATCGGCGGCGAGGCGTTCGAGGCCCGCTCGCGGTCGGGCCGCGTTCTTGCCGCCCGTTATGTCGCGGGCAGCGATGCCGCCGTGATGATCAGCGGCGGCCAGCATCCCAATGAAACCACCGGCATCGTTGGCGCCGTCCGCGCCGCCCGCAAACTTGCGGAAAGACAGGGCGCGCATTTCACCATTTCGCCGCTGGAAAACCCCGATGGTTATGCCCTGCACCAGCGGCTGCGCGCCGACAATCCACGCCACATGCACCATGCGGCGCGGTACACGGCGCTCGGCGACGATCTCGAATATCGCACGCGGGAAAATTCGGGCGTCCATCTCAACGAGAAGGCAATCCGTTTCAGCGCGCAGGAGATGAGCGGCGCGAGCCTGCATGTGAACCTGCACGGTTATCCCTCGCACGAATGGACCCGTCCGCTTTCCGGTTATGTGCCGCGCAATTTCGCCATGTGGACGCTGCCGAAGGGCTTTTTCCTGATCATCCGCCACCATGCGGATTGGGAAAAGCAGGCGGAAGCCCTGCTCGACCGGGTTACCCGCCATCTCGGCGCCATTCCGGGCCTGCTGGATTACAACAACCGCCAGATCGCGCTTTATGAGATTCACGCCGGTGAAACCGGTTTCCGCATCATCAACGGTTTCCCGTGCCTGTCGTCCATCGACGACCGCCACACAGTGCCGATGACGCTGATTACCGAATATCCTGATGAGACGATCTACGGCGATGACTTTATCACCGGCCACACGGCGCAGATGGAAACGGTTCTTTCCGCTTACGACGCCTGGCAGGATATTTTCGTCGCGGACGTTGCCTGATTTCGAAGCGCCCCCGATTGGGGGCCTCAGAATGATGGCGAAGTCCCGAATCCCTCGTCCGTCATGCTTGGGCTTGTCCGGAGCAGCTGCAACGTCTTGATCTAGTTGGACGTGATTGGATCCTTGGGGCAATCCAGCGATGACGCCGGGTGTGAGGGAGCTTTGTCATCACCCTCAGTTGCCCTTGTACGGCTTACTTCTCAGCCGTGGCGGCAAGCTTCTTTTCCTGCTGCTTCTGCAAAAGCCGCTTGCCCTTGCTCAAAATATGCAGATTGGCGGCATCAAGTTTGTTATATCCGGCCTGGATAATATCGAGATCGGCGACGTGACCGATTGCTGCCAGTTCATGCATCACGTCGCCAACAGCGACATCGACGCTCGGCTTCGGCAGGTGCACAACATCTTCCACCGCGGCGCGCATGCCATCCGCCTCGCCGCCCATGACGTGATACAGCGCCAGCGCCTTGCGGAGAAAAGCTTCGCGGCGCTCGATCTTGTTGTTGAGTATACTGTCGCCAACGCGATTCCGTATAAGATCAACGGCTTTATTCTGGTATTCGCCCATCAAGACACCAAATGAAATTCAAAATATGCTTCGGGAGACTACGGGCAATCCCCTTAGAACTGGTTAAGGCACCGGGATTACGTGCATATTATCGTCATTTTCCGGCCCCGTGGCGCAGGGCATTTTTCATAACGGCGACATTTGGAAGCAGCATGCTGAAACGGGACCATTCGTGATGGCTGCAGCGGCTGCGGCAATTGAGAATCGCCAGACTATCCCTATTGTATGATCCAATATCGAGCAGAACCGGGTAAGGCGGCGATCCATAACCATCAGGTTATTTATTGCCCCCTTTTTTTCATTTTACTTTGGCCATCGCACTTACCAGTTTGACTGGCTGGATCGGTGGAGGGAGCCACGGATCAATTGGGAGGAAATCATGAAATTACGGATCACCGCCGCAATCGCGGCCATCTGCTTCAGTTCCGTTGCCTATGCCGAGACGATCAAGGTCGGCGTGGTCGGCCCGTTCTCCGGCCCCTTCGCGCTGCAGGGCAAGAACTTCAAGGCTGGCATAGACGCCTGGTTTTCGCTTCACGGCAACAAGGTGGGCAATGACACTGTCGAAGTCGTCTACCGCGATGTGCCGCAGGCCGATCCGGCGCAATCCAAGGCGTTGGCGCAGGAGCTGGTTGTAAAGGAAGGCGTGCAATATCTCGCGGGCTTCTATTTTACGCCCGACGCCATGGCGGTTACGCCACTGCTGAAACAGGGCAATGTGCCCATGGTCATCATGAATGCGGCCACATCGGCCATCGTTACCAAAAGCCCCTACGTGGTGCGCACCTCGTTCACGACATGGCAGACATCCACGCCCATCGCCAAGGTGGCTTTCGATGGCGGCGTCAAGAAGGTCATTTCGCTGGTCAGCGATTACGGCCCGGGCGTTGACGCGGAGAACGCCTTCAAGGCAGCCTTCACCGCCGCTGGCGGCGAAGTTGTGGAAAGCATTCGCATGCCGCTTTCCACCAATGATTTCAGCCCCATCATGCAGCGCGTGAAGGATTCCGGCGCACAAGGCGTCTTCGCCTTCCTGCCCTCCGGCCCGACGACGCTCGGCTTCGTGAAGGCCTTCAACGACAACGGCCTGAAATCATCAGGCATCAAGCTTTTCGCGCCGGGCGATCTTACACAGGAATCGGATCTGCCGGCCCTTGGCGAAGCAGCACTCGGCATGCAGACTACCTTCCACTATGCCGTCTCCCACGATTCAGCCGAAAACAAGACCTTCGTGGAGGCCGCAACCAAGGCCATTGGCAATCAGAAGGAACTGTCCTTCCCCGCAGTCGGCGCGTTTGACGGCATGTACGTCATCACCAAGATGATCGAGGCGACCGGCGGCAAACAGGATGCGGAAAAGGCTGTCGAGGCGGTGAAGGGTCTTTCCTGGACAAGCCCGCGCGGCCCTGTCAGCATCGATCCGCAGAGCCGCCACATCACGCAGAACATCTATCTGCGCGAAGTCTCCAAGGGCGATGACGGCAATTATTACAACAAGGAAGTCCAGACTTTCGAAAAACAGGGCGATCCGGGCCTTGCCGCCGCCAAGTAAGCATTGAGACGGAAATGACCGGCGCCGCCTTTTGCGGGCGGCTCCGGCAAGCGCGCAATCGCATCGGGAGGAGCTTTCGAACATGCAGACGGTCTTCAGCATCCTTGTCGATGCGCTTGCCTATGGCATGGTGCTTTTCATCATCTCCATCGGCCTATCCGTGACAATGGGGCTGATGCGTGTGGTCAATCTCGCCCACGGCGCCTTCGCCATGATCGGCGGGTATCTCGCCTCCTATGCCGCCCATGGCCTCGGCCTTGGTTACGCGGCGGCAATCCTCGTTGCGATTGTCGGCACCATCGTGATCGCCATACCGCTTGAACGGTTTCTCTACCGGCGCATCTACGGCGCACCTGAACTGACGCAGGTGCTGATGACCATCGGCATCACCTTCTGCATCATCGGCATCGCCAATTTCGTGTTCGGGCCAACGCTCAAAACCATTCCGCTGCCGCAGGAACTGGCCGGTCCCACCGATCTCGGGTTTCGCACCATCGCCACCCACCGCATCTTCGCCATCGTCGCTGGCCTCGTGGTGGCGGCGGCACTTTGGTTCACGTTCGAAAAGACCGCCTTCGGCATCAAGTTGCGGGCAGCGGTGGACAATGCGGCCATGGCAGCAGCCCTCGGCGTGCGCACCGAAATCATCTATGCCGTAAGCTTCGCCATCGCCGTCGGCCTTGCCGCCATGGGCGGCGTCATCGGCGCAGAATTGCTGCCGGTCGAACCCTATTATGCGCTGCGCTACATGGTCACCTTCCTGGTGGTCGTATCCGTCGGCGGCGCAGGCTCGATCCCCGGCGCGCTGATTGCCTGTCTGCTGCTCGGCGCCATCGATACGACCGGGCGGTATCTTGCCCCCGAATACGGCGAATTCTTCTTCTATCTGGCGGTCATCGTGATCATCACGCTGTTTCCGCGCGGCCTTCTTGGAAGGGCGAAATGAGATGGCGGTGCTCATGAACGACCTCACTGAAACGGCAAAACCGCCGAAGGCCCGCTCGCCCCTGCGCGCGATTGGCGGTCCGCTGCTCATCATCATCGCCGCCATCGCCGGTTACTTCCTGTTTCCGGATAATCTGGCGCTGTTGACGCGTATCATCGCGATAGCGCTTCTCGTGCTCTCCATCGATCTCGTTACCGGCTATTGTGGCGTGGCGACACTTGGCCATGCGGCCCTGTTCGGTGCCGGCGCCTATGCCGCCGGCATTGCCGCTGCCCACTACGGTATCACCGACCCGCTTTTCATGACCCTCATCGGCGCAGCAGTGGGCGGCATCGCGGGATTGCTGTCCGGCACCATTCTGTTGCGCGCGCACGGCCTGCCGCAACTGGTGCTGTCCATCGCCGTCGTCCATCTTTTCCATGAGGCGGCCAACAAGGCGTCGGACTGGACGGGCGGCAGCGACGGGCTTGCCGGCGTCTCGCCCGATGCGCTGTTCGGCACCTTCGAATTCGATCTTTACGGCCGCACCGCCTATATCTACGGCGTCTGCCTGCTGCTTCTGGTTTTTCTGGCACTTCGCGTCGTCGTCAATTCGCCCTTCGGCATGCTGTGTCGCGGCGTCAAGCAGGACAGCATCCGCATTCAGGCCATGGGCGGTTCGGTCAATGGCACGATTTTGAAGATGTTCGTGATATCAGGCATCGTTGCCGGAATCGGCGGCGCGCTGAACGCCATCTCCACGCAGGTGGTCGGCCTCGACAGCCTCAGCTTCACGCTGTCTGCCGAAGCGCTGGTCATGCTGGTTCTCGGTGGCGCGGGCTCGCTTTATGGCGCGCTGATCGGCACCGTCACCTTCATGTGGTTCGAGGACGTCGTTTCCGCCGCCAACCCGTTCCACTGGCTCACAATCGTCGGCCTGCTTCTGATCGCCGTCGTGCTGTTTGCGCCGCGCGGCCTTTATGGCGCGGGCGAACAAATCATCGCGCGCCTGAGGGGAGATCGCAAATGAGCGCCATTTTCGAAGTTTCCGGCCTGCAGAAAAATTTCGGCGGTCTCGTCGTTACCAACAATGTCTCGCTGTCGCTTTCGCCCGGAGATCGCACCGTGCTGATCGGGCCCAACGGCGCCGGCAAGACCACCTTCGTCAACCTCGTTACCGGAAACATCAAGCCATCCGCCGGAACCGTGCGGATTGCCGGAGAAGACGTGACGGGGCTCAGCGCCAGTCAGCGCGTGAAGCGCGGACTTGTCCGCTCGTTTCAGGTGACGCGACTGTTCCAGGACATGACGCCGGAGGAACATGTCGCACTCGCCATTCTGCAAAGGGAAGGCAGGACGGGCCGGATTTTCGGCCGTTACCGCTCCATGCCAACGGTGATGAGCGAGGCGCGCGACATTCTCGGAACGCTTGGCCTGCTTGCCATCGCCGAAACCCGCGTCCGTGAAATCGCCTATGGCCAGCAGCGGCTCATCGAGATCGCACTTGCCATGGCGCTCAAGCCCAAAATCCTGCTGCTTGATGAACCTGCCGCCGGCGTTCCCTCGACGGAAACGGCGCGTATCGAACAGGCGCTCGATCGCCTGCCCGCCGACCTCGCCATATTGATGATCGAACACGACATGGATCTGGTCTTCCGTTTCGCCAGACGTGTGGTCGTGCTCGCCGCAGGCGCCGTCATATTCGACGGTTCGCCTGGCGAAGTCACCAGCAACGCAGAAGTCCGCCAAGCCTATCTCGGAAGTTACGCCAATGCCCGCAGCGCCGCTTGAAATCGCCAACCTGACCGCCGGTTACGGCCCCACCCGTGTCATCGAGGGTCTGTCGCTCTCCGTTCCCGCCGGTTCGCGTTTCGCGGTGCTCGGACGTAACGGCGTTGGCAAGACAAGCCTGTTTGCCACGCTTGCCGGGCAGACGAAACGATTTGCCGGTGATATCCATCTCGGCGGGCAGGACATCACCGCCCTGCCGAGTGCTGCCCGCGCCCTCGCCGGTCTCGGTTACGTGCCGCAAACCCGCGATGTCTTTCCGACACTCACAGTCGAAGAAAACCTCTTCGTCGGCCTCAAGGGCCGGCCGAAATCGGCCATCGAGGAAGCCTACACGCTGTTTCCGCGCCTGAAGGAAAGACGCCGCAATCTCGGCTCGCAACTCTCCGGTGGCGAGCAGCAGATGCTTTCCACCGCCCGCACCATCCTCGGCCAGCCGCAGGTGCTGCTTCTCGATGAACCCCTCGAAGGTCTCGCCCCTGTTATCTGCGAGGAACTGATGGCGGCCTTCTCGAAACTCGCGCAATCGGGCGAAATGACCATTCTTCTCATCGAACAGCGCATCCAGATGGCCATCGACTTCGCCGACCACGCCATCATCATGGAACGCGGCCGCATCGTCTGGTCAGGACCGTCCGACGATCTTGCGGCGAACCCGGATATTGTTGATACGCATCTTGGCGTGGGTGGATTGCACTGAGTCCATCTCGCTGAAAACCAGAAGAGTTTTCGGTTGGAACGGCTTTTAGAGTAAGCGACCGCAGGCGCGCCTACATCTCCCCCTCATTCCTGTGCTTGTCACAGGAATCCAGCCAGCCCAAGTCCTTGGGCTTAAAGAACTCTCTCGCCGCGGGGACGCGCGTCGACTGGATCCCTGTGACAAGCACAGGGATGAGGAGAATATGCTGGCTACTCCTGTCCCTACTCTCACCCATCAATCATATCTCAAAAAACACAATGGAATAAAAATTCCATTGCAGTTAAAGTGCACACGATTTCAATCTGCACAAAGGAACGACAATGACGGCAATCGATGCGCCAGACTCCGTGAAGGCTTTTGAGGAGCGGTTGCTTCAGGTCGCGGAAGGCCTGCCGAAACGATTACGTCAATGTGCAGATTATGTCGCGTCCAATCAGGATCGCATTGCCGTTTCCACGGTCGCCGAAATGGCAGAAGGTGCCGGCGTGCAGCCGTCTGCATTCATGCGCTTTTGCCAGATCATGGGTTTTTCCGGCTTTTCGGAGATGCAGCGCCTGTTTCGCGATTCCTATGTCGGCGGCTGGCCGGATTATGCGACCCGGCTGGACCACCTGCGCGAAAAGGGCGACGAGAGCGCGTCGGGCCTGTTGGCGGAGTTCGTGGAGGCTGGCCGTTCTTCATTGGAAATGCTGCTGAAATCGGTCGATACACGGCAGCTTGACGAGGCGGTCTCGGCGCTGGCACAGGCGCGCACCGTGCATATCATCGGTTTGCGGCGCTCCTTCCCCATTGCCAGTTACCTCGCTTACGCCTTCGAGAAAATGAAGGTACCTGCGGTTTTGCACAGCGCCGTCGGTGGCCTCGGCAACCTCAGCGCCATCTCCCGCGACGATGCGCTGATTGCGATCACCTTCTCCCCCTATTCGGCTGAAACGCTGGAACTGGCGGAAATGGCCCGCGCCAACGGCATTCCCGTTGTCGCCATGTCCGATTCGGCCGTCAATCCGCTGCGCAAGTCCGGCGCGACGCTGCTCACGGTGACGGAAATCGATTTTGGTGCATTTCGCTCGCTTTCCGCCACGCTCTGTCTCGCCATCACACTCGCTGTCGCTGTGGGAACACGCAAAACAGCCTGAATATTTTTATTGAAAACATAAAAAATAGAATTTATGATCCAAATTCATGAAACGGGCATTCCATAATTGTCCGTCTCGTGAATGCACCCGAAGGTGGTGAGACAGAAAGTGGGCGGAGGAGGCCCACTGGCATCAGGCTCCCTCAATGCGGGGTCCGAAGGAGGAAGCTTTTGAAAAAACTTGACCTTATCACGATCGGGCGCTCGTCGGTCGACCTTTATGGTTCGCAGGTCGGCGGCCGGCTGGAGGACATGGCCTCCTTTGCCAAATATATTGGCGGCTCTCCCACCAATATTGCGGCCGGCGCTGCGCGGCTCGGCCTTGCCAGTGCCGTCATCACCCGCGTTGGTGACGAGCATATGGGCCGCTTCATCCGTGAACAGCTGGTGCGCGAAGGCGTGGACGTACGCGGCGTGAAAACCGACCCGGAGCGGTTGACGGCGCTGGTGCTTCTCGGCATTCGCGACCAGAACCAGTTTCCGCTGATTTTCTATCGCGAGAACTGTGCCGACATGGCGCTCAGCGAAGACGACATCGATCCCGCCTTTATTGCCGAAGCAGGCTGTGTCTGCGCCACCGGCACGCATCTGTCGCATCCGAAGACGGAAGCGGCCGTACTGAAGGCGCTGAAACTTGCCCGCGAAAACGGTGCGAAAACAGCGCTCGACATCGACTATCGACCCAATCTCTGGGGTGTTGCCGGCCATGGCGATGGCGAAAGCCGCTTCGTGGAATCGCAGAAGGTCACCGCCAAGCTGCAATCCACCCTGCATCTCTTCGATCTGATTGTAGGCACGGAAGAAGAATTCCACATTGCCGGCGGCTCGACCGATACGCTGGCCGCACTGAATGCCGTACGCAAGGTGTCGAACGCGACGCTGGTGTGCAAGCGTGGCCCGATGGGTGCTTCGGTTTTCGCCGGCGAAATTCCGGCGAGCCTGGACGATGGCGAGACGGGCGAAGGTTTCCCGATCGAGGTCTTCAATGTTCTCGGCGCGGGCGATGGTTTCATGGCCGGGCTTTTCCGTGGCTGGCTGCGCGGCGAGGACTGGCCGACGACGCTGAAATACGCCAATGCCTGTGGCGCCTTTGCCGTTTCCCGCCACGGCTGCACGCCCGCCTATCCGAGTTGGGAAGAGCTGCAATATTTCTTCAAGGCCGGCATCCGCAACAAGGCGCTGCGCAAGGATGAGGCGCTGGAACAGGTGCATTGGTCAACCAATCGCAAGGGCGAATGGGACACAATGCGCGTCTTCGCCTTCGACCATCGCATGCAACTGGAAGCGATCGCCGACGAACTCGGCATTAAACATGAGCGCATCGGCGCCTTCAAGAAGCTCTGCCTCGAGGCCGCGCAAACGGTCGCCGGTGGCAAGGCGGGTTACGGCATTCTCTGCGATGGCCGCCTCGGACGCGATGCGCTTTTCGCAGCCAGCGGCTCCGGTCTGTGGATAGGCCGGCCGGTGGAATGGCCGGGTTCGCGCCCGCTGACGCTGGAACCGGAACTCGGCAAGGATTTCGGCGGGCTTTCCGAATGGCCGCTGGAAAATGTCGTCAAGGTTCTGTGCTTCTATCACCCGGATGATACCGACGAAATGCGCGCCGCGCAGGAGGAGACGGTGATGCGTCTGTTCCAGGCGACACGCCGCAACCGGTTGGAAATGCTGCTCGAGGTCATTCCCTCCAAGGTCGGCCCGACCGACGATCTGACCGCCGCGCGCATCATCGAACGCTTCTACGAGATCGGCGTTTATCCCGACTGGTGGAAACTGGAGCCGATGAAAACCAGAGCCGCCTGGAAAAATGCCTGCGACGCCGTGCATCGCAACGATCCTTACGTGCGCGGCATCGTCGTTCTTGGTCTCGACGCACCGCAAAGCGAGCTGGAGGAGAGCTTCCGCCTTGCCGCCGGTTTCGATCTGGTCAAAGGTTTCGCGGTTGGCCGCACGATTTTCGCCGACGCCGCGCGGGGTTGGCTCGGTGGCAAGATCACCGATGAGGAAGCGGTGAAGGACATGGCGCAGCGCTATACCAGCCTGTGCCGCATATGGGATGAGGCGCGCGCCAAAAAGGGAGAGGCAGCGTGAAGACAATCAGATTGACGGCTGCGCAGGCTATGGTTCGTTACCTCGCCGCGCAGATGAATGAGCATGGCGAGACCTATATTGCCGGTGTCTGGGCCATCTTCGGCCATGGCAATGTCGCCGGCATCGGCGAGGCGCTTTATGGCATTCGTGAGGAACTGCCGACCTATCGCGGCCAGAACGAGCAATCCATGGCGCATGCGGCGATTGCCTATTCCAAGCAGCTGCGTCGCCGGCGGGCAATGGCGGTCACCTCCTCTATCGGCCCCGGTGCTGCCAACATGGTAACAGCGGCAGCGCTCGCCCATGTCAACCGCCTGCCGGTTCTTCTCATCCCCGGCGATGTCTTCGCCAATCGCGGTCCCGACCCCGTGCTCCAGCAGCTGGAGGATTTCGGCGACGGCACGATGACGGTGAATGACTGCTTCCGCCCGGTTAGCCGTTATTTCGACCGTATCATGCGCCCGGAACAATTGCTGACCGCCCTTCCCCGCGCCATGCGCACCATGACGGACCCGGCCGATTGCGGCCCGGTAACGCTGGCCTTCTGCCAGGACGTGCAGGCGGAAGCTTACGATTATCCCGTCAGCTTCTTTGAAAAGCGCGTCTGGCGTCAACGCCGCCCGGAACCGGATGTGGTGGAATTCGAAGAGGCCGTCGCCGCGCTGAAGGCTGCGAAGAACCCCGTCATCGTTGCCGGCGGCGGTGTGCATTTTTCCGGCGCCACCGAAACGCTGAAGCGTTTTGCGGAAACCCATTCCATCCCGGTCGTCGAAACCCAGGCCGGCAAATCGGCACTGGCGTGGGATCACGATCTCAATTTCGGCCCGGTCGGCGTCACGGGTGCCGAAAGCGCCAATATCATAAGCGAGAAAGCCGATCTGGTGTTCGGCGTCGGCACCCGCTTTCAGGACTTTACCACCGGTTCCTGGGCGCTGTTCAAGAACCCGGACCGCAAGATCCTCGCCCTCAACGTGCAGCCCTATGACAGCGCCAAGCATGATGCGATCAGCCTGACGGCGGATGCGAAGATCGGTCTCGAAAAACTGTCGGCCGCCCTTGGCAGCCACCGCTTCACGGCACCGGATGCCAAGCTCAAGGCGGCATGGTTCGAGAAGGCCGATGCCGATACGGCAGCACCGGGTGAGGACAATGCCAACAGCCTGCCCACCGACATGCAGGTGATCGGCGCCGTACAGCGCCAGTCGCGCGACAATACCGTCGTCATGTGCGCGGCGGGCACCATGCCGGGTGAGCTGCACCAGTTGTGGAAATCCAAGCTGCCGCTTTCCTATCACATGGAATACGGCTTCTCCTGCATGGGCTATGAGGTTGCCGGCGGCCTCGGCATCAAGATGGCGGAACCGGACCGGGACGTGATCGTCATGGTCGGCGACGGCTCCTATATGATGATGAATTCCGAGCTTGCGACATCGGTTGCCATGGGCGTCAAGATCACCCTCGTCATCACCGATAACAGGGGTTACGGCTGCATCAACCGGCTGCAAATGGAAACCGGCGGCGCGGAGTTCAACAACCTCTACGCCCACACCAACGTCAACCCCATCGCCATCGACTTCGTCGCCCATGCCGGCTCTATGGGCGCGGATGCGCGCAAGGTTTCCACCATCGCCGAGCTGGAAGCGGCGCTTGCGTCCGCTCGCGAATCCAGCCGCACGACTGTCATCGTCATCGATACCGACCCCTATCCGACCCCGCAGGCCGGTGGCCACTGGTGGGATGTGGCGGTACCCGAAGTTTCCGACCGGGCCGAAATCGGACCGGCGCGCGCGCGCTACGAAAACCATATCAAGGAAAGACAGTAAGATGATCCGTTACGGAACCAACCCGATTGCCTGGTCCAACGACGACGACCGCACACTGGGCGCCAATATCAGCCTTGAACAATGCCTCGACGAAACCGCCAAGATCGGCTTCGACGGCATCGAGAAGGGCCACAAGTTCCCGACTGACCCGGAAGGCCTGAAGGGTGTGCTTGCGCCGCGTAGCCTTTCCTTCGTCTCCGGCTGGCATTCGCTGAACCTTCTGACCGACAGCATCGAATCCGAAAAGAAGGCCATGCAGCCGGCGCTCGATCTGCTGAAAGCCATGGGCTCGAAAGTCATCATCGTCTGCGAGACCTCGAACGCCATTCACGGTGCCGACGACACGGCGCTGGTTGACCGTCCTCGCCTTGCGGCCGAGGACTGGGCGAAGTTCGGCGCGGGTGTGGAGGCGCTAGCGGCCTATGCTGCCGAACAGGGCATCACCCTCGTCTACCATCACCACATGGGAACCGTGGTCGAGAGCGAAGACGAGATCGACCTTCTGATGAAGCATACCGGACCGAAGACCCATCTGCTCCTCGATACCGGCCATTGCCTGTTCGGCGGCGGAGATCCCGTGCGCGTCGCGCAGAAATACATGCACCGCGTCGGCCATATCCACGCCAAGAACGTGCGGCCGGTGATTGCCGATCAGGTTCGGAACGAGCGGCTTTCCTTCCTCGAAGGCGTTCGCCGCGGTGTGTTCACCGTGCCGGGTGACAGCGAAGGCGGCGTAAACTTCCCGCCGGTTCTGAAAATTGCCGCCGAGCACAATTACAGCGGTTGGCTGGTCATCGAGGCCGAACAAGACCCGGATGTGCGCAACCCCTTCGAATATCAGAGCCTCGGCCTGAAATCGCTGAAGGCGTTTGCCCGCGAGGCCGGACTGGACAAGGCTCAGGCGGCTTGAGGCCCATTACTCCCTCATCCCTGTGACAAGCACAGGGATGAGGGAAACGCGGGAATAGCCGCCCGATAAATTGAACGACTGACCAAAAAGGAACACCACCATGACCTCACTTCTGCGCAAGCCGGTCGCGACAAGCGGCAAGGTGCACGACATCACGCCCCAAAGCGCGGATTGGGGTTATGTCGGTTTCGGCCTTTATCGTCTGAAGCCCGGTGAAACCGCAGCCGAGAAGACTGGCGATACGGAAGTCATTCTGGTGCTTGTCGAAGGCAAGGCGAAGATTTCCGCCGGGGGCAAGGAGTTCGGTGAACTCGGCGACCGCATGAACGTGTTCGAGCGGAAGCCGCCGCACTGCGTTTATGTCCCCGCCGGCTCCGAATGGTCGTTGACGGCCACGACGGATTGCACCGTCGGTGTCTGCACCGCACCGGGTGAAAAAGGTAGCCGCGAAGCGCAACAGATCGGTCCCGATGGCGTGCAACTGACCGAGCGCGGCAAAGGCGCCAATACGCGTTACATTTTCCCCATCGCCATGGAAGAGCGCGATGTCGCCGATAGTCTCCTGGTGACGGAAGTGTTCACCCCGTCGGGCAACTGGTCGTCCTATCCGCCGCACCGGCATGACGAAGACAATTATCCCGATATGACCTATCTGGAAGAGACCTATTATCACCGGCTCAACCCGGCGCAGGGTTTCGGTTTCCAGCGCGTTTTCACCGAGGATGGGTCGCTGGACGAGACCATGGCTGTGGCGGATGGCGATGTCGTGCTGGTTCCCAAGGGACACCACCCCTGCGGCGCGCCTTATGGCTACGAAATGTATTATCTGAACGTGATGGCCGGGCCGATGCGCAAATGGCGCTTCAAGAACCACCCCGATCACGACTGGATTTTCAAGCGCGACAATCCCTGAGGCATGCCAGCATCCACGGCACCCTCCTCATCCCTGTGCCTGTCACAGGAATGAGGGGCGAGGAAAGTCCGCGTCGCGATTGCCGTAGAGAAAAAAGCAATCGAACGTATTGATTTCATCGTAATGATTTAGGGGAGAAGAGACCATGGCCGCTCTTGGCGTTGGCCTTATTGGCACGGGTTACATGGGCAAGTGCCACGCTTTAGCGTGGAACAACGTCACCAGCGTTTTCGGCGATGTGGAGCGTCCACGACTGGTCACACTGGCAGAGGTCAATCCCGAGCTTGCGGCGAAGAAAGCCGCCGAGTTCGGTTTCGCCCGCTCGACCGGCGACTGGCGCGATCTGCTTGCCGACCCTGAAATCGATGTGATCTCGGTCACCACACCCAATGCCTTTCACCCCGAAATGGCGATTGCCGCCCTTGATGCCGGCAAACACGTCTGGTGCGAAAAGCCGATGGGGCCTGCCTTCAAGGATGCCGTGAAGATGCGCGATGCGGCCCGCCGTTCGGGCAAGGCGGCGGCCATGGGCTACAACTACATCCAGAACCCTGTCATCCGCCATATGCGCCGCCTTATCGACGAAGGCGCGATCGGCAATGTCTACCATGTCCGTGCGGAAATGGATGAGGACTTCATGGCGGATGCCACCCAGCCCTTCTACTGGAAGAGCGAAGCCTCCTCCGGCTATGGCGCGCTGGATGATTTCGCTGTTCATCCGCTGTCACTTCTGTTTTCCCTTTTCGGCCATGCCGAAAGCGCGATCACCGATATGGTGAAGCCTTACGAGACGCGGCCGCTAAGTGGCGGCGGCGAGCGCGCTGTGGAAACGCATGATCTTGCCAGCGTGCTTCTGAAGCTCAAAGGCGGCATTTCGGCGGTGCTGATCGCCAACCGCTCGGCCTGGGGCCGCAAGGGCCGTATCGCCATCCAGATTTACGGCTCCACCGGCTCGATCCTTTTCGACCAGGAGCGGATGAACGAATTCCAGCTCTACACCACGGACGGGCGCCCGGAGGAGCAGGGTTTCAGAACCATTCTCGCCGCCCCTCACCACAAACCGTATGACCGCTTCATCCCCGCACCCGGCCACGGGCTTGGCTTCAACGATCTGAAGGTGATCGAGTGCCGGGAACTGATCGCGGCCATCGAGGGCAAGACGGCGCATATCATCGACTTCGAGGAAGGCCTGAAGATCGAGCGCAGCATTCATGCCATGGCCCGGTCCTTCGCCGAGGGACGATGGGTCGCGACGAGTGAGATTGCGGAATAGGCAGAGGCGGGTTAGCGAGGAACTTTGCCTCTTTCGTCATGCTCGGGCCTGTCCCGAGCATCTGCAACCGATTGATTTAACGCTACCTGGTTGGATCCTCGGGACAAGCCCGAGGATGACGGCGGAGAGGTGTTATCCCTTAACCGGCGTTTCCGGCACCGGCGTCAGCACCTTGCCATCCCTAAACCAGCCGAGAATATTGTCGGCCACCAGATCGGCCATCGCGTTGCGCGTCGGGATGGACGCAGAGGCGACGTGCGGCAGCAGGGAAACGTTCGGCAGTGACAGGAACGCTTCCGGCACCTTCGGTTCTGCGTAGAACACATCGAGACCGGCAGCACCCACCGCACAGCTCTTGAGGGCCTGCAAAAGCGCATCCTCATCGACGCTGGAGCCGCGTCCGACATTGATGAACACGCCCTGCGGACCAAGTGCCGAGAGGACTTCCGCGTTGATCGCCTTGTGCGTTTCCGGGGTGCCGGGCACGATGCAGATCAGCGTGTCGACAGCCTGCGCCATCTCCTTTAGCGAACCGTAATAGGTATAGGGCAGGCCATCGCGCTTGCTGCGGGTATGATAGCCGATCTCCACCTTGAATGGCTCCAGCCGCTTGGCGATTTCCTGGCCAATGCGGCCCATGCCGAACAGGCCGACCTTGCGGCCGCGCAGGGAAAACGGCGAAAGCGCGAAGGGCCCTTCGCCAACCCATTTACCCTCACGCAGCCAGGTTTCGGCCTGATAGAGACGACGAACCGTGTTGATCAGCAGCGCAATCGTCGTGTCCGCAACTTCGTCGTTCAGCACGTCGGGCGTATTGGTCACCACGATACCGCGCGTGGCGGCATGTTTGGCATCAACGCCATCGTAACCGACGCCGAAATTGGCAATGATCTCGAGTTTCGGCAGCGCATCGATCCATTTGGCGTTGACGACGCCTGAAACGGCGATGGCATTAATGCGCTCAGCCGCGCCATCAGGCAGAACCGGCTCAGCACCGGCGGGCACTGTCACGATCTCGACCTTGCCTTCGAGGCGTTCGAGCACGCGCGGGTTGATCTTGCCGGGAACGAGAACGACGGCTTGTCTGTCAGACATGGGTGGATATTCCTCCTGATTGCATTCCGATATCGTCAGAGCGGATTCATGGGCGAACCACTCGCCATCCCGCTCTTCTGGGCCGCGATCTTTTCAAACAACGGCGGCCGTGAAAAGGGCAATAAGGGGAAGCTATGGGGGCAGACGGAAGTTTCATGCCGTTTTTTTTACGCGCCCGCCTCCGTCATGCCGGACTTCAGGCGCGCGTCGGCGGGGCGCAAAGAGTCTTTCCAGCTCAAGGGCTTGAACTGGCTGGCTTTAGGCTGAAGGCCGGAATGACGAAAGAGAGGGAAACGCTGCTCAAACCCTCGGACGCACCGGCCCTGTCGACTGGCGGATGCGCATTTCCGGCTTGATGAGGTGCACGCCATCCGGCTCGTGGCTGCCCGCCAGCCTGTCCAGAAGCGCACGCGCCGCAAGGCGCCCCACCTCGGCCTGTCCGTTGGACACCGTGGTCAGCGCCGGCGTGGCGATGGCCGCCTCCTCCAGATCGTCGTAACCCGTCACGGAAATATCCACGCCCGCCACCAGTCCGGCGCGCGAAATGCCGTTCATCAGGCCGATGGCGACCAGATCGTTCCAGCAGACGGCAGCGGTGGGCTTCTGCGGCAGCGACAGGAAATGCACTGCGGCCTCGAAACCGCCCTGCTTGGAGCGTGGGCCGGGAATACGCAGGTTCGGATCGACCTCGATTCCCGCCTTGCGCAGCGCGTTGACATAACCCTGATAACGATCGCGGCCGGTCGAGGTCTGGTCGGTACCACCAACCATGGCGATGGTGCGATGGCCAAGACTGATCAGATGATTGGTCGCAAGCGAAATGCCATAGCTGTCGTCGCCGCGATAGGTCGGCATGTCGACGCCCTCGAGCGAGCGGGCCACCAGAATGGCGGGCATGCCGTTTTCCTCAGCCAGCGTCATGTCCTCGATCGGCGTGCCAATGGCGGGCGACATGATGATACCATCAGAACCAAGTTGCAGCAGCGTTTCGATGAAGGTGCGCTGTTTTTCAACCGAATCATAATGGTTGGACAGAATGAAGGTCTGGCGGCTGCGATCCAGCTCGGTTTCGATGGCCTTGAGAATTTCACCATAAAACGGGTTCATCACATCGTGGAACACCACGCCGATAATGCCGGAGCGCGAGGTGCGCAGGCTGGCGGCCCGGCGGTTGTAGATGTAGCCGAGCGCCCGTGCCTGTTCCTTGATCTTGTCGCGGGTGTCAGAGGCGACCAGCGGACTGTCGCGCAATGCAAGGGAGATGGTGGCAGTCGATAGACCGAGGCTTTCGGCGATTGTCGACAGTTTGATCTTTTGTGCCACGGCATTTCTCCCCAAACCCATGTCATTGACAGACGTTTCTGTTTAAATCGCAATTAAACAATTTAAACAAAATCCGCAACCGGTTTAAGGAATATCAACAAAAAGACAGTGGTTTTTAAAAACTCAACAAATTATTGAAGGTTGGTATCGATCACCTTGAGAAGTTTAACCACCGTCCTGATGTCCTTGGCAGAAAGCCCCTCAATCGCCCGCGCACCGCAATTTGCGATGGATACGTTGATATGTTCGACGCTTTTCAGGCCTGTCTCCGTCAGTTTCACCAGTGTTACGCGGCCATCCTCGTCATCGCCGCTGCGCTCCACGAAGCCCTGGGCTTCCATGCGGCCGATGGTTCGCGTCATGGTCGGCGCCTTGACACCAAGTTTCTGGGCGATCTGCCCAGGCGTGAGGCTGCCTTCCTGCGCCAACGCCAGAATAACGCCGTCCTGCCCGGCATAAAGGCCGCTTTCGGCAAGGCTGTGGCTCAACGCCGTGCGCATGGAACGGGCGGCCTGGGTGATGGATTGCGCCAGTTCCTCAGGGTTGAAATTCTCATCCCTCTTTTTGGCGTCCTTTACTTTCTTGGTGCCCTTGTCCTTTTTGGCGCCCTTGTCCTTATGCCCAGTTTTGTCCTTGCTCATATGCGAGTGCCTTTTACCCTGTGGCGGAACCGATATATGTTGCTGGAAATCCTTACCGAATGCACGCGCGGACTGCCAGATGCCAAACTCATACACGCATTATCACGACGAAAACGTAACAGACCCTCATCTTCGCGCAACAGGTGCAATTTCAGTGCTGCCGCTCGGTGCGCACGAACAGCACGGGCCGCACCTGCCCTTCGAGACAGACACGCTGATTGCGGCGGGCATTGTCTCCCGTTTGGCTGCTGTTTTGCCCGCCGGTCTGCCGGTGTCCTTCCTGCCGGTGGAGCCCGTTGGATATTCCATCGAGCACAAGAATGTGCCGGGCACGAAGTCGTTGCGTTACGATGAGGCCGTTGAGCGCTGGCTCGGCATTGCTAAGGCCGAATATGAAAAAGGCGTGCGCAAATTCGTGATGTTGAACGCCCATGGCGGCAATTCGCCATTGATGACCATCGTCGCCACCGAGGCGCGCGCCCGCTTCGGTATGCTGGCGGTCGCCACCAGCTGGACTCGTTTCGGCGTACCGGCGGATATCGTGAAGCCTGAAGACAAGGCGATCGATATCCATGGTGGAGATATCGAGACGTCGGTCATGCTGGCGCTTTGCCCGGAGCGGGTGGCGATGGAAAAAGCCGCCAACTTCCCCTCCCGCCAGAGCGATTTCGCCAGCCGTTTCAGGCATCTGCGTGCCTATGGTCCACACGCTTTCGGTTGGTTGATGAGCGACCTGAACCCGGATGGCGTTGCCGGAAACGCCGCCGCCGCCTCAGCCGAGAAGGGCGAAAGGATCATTTCCCATGCCGTTTCGGGCCTTGTCGAACTGCTTGAAGACGTCCACGCTTTTGACATAACGTTATTTCATAACAAAATTTGAAAAACTGCGCCGAAACCGGCCAGAATCCCTTTGAACTGCCCGAACGTCGCGCCTATATGGACGTCGACACTTATTCCTTGAGGCCTCAACCGGCCTTTCTCCACGCGAGGTTTCCATGACCGAAACAGCACCAGCCAAGCCCATCCCAGTCACCGTCCTGACGGGATATCTAGGCGCCGGCAAGACGACGCTTCTCAACCGTATCCTGTCCGAGAACCACGGCAAGAAATACGCTGTCATCGTCAACGAATTCGGCGAGATCGGCATCGACAACGATCTGATCGTCGAATCCGACGAAGAAATCTACGAAATGAACAATGGCTGCGTCTGCTGCACGGTGCGCGGCGACCTCATCCGCGTGGTCGAAGGCCTGATGCGCCGGCCCGGCCGCTTCGACGGCATCATTGTCGAGACCACTGGCCTTGCCGATCCCGTTCCGGTCGCCCAGACCTTCTTCATGGATGACGACGTGCGCGCCAAGACGGAGCTTGACGCGGTGGTCGCACTTGTCGATGCCAAGCACCTGCCGCTGCGCCTGAAGGACAGCCGCGAAGCCGAAGACCAGATCGCTTTTGCCGATGTCGTTATCGTCAACAAGACCGATCTCGTTTCGCCGGAAGAGGTCGCGCGCATCGAGGATATCGTGCGCGCCATCAACCCTTCTGCGCGCATCTACAAGACCACCCGTTCCGGCGTCGATCTTGCCCGCGTTCTCGACCAGGGCGCCTTCAATCTGGAACGTGCGCTGGAAAACGATCCGCACTTCCTCGAGCACGGCCACGAGGATCACGCGTGTGGTCCTGATTGCGACCACCACCACCATGATCATGGGCACGATCACGGCCATGACCACCATCATCACGACCATGATCACGCGCACCACGACCATGACCACGGCCACGATCACCACCACCATGGCGCGGCCTCCCCGATCCATGACGTGACGGTGCAGTCGGTGTCGCTGCGCGGCGGCGAAATGAACCCTGAGCGCTTCTTCCCGTGGATCCAGAAGGTCACCCAGACGGACGGCCCGAACATCCTGCGCCTCAAGGGTATCATCGCATTCAAGGGCGATGCGGAACGTTACGTGGTGCAGGGCGTGCACATGATCATCGAGGGCGATCACCAGCGCCCGTGGAAGGAAGGTGAAAAGCGCGAAAGCCGCCTTGTCTTCATCGGCCGCGAACTCGACCGCGAAAAGCTGGAAAAGAGCTTCAACGCCTGCCTTGCCACGGCTTGACATCCTTGACGGGGCACCGTGCCACCCTTGGCGTTTTCGGTGCCCTTCCTCACTTTCGACGTCATCCTCGGGCTTGACCCGAGGAGCCATTGCGGCCAGCATATGGATGGTCGAGTGATCCCCGGGTATGACCCGAGGATCGACCTTGACGCCACGGGTTGAAACCGCACCAACGGGTCTTCCCGACCTGGTCTGCGACCGAAATCCATCAATGACAAACACATAGACGAAAGACCGATGCCCCATGCCGACTGTTGCCCCGCTTGATATCGAAGGCCACGTGGTCTCGACCCATTTTCTCGGCGACATTCCGCTGTTTGCCACCGCCGCCGGCACCATTCACCGGCTGGATGGCGGCGAGAAGGTCACTGAGGCGCATGAGGGTCTGCTGACCTGCATCCGCGACCCCTATAGCGCCACGCTGCTTTCCGGCGGCGAGGACGGGCGCGTGCTGCGCATTGGCCATGATGGCAGCCTCAGCGAGATCGCCAATGTGCCGCGCAAATGGGTGGGCGTCGTTGCGGGCGGTCCGCAGAAGGCGGTCGCTTATGGTGTCGGCAAGTCCAGCTTCGTGCGCCTCTCGGACGGCACGGTCAAGGAATTCAAGGAAGAACGCACGGTGGAGGCAATAGCCTTCGCGCCCAAGGGCCTGCGCATTGCCGTTGCACGCTATAACGGCGTGACGCTGCATTGGGTGGCGAGTGCAGGCGATCCGGTCGATCTGGAATGGAAAGGTGCCCATACCGGCGTCACCTTCTCGCCTGACGGTAAGTTCCTCGTCACCACCATGCAGGAAAACGCCCTGCATGGGTGGAAGATGGAGGCCACCAAGGGCGGCATGGAAGCCCGCCATATGCGCATGACCGGTTATCCCGCCAAGGTGAAATCCGTTTCGTGGTCGGCAAAGGGCAAGTGGCTCGCCTCATCAGGTGCCCCGGCCGCGATCGTCTGGCCGTTTTCCGGCAAGGACGGCCCGATGGGCAAGGCACCCGAAGAACTCGGCAGCCGCGCCAACATCATGGCTACCAATGTCGCCTTTCACCCGCTGGAAGATGTGCTGGCCATTGGCTTCATTGACGGCATGATCCTCGGCGTGCGGCTTGCGGATGGCAAGGAAGCCCTGCTTCGCCGCCCCGGCAAGGGCGCCATTACCGGCATGGACTGGAGCGCCACCGGCAAACTGCTCGCATTTGCCTCCGAGGCAGGCGACTGCGGCATTGTCGATATTTCGGCGTAAGGACAGCAACAGGCGCACGTCCGGTTTCGACGGATGGCTCGATACGGCTCAGTCTCCGCCCTCATTCCTGTGCTCGTCACAGGAATCTAGCCAGCCCAAGTCCTTGGGCTGCAAGGGACTGTTTTCGCCACGCAGACGCGCATCGACTGGATTCCTGCGACAAGCACAGGCATGAGAGCTGGCAGGTGTCAGCGCCAGAAAACCTCGGCATTGTCTCGCTATTCGCTGACCTGACGCCGCGTCAGGAACAGCAGCAGCAGGGCTGCCCCTGCACCAACCGAAGCAAGTCTGATCGACGTACCGAAGCTTGCATATTGCGACACAAACCCCATAAGCGGCACCGCAAACAACCCGGCAAGGAAAATGGAATTCATGTAGAGCGCGGTCGCCCGCGCGGTGCGGCCGCGCGCAAAGCCCTGCACGAAGGTAAGGCACGTGCCGGCGCAAAGCCCGTAATAGGCCCCTTCAAGTGCTGCTCCGAACAACATGGCCGGAAGGGTCTGGACCGAGGCTATGACGTTGAAGGCGACGATTGCCATCACCGCAGAGATACAAAGAAGGATGCGGGCGCTGACCCGGCGCATGATCCTTGGCGCAAGCAGGATCAGCAGAACCTCCATCGCGCATTTGACGCTGAGCGACAGGCCCGGCACGTAATCCGGCAGACCCACCTCGCGTACCAGAAATACCGGCAGGGCCGAGGCGCACAGGGCGTGGGCGAAAGACATACAGAAGCTAGCCGCCGCCGCCATCAACAGTGGCAGGTTGCGCCGCGTATCGTTGTCGCCCTCTTTCCGTCGTTCCATCGGACATGTCTGGCCGCGCGGCACGAAGGCAAGGGCAAGCCCGCCCCAGATGGCCGCCATCAGCATGGCATTCATGAACACGGCCTGCGCGCCGGCAAGATCGAGGATCAGATAGGCGGCGGCCGGAAGCAGCATCCATGCCAGCGACACCATTGTCCGCAGAAAGGCGTTATAGGCAGGTGCATCCAGTGCTTTTACCCGGCCATAGTAGCGACCATAACTGAAAATCAGGGTACTGGCGGCGTTGGAAAGCCCCATTCCCGTTGCCGTCACCGCCACGAGCAATGCCAGATGCCCGGAGGTCGCCGCCGCCGCTGCGATAAAAGCACCAAACACAGAGAGCAGCAGCAATGGCCGCACGCGCACACCGGCATCGACACGTTCGCCATAAGTGCGACTGGCGATGATCGAAGCAACCATTGCCGTCACGCTGTAGAGACCAAGCGTGGCCGGCGGGTGACCAAGGACCTGGATGATGTAAAAACCGATAAATGGCACAACAGCCGCATTGGTGCCGCCGGCGATGAAGACCAGCACAGCGATCATATAGGCCTGACGATCAAAAACGCCCGGCAAGGTGTTTTTCTGTAGCATGGGGGAATCGACTGACGGCTGGGAGAACGCGAAGCCCACGTTCACACCAAAACGGCGCGCCGTTCAAGCCCGCATGGATAGTCTAAGCATTGTTGTGATTTCGGGAAGAGAGCTAGTCTCTTTCCCCCGCCTCGCCATAGCGACAACTAGCCTACCGCGCGCCGCCACAGGTGACTGCCCGGCGGAGCTTTCAGCCGGGCAGGAATGGATCAATATGCTGTCAACCGTCACCAGTGCTGTGAGCGTCGAGGAGACGCATCGACTCTGACCGGAAGCGGAAGAGGTGCTGATCAGAACTTCACGCCGAGGCCGACATTGACAACGTGGTTGTTGAGATCGCCACGGAACGAATCGCCCGCAATGCTGTATGAGCCTCTAGCGAAATCGTTGTAGCGGTATTCAACGCGGCCAAAAACGTTGTCGCTGAAGGCATAGTCAACACCGGCGCCGATGGTCCAGCCATGAACCAACTTGCTGCTCTTATGGGAAGAACCGGCATCAACCTGGCTATCCGTCGCGGTGTATCCGCCAGCAGTGTAGATCAAGGCCCGGTCGAAGGCGTAGCCGGCGCGCAAGCGTGCGGAACCGTTCAGACCTGTGGAGATCTTGTCTCCGTCAATGGTTTTCTTGGCCCAGTCGTAACCGAGGTCGCCCTCAACGCCGAGAATGACGGAGGGTGCCACTTCGAAATTGTAGCCTGCAAAACCCGAAAAACGGGCGCCATCAAACTTTTGCGTTACGGATTCGCCAAACGCACTCACCTTCACACGATCCCAACCGTAGCCTGCTGAAGCACCGGCGTAAAAACCGCCCCATGAGAAGGCCGGTGCGGCGTCAGTGGCGACAGGCGCTACCGGAACGTCACTGACGGCGTCGGCGCCAACGGCCACACCGGAAAGCATACCGAGAGCGACCAGCGCCAGAAATGATTGTTTCAACATGCAATAGCTCCTTCAAAATTTTCTCACCCGCCGCGATGCGCGGACGAAATATTACCTGGTCGAAAAACAAAATCGCCAAGTTCACGTACTCGCTGATTTAAACATATAAAGTTTAAAAACAAGTGTCGAAATGTCACAGCAGTAATAATAAATCTAAATATAATTCAATACGATTACTTCGATATATAAAAATATAAATGTATACTAAATTTCAAAAAAATATATACATTCGTAGTATTATTTAATCAAAAATCTCCTAGGTCATCGCCTTTCTACACTTAATAGATACTCAGGGTAGCGCGCACCGATAAAGACGGTACAAACCGGAAAAGAGGAACAAAAAGAAGGGAGCCCGAAGGCCCCCTTGCAGTCATGCGATGCGCCGTTTGTTATTTCCGGAAGCACCGTGTGTCTTACACACGTAGCTGGAGGACTGCTTCCGGCTTATATCCTGCGCGCATCGTTTACGCTGAAAATCCCTGTCGATTTTCGATCTGCACCATTAGTGGCGACGCTTTTTGCCGCCATCGTTCTTGTTGTCGATGACATCGACGGAAGTCTTGTTGCCGTTGAGAAGGCCATTCAGGATACCGGTCTTGTTGCCGTTCAGAATCCCGTTATTGGACAGGATACCGCTGACACCCAGATCGATGCTTGGCGACACGACGACGAGTGCGCCGCCCTTGTTGCTGTTTCCGGACAGGATACCGCCCAGCAGACCACCGGCATTGGCTTGACCAACGGAAGCGACAGTAAGAACAGCGGCTATGCAAGCAAATTTGGCAATCATTTCTCTCTCCTCTTATGTTTGATCACGCCCCATGGCGTAGTCGAACTGTATATTTAGAGGATTCTAATTCAAGCAAAGTCTAATATTACAATAAATAATTAACTTTAATACTGGTGATTTTAATCAAGTTTTACGCGACTGGCGCCGGTATATTCTTCTCGAATTTCCGTGGAATACACCATGACTTCCGGCCTCGACAATATATCGCCCCTGAAACTTTATTAACCATCCAAATATAAGATATTGCTTAATTAGAGACCGGAGATGCAAATGCGGCTGGGAGGATACATCGCGCTTGTTCTTGGGCTTGCCTGCACCTGCGGTGCGCAGGCGGGGGAAAACGCCGATGAACACAATATCAACTATAAAACCGGCATCGGCTACGACACCAATTACTTCGGCGATACCAACCGGCTGAAGGCTATTTCGCTGCGCGCGGGCTTCGGGCTTAACGGAAAGTTCGTGCTTGATGGCACGGAACTGCGTTATTCGCTCGAGCATGAGGAGGTTCGCCTCCCCCGTTACCGTTTTGCCAATGAACACAACACCATTGCCAGCCTGGGGCTGACCAGGCGTCTGTCGGAGCGGCTGGAATGGGCCGTGGAACTGCGTGGCACACGCAGCGATGCCGGCGATATCTTCCTGCATCTGCCGGAAGAAGACATCGGTTACCGGCGACTGGACCACAAGCTGGAGGCATCGACACAGCTCGCCATCCTTGCTCTTGGCGGAAAGAACACGCTGACGGCGGGTTTTGCCAGTTTGATGAAAGGCAGGGCGCGTTTTCGTCCGGCCTATTTCGAGCCCACCCGCCTGGAGGCCAATGAAGCGCTCTTGTCGCTCAAGGCCGAACATGTGCGCCCGCTGGCCGGCGGCGAGGCCGGACTGACAATTGCTTATGACCGCATTGTCGTGCCGGAAAGCCAGCAGGAGAAATACGAGCGTTTTCCGGCCAGCACATTGCGGGGATCACTTGCCTACGGTTACAAGTTCTCCGAACGCTTCGCCGTTCTGGCCGAAGGGGGCCTGACGACGATTTCCGGCGACGATATCAGCGACAAGGTGAAGCGCACCCGGCCCTATCTCAGGGCCGAAGCCGAGGTAAAGGCTACCGACCGCATCGCCTTCGGTGCTGGCTTCTCCCAGGATTACGCGCTTTTCGACCCTGATGATCCCATTGCCGAGTTCCACCGCCGTTGGCAGTTCGTGGTTAAAAGCAAGCTCACCGACAAGGTGGGGCTGGACCTGGCGCTGCAGCGTGTCCACAAGGACTGGATCTATTACAATTACGACACCAGCGAACGCAGGCTGGTGGCCACACTGTCCTTCGACACCGGCAAGAACAGCAAGCTGGAGGTGGAATTCAACCGCCTTCTGCATGGCGAGCGCGACACCGACCTGTCCTATAGCGGATCGAGCGTCACCTCGCGTTTCACCGGCACCTTCTGAAACATTGGGCAGCCACATCACCAAAGCGCATATCAGGTCGAAATTCGGTCCCAATTTCTGCTAGAATCCAGCTCCGAGATTCGAAGGCAGGACAGACCGGATAATGAACAGACGACTTTTGCTCCTTGCGGCTGGCCTGACCTCCATTCCCGTTGCCGCCGCGGCACATCCGCATATTTTCGCCGAAGCGCGCATGGAAATCGTCGAGGGGCCGAACGGTACCATCCAGGAGGTGCGCAACATCTGGCGTTTCGACGAGATGTTCTCGGCAAGCGTGGTGATGGATTACGACAAGAACGGCGACCTGAAGCTGGACAAGAACGAGCTGGCCGAAATCGGCAACACCGTGCGTGAATCGCTCGGCGAATATTCCTACTACACCTTCATTACCGCCAACGGAAAACAGGTGGATTTCGCAAAGCCCGACACCATTCATGTGGACTACAAGGACAAGCAGATCCTGATGTTCTTTTCCGTCAAGCCAAACACGCCGCTTTCCATCAAGGGCAAGCTTAGCTTCGGCGCGTGGGACCCGACCATGTATACGGCGATCGATTTTGCGAAAGACGGCGATCTGGCGACCGTCGGCAAGGATCTCGCCGCCTGCAAACACCATGTCGTGCGCCCCGACCCGGACGAGGTGATCTCACAAAACCAGAGTTCGCTCACCGACGCTTTCTTCAACGACCCGACCGGCACCGACATGACCAAACTCTTCGCCACCCGGCTGGAGGTGACATGCTGAGCCGAAGCGGGCGCCTTTGCGGACACCTGACCATCGCCGCACTCTGCGTGCTGGCTGTGGCAGGTGCTGCCCATGCGCAATCGCCGCTCGGCATAGGCTCGGCCGAGCCGTCCTTTGCCCCTGGCGGGCCGTTCGCGCCGCTGATGCAATGGATCAACGTGCACCAGCAGATGTTCTACCGGGCGCTGACCGGTGCCCTGAAAGCCATGCGCGAAGACAATTGGGCCATGGCATCGCTGGTTGGCCTCTCCTTTGCATACGGGGTCTTTCATGCCGCCGGTCCTGGCCACGGCAAGGCTGTCATCTCTTCCTATATGATCGCCAATGAAACGCAGCTGAAACGCGGCATTCTCATTTCCTTCATTTCAGCACTCATTCAGGGCGCAATGGCCATCGGCCTCGTTGTCGCAGCCTGGCTCGTGCTGCGCGGCACGTCCATCACCATGACGAAAGCCACGCAGGCAATGGAGATCGCCAGCTTTGCCATGGTGGCGCTGTTCGGCGCCTGGCTTCTGCTACGCAAGCTCTGGTCGCTGCGCATCCGGCGCGTACCTGTTGCCACCTTCGCCGTTGCGGGGGAAGCAACAGCAGTCAGAACCACGGGCATGGGCACGGGCCTCAGGTTTCAGGGCAAGCCGGTTTTCGCGGACCACGCCCATAGCGGCACAGGTGATCTTTGCGTCTCCTGCGGAAAATCGCACGCGCCCGATCCGCTGCTTCTCAAAGGCAAGAATTTCAGCCTGCATGAAGCGTGGTCGGCCATCATCGCAGTTGGCCTGCGGCCATGCTCCGGCGCCATCATCGTCATGAGCTTTGCGCTCTTGAACGGGATTTTTCTCGGCGGCGTGCTTTCCGTGCTTGCCATGTCGCTGGGTACCGCCATCACCGTATCGCTGCTTGCCATCATGGCCGTCTCGGCCAAGGGGCTTGCCGTGCGCTTCGCTGGCCCCGGAAGCCGCAGGGCAGCAGGCATCAGCCACGCGATCGAGATTGCCGGTGCGCTGTTCGTGCTTTTGATGGGCCTTATTCTGCTTGGCGCGTCGCTTCAGTTCTGACTGTCGCGGCGGCGCTGGTAGCGGGCGCGCAGCCAGAACAGCAGGAAAAAGCACAGCACCACCACCGAGCCAAACGCCGCCGCAAGAAAGGGCGAATAATCCCCCAGCCACAGCATGATTTTCGGCATCACGTAAAACACCAGCCCAAAACCGAGGATGATGCCAGCGGCGGCAAGGCCCGGCGACCAGTCTTTACGGCCAGAGCCAGCCTTCTTGTCAGGCGTGGTCATGGGCGAGCTCCGCGCGGATATCCTCAAGCTTGCGCTTCTGCGCGCCATCGGCCGTAAAATTCTCCGGCGAAAGCCAGATTTCAAACGCCTTGCCAATCAACGGCCATTCGCCGTCGATCATGGAAAACCACGCCGTATCGCGGTTGGCACCCTTGGAGATCATGTGCTGGCGGAACACACCCTCGAAGGTGAAGCCGTAACGCTTCGCAGTGATCTTGGAGGGTTCGTTTTGATTGTGGCATTTCCACTCGTAGCGGCGGTAACCCAGATCCTCGAAAACGTGTTTCGCCATCAGATAATGCGCTTCGGTCGAAAGCGGCGAGCGCTTCATCCTGGCGCCATGGGCAACCGAACCGACCTCGACCACGCCATTGGCGGGATCGGGCCGCATGTAGCTTGCCATTCCGACGACGTCACCGGTGGCATTTTCAACAAAAACCAATGTCACCCAGTTGAGTTTATCACCCGCGTTGACAAGCCAGTCACCAAAGGCTGCAGCATCGGCAAAGCCGCTTTGCGGGAAATATTTGAGAAGCGCATTGACCCCCTCACCACCAAGCGCAGTCCAGAGCCTTGCAAGATGCCTGTCGCGATCAAACGTTTCCGCCGTCACATAACGGCCCTTCAGCGTCACCGGCTGCGGCGCCGGACATCCCTTAAAATCACTCAGATCGCGCATTCTCTTCCCCATTGTCTGAGAGAAGGATTAGGCCAAGCGGGGCTGGATGACAACCGGGAAGTGGGGTGGAGTGCGGTGGCAGTCGTGGGTCGGGCGTACCGCGTGGGTGGGTGTGGCTCACCCCCCTCTGTCCTGCCGGACATCTCCCCCACAAGGGGGGAGATCGATCCGAGGTAAGGTTTAGCCCATATCAACGCTCGAGAATGAAGTGGCGGAAGAACGCCTTGCTGATCTCCCTCCTTGTGGGGGAGATGTCCGGCAGGACAGAGGGGGGTGAACCACACGCACCAACGCGGTGAACCAAACCCTCAAGCCGTCATGTAAAAAAACTCAAACCTTCGCCGCCACCACCGTCGACTCGATATGATCGACCAGCGCATCGGGCAACCCCAACCGCCCGGCAAGCAGATCGAGATAACCGCGCTCAGCCCGCGTATCGGCCTCTATGGCAAGACGCGAGGCGGTGTAGATTTCCACCTTCTGCTCCTCTGTGCGGGCAGCAGCCACCAGTGCGTCGATATCCAGCGGATCGGCCAGTTCCTTTTCGAGGAACCGCTCGGCTTCAGTGTCGAGGCCGGACACCTGCACCTTATCCATGATGTTGGCGCGCTCTTTTTCGTCGATATGGCCGTCTGCCTTGGCAGCGGCAATCATTGCCTGGATGAGTTTCAGCGCAAAATCGTTGGAAAGGGCGGGAGACTGCGGATGGAAGGCGGAATCGGCGGGCGGGGCGAGAAGCTCCGGCTCGGGTTTTGGAGCTACTTCAGGCGCCTGCCCGGATTTGTAATTCTTGTAGGCGAGATAACCGAGACCGGCGATGGCCGCGACGCCGCCGATGGTGGCGACATTGCCGGCGAGCTTGCGGCCGGTCTTGGTGCCCAGAATGGCGGCGGCGAGCGCACCGGCCTTCATCGGATTGTTCTTGGCGATATCGGCGGCCTGCCCGGCTCTGTCACGGACGCTTCCCGAAAGGCCCGGCACCTGTGAGCCGAGGAATTGTTCAAGAAGCTTCTTGGCGTCGAACATCAAAATCTCCTGTGAGGGTAAAGTCTACACGGGAAGATAGGGAGCCATGGCACGAATACAAATGACAAACCCGCTCACGCCTTCGTGAACGGGCTTGAAGAAGTGGCAGATCAGCCGCGCAGCGCCGCGGCTTCGGCAGCGAGCCTGGTGATGCCGGCCCAGTCAGCCGTTGCCACCAGTTCGCGCGGAGCAACCCAGGAACCGCCAACACAGACGACGTTCGGCAGGGAAAGATAATCATTGGCATTCTTCAGCGAGACGCTGCCGGTCGGGCAGAACACCGTGCCGGCGAGCGGCGAGGACAGTGCCTTGAGGTATGGCGCGCCACCGGCCTGTTCCGCCGGGAAGAACTTCAGCACCTTGTAGCCTTCGTCGCGCAGCGCCATGACTTCGCTTGCCGTGGCGGCCCCTGGAAGCAGCGGCACGTTGGAGGCGCGCGCAGCTTCCAGCACGCTTTTGTTGATGCCTGGGCTGACGATGAAGGTTGAACCGGCTTCAGCGGCCGCCTCGAAATCTTTGGCGTTGAGGATGGTGCCAGCGCCGACATGGGCGCCCTCCACTTCCGCCGCAACCGCACGGATGGCATCGAGTGCCGCCGGCGTGCGCATGGTGATCTCGATTGCCTTCAGGCCACCTGCGACCAGAGCGCGCGCGAGCGGCACGGCGGAAGCGGCATCATCCACGATCAGCACCGGCACGACCGGCTGCAGCTTGAGGATGGAGAGCAGTTTTTCGGAGTCCTGGGCCAAGATAAGCCTCCCTTGCGCGATTGAAACGATTGAAATCCGGTTTATCGATTAGCCTGCCCCGGCCTTGATGTCGAGGCATGGCAAGACCATTTTTATCCAGATACTTCAATCTATTCGCTTCTTTATGACGTCTTCATGCGATAATCTGGCGCACCGGTTTACGGAGACAGCATGGCCAAGGAAATCGAGCGGAAGTTTCTGGTTGCAGGCGATGAATGGCGTAATGAAGTGACGCATAGCATGGCTTTCCGGCAGGCATATGTTGCCTCGCTGGAAAATCGTTCGGTCCGGGTCAGGATCGTCAACGGGCTTGACGCGACACTGACCATCAAGATCGGCGCGAGTTCGCTCGTCCGCGATGAATATGAATATTCCATTCCACTGAATGACGCGGAAGAATTGATGGCCAGCGCCCCCGGCGTGGTGATCGAGAAGATGCGCCACACGGTTGATCACGGTGGATTCACTTGGGAAGTCGATGTTTTCGAGGGTAAATACAAGGGGCTGATCGTGGCGGAGGTAGAGATGGACGACGAGAACGCCAACCCCGATCTGCCCTCCTGGCTTGGCAAGGAGGTAACGGGCGACCGTCGCTTCTCCAACCAGTCGCTCGCCATGGACTGTCCCCACGGAGACTTGGCGGATGCCCTTCAGGATTGACCCGAACAAACCGTTCGACGATGAAATCCGCCGCGCGGGACTGGAGCTGATTGAAGAGGCGATAACCAGCCTTCGCGACCAGCCTTCCGGGCGCCATGAGGCGGTGCACGATGCCCGCAAGCGGTTCAAGCGGCTGCGCGCCCTCTACCGCCTCATCGCCAGGGCAGCACCCGATTTCAGCAAAGAGGAAAACGCCCGCTTTCGCGACATCGCCCGCTCGCTCGCTTTTGCGCGGGAAGCGACGGCGCTGGTGGAGACGGTGGAGTATCTCGAGACTTTCGCGGCCTCCACGACGCAAGGAAAGGCGCTGCGATCGATCGCGACAGTCCTGCGCAAGCGCCGTGACCACGCCATCGAACATGAGGCAGGTCTCGACGAGGCCATTGCGGCCGCCATCGCCGGCTGCGAGGAAGCACGCAAGAGGCTGAAGGCAGTGTCGCTGCCGGACGAGCTTAAAGATGTGACAAGGCTGGTGAAAACCGGGTGGGCGAAGCAGAGGAAGAGGGCGCGTAAAGCACTTGCCGACTGCCATGAGCAGGCCGACGTCGAACATTTCCACGAATTGCGCAAGGCGGGCCAGGCCTACTGGATGCATCTCGGCCTTCTGCGCCGCCTCTGGCCATCGGCCATGCGCGCCAAGCGGGCCGACACCAAGCGGCTGGTCGACATCCTCGGCCACGAGCACGATCTTTCGGTCCTTGCAGCCTTTGCGGACCGGGAACCGGAGCGTTTCGGCAATGGCGAGCGACTGGCTCTGCTTCTCGATGCAATCATTCAGAGGCAGCAGGCGCTGCGCGGAGATGGCCTTGAGCTGGCAAACGAAGTCTTCTCCGAATCCGCCAGAACCGAAAGCCGCATCGTCGGCCTTTTATGGCGGCAGGCGGCGAAGTAGACCGGAAAGCCCGAAGAGACTGAGAATTTGACGATTTTCAAAATACCGGCAGCGGCGGATAAATATTGATTTGCGGCCGCCGCCGCTGTATTTCAGCGGCCATGACCGACACCACCATTCTCCCCCGCCCGGAAGCCGCCCCTCACCCCACTGGCGATTTTCTCGTGGCTGCGCTTTATCATTTCGCCCGCCTGCCGCGGTTTGAAAGCCTGCGCGACGAGCTGTTTCAGCTTTGCCGGGAAAACGGCGTCAAGGGCACGCTGCTTCTGGCGGCGGAAGGCATCAATGGCACCATTGCCGGGCCGGATGCGGGTGTGCGCGCCATACTTGCCTTCCTGCGTGCGCAGCCGGAATTTACGGCGCTGGAACATAAGGAAAGCCGGGCATCGAACATGCCCTTCGTGCGCATGAAGGTGAAGCTCAAGAAAGAGATCGTCACCATGGGCGTGCCGGATATCGATCCCAACCGCATCGTCGGCACCTATGTCGATCCGCGCGACTGGAACTCGCTGATCTCCGACCCGGACACCATCGTCATCGACACCCGCAACGACTACGAGACCGCGATCGGTCTCTTCAAGGGCGCGGTGGACCCGAAGACCAAGACCTTCCGCGAGTTTCCCGACTGGGTAAAGAACAATCCCGGCCTGCACAACAAGCCGAAGATCGCCATGTATTGCACCGGCGGCATCCGCTGCGAAAAGGCGACCGCCTTCATGAAGGAACAGGGGTTCGATGAGGTCTATCACCTCAAGGGCGGCATCCTGAAATATCTGGAAGAGGTGCCGGAAGAAGAAAGCCTGTGGGAAGGCGCCTGCTTCGTGTTTGACGAGCGCGTCTCCGTCGTCCACGGTCTTGCCGAAGGCGATCACAAGCTCTGCCACGCCTGCCGCAACCCGATCACATCGCAGGTGCGCCAATCCCCGTTGTTCGAGGAAGGTGTGTCCTGCCCGAGCTGTTACGACGACCGGACAGAAGAGGATCGCCAGAGGTTCCGCGACCGGCAGCAGCAGATCGAACTGGCAAAGAAGCGCGGCGAGCGCCATCTGGGGCGCTAAAGCGGATCGGCATCCAGTCACGGCACGTCTTCACGGTGAGAAGGCTCTTACGCGATTAACGACTTGATCGCTCTGGCCCCCGGATGAGGTCCGGGGTGACGGAGTGTGGATCACCCTTTTGCCCCTGCCCGAAGCGCAAACAGCGGCGCCGTCTGCTCCTCCAGCATGGCGGTAATCTCTTCAGCGGCGACGGGTTTTGAGAACAGGTAGCCCTGCAATTCGTCACAGCCACACAGATGCAGGATAGCCGCCTGTTCTTCTGTCTCGACGCCCTCCGCCGTGACCGGAATATCAAGAGATTTCGCAAGCGCCACGGTTGCCTGCAACATTTCCAGCGACCGCCCGCCCTGCTCCAGCGCCATGACCAGCGACCGGTCGATCTTCATGCGGTCGAAACCGAAGCGGCGCAGATATCCGACGCTGGCGAAACCGGCTCCGAAATCGTCGAGCGCTATATGCAGGCCAAGCTGTTTCAGCTTGTCGATTGCCGCACTTGCCCGCTCCGGATTCTGGATGAAATAGCCCTCGGTCATTTCCAGCCGCAGCCTTGCGGTTGGCGTCTGCGTGGCGGCGAGAATATCCGCCACGTTGCCGGAAAAGGCCGGATTGCGGAACTGAACGGGTGAAATATTCACCGAGAGCTTGATGGAGGGCCATTGACCCGCCGTCTCGCAGGCCTTGCGCAGCACCAGCAGGCCGAGCCGCTCGATAAGGCCACTGGTTTCGGCAGCGGCGATGAAGATATCCGGCGGCACGAAGCCGTATCCCGGCCTTTGCCAGCGGGCAAGCGCCTCCACCCCGGTTATGCTGCGCGTGGCGGCATTGACGACCGGCTGGTAGACCACCGATATCTCGTCATTCAGGATGGCATAACGCAGATCGGCCTCAAGCTGCAGCTTCTCCTCGCGCAGCGCATCCATTTTCAGCTCGTAGGCGACGTAACGCCCACGCCCGTTTTCCTTCGCCTGATACATGGCCATGTCGGCGCGGCGCAGCAGTTCCTCACCGTTGATATCACCGGCTCTGGAGACGGAAGTGCCGATGCTGCAACCGATGCTCGCCACCCGCTCGCCGATGCTGAACGGCTCGGTGAACAGTTCGAGCAGCGCCTGGCAGAGCTTGCGGCCTTCCGACCACACGTCGTTGCCCTGAATGGCGATGGCGAATTCATCGCCGCCGAGCCGCGCGAGCACGGCATCTTCCGGCACAAGCACCCTGAGCGCCGCCGCAACGCCCTTGATCAGCCGATCGCCGGCAGCGTGACCGTAGGAATCGTTGATCTCCTTGAAACCATCAAGATCGAGGTAAAGCAGCTTGATATCGGTCTTGTCGTGGCGGGCCTTGCCCACCATGCGGTTCAGCTTGGAAAACAGCCCGGCGCGGTTGCTGAGCCCGCTCAGACGATCGCGCAGCGCCTCTTCCCTCGCCGCCGCCTCGTCAGCCTTCAGCCGGTCGAGCGTCGCCGAACCGATGATGAGAAGTACGAGAAAGAACGTTCCGGCAATGCCGAGTGCCGTGAAGACGACCGGCCGGGCCTCATGGAAGCTCACGTCCCCCGGCAGCTGCGAGCGCCAGACGAGCCGCGCCAGCACATCGCCAAGCGGATTGACGACATCCACATGGTTGGTCGCCGGTCCGTCGCCATATTGCAGTTGCAGACCATCGATGACGTAGTTGCGGGCCAGCTTGTCTACCGTCGCCTGTTTGAGATGACGCGCGAAAATCAGATATCGCCGCTCGGACCCGACCGGCGGCAAGACCCCGGATTTGAGCCGCACCAGCGCGACACCCGTAGCCGCGACGCCGTCGCGGGTTTTCACGAAACCGGTGACCTGCGACGCGATGCCGGGACGCATGGAGCGCACCCGTTCGATCATCTCCTTGAGGCCTTCTGCGAAATAGTCATGGGGCTTCCAGGCAACCGGCTTGCCGTTCTGGTAGGCCATGCGGACCTTGCCGTCTTCGTCGAGGACGACGGCGGTATCGAAAAGATCGCTGTTGACCGTCATCTCGCCGTAATTGCTCGCCACCCAGTCGAACCTGTCGGGGGCGTAGACATAGTCGGCAGCATCGTCCCAGGCGGCGTAGTCGTTCAGCGTCGCGCCAAGCTGGTCGCGGAAGGTGACAAGGGCGCCCGCCGTTGTCTCTCGCGAGCGGGCATTGTCGAGCGAGTTCGCTCTTTCCCTGACCTGGCTCAGAGCAGACAAGACCAGCGCGGTGACAATGAGAAGCACCAGCGCAAATGTGGACAACACGACGCCGACGGCGGTTCTACGCCCGACCGGCAAATATTCCCCAATGTTTCGCGGCGCAATCCGCATAAAATCCCCTTCGAAAGCATCATCTTGCGAAGGAAACATTCAAAAGCCGTTAAGTTGGATTGTGGCGACGCCACAAAAAACAACGGGTATAAAACGACAGTAGGGGTGAAATAGAGAAAAATTCTCCCCACAATGGTGGGGGATTTTCATAAAAACCGCGGATGCGTTCGCCCCGCAAACAAAAAACCTCCCCCGCGAACGGGAGAGGCTGCAACTTCAATCGTGTCAGGCCTGATTACCAGGACGGAATGACCGTGCCGTTGAACTTCTCCAGAATGAAGGCCTTCACTTCCGGGCTGTGGTAGGATTCCACCAGCGTCTTCACCCACGGCTTGTCCTTGTCCTGCGCACGAACGGCGATGACGTTTGCGTAAGGGGACTTTTCGCTTTCGATGGCGATGGCGTCCTTCTTGGGGTTCAGGCCTGCTGCCGTGGCATAATTGGTGTTGATGACCGACGCGTCGGTGTCATCCAGCGAGCGCGGCAACTGCGCAGCGTCAAGTTCAACGATCTGGATGTTCTTCGGGTTTTCGGTGATGTCGGCAGGCGTTACCTTCAGACCGGCTTCTTCCTTGACCTTGAGCACACCCTTGGAAGCGAGAACGAGAAGCGCACGGCCGCCATTGGTCGGGTCGTTCGGAATACCGACCGTCGCGCCGTCCTTCAGCTCGTCAAGGCTCTTCACCTTCTTCGAATAAACGCCCATCGGCGTGGTGATGGTGGTGCCGACGCTGACGAGATCGAACTTGCGGTCAGCGATCTGGTTGTCGAGGTAAGGCTGGTGCTGGAAGGAGTTGGCCTGAAGCTCACCGTCTGCCAGTGCCTGGTTCGGCACGACGTAGTCGGAGAACTCGACGATATCGATGTCCAGTCCCTTGGCGGCGGCGATCTTTTTGACCTGTTCCATGATCTGCGCGTGCTCGGCAGGTGTAACACCAATCTTGATGGTTTCGGCCAGCGCCTGACCGGCGGTAAAGAGAGCGGCGAGCGAAGCCGCGAGGATGATTTTCTTCATGGATGTCTCCTTGGGTTTGTTGTTCTTGGGTTTGTTGTTCTTGAACGGTTTTATCAGTTCTTGCGGGTGCGCTTGTCGAAGCTGCGGGCAAGCCGGTCGCCGGCGCTCTGCACGAGTTGCACGAGCACGATCAGCACCAGCACCACGACCAGCATCACGTCAGGCATGAAGCGCTGGTAGCCGTAGCGAATGCCGAGATCACCCAGCCCGCCGCCGCCGACAGCACCGACCATGGCCGAATAACCGATGAGGCTGACGAGCGTGAGGGTAAGCGCCAGCGTGATGCCCGGCTTTGCTTCCGCAAGCAGGACCTTGGTGACGATCTGCAACGGTGTTGCGCCCATGGCGCGGGCCGCTTCGATCAGGCCCTTGTCGACCTCGCGGATCGCCGCTTCCACCAGCCGCGCGATGAAAGGCACGGTGGCAACCGTCAGCGGCACGATGGCCGCACTGGTGCCGATGGAAGTGCCGGCGACCAGCCGCGTGAAGGGAATGATCGCCACCACCAGAATGATGAAGGGCGTGGAGCGCGCCGCATTGACGACAAGGCCGAGGATGCGGTTCGTCATCGGCGCGGGGAAGAGTTCGCCTTTGCCGCTGGTGGCAAGGAAAACGCCCATCGGCACGCCGATGATGGAGCCGACGATGCCGGCGACCGCGACCATGTGCAGCGTCTGCAGAAGACCCTTCGACAGAAGGTTGAAAAGCATATCAGGCGACATAACCGAGCACCTCCGTGTGAAGACCGGTCTCAGTATAAAAGCGGCCGGCGCGGGCGGTGGTTTCCGCCGTGGCCGGATAGGACACAACCAACGAGCCGAATGGTTCGCCGGAAATTTCCTCGATGGTGCCGGCAAGGATGTTCACGTCAGGACCGATTTCCGCAACAAGACGCGCGGTCAGCGGCTGGAATGCCGTTTCGCCGAAGAACACCAGCCGCACGAGAACGCGGTCACCCTCCTCGGCTTCCGGCTTCAACCCTGATGTAACCCAGTGCGGCAGCTTAACCCCAACCGAGGACGACAGCAGGCTGCGGGTCGTCTCGTGTTTCGGCGCGGTGAAAATATCGAAGGTGCGCCCCTCCTCCACGATCAGGCCCCTGTCGATGACGGCGACCTGCGAGGCGATGGTCTTCACCACCTCCATCTCGTGGGTGATGAGCAGCACTGTCAGCCCAAGTTCGGCATTGATCCGCTTCAGGAGTTCAAGGATGGACTGGGTCGTCTCCGGATCGAGCGCGGACGTCGCCTCGTCCGACAACAGCAGCTTGGGTTGCGTCGCAAGCGCGCGGGCGATGCCGACACGCTGCTTCTGCCCACCCGACAGTTCCGCCGGATAACGCTTCGCCTTGTCGGAAAGGCCAACGAGTTCGAGCAGCGGCGTTACCCGCGTTTCGATCTCTTTTTTACCGAGACCGGCAATTTCTAGCGGCAGCGCCACGTTGTCGAAAGCGGTGCGCGACGACAGGAGATTGAAGTGCTGGAAGATCATGCCGACGGAACGGCGAAGGGTCCTCAGACTCTTCTCATCAAGGGCGGCAACATCGACGCCGTCGACGACCACCCGGCCGGACGACGGTTTTTCAAGGCCGTTGGCGAGGCGGATGAGGGTGGATTTGCCGGCACCAGAGCGGCCGATGATGCCGGTGATGGAACCCTTCGGCACGACATAATCAATGCCGGCGAGGGCTGCGAAGCCCGGCTTGCCATCGCTGCCGCCAAAGGTCTTGGTCACGCCTTCAAACGTGACCATCGCGTCCTTGGCAGTCTGCGGTGCGCGCGCGAGCGATGTCGCGTTGGATGAAAAACTCATTGGGAACTCTGCGAAAACTCTTGACGGATCGGGTCTCAAAAAATCCTGTTGCGGTGCTGAACCGCTCTCTTCATGCAGCCTTCCGGCACATTCGATGACAGCTGATTTTCCGGGTCATTTCGTCAGGCTTTCACTCAGAAATGCCGGGGATCGGCAATTCGATGGCGCATACTTGCCCGCAGGCGCCATCTTTTAACAGGGATGATTTTTCAATTATCTGAAATCAGAGAAAAAATCTACCGCAAAGCCGTCTGTGCGGCCCTGCGGCAGTCAAGACTTCGCGAGTGCGTGAAAATCAGACGCGGCTGACGAATTCCTCAAGCGGGCGGCGGACCTTCTTCAGGTTCACCAGCCAGTCGCCTTCCGGCTCGCGGTATCCGAGCGGCAGGATGGTGACGGAGCGCAGGCCCTTTTCACGCAGGCCGAGGATTTCATCCAGCTTGGCCGGATCGAAACCTTCCATCGGTGTGGAATCCACACCCTCGAAAGCAGCCTGCGCCACCGCCATGCCGAAACCAATATAGGCCTGACGGGCTGCGTGTTCGAAATTCACCTGCTCATCACGCTGCGGATAGGAGGAGAGAAGCTTCTGACGATACGCTTCCCAGCCCTCGTTCTTGACGCCACGCTCTTCGTTGACCAAGTCGAACATATGGTTGATCCGCTCTTGCGTGTAGTTATCCCACGCCGCAAACACCAGAAGATGCGAACCTTCAGTCACCTGCGCCTGGTTCCAGGCGATCTCGCGGATCTTTGCGCGCACTTCCGGATCGGTAACGACGATGACTTCGAACGGCTGCAACCCGCTGGAAGTGGGCGCCAGCCGGGCGGCTTCGACGATGCGCTCGACCTTGTCTTCCGCAACAGTCTTGGAAGGATCCATTTTCTTGGTGGCATAACGCCAGTTGAGTTTTTCGATAAGCATGTTCGTTTTCCCTGGGAGGACCAGCCCGCACCGCTCCGGATGAGGCAGCAGCGGGCGCTACGTCTGCGTAGCCTGCCTGACATAGGAGACAGGATGGCAGGCGCAAGCAGGCACCGCCGGGTAACTGGCAAAAAAGTTTGGAAAACTGATAGTAAGGTGGAAGAACTTTATTGGGGAGAGCGATCGTGTGCTTTCCTGGTGAGGAATACGGCAGGTAAAGTTCACACACGAGCCAGCCTCTCCACCCTCATTCCTGTACTTGTCACAGGAATCAAGCCGACAAGCGTCTGCGTGGCGCAAATACTCATCCCAGCCCGAGGACTTGGGGCGGCTGGATCCCTGTGACAAGCACAGGGATGAGGGAGAAAGCCTCACCCCTTCATCACACCGTGGTTCCCCTTCGGAAAACCCGATGCCAGCGCGCTGTACCATTTGCCGCTGTTCTTCAACGTACGAACCTGCGTTTCGTAATCCACGTGAACGAGGCCAAAGCGCATGCGGTACCCTTCCGCCCATTCGAAATTGTCCATCAGGCTCCAGGCGAAGTAACCCCGCATGGGGTAACCGTCCTTCACCAGATCAGCAACGATACCAAGATGTTCGGCGTAATAGTCAAGACGGGGTTGATCATCCACCTCGCCGTTTTCGACGCCCATATTGTAGCAGGCGCCATTTTCGGTGATGTAGCAATCGGGCAGCTCGTAGCGCTCGTAAAGCGTCTCCACCAGGGAATGCAGCGCCGGCGCATAGACTTCCCAGCCGATATCGGTTTTGACATCGCTGACGGCCGGGGCTGGTTTGGTGGCAGGGAATTCCGCACCTTCGGTGGCGTCGTCGGCAACGCGCATCGGTGTATAATAATTCAGGCCCCACCAGTCGAGCTTCTGGCTGATGATGGACAGGTCTTCCGCCTCCACCACCGGCATGCGGCTGCCCAGGGCCTCCATCATTTCGGCCGGATATTCGCCCTTGAAGACCGGATCGAAAAACGCGCCGTTGTGGAACTGGAATGCCCGTTCAGCTGCCTTCATGTCGGCGTCGCTATTGGAGGCCGGGATGACGGAATGGGCGTTCAGCACCAGTCCGACCGGCACCTTGGGCGCAACATGGCGGGACGCCTCGACGCCGAAACCATGGGCAAGGTTGATGTGGTGCATGGCCGCAAGGGCTGCATCCATGTTGCGCTCGCCCGGCGCATGAATGCCATAGAGATGGCTGAGCCAAACCGCACACCAGGGTTCATTGAAGGTCGCCACCGCATCCAGCCGGTCGCCCAGCCGTGCCATGACGGTCTTGGCGTAACGCTGGAAGGCATGGGCGGTGGAACGCGAGGCCCAGCCGCCGTCGCCCATCAGTGTCAGCGGCAGGTCCCAATGGTAAAGCGTCGCATAGGTCTTTATGCCGCGCGCCTTGCAGCCATCGACGAGGCGGTCGTAGAAATCCAGCCCCTTCTCGTTGATCGGACCGAAGCCATCGGGAATGATGCGCGGCCAGGCAATGGAGAAACGATAGGCCTCGACACCCATTTCCTTGATGAGATCGAGATCATCCTCCCAGCGATTATAGTGATCGCAGGCAACGTCGCCATTGTGGCGCCCGAAGACATGTCCCGGCATGTTGCAGAAGGCATCCCAGATGGATGGCTTGCGACCGTCAACCTTGGTGGCACCCTCGATCTGGAACGAGGCAGTCGCCACGCCGAACAGGAAATCGCCGGGGAAACGGGCTGCAAGCGCTTTGTGATCGGTCATCGGATAGGCCCTTTCGTCATCCATCGAGCGTCAAAAGATGGAGAGCGGTTTAGACCAAGTCAGCAATGAGGTACAGCCGCAGGCACGCAAAATCTGCAACGTTTCAGCAGCGCGGTTAAGATATCCAAAGCGCTTTAGGTACACGAAAGTCGCCGCAACGGTTTCCCGGCGGCGGGAGAAACGACAGCCCGGCAAATGCGGATGGGAGTTGAGTGTGGTGGAAAGTCTTGCATCTGCCGGGCCGCGCCTTGTTTGACCGGAATGCCGGTCCATCGGTGACAGACTTTTCACGACACCTACCGGATCGGCCCTTCCCGCTGCTGGCAATTGCGGGACGCCTTTCCGGAACGCGGTTTGCCAGAACCACGCTTGTCGATGCCGGCAGCCGGTCCGCGAAAGGCGCCGCGCGTATCGCCCTTCCGTTCCGGTTGCAGGGGAATGATGCAGCAAAATGGACGGGTGGGGACATGCGGGGAAAAGTTTTGCGGTAAGTGACTGGAAAGAAAGGAGGGGTGGCGCGGAATTGTTCTCGCCTTTGGCAACAGACGGCGAACATGCCCCCTAATCCGGCTATCGCAACCTTCTTAGTCTCATTTTATGGAATGTTATATGCAGCATCGGGCCCGGAGACCGAGCGGTGCAGTACACCGCAGATACAACGTCATCCTCGGGCGTGTCGCGAGGATGACGGAGGAGAGGTTTTGCGGCTTTAACCAGCCTCTAGACGGGGGATGCTCCCCCGTCCTTTGTTTATGAACGTACCAGCCCGTCAAACGTAACGATTGACGACGTTCTCCAGATATTCCTGACGACCGGACTTCGGCTCGGGGTTGATATCCTGGCGCTCGACCAGCGCTGCGATTTCTTCGAGCTTCAGCTCGCCGCGCAACATCTTCTGGGCTTCAGGTGCGTCCCACTTCGCGTAACGCTCCGAAAGCGGCTTCGACAGCGCGCCGTCCTCGATCATCTTCGCCGCCGCCTTAAGGCCGCGGGCGCAGCAATCCATGCCGCCGATATGGCCGATCAGCAGGTCCTGCGGATCGAGCGACTGGCGACGCAGCTTGGAATCGAAGTTGGTGCCGCCATTGGTGAAGCCGCCGCCGGCCAGTACGTGGTAATAGGCCAGCGCCATTTCAGGAACGTTGTTGGGGAACTGGTCGGTATCCCAGCCAGACTGGTAGTCGTTGCGGTTCATGTCGATGGAGCCGAAAATGCCGAAGGCATTGGCCATGGCCAGTTCGTGTTCGAAGGAATGGCCGGCGAGGATGGCGTGACCCTGCTCGATATTGACCTTCACTTCCTTTTCGAGACCGTTCTTCTGCAGGAACGCATAAACGGTTGCGACGTCGTAGTCGTACTGGTGCTTGGTCGGCTCCTGCGGCTTTGGCTCGATCAGGATCGTGCCTTCGAAACCGATCTTGTATTTGTATTCCACAACCAGATTGAGGAAGCGGCCGAGCTGGTCCAGCTCGCGCGAAAGATCAGTGTTGAGCAGCGTTTCGTAACCTTCACGACCGCCCCATAGCACGTAATTGGCGCCGCCGAGCTTCTTGGTGGCATCCATGCAGGTCTTCACCGTCGCAGCCGAGAATGCGAAGACATCCGGGTCCGGATTGGTCGCGGCACCCGACATGAAGCGGCGGTTGGAGAACAGGTTCGCCGTGCCCCACAGGAGCTTTACGCCAGTATCAGCCTGCTTCTGCGCGAAGTAGTCGACGATCTCGTTGAGGTTCCTGGTGTTTCCGGCAAAGTTCCTGCCTTCCGGGCGCACATCGGCGTCGTGGAAGCAATAGAACGGCGAACCGAGCAGCGAGAAGAATTCAAAGGCGACATCGGCCTTCAGCTTGGCGGCCTGCATGGTGTCTTCAAACCACGGACGCTGGAACGTCTGCCCACCGAATGGGTCGCCGCCCGGCCAGGTGAAGGTGTGCCAGTAAGCCACGGCAAAGCGCAGGTGATCTTCCATACGCTTTCCGGCAACGATCTCGTCGGGATTGTAGTGGCGGAAGGCGAGCGGGTTGGTGCTGTCGGGGCCTTCATATTTGATCTTGGCGATATCGCCGAAGAAGCCTGTGCTCATTGGATGGTTCCTCCTCTGGGGTGGGTTTAGGTGGTGTTCAAAAATTCGAGGTCTGCGCGGGCCGCTTACCCCCCTCTGTCGTGCCGGACATCTCCCCCACAAGGAGGGAGCAGCAAGTTGCGCTCAACCGCTTCGATCGCGACCTCACAGGAGGACGTGACCTAGCCGCTTGTCGATCTCCCCCATTGTGGGGGAGATGCACGGCAGGGCAGAGAGGGGTGAACGGCGCACGCAAAACCTCAATGCGAAAGCGACCGAATGGCGGGATAAAGCGCGTGATACCGCTGGTAAGCCTCCTCATAAGCATCGCCAAGCGCCACCACCGGCTCGATCGTCCGCGCCGTTTCCGGCTGCGTGCAGACTGCAACCGGATCTGCACCTGTTGCAGCGATGAGACCGAGTCGGGCGGCGCCGAAAGCGGCGCCGAAATCGCCCTCGGCCGGAATATCCACGGGCACACCGAGCGAAGTCGCGATCGAGGCCAGCCAATAGGCCGAGCGCGAACCGCCGCCGATGGCGGTGACGCGGGAAATGGAGGTGCCGGCCGACTTCAGCGCTTCGAGATTGTCACGGATGGCGAAAGTCACGCCTTCCAGCACAGCCTGCGTCAGCGCCCTGCGGTCACTTTCATGCGAAAGGCCAATGAAAGAGCCGCGAATGGCGGCATCGTTATGCGGCGTGCGCTCGCCGGAAAGATAGGGTGCGAAAGTGACGCCGCTCGGCGCCAGAAGCTCGTCGCCCAGTTCACCCGTCAGTTCGGCTGCGGACTTGCCGGTGAGGCGCGAATACCAGTTGAGTGCATCGGTAGCGGACAGGATGACGCCCATCTGGTGCCATGTGTTGGGAAGCGCGTGGCAGAACGCGTGTACGGCGCTTTCCGGCTTCGGCAGATAGGAGGCGTTGGCGGCAAACAACACGCCGGAAGTGCCGAGCGAAACGAACGCGTGGCCCGCTTTCACCGTGCCCATGCCGCAGGCGGAAGCGGCATTGTCACCCGCGCCGCCGGCCACCACGGCCTTACCCGCAATGCCCCATTGCGAGGCGAGCTCGGCACGCAGCACACCTGCCTCCTCGGTGCCTTCGACCAGCGACGGCATGTGTTTTTCTTCAAGGCCGGTCGCCGCCAGAAGATCGGCAGACCATTTGCGCGCACCGGTATCCAGCCACGATGTGCCGGCGGAATCCGACATTTCCGAGATATATTCACCGGTCAGCCACAGTCGCAGGTAATCCTTCGGCAGCAGTACCTTGGCCACCTTCGCGAAGATTTCAGGTTCGTTCTTCGCCACCCAAGCCAGTTTCGGTGCGGTAAAGCCTGGGAATACGATGTTGCCGGTGATCTTGCGGAAGCGCGGATCGGCATCGAGTTCGGCAGCCTCGGCATAGGAGCGCGTGTCGTTCCACAGAATGCACGGCCGCAGCACATTGCCGCTCGCGTCTATCAGCGTCGCGCCATGCATCTGGCCGGAAAGGCCGATACCTTTCACGGCAGCGAGTTCCTTCGCAAACTTCTGCTTCAGACCTTCGACTGCGGTTTTCGTGGCGGCAATCCAGTCCGCCGGGTCCTGTTCCGACCAGCCGTGATGCGGACGCGAGACCTCCAGCGAGCCGTTGGCCGAGCCGACGATCTCCTGATCGCCGTCCATCAGCAGGGCTTTGACACCGGATGTTCCAAGATCGAGACCGAGATACATGTAATTCTCCATTCCGGCGCTCCTTGCGCCACTTCAGCGGTTTTAAGGGTCACCGCATTTCCGGACGGAAAACCGGCGGCCACTTTTCCTGGAAATGCTCTCCTCAGGGCAGATTGTCCCTGAGGAATATGTCGATACGGATACGCTCCTGCGCGGCGATGACAGCGAGACCATCCGCGCGCGCTTTCAACACGCGAATGGCGCTGCGCACCTCATGACCTGCATCCTGGTTGAGCACGGCATCGAGCACGCCTTCCCGCAGCGCATTGGCCGTGTTTTCGGTGAGCTCATGGGCGATAACGGATGGCGACCTTTCGCCCGATGACGCCCTGAGCGCCCGGATGAGGCCGCGATTACCGGCGCCGAGACTGTAGATGCCGGATAGCGCGTCGCTCGCAAGCGCCTTGGTGACCAGCGCCTCGACGGTGACGGGATCGTCCCGGCCCTCGAGGACCGGCAATAGTCGCAGGTCCGGAAATTCGCTTTCGATGACGGAGCGGAAGCCGTCTAGGCGTTCGCGATGGTCGCGCACCAGCATGGAGCCGGCAACGACCGCAATATCGCCGCCGCGCCCGGACAGGAAGCGCCCCATGAGGCTAGCCGCCGTGCGCCCGGCCGCAACGTTGTCGACGCCAGCATAATGGTCGCGGCGCGAACCGGAGAGATCGGAAACCAGCGTGACGGTGGCGATGCCATCTTCGGCCAGCCGGTCTGCGGCTTCGGCAACATCCTCAGAATCGGTGGCGACGAAGGCGACGCCCGACGGCTTTTCCCGCCGCGCGACTTCCAGCGCCTCCGTCAGTGCCGCGGCATTGAAAGGCGGCACCTCGATAACGCGGATCGCCGTGCGCTCCAGATGGGCACGGGCGGCTGCGGCACGAACTTCGGCTCGCAGCGTCGCCATGAAGGAATTGTCGTTGCCGGGAAGGATGAAGACCAGTGAATAATTGCGACCCTTAGCCAAATTGGCGGCGGCGATATCGCGCACATAACCAAGCTCGGCAATCGCCGCCTCCACCCGCGCTCGAGTAGCGGCGTGAACGCCGGGGCGCATGTTCAGCACCCGGTCGATGGTGGCAAGGCTGACACCCGCCCGCTCGGCGATATCGTGAACTGTCGGCTTCATGTTTCCTCCCGTGCCATTTGAATATCCAGCTTTGCCGCCGTCGTAAACCGAAAAATGATGTACGTACCTCACATTTTCAGCAAGATGATGATTTCGCTTTATTTCCATCTCTAAACTGCGGGTGTGCGCCTTTGCCCGGCGTCATCCCTCGGCTTTTCCCAAGGATTTAGACACATCAATAAAATCAACAGGCTGCAGACTATCGGGGCTGACCAACAACTTCCGTCATTTTAGCCCTGGACCAAGGACTTGGGCTTACTGGATATCGGCTCAAGACCGGCGTGACGGAAAAGTATCGCAACCAGACAAAAAAAGGGGCCGTCATTTCCGACGGCCCCAGCTCTGCGGTGGATGGGAGGGGATTTTGTTCAGTGCGCCGCGTCTGGTGGCGGCGCTGCCTTGGGTTTCTGGATCAGCACGGTCATGAAGATCAGGCTGCCGAACAGCAGCGTCAGCGCGAAGAACACATCCGCAAAGGCGAGTATCCACGCCTGCTGCGAGACCATGCCGACCAGCTTCTTGATCGCGACGGAAGCACCGTCCAGCCCGTAGGAATCATAGTTCGCGCCGACATTGTTCAGCCACTCCAGCGCCTGTGGATTGGAATAGCTGACATGTTCCGCCAGCCGCACATAATGATCGTCGGTGCGTTGCGACAGCAGCGTATTGATGACGGCAAGGCCAACCGCGCCGCCGAGGTTGCGGGTGAGGTTGAACAGGCCCGAGGCATTGCGGATGCGCGCGGGCGGAAGCGTGCCGAGCGCGATGTTGTTGATCGGCACCATGCACATCATCAGTCCGAAACCGCGCAGGACCTGCGGAATCAGCAGCTCGTAGAAATCCCAGTCGGTGGTCACATGCGTCATGATCCACGTGCCGCAACCGAAGCTGATGAAGCCAATGGCCATCATGATGCGCGGATCGAGCTTGGTGGACACCTTGCCGGCAATCGGCGCGGTGAAGAACATCGCAAGACCGGAAACGAACATGGTCTCGCCGATCATCAGCGCATCGTAACCGCGCACGCGACCGAGATAGAGCGGGTAGAGATAGGTCAGCCCGTAAAGCCCTATGCCCATCACGAAGGAAAACAGCGAGCCGATGGAGAAATTTCGGTCCGCAAAGGCGCGGATGTCCACAACGGGGAAGTCCACCTTGAAGGCACGCCAGAAGAACACCACCGCACCGATGACCATGGCCACCGAACCGATGACGATATGCTCGTCGTTGAACCAGTCCTTGTTGTTGCCCTCTTCCAGCACGTATTCCAGAGAGCCGAGGAAGACGGCCATGGAGATCAGCCCCCACCAGTCGAACTTCTTCCAGAGCGAGGTTTCAGGCTTGTCGAAATCGATCAGGCTCCATGTCAGGATGGTGACGATGATGCCGGGAATGATGTTGACGAGGAACAGCCAGTGCCAGGAGAAGGCGTTGGAAAGATAACCGCCGACCGTGGGACCGATGGTGGGCGCAAGCGTGGCGACGAGACCGATGATCGGCGAGACGACCGAACGCTTGGAGGGCGGGAAAATGGTGAAGGCGGCCGCAAAGACCGACGGGATCATGCCGCCGCCGATAAAGCCCTGAATCGCCCGGTAGACGATCATCTGGTCGATATTGGTCGCGGTGGCGCAGAGCGCGCTCGACAGGGTGAAGCCGGCGGCGCAGGTGGCAAACAGCACGCGCGTGGACAGGATGCGCGCCAGCGTGCCCGACAGAGGGATCATGATGACTTCTGCAATCAGATAGGATGTCTGCACCCAGGCGATCTCGTCGGAGCCCGCCCCGAGACCTGCCTGGATTTCCGCAAGCGAGGCGGAGACGATCTGAATATCGAGAATGGACATGAACATGCCGAAGACCATCGCGAAGAACGCGATGAGCCTGCGCTTGTCCATGGGTGGATCGACGGGGACAGATACCCCGCCTGTGCCGACAACCGTAGCCGCCATGATCTTGCCCTCAACGACGCCCTGGTTGGCCTATGGGTTAACGTGCGCCGTTTTCGTGTTTTCCGGCGCCGTGCGGGTATCCACATCGACGACGACGCTCAGGCCCGCACGCAGATTGTGCTTGGCGAGATCTTCCTTTGAGAAGACGATACGCACCGGTACGCGCTGGATGACCTTGGTGAAGTTACCCGTGGCGTTTTCCGGCGGCAGCATCGAGAAGACCGAACCGGAACCGGGCGAGATCGACTGGACCGTGCCTTCAATGGTCTCGTCGTCGAAAGCATCCACATGGACGCGGACCTTCGAACCGGGCACCACGCGGGCCAGCTGCGTTTCCTTGAAATTGGCGTCGATATAAAGCTCGTTCAACGGCACCAGCGAAGCAAGGCGCTTGCCGACCGAAACGAGATCGCCCGTCTGCACCGCCAGATTGCCGATAACGCCGTCATAAGGCGCTTTCAGCACGGTGAAGGCCAGATCGCGAGCCGCCTTGTCCTTGGAAAGCTGCAGCGAACGGATGGTGCTTTCGGCTTCCTCGCGCTGGGCGCGAAGAAGCTCGACATTGGCTTTCGCGGACGAGATCGCCGCCTCGCCGGCTACGACATTCGCCCTGGCCTGATCGAGCGCGACCTGCGCGCTGTCGGAAGCGGCAACGGTGCCGACATCCTTCGCCTGCAATTCGGTGGCGCGCTTCTGGGTTATTTCCGCACCGCGAAGGGCCGCATCCAGAGCGCCCTTCTGGGCAACGGCCTGTTCCTGCGCTGCCTCGCCGCCGATGATCTGCGCATCGATGCGCTTCAGCGACAGTTCCTCGGTGCGGATCTGCGCGTCGGCCTGTTCAAGCGCGATACGATAGTCGCCGTCATCCAGAGTAACCAGCGGATCACCCGCCTTGACTTCCTGGTTTTCGACAACGTTCACCTTGGCGATGTAACCCGAAACCTTGGGCGCGATGACCGCGATATCACCCTGTATATAGGCGTCATCCGTCGAAACCATGAAGCGACCGTCGATCCACCAGTTATAACCGTACCAGCCGGCGCCGGCGAGAAGGGCGATCGCAAAGATCGGCAGAAGCGGCGAACGCTTCTTCTTCTTCGGTGCGGCAATTGTCTGTGGCGGCTGTTGCGGCGGGGCCTCCACCGGCTTTGCCGGAGAGGTCTCAGCCTTGGCGGAAACGTCCGCCTCTTCCGCATCGTTGACGGCGCGAACCGCGCTATTCTTCTGGGCCGACATGAGATTGTACCGTGATAAATTGAAGAAAGTTTTTCGAACTGAACCGTTCGGTTCGATTGACATAATCCCTTTCCTGACACATATCAAGTGTAATCGAACTGATTGGTTCGACGTTCGGTTAATTTTTTTTACGCCATTGCAGTGCTAGGAACCGGTAACGATGGCAGGTGAAGACATGGATATGGAGACGGAAACCGAAACGGGCTGTCCGGGAAACCCCGCCGGGCGTTTTGCTGCGGGCGAAGACCCGGCCAAGCGTGAGCAGATTGTTGCCGGCGCCTGGCGCGTGTTCAAGCGCAAGGGCTTCGATGCCGCCAGCATGAACGACATCACGCGGGAAGCCGGCGTTTCCAAGGGAACGATCTATGTCTATTTCTCCAACAAGGAAGACCTGTTCGCCGCCCTTGTCGACCATCACCGCCAGGAATTCGCGACCTCCATGCGCAACATTCTGGCCGGCACCGAAGAGGTGCGCGACGGCCTGAAACAGTTCGGCAAGGCCTTCGCCAACAAGATGATCTGCTCCGAAATGATACCGGCCATGCGCTCGGTGATCGGCGTCATCGACCGCATGCCGAAGCTGGCGCAGCGTTTCTTCATCGCAGCACCCAACAACGTGCGCACCGTTCTTCAGGATTTCATCGAGCATCAGGTCTCGCTCGGCCATCTCAAGGTCGATGACGTCGAACTTGCCGCCCGGCAATATATCGAGCTTTCCACGGGCACTTTCTTCAAGCTGCGCCTGTTCGGAGAACTCGAAGGTCCGGTTCCCGAAGAGGAGCTGGACCGGGTGATCGACAGCGCCATCATGGTGTTCATGGCGGCTTACGGAACCGACAAGGCCTGAAATCATTCAGCAACGGGCGACTGGACCGGCAACGGCACGGGGCCTGATACGCGGTTTGCGCGAAATTTCGATGAAATCTTGCCTATCACAGGCGCGGTCTCCTTGTTTCTCGCGTATTGCGCTATAAATTCCACGAACCGAATGTTTCGGGTGGCCTTGTTGCTGAAAGGAAAAATTCCCTGATGGAGTCCGTTCTCCCTCTTCTGTCCGACCCCGCTGCCTGGGTGGCGCTGGTCACCCTGATCGTCATGGAGGTCGTGCTTGGCATCGACAACCTGATCTTCATCTCGATCCTCACCAACAAGCTTCCGCCTGAACAGCGCGAAAAAGCCCGCAAGATCGGCATCGGGCTTGCCTTGATCATGCGTCTCGGCCTTCTCGGCACTGTGGCCTGGATCGTGCAGCTCACCACGCCGGTCTTCGAAATCTTCGGCCACGCCTTCTCGTGGAAGGACATGATCCTCATCGCCGGCGGTCTCTTCCTGATGTGGAAGGCCACCAAGGAAATCCACCACAATGTCGATCCTGAAGATCACAAGGAAGACATGGTGGGCGGCCCGGTTGCGATGAATTTCGGCGCCGCCATCGGCCAGATCCTGCTGCTCGACCTCGTGTTCTCCGTGGACAGCATCATCACCGCCGTTGGCATGACACCGCATCTGCCGATCATGATCGTGGCCGTGATCTTTGCCGTTGCCGTGATGCTGCTCGCCGCAACACCGCTCGCCAACTTCATCGAGCGCAACCCCACCATCGTCATGCTGGCACTCGCCTTCCTGATGATGATCGGCACGACCCTGATCGCCGAAGGCATGGGCTTCCATGTTCCCAAGGGCTACGTCTATGCCGCCATGGCGTTTTCGGCGCTGGTGGAACTGCTCAACATGCTGGCGCGTAACGCCAGACAGCGCAAGAAAGCACAGGCGGCCAAACCGCACTGATTGCCCCGACCCGTCATGCCGGACTTGATCCGGCATCCCTTCAGCCCAAGCCCTTGGGCTGAAAAACTCTTCTCGCCGCGCAGACGCGCGTCGGCTGGATACCGGATCAAGTCCGGTATGACGGAAATAATTTCACCTCTTGCCAAAACAATGACCTTTGCGCATGCTTTTCTCATGCGCGAAGGTTACGTTTATATTCTTGCATCCAAAAGAAACGGCACGCTATATACTGGCGTAACAAGCGACCTTTCTCACCGTTTATATGAACATCAGAACAATTTGACGCCCGGCTTCACAACCCGTTATGGCGTTAAGACGCTTGTGTGGTTCGAAACATACGCTCTCGTCACGGACGCAATTGCGAGAGAAAAGACGATAAAAAACTGGCCACGGGCATGGAAGATCAAGTTGATTGAAGATCTCAATCCAGCCTGGGACGACATTGCCCATTTTCTTCTCTGACAATCCCTCCACTCCGTCATGCCGGACTTGATCCGGCATCCAGCCAGCCCAAGTCCTTGGGCTGAAAAGACTCCCCTCGTCGCGTGAGAGCCGCGTCGGCTGGATACCGGCTCAGGGGTCGGTATGACGGAAAGATATGAATGACCATCCCACTCCGGAACCGCTTCACCCCGGCTTGCGTTCTTCGACATCCTCATCAATAGAGTCATTCCCGCCGCCTCTCCTTCGAAAGCAAACAGCCAGCATGACGACCGACCAGATCCTCGCCTTTACCGTGATCGCCGGCATGATGGTCGCGTTCATATGGGACAGGTTCCGCTATGATGTGGTCGCGTGCAGCGCGTTGCTGGTGGCGGTGGCGGTTGGGGTCGTGCCTTTCGACAAGGCGTTCTCCGGTTTCTCGGACGATATCGTCATCATCGTCGGCAGCGCGCTGATCGTCAGTTCGGCCGTGGCGCGTTCAGGGGTCGTCGATATGACGATCAAGAAATATTTCCCGGAGATGCACTCCAAAACCCTGCAACTGGCCTTTCTGATGATCGTCGTCGCCATCATGTCGGCCTTCATCAAGAACATCGGCGCGCTTGCCATCATGATGCCGGTTGCTTTCCAGTTCGCCCGCAAATCCGGCAGCCCTGTTTCCTATTATCTGATGCCCATGGCCTTCGCCGCCCTTCTGGGCGGGCTTATGACGCAGATCGGCACCTCGCCCAACATCGTCGTTTCCAGGCTGCGTGAGGAAATGACCGGGCAGAGCTTCTCGATGTTCGATTTCACCCCGGTCGGTGCCGGGCTGACCGTGATCGGCATCATCTTCCTGACCTTCGGTTACCGGTTGCTGCCGGTGCGCAACCGCCAGCAGGCATCGATGGAGGATATTCTGGACCAGTCGGCCTATACCGCCGAAGCGACGCTTCCCGCCGACAGCACATACGCCGACAAGCCGCTGCGGGAGCTGTTGAAACAGGCGGATGGCGACGTAATCGCCAGCACGATCCTGCGCGGACCCCGGCGTATCTCCCCCTTCCCCGATGTCAATCTGAAGCCGGGCGACACCATTCTTCTCGAAGGCAACCCGGAGGGCCTCGACCGCATCGTCTCGCAGGCCAAGCTGCTGCTGTCAGGCAAGCCGCTCACCGAGAACGGCCAGAAGACCGCCGACCTTATTTCCATGGAAGCGGTTATCAGCAACGAATCCGTTCTCAACGGGATTTCCGCGCGCGAACTGGCGCTATCCTACACCCGCGGCGTCAATCTGATTGCAGTCAGCCGTCGCGGCCAGCGCGTCAGCCAGCGGCTCTCCGACCTGACCTTGCAGGCAGGCGACGTCATTCTCCTGCAGGGCAGCCGCAAGAACCTGCCACAGGTATTGCAGGAATTTTCGCTGCTGCCCCTGGCGCAGCGGGAAATCCTGCTTGGAGTGCAGCGCCGCGCGCTGTTGCCCGTCATCGTGCTTGCCGCGGCCATGATTGCCGCCGGCAGCGGGCTGGTGCCGGTATCCGTCGCCTTTTTCGCCGCTGCCTTCCTGATGATCGTCGTCGGCGCGATACCGCTGACCGAAGTCTATAAATCGATCGACGGGCCGATCCTCGTCATGCTCGCCGCCCTCATTCCCGTCAGCGACAGTCTGCGCACCAGCGGCGCCAGCGAGCTGATCGCCGCCTGGCTCGGCCATGCCGCACAAGGACTGCCGCCCTTCGCAGCACTCGGCATGATCCTGTTGACTGCCATGGCGGTAACGCCCTTCCTCAACAATGCTGCAACCGTGCTGGTCATGGCACCCATCGCCGCCGGTTTCGCCACCACGCTCGGCTTTCGGCCGGAGGCCTTTCTGATGGCGGTGGCGATCGGCGCCGGCTGCGATTTCCTCACGCCTATCGGCCACCAGTGCAACACGCTGGTCATGGGTCCGGGCGGTTATCGGTTCAGCGATTATCCGCGCCTTGGACTGCCGCTGTCGATCATGATCGTCATTGCCAGCATTCCGATGCTGCTTTATGTCTGGCCGGTGAATTAGGGGCGGTTTACGTCCGGGCGAAGACAGCGCAAGCGCCATATTTCCTTGACGCCTGCGGCATAATATGGCCTAAGCCGATGCCGAACGGAAATATGCAAAAGTGCGTTCAACACGCCTTTCCGCACCCTTTCCCGCCGCATTCAAACGAAAACTTCGTGATAGAAGGGTGAAGCCGCCCCGATGTCACCACCCCGTCACGACGAGTGAATTTCATGACCACTTCCGGCGTTCGCGTCCGCATCGCACCTTCCCCCACCGGCGAGCCGCATGTCGGCACCGCTTACATCGCGCTGTTCAACTATCTCTTCGCCAAGAAACACGGCGGCGAGTTCATCCTGCGCATCGAGGATACCGACGCCACCCGCTCGACGCTGGAATATGAGCAGAAGGTTCTGGAGGCGCTGCGCTGGACCGGCCTCACCTGGTCGGAAGGCCCTGACGTCGGTGGCCCCTACGGTCCCTACCGCCAGTCCGAGCGCAAGCCGATGTACTGGCCCTATGCCGAAGAATTGCTGGAAAAAGGCCATGCCTTCCGTTGTTTCTGCACGCCCGAGCGGCTTGAGCAGATGCGCGAAGCGCAGCGCGCCGCTGGCAAGCCGCCAAAATATGACGGTCTCTGCCTCCACCTGAAGGCTGAAGAAGTGACCACCCGCGTCGCCGCCGGCGAAGCCAACGTCGTGCGCATGAAAATCCCGACCGAAGGTTCGTGCGATTTCCATGACGGCGTTTACGGCGATGTCTCGATCCCCTGGGATTCGGTTGACATGCAGGTGTTGATCAAGGCCGACGGCATGCCGACCTATCACATGGCAAACGTCATCGACGACCATCTGATGAAGATCACCCATGTGGCGCGCGGCGAAGAGTGGCTGGCTTCAGTGCCCAAGCACATCCTGCTTTACCGTTATTTCGGCTGGGACCAGCCGACGTTCATGCATCTTTCGCTGATGCGCAACGCCGACAAATCGAAGCTTTCCAAGCGCAAGAACCCGACGTCGATCTCCTATTATTCCGCGCTCGGCTACCTGCCGGAAGCGCTGATGAACTTCCTCGGCCTGTTCTTCATCCAGATCGCCGAAGGCGAAGAGCTGCTGACCATGGAAGAGCTGGCCGCGAAGTTCGATCCGGAAGCACTTTCCAAGGCCGGCGCCATCTTCGATATCCAGAAGCTGGACTGGCTGAACGGCCGCTGGCTGCGCGAAAAGCTCACGCCTGAGGACTTCATTGCCCGCACGCTGGAATGGGCGATGGAAAATTCCCGCCTGACCGAAGGCCTGAAGCTTGCCCAGAGCCGCATTTCCAAGCTCGGCGAATTGCCAAACCTTGCCGGCTTCCTGCTTTCGAGCGACGTTGGCCTGACGCCCGCCTCCTTTGCCGGTCTCAAAAGCAAACCCGAGGAAATCCACGAAATCCTCACCACGGTTGCCACCGATCTGGAAAAAATGCCTGATTGGAACGTTGAAGCCATCGAGGCCGAGCTGCGCGACATTGCCGAACGCACGGGCAAGAAACTGCGCGTCGTCACGCCGCCGCTCTTCGTCGCCGTCTCCGGTTCCTCGCGCTCGCTGCCGCTGTTTGACTCGATGGCGCTGCTCGGCCGCTCCGTGGTGCGCCAGCGCCTGAAGGTCGCTATTGCCGTTGTGGCCACGATGGTTGGCAGCGGTGCTTGATGTCTGCCGGGGCGGGTTTTAAATCCACCCCTCATTCCTGCGCTTGTCACAGGAATCCAGCCACGGCGCGTCGGCGCCGTGAAAGAATGAATTGAGGTCTCCCGCGCCAAGGACTTGGGCGCACTGGATTCCTGTGACAAGCACAGGAATGAGGGATACGGGAGGCAATTGTCGCCGCGGCAACGCCGCAACAGGATTGAACAATGAACGACAAGACAACCGAAACCACCGCCCTTTCCTCCGACGCCACCGAAGTGCGCCGCCAGAAACTTGCGCTGCTGCGCGAGCAGATCGGCGATGTCTATCCGGCGCATTTCCATCGCACGCTGACCAATGCGGAGCTGGCGGAAAAATATGCCGATATCGAACCGGACACGGAAACCGGCGACACGGTAACGGTGGCGGGCCGCGTTTATTCGTCGCGCAATTCCGGCATGTTCATGGATATCCATGACGCCTCGGGCAAGGTGCAGATCTTCTCTCACAAAGATACGACGCCGGAAACGGCGCGCAATCTTCTGCCGATGATCGACATTGGCGACATCATCGGCGTAACCGGCAAGGTGCGCCGCACCAAGCGCGGCGAGCTGACGATCAACGCCGAAGAAATCACCATGCTCACCAAGTCGCTGCTGCCGATGCCGGAAAAATGGCACGGTGTCTCCGATATTGAGCTGCGTTACCGCAAGCGCCATCTCGATATTCTGGCGAACGAGGACTCCAAGCTGCGCTTCCTGCAGCGCTCGAAGATCCTGTCCGGCATCCGTCGCTTCATGGAGGCCGAAGGCTTCCTCGAAGTGGAGACGCCGATGCTGCAGACAGTTTATGGCGGTGCGACGGCTGATCCGTTCAAGACCTTCCACAATACGCTGAAGATGGACATGTATCTGCGCATCGCGCCGGAACTGTTCCTGAAGCGCACGCTGGTATCAGGCCTTTCCGACAAGGTCTTTGAAATCAACCGCAACTTCCGCAACGAAGGCGTTTCCACAAGGCACAATCCTGAATTCACCATGATGGAGTGCTATTGGGCCTATGCCGACTACGAAGACATCATGGGTCTCGTAGAGCGTCTGTTCGAGACGCTGGCGATTGCCCTGCACGGCACGACCGAGGTGGAATTCCAGGGCCAGACAATTTCCTTCAAGGGTCCGTTCAAGCGCGTGCCCATGCCTGATGCGGTGAAGGAAGCGACCGGCATCGACTTCCTTGCGATCAAGACTGACGAGGAAGCCCGCGCCGCCGCCAAGGCCGCCGGTTTTGCCGTCGAGAAGGACTGGACCTGGGGCGAATGCCTTGCCTTCATCTTCGAAGAGAAGGTCGAAGGTACGCTTATCCAGCCGAGCCACGTCACGCATTTCCCGAAGGATATCTCGCCCTTCGCCAAGGAAGTGCCGGGCGAACCGCGCCTCGTTGAGCGTTTTGAGAGCTATTGCAATGCCTGGGAAGTGGGCAATGCCTTCTCCGAACTCAACGATCCCGAAGAGCAGCGCCGCCGCATGGTGGAGCAGCTTGAGCAGGCCCATGCCCGCGGTGAAAAGGACAAGCAGCTGGACGACGAATTCCTCGACGCCATCGATCAGGGCATGCCACCCGCCGGCGGCCTCGGCATCGGCGTCGATCGTCTGATCATGCTCCTGACCAACGCCCCCTCGATCCGCGACGTCATCCTCTTCCCGGCCCGCCGCAACAAGGCGGACTAAGGACTATCAAGCGAAGGCGGCCGCATGGCCGCCCTTGCCCTCATGCGCTCGACCTCTACCGAGCATTGTGGTCCCTGTGGCAAAATTTCCTGCTAGATCGTCTCATGGCGCAGACGCGCAAAGGCTGGATGCCGGATCAGGTCCGGCATCACGAAAGAAGGCGCTGCGACGATATTTTACAAACGTCGGCACAGCCGTATCAATTTTCCAGATGGTTTTAATTCCGAGGTGTCAGCAAGAGCTCAAACGCTCCTAATGCCCCGCCTTCGCCTTTGCCGCGCCCGGCGCTTCGGCAGGCGCAGCCTCGCCCTCAGCCAGCTTCTCTTCCGCCGCCTGCGCGGTCGTAGTGCCTTTTCCGAAGATCAGTGATTTCAGATAGCTGATGCTGAAGATGCTGCCGCCATCGGCTTCCGGGGTCGAGGTCAGAAGTTCTTCGTCGGCTACGGGTTCGCCGTGGGCTTCAGCGCCGGGTCCGCCCTCATGCGTTTGCGCCGGCGCAGCGTCGTGGCCGCCGTCGCCTTCGCCCTTGGTTTCGCCGTGTCCGCCCGCGCCTTTTGCGGCTTTTCCGCCATGCCCTTCGGGTGCGGCGTCCGAAGCGGGGGTTGCGCAGTCGGTGGCATCGCTCAGGCTTGCGGCCATTGCTTCGGCATCTTCCAGCGGCAGATCGATGCGCAGCCCGTAAAACTGGCCGCTGCCGTTTGATGCACCATCGTAATAAAAGGCGGAATAACGCTGGGCATCGGCGCCTTCGGGAATTTTCGCCGGATCGGCAATGAAGACCACTTGGGCCGCGATGGCGCGGCCACGCATTTCCGAGCGCAATTGCGGGCCGTTTTTATCCAGCACGGAAACCTGGACCAGATCGGGCTTCTGTTTGTCGTAAACTGCCCTGGCGACACGCAGCGCCGTTTTCAACCGGTCCGTGCCGTTGCCGCCGTCAGTACGAATGAATTTGCGGACCCACAGGGAACCGTTCTTGCGGATGTTGACTGTCTGGACTGCGTCGCAGGAAAGCCCGTTCGCGGAGGCATAGGTGGACCCGAGCAGCCGCTCGCTGCCGATAAACACGGCAGCAGAACCGGTCGCACCCGCCAAAAGCAGGATCCCGCCTCCGATCATAACGAGTTTGCGCGAAAACCGCATTCGTCCGAATACAGCCTTCACGCGCAAAATCCTGACATTCAGTACCCCGCCTATCGCCCTCACCCCGGAACGTGGCTCGAAGGATGAGGAACACACGCGGGATAAGCTCGGGACCTCGTTGTCCGAGCCTTGCGATAGTGCCGCTTTCTCATTGAAAAAAGTTTAATCCCCCTGGCGCCGTGCGGGCAAAAGCGCACCATTTTCAGACATTTTTGAAATCCGCTAAATTGCGAATGATTTGCAATAGCGTTGACAAGTGTGTTTCCATGACGGATGGTGTTGCGAGTTGATCGCAACAAAAATCGGTGACAGACGTGAATCTCCATAAAATCCGCCATGCCCTTTTTGCTTTTTCGCTTTTCCTGCCTGCTGCAGCTGTCGCGCAGGAAAAACCGAAGGTGGTGACCACCTTCACGATCATTGCCGATATGGCGCGCAATGTGGCGGGCGATGCGGCAGAGGTGGAGAGCATCACCAAGCCAGGCGCTGAAATTCACAACTACCAGCCGACGCCTCGCGACATTCTCAAGGCCCGCAAGGCCGATCTGGTGCTGCGCAACGGCCTCAATCTGGAATTGTGGTTCGAGAAGTTTCTGGCCAATCTTTCAGGCGTGCCTGATGTGACTGTCAGCGACGGCATCGAACCGATGGCGATTAATGGCGGGGCGTATCAGGGGAAACCCAACCCGCACGCCTGGATGTCACCCGATAACGCCTTGATCTATGTGGAAAATATCCGCAAGGGACTCGCTGGAATAGATCCCGCCCACGCCGAGATTTACGCCGCCAATGCCAAGGCCTATTCCGACAAGATCCGTGCCACCGTGCAGCCCATCCGCGATGACCTTTCCGCGCTTCCTGAGAACAAGCGCTGGTTGGTAACGAGCGAAGGGGCGTTCTCCTATCTCGCCCGGGATTTCGGGCTGAAGGAACTGTTCCTGTGGCCGGTCAATGCCGACAGCCAGGGTACGCCGCAACAGGTGCGCGGCGTGATCGACGCCATGCGCGAACATAATATTCAGGTCATCTTCAGTGAAAGCACGGTTTCCGCCGATCCCGCCCGGCAGGTGGCCAAGGAAACCGGAGCGGCCTATGGCGGCATACTCTACGTGGATTCGCTGAGCGAGGCCGACGGCCCTGTTCCGACCTATCTCGACCTGCTGCGCGTGACGAGCAGCACCATCGCCAAAGGACTCTCTTCATGAGAATGGGCAGCAAAAAAAGCGGCGGCGGCCTGACGGTTCAAAATGCGACAGTGACCTATCGCAACGGCCACACCGCATTAAGAAATGCCAGCTTTTCCATTCCACGCGGTACGATCACTGCACTTGTCGGCGTCAACGGCGCCGGCAAGTCCACGATTTTCAAGGCAATAATGGGTTTTGTGCCGTTGGCCACCGGTTCCGTCTCTATTTTCGACCTACCCGTGAAGGATGCACTCAGAAAAAACCTCGTCGCCTATGTGCCGCAAGCTGAAGAGGTGGACTGGAGTTTTCCCGTACTGGTTGAGGATGTGGTGATGATGGGCCGTTACGGCCACATGAACTTCTTCCGTATTCCGTCGAAACACGATCACGAGATGGTCGAGAGAGCGCTGACGCGCGTCAATATGCTTGATTATCGCAAGCGGCAGATCGGCGAGCTTTCCGGCGGACAGAAGAAGCGGGTGTTTCTGGCCCGCGCGCTGGCGCAGGAAGGTCAGGTTATCCTGCTGGATGAACCCTTCACCGGCGTCGACGTGACGACGGAAGAACAGATCGTCGCGCTGTTGAAGGCACTGCGTGAGGAGGGCCGCGTCATGCTGGTTTCCACCCATAATCTCGGTAGCGTACCGGAATTCTGCGATCGCGCCGTCTTCGTCAAGGGTACCGTTCTGGCGTCGGGCAAAACAGCGGACACCTTTAACGAAGAGAACCTGCAAAAAGCCTTTGGCGGCAGCTTGCGCCACTTCGTTCTCGGCGGGGCCGAACTGCATGATGATGCCGATCCGCGCCGGGTGAAGGTGATTACCGACGATGAGCGGCCTTTCGTGATCTACGGAAAGAACGGCCAGAATGGACAAAATCCGCAGGCTCCGAAGGAAAAAGCCGATGATAAACAGCCTTCTTGAGCCTTTCACCTATGCCTACATGCTGAACGCCATCTGGGTCAGCGCACTTGTGGGCGGCGTCTGCGGCTTTCTGTCCGCTTATCTTATGCTAAAGGGCTGGTCGCTGATCGGCGACGCGCTCTCGCACGCCATCGTTCCCGGCGTCGCGGGCGCTTATATGCTGGGGCTGCCCTTTTCGCTCGGCGCCTTTCTTTCCGGCGGGCTTGCGGCTGGCTCGATGCTGTTCCTCAATCAGAAAACCCGGCTCAAGGAAGACGCAATCATCGGCCTGATCTTCACCTCGTTCTTCGGGCTGGGGCTGTTCATGGTGTCGCTGTCGCCCACCTCGATCAATATCCAGACCATCGTGCTTGGCAATATTCTGGCAATTACCACCGAAGACACGATACAGCTTGCCCTGATCGGCGGCATCAGCCTCATCGTACTGGCGCTGAAATGGCGCGACTTCATGGTGGTGTTCTTCGATGAGAACCATGCGCGCACAGTGGGGCTGAAACCGGAAGTGCTGAAAGTGATCTTCTTCACCCTGCTTGCCGCCTCCACGGTTGCCGCCCTTCAAACCGTCGGCGCCTTCCTTGTCGTTGCCATGGTGGTGACACCAGGCGCGACTGCCTATCTTCTGACCGACCGTTTCGAGCGGTTGATCCTGATGAGCCTTGTGATCGGCGCGACCACCAGCTTCGTCGGCGCTTATCTCAGCTACTTCCTCGACGGCGCCACCGGCGGCGTTATCGTTGTGTTGCAAACAGCGATCTTCCTTTCCGCTTTCGTGTTTGCACCCAAACACGGGCTGCTCGCTTCGCGCGCCAAAGCGCGCAAGGCACTGGGAGAAGCGCAATGAGCGAATATCTCGAACTCGCCATCCTGCCGTTTCAGCTGCCCTTCATGCAATATGCCTTCATCATCACCCTGATGATTGCCGTGCCGATGGCCATGCTCTCGTGTTTTCTGGTGCTGAAGGGCTGGTCGCTGATGGGGGACGCGGTTTCGCACGCCGTGCTGCCCGGCGTGGTGATTGCCTACATTGTCGGAATTCCCCTTTCCATCGGCGCCTTCACCGCCGGTATGATCTGCGCTCTCGGAACCGGTTTCATCAAGGAAAACAGCCGCATCAAGGAAGACACGGTGCTTGGCATCGTCTTTTCCGGCATGTTCGGGCTGGGGCTGGTGCTTTACGTGAAGGTGCAGAGCGACATGCATCTGGATCACATCCTCTTCGGCGACATGCTGGGCATTGCGCCTTCAGACATGCTGGAGACCGGGCTGATCGCGCTTTTTGCCACCCTGTTTCTCGGGGTGCTGCGCAAAGACCTGCTGGTCAATGCCTTCGATCCGCAGCATGCCAAGGCAATCGGCCTGCCCGTTCGCATCCTACATTACGGTTTGCTGATGGTTTTGTCGCTTGCCGTGGTCGGCGCGCTGAAGGCTGTGGGTATCATCCTCTCCGTCGCAATGCTGGTCACCCCCGGCGCCATCGCCTTCCTGCTGGCGCGGCGCTTTTCCGCAATGCTCCTGGTCGCCATCTCGGTTGCGGTTCTCTCTTCGCTTGCAGGAATATGGCTAAGCTTCCTGATCGACAGCGCGCCAGCCCCGACCATTGTACTGTTCATGAGCCTGGCATTCGTCGCGACATTCATTCGCACCAGCCTCAAGGCCCGCCGGATCGACGCCGCCAATGAAACGGTGGTGTAAAAGAACGATTTTTGCGGGCGCGTGGAACATTTTCCCCTTTTGCGCGTCATTTTCATGAGCTTGCCCTCAAGCGGCAAACTCATGAAAATTAAGCGAAAGGGGAAGCTCCATGCTGAAATGGGCTCTTATTTTCTTTGTTATTTCGTTGATCGCGGGCGTATTCGGCTTTACCGGCATTTCGGCAGCGGCGTCGGGCATTGCCCGTATCCTGTTCTTCATCGCCGTCGTGATCTTCCTGGTCTTCCTCGTGCTTGCACTGATCGCTGGAAGCGTGGTGGCGTAACAAAAAAGGCGACCGGCTTTTGGGCCGGTCGCCTTCTCCTCTCTCCCGTATAGAATTATCAGCCTGTCCAGCCACCGTCGATCACATGGATCTGGCCAGTGGTGAAACCTGCCTCATCCGAAGCGAGATAGGTGACGAGTGCGGCGATTTCTTCCGGCGTGGCAATGCGGCCCATAGGCTGGCGGGCAATGAAGTCGGCCAGGGCCTGTTCGTAATTGCCGGTGGCGCGCAGGCGGTCGTGCAAGGACGGGCTATCCACTGTGCCTGGGCAAATGGCGTTGCAGCGAATACCCTTGGTGACGAAATCAGCAGCAATTGCCTTGGTCAGACCGACAACCGCCGCCTTGGAGGCGGTGTAGGCGAAACGGTTCGGCACGCCCTTTACGCTGGATGCGACGGAGGACATGTTGACGATTGCGCCCTTACCCTTTTCCAGCATGCCTGGCAGAAAGGCGCGGCAGGTGCGGTACATGGCCTTGGCATTGAGGTCGAAGGAGAAATCCCAGTCCTTTTCCTCGCAATCGAGAATGGTGCCGGAATGAACGAAACCCGCACAGTTGAACAGAACATCCGCATGGCCGATATCGGCAGCAAAAGCCTTCACACCATCGCCATCCAGCACGTTCAGAGCCCGCGTTTCCGCACCTTTCAGGGTCGAGAGCGCCTGCTCGTTGATATCAGTGGCGATGACGCGCGCACCGAGCGATATGAATCGCTCCGCCGTCGCACGGCCGATACCCTGGCCGGCTGCGGTGATCACCACTGTCCGCCCGTTAAAATCCTGCACCATGAATAGCCTCCCGCTACGGCGCACCCGCCCGCTGGGGCCGAGCCGCTGAATTTCGCCAGTGAATTTCATTGATCTCAAATATGGATCGACAATTCATATGTAAACGCGGTATTCATGTAACGTCAAGCAGGCTTGCGCAAAAGGGCAGCGTGCGGCAACGGTATTTAAAAAGTGCATTTCCCGCCAGGCAATCCTGCAAAACGCCACCGAGGCAAGATGACCGAAGACGACAGCGAAAGATATCGCGCCCCCGCCCTCGACAAGGGTCTGGACATTCTCGAGCTTCTCGCCCGTACGGATGGCGGGCTGACGCAGATCGAGATTGCCAAGGCCATAGGCAAAACCCCGAACGAGCTTTACCGCATGCTGGACCGCCTGGTGCGCCGTGGTTACGTACAGCGGCTGGAGGGTGACCGGTTTTCGCTGACGCTGAAAATGTTCGGGCTCGCACATTTTCACGCGCCGGTGCGCCGGCTGGTCTCTTTCGCAGCCCCGGTGATGCGCGATTTTTCCGCAAGCGCCGAGCAGGCCTGTCATCTGGCCGTTTACGACCGCGGCAGTGTTGTCGTCATCGCCCAACAGGAGTCCTCCACCTATTGGGCGATGTCCATGCGGGTGGGCGCGCAGATGAGCCTCTTCCAGACCGGTTCCGGCCATGTGCTGCTGGCCTTCCAGAACGAGGTACAGCGCAAGATCATGATCACCGAGCAGGTGCGCGGTGGCGGGGAAACCGAGCCTTCAGACCTTGAGGAGCGGCTGGCGGAAGTTCGCAGGAATGGTTTCGAATCCATGGACAGCATGCAGACCGCAGGCGTGCGCAATATTTCCGCCCCCGTGCTGACACTTGATGGTACCGCACTTGCCGTCATCACCTGCCCCTATATCACCCCGCTTGGCGGCAAGGCCCCGACGCGCGAGGCCTGCGAGGTACTGATCCGCGATGCGGCAAGGCGCATTTCCGAAGTGGCGACGGGTCAGGGAACCATCTGAGACGCACAAAAAAACGCGACCGGCAGGGACCGATCGCGTTTAAAGTGACTGGAGATTTCTGTATCTTAAACGCAAAGGGGACCGGGATGGTTCCCCTTTTTGTTATCAGGCGGCAGCCAGCGTCAGTTCCTTGCGGACCATTTCGCGCAACGTTACCAGATCCTTGGCGAACAGGCGGATCCCTTCCGAGAGCTTCTCGGTTGCCATCGCGTCTTCGTTCATTGCCCAGCGGAACGCCTTTTCATCAAGCGACTGCAGCGGCTCGGCCTTCACATTGTCGGGCGAAAGCTTGCGCTCAAGCGTGCCGGTGTCCTTGTCCAGCTCTTCCAGCAGCGCCGGGCTGATCGTCAGGCGGTCGCAACCGGCAAGCGCTTCGATCTCGCCGACATTACGGAACGATGCGCCCATGACGACGGTGCCGATGCCATTGGCCTTGTAATAATTGTAGATGCTGCGCACCGAAACGACGCCCGGATCGGTCTCGGCAGTGTAGGTCTCGCCGGTCGACTTCTTGTACCAGTCGAGGATGCGGCCGACGAAGGGCGAGATGAGGAAAGCTTTCGCTTCCGCGCAAGCGATGGCCTGTGCCTGCGAGAACAGCAGAGTCAGGTTGCAGTCGATGCCCTCGGACTGCAGGACTTCCGCAGCCTTGATGCCTTCCCATGTGGAAGCCAGCTTGATGAGGATGCGTTCACGCTCGATACCGCGCTCCTTGTAGGAGGCGATGATGTGGCGTGCCTTGGTAATGGAGGCCTGTGTGTCGAAGGACAGGTCGGCATCGACTTCCGTCGATACGCGGCCGGGAACCAGACCTGCAAGGGCTGCACCAACGGAAATGGCAAGACGGTCGGCAACGGCCGCAACGACAGCGTCAGACTGGCCGCCCTGTTTCTTGCCCCAGGCAACGGCTTCCTTCACCGCATCCGCGAAAGCAGGGGTGCCGAGCGCCTTCAGAACGATGGTGGGGTTGGTGGTGCAATCCACCGGCTTCAGGCGCGCAACCGCCTCGATGTCGCCGGTATCGGCAACGACCGTGGTGATAGCGCGAAGTTGTTCGAGTTTGGACGTCATGGCGAATGATCCTTCATGATCTCTTGTAAACTTGCACAGCCGTCTTTTCGTTCCCGCACCATGGTGCGCCCAAGGCCGAAATCACGGTTTTGTCCGGCTCCGACTATCGCAAGCGGCAAGGTCGAAAGTCAAGACATTTGCGCATCGCAATTGACATAAGTTTCATGCCTGCGATACTCCGCCCCATAAAGAGAGTGACAAAAACCGTGGCGAAACTGAGAAGAGAAACCCATACGGCCTATTCGGAAGCGGCTTCGCTGAGGCTGCGTGCCGCATGGCTCTACTATAATCAGGGTTTGACGCAGAAAGATGTCGCCGAGAAGCTCGGTATCAGCCGCTCCACCGTCATACGCCTTCTGGACGAGGCGATGAAGCGCTCCGAAGTACAGATCTGGATCAACGAGGGCATCGAGGATTTCGTCGAACTGGCCGGCAGGCTGGAGGCAGCTTATGGGCTGGATGAGGCGGTGATCATTCCCTCCCCCGGCCCATCCCCCGGCAAGGCGAATGCCGAAGGCACGGCCAAGGCCGTTGGCCTGGCGCTCGGGCAATTCCTCTCCGAAGCGGTGCCGAACGACGCCACCATCGGCGTCGGCTGGGGGCGCACCATGACCGCCTCGCTATCCAGCTTTCGCCCGCCGCGCCGGGAAAACTGCAAGGTCGTCTCGCTGCTAGGCGGTATCGTCGCCGTGCACCAGACAAACCCGCTTGATTACACCTGGCGGCTGGCAAGCGCGCTTGGGGCGGAATGTTACATGTTCCTTGCACCGCTGCTGGTAGACTCCGTCGAGACCAAACGGGCGCTGATTGAGAAATGCGGACTTGCCACGCTTTATGATCTGGCCGAAACGCTCGACCTCGCCATCGTATCCTGCGGCGATATCGGCCCGCATTCCACTTCGCTTTCGGAAGGTTTCATTTCGAAGGAAACGCTTCAGGAACTCATCGATGCCGGCTGCGTCTGCGACACCATGTTCAACTTCATCGACGCGGAAGGCCGCTCCGTCGATCACCCGATCAACGAGCGCGCCATGGCGATCGATCTAGACACGCTGCGCAAGGCCAAACACATCGTGCTCGCCTCCGGCGGCGCCCACCGCGCCATCGCCATCCGCGCCACCATCAAGCGCATCGGGTGCAATACGCTGATTACAGACGAGGCGGCGGCAAGAGCGTTGATGGAACTGGTTTAGGCCTCGACAGGCGACCCAGGCTGTTCCTCATTTCTGCGCCTGTCACAGGGATGAGGGAGAGCTGCCTCACACCTTCCCCGTTTCCCATCCCAACATCGCCCGTTTGCGGGTAAGGCCCCAGTGATAACCCGTGAGCGCCCCGCTTTTTCCCACAGCGCGATGGCAAGGAACGACGAAGGAGACCGGGTTCGCGCCAACAGCTGCACCGACCGCACGGGAGGCAGTTGGCTGGCCGATATCGCAGGCGATGTGCGAATAGGTAACGGCGCGGCCCATGGGAATTTTCAGAAGGCTTTCCCATACCCGCACCTGAAAATCCGTGCCGAGCAGCACGACCCGCAATGGCCGGTCCGCCGACCACAGCGTCGGTTCGAAAATACGTGCGGCATAGGGCGCAGTGGCTTCACGATCCTCGACATAATCCGCATTCGGCCAGCGACCGGCCATGTCCTCGAAACAGGCTCTTTCCTCGCCGGGATCGGCGAAAGCGCAGCCGGCAAGGCCGCGATCGGTCACCATGACCAATGCAAGACCGAAGGGTGAAACATGGAAACCGTGCCGGATCGTCAACCCACCGCCCTTGGCCTTCCATTCGCCTGGAGACATGGCCTCGTGGGTGACGAACAGATCGTGCAGGCGGCCGGGCCCAGACATGCCGACCTCGATCGAGGTTTCCAGCAGCGGCAGATCCTCTTCGCGCAACAGCCTTTTGGCATGATCGAGCGTTACGGCCTGCAAAAACGCCTTGGGGGAAAGACCGGCCCAGCGGGTGAAGGTCTTCTGCAATTGCGTCGGCGACTGGCCGAGCCTTGCGGCAATGGCTTCAAGGGAGGGCTGGTCGCGATAATCCAGCGTCAAAAGCTCGATAACCCCGCGCACCGTATCGTAATCCGAACCGATGGGGGTGATGTCTTCATTCAGCATGATATTGGCGTTCATCGCATGTCTCCTAACGCCTCACAGAAAACCATCAAAGCGCGTCGGTCTCCACCCGTTTCTTGCGCCGTACTCAGTTTCTGCCGAGATACCGGCCTCGAGCCTATTGACGGGTTTTAAGCGGAATTATCCGCTCACATCCGCCGCACCGTCGCCAACGCACCGCCGAAAGCCTTGGCGAAGCTTTCCCGGTCATCCGGATTGAGAAACGAGCCGATATCCGTTGCCTTGCCTTCACCCGTTACATGCATGGAGACGATGCCGATTTCCTCGTGCCGCTGAACCCTGAAGCGGGCCCAGAAGGGGTTGAAACGATGCTCGACAACGCGGCCAGTCGGGGAGAATTTGCGGATAGACAGGCTGGTGCGCGAGACGCTCACCTCTTCCCGCGCCTTCGCTGCCCGGTAATTGGCGCGAAATGCGACATAAAGCAGCAGAAAATCCAGCCCGAGGAACAGGCCGACGGGCCATGCGCCAGTGGTGAGGAAAAAGCCGCCATGGAGGAGGCAGGCAAGCCCGGACAAGGCGAGAAGCAGCCGGAAACCCCTTCTTCCGAGCGAACGGTGCGGAACGAGTTCCGCCGCAAAAATCGGCTGATCGTTGAGCGTATCCACGTTGATTTCCTCAGGGCGGGCTGGCTATAGATAGGTCATGACAGTCGCCAAAAAACGATCCAGCACCCAAACATTGAAAAAGTCAAATGCGACATCCGCCCGCAGACCGGCGCGTGTGAAGACGATCTATTCGAAGGACGAGTTGAACGAGATCTTCCGCCGTTTCTCCATTCAGCGGCCGGAGCCGAAAGGCGAGCTGGAACATACCAACCCCTTTACCCTGCTGGTGGCCGTGGCGCTTTCGGCGCAGGCGACCGATGTGGGCGTAAACCGGGCGACGCGGGCGCTGTTCAAGGTGGCCGATACGCCGGAAAAAATGCTGGCACTTGGCGAGGAGGAGCTGATCGGCCATATCAAGACCATCGGGCTTTACCGCAACAAGGCCAAGAACGTTATCGCTTTGTCACAGATGCTGATCGACAATTTCGGCGGTGAGGTGCCGAGGACGCGCGAGGAGCTGGTCACCCTGCCCGGCGTGGGCCGCAAGACGGCCAATGTGGTGATGTCGATGGCCTTCGGTGTGCCCACACTCGCCGTGGACACCCATGTTTTTCGTATTGCCAACCGGCTCTGTCTTGCGCCGGGGAAAACCCCGGATGAAGTGGAAGATCGGCTCGTCCGCATTATTCCCGAAGAATATCTGTTCCATGCCCATCACTGGCTGATCCTGCACGGGCGTTATTGCTGCAAGGCGCGCAAACCGGAATGCGAGCGCTGCGTGATTGCCGATATCTGCAAGTCACCGGAAAAGACCTTCGATATTCCAGCTCCGCTGGTGGAACTACCCGCGCAATTGTTCGGTGTGACCAGCGGCGAATGACGGATCGCGCCGGCTGACGGCCTTGTGCAGATGCACCATCATCGAAGCCGCAAAAAGCGGCGTCAGAAGGTTGAGGAAGGGGATTGCAAGGAACGCTGCAATCACCAGCCCGGCCATGAACACGGTTGTGCGGTGTTTCAGCCGGAAAAGCCGCGCGTCAGCGGGCGAGCGGAAACGCATGGCTGCAAATTCGAAGAACTCCCGGCCCAGCAGATAACCGTTCACCAGAAAAAAGGCGATGAGGTTGACGCCCGGCACCAGCAGCAACAAAAGCGCAATCAGGTTGCCGGCAATGACGACGCCAAAGAACTTGATCGATGACACCACGGCCTCACCGATGGGCATCGCCTTGCCCGGTGGATCATCGGGATAGGTCTTTTTCTCCACGACTTCGGCGACATCGTCGAGAAACAATCCGGCAATAACGGCAGTGACCGGCGAGATCAGCAAGGCCAACGCCAAAGCCAGCCCGATTCCGGCGAAAATGGCGAAAACGAAAGTCAGCCATCCCGCCCAGTCCGGCACGCTGGGGATCAGCGTATCCACCCACGGCAAGGCGAAATAGATGAAGACAGAGCGGATGGCGAACCACAGCGCTGCCAGCACCAGAAGCGTCAGCCCCAGAACCTTCCAGAACACCGACCGGGTCTCGGTGGCAAAAAGATTGCTGAAGGCAAGCCTCGCCGCATTAAAAATCATTCGGAACTCCTGTGACGCCTCTCGCGTTTTAAACTGGCGTTCAGGAGAGATAGGCGCCGCCCATCCGCTCCGCAAGACAGGAATGAAGACGTCGCTGTTGGGAATTAAACCGCTGATGGAATTTCCCTTGAATAAAAGACGTCTCTAAAATATAATAATCTATCTATTAGAATTCGCATTCCGGTCCGGTGGAGGACAAGGCCGGAAAAGCTCGCCCCCACCGACAAGTCGCGGTTCGCACGCTCGCCCGGGCGCGCGGATGCATCATCATTCATAAATATAAAAGAATGAGGCGTTGGTGGAACAGCTACTGTTGAATCTGACCCGTGCCATGAAGGCCGGTACGCCTTCAGAGCGCAAGATCGCCAAATATCTGATCGAGCATCTGGACGAATTGCCGTTTGAGACGGCGCAGACGCTGGCTGCCAAGCTCAGTCTCAGTCCGATGACGGTTGGCCGTTTTCTGCGCTCTCTCGGATACAGGCAATTCAGCGATATTCGCATCGATCTGCGCCACGCCGAAGAGACCGCGGGCGTGGACCAGCCCGCTATTGTTGAAAGCGGCGATCAGAAGTCCAATCCGTTTTCGCAACTCCTTTCCCAACAGATCCAGGCCATTCAGGCTGCTTTCGAAATGACGGACCAGCCGATATGGCGCGTCGCCATGAGCGAGATCGCTTCGGCGGCAGATGTTTTTCTGGCAACGTCACCGGAAGGCCTTGGCACAGGAAGGCACTTTCACGGGCGGTTGCTGGAGTATCGCAGACGCGTGCACTTCCTCGGCAGCGACAGCGCCGCCTATATCGCCCTTTGGGACTTCGATCCCGCAGAAGCGCTTCTCATCCTCATGGATTGCGGCGGCAGCATCACGCCCTTGCAGAGCCTTTCTGCGACGGCGCGAAAGAGCGGCTACAGAACCCTGTTGATCACCACCCGGTTCTATGAATGGGGACCGGAAAGCGCCGATATCTGTCTTGCCATGCCGCACACCCAGACCGGCGGACAAGGCCTGCTGCAGCTCGTTGCGCTGATGGAATTCACCCTCTGCAGCCTGATTGCCGGAGCCGACGAGCAGCGCACGGCACGCATGAAAAACCTGACCGGCCTGAAACGCTCGCTTGGCATCTGACCATCGGCGGGAGGAAACGGATCGCGCCCGTCCGCCACGACCTTACCTGCCGTTGTAGGCAAAGATCAGAGGCTTTCCAGCTCCTGGCGATGGCGGTGCATGGCGAGAAAACGGCGATAATCCCGCTCGTAAAGCGGTGTGAGCGCCGGATTGCCTGGGATTTCCGTATTGCCCGGATACATGGCGGCACCCGCCGCTGCAAGGCCCGCATGCACACCGCCGGCGGCTGCCGCCGTCATCGCCGTGCCGAGAAGAACGGCGTCGGCTGTGGCAGGCACGACGATGCGCTTGCCAGTCACATCAGCGTAAAGCTCCATCAACAGCGGGTTCTTCACATGGCCGCCGGTAACGTGCAGGCTTTCGATGGCATAACCGAAACGCTCCATCGCATCGAGCACATGGCGCGCGCCAAGCGCAATCGCCACGGCGGTGCGCCAGTAGAGCCGGCAGAGACTGTCGAAGGATGTATCGAGCGTCAGCCCGCTGATGACGCCCACCGCATGCGGATCGGCGAGCGGTGAGCGGTTGCCGTGGAAATCCGGCAGTACATGCAGCCGTTCGGCAAAGGCCGCGCCCTCGAGCGCGCGCAATTCGGTAACCCGCGCAACGATGCGGGCGTGCAGCGCCGTATCCGGCTCTCCGCCCGCCGCGTGCATGCGTACGATATGATCAAGCAGCGCGCCGGTGGCAGATTGCCCGCCCTCCACCAGCCAGTGGCCGGGCAGCACCGCCTGCCAATAGGGACCCCACAGGCTGTGGCCTGGCATCTGCCGCTCGGACATGGCGACAAGGCAGCTGGAGGTGCCGGCGATCAGCGCCACATGTTTACCCACATCATCAGAAAGGCATCCGCCAAGCGCACCCAGCGTGCCGGCGTAAGCATCGATCATGCCCGCCGCCACCTGACAGCCGGTGTCGAGGCCGAGTTCGGCGGCAGCCTTGGGCGAAAGCGGGCCGATGGCTGTGCCCGGCATCACGGTCGTTTCGGGCAGGCCTGCCCGCTGTTTCAGATCGCCAAGCCCGGCAAGATTGAGATAATCCGCCTGCCAGCCGGGATTTTCCTGCGCCAAAAAATTCCACTTCGCCGTCTGCGTGCAATTTGAACGCTTGGTGGAACCGGTTGCCTTCCATGTCAGAAAATCCGCCAGATCGAAGGCGAAATACATGCGCGCCCAGCTTGCCGGCAAATTCGCCTTCAGCCACATCAGCTTCGGCATCTGCATTTCCGGTGACACGCTGTTGCCGGCGAAATCCAGCACGCGGTGGCCGGATGCCGTCAGCCGGTCGGCCTCGCCGATTGCCCGATGGTCCAGCCAGACGATGGTGTCGAACCGGTCTTTGCCCGTGACGGAGACAGAAACCGGTTCCCCACGCTCATCACGGATAACGAGCGAGCAGGTAGCATCAAAACCAATGGCCGCTATGCTGTCCGCTAACACACCCGCGTCGGCAAGCGCTGCTCTCACCGCAAGGCAGACGGCGTTCCATATATCGGTGGAATCGTGTTCGGCGTGGTTTTCCTGCGGCCTTTGCATCAGGATGGGATGGGTTGAGCGGGCGAGAAGCCTGCCGGTCGGGTCGAAAATCCCGGCGCGGGCGCTCGCCGTTCCGACATCGACAGCGACGAGATTTTGACGCATCAAGACTTCAGTTCCATCCCTTGCGTAACGACCTCCTGATGGTGGCAGGCATGGTTTCCTTCAGCCTGCGTCACGTTCCACCTGGCTGTCAAAACCGCCCTTCCCCATATAATCGCCGACAAGTTGAACCAAATCTTCCATGGCGTCAAACGTGGCATTGGCCCCGAGCTCCGCGATCTTTTCGCGAAATGCCGGAAACCGCGCATGCGAGCCGCCGGTGAAGGCAAAAACCGCCATGCCGGCTGCCTTCGCCGCCGCAATGCCCGCCGGGCTGTCCTCGATCACGATGCACTGACGCGGATCAGTGCCCATCTGCCTCGCCGCATGCAGGAAAAGGTCGGGTGCCGGCTTGCCGTTCTTCACCATGGTGGCGCTGAAAACATGCGGCTCAAATTTATCGATGAGGCCGGTCAGCCCCAGCGAGTAACGGATGCGTTCCGGTTGACTTGAGGAGGCAACGCAGCGTTTGAAGGCCACCAGCCTGTCCAGCGTTTCGGCAATGCCGTCGATGGGACGCAACTCAGTGCGGAAACGCTCAAACAGCGTCGCGCGCATATGCTCGAGAAAATCGATGTCGGTCTCGATACCGTATTCCTCAAACAAAGTCGTCGTCATGCTGGCAACGCTGCGACCGAGAAAGCGGTTGTAGGCCTCTTCCTCCCCCATCTCCACGCCAAGATGGGAGAGCATGTCGAGAAGAACCGAGATGGAGACCGGCTCGCTGTCGACCAGAACGCCGTCGCAGTCGAAAATCAGAAGAGGTCCGGTTCCGTCTCGCATCTCACGTCACTTTTCAGCCAGCTTGTCATCCAGATAAAGCTGCAAGGTCTTCGCCGTGCCTTCGTGCCACAGTGTCGTCAATGCATGAGAGAAGCGTTTACGGAAAAGCTCCGATTCGGCAACCTCCCCGAAGATATCGTCAAGTGAAAGGAAGGCCATCGGGTCGTCCTTGGCCTTTGTGGCTGCCGCCTGTAGCCTCTCGGCGCTGGCGTCGTTGAAGGTGATTTGCCTGCCGCTGTCGGAGGTGCCGTAGAAATAACGGCACCACAGTGCTGAAACCAGTGACAGACCGACGATATCTTCACCGCGCGCCAGACGGTCGGCGGTGGAGGGCAGGATGAATTTCGGCTGGCGGTTGGAGCCATCCTGCGCGAGGCGCGGAATGGTATCGCCGATTTTCGGGTTGAGGAAACGCCGTTCGATCAGGCCGAAATATTCGCCAAGATCGGTATCGGGCACGGGCGGAATGACCGGGATGATCTCTTCCTTTTCGAGCTTTGCCAGAAACGCCCGGATCAGCGGATGCTCCATCGCCTCATGCACAAAATGAATGTCGAGCAGCGCTGCCGGATAGGCGATCGCCGCATGGCCGCCATTGAGGATGCGGATCTTCATGTGCTCGTAAGGCGCAACATCCTTGACGAACTGAACGCCCGCCTTTTCGAGCGCCGGTCGGCCCGCCGGGAAATTATCCTCCATCACCCATTGCTTGAACTCTTCGCAGAAGACCGGCCAATTGTCCTCGATGCCGAAATCGTCACGGGCGATATTGCGTTCGCGCTCTCCCGTGGCGGGGGTGATGCGGTCGACCATCGAATTGGGGAAAGCGACGTTATCGCCGATCCAGTTGGCGAAGGCCGGATCGAACAAGGCGGCGAGACCGACCACCGCGTTTTTGGTGACCTTGCCATTATGGGGAATGTTGTCGCAGGACATGACGGTGAAGGGTGAAAGCCCCTTGTCGCGCCGCGCCTTCAGCCCGGCAACGATAAGGCCGAACACGGTTTTCGGGAAAGACGGGTTCCTGCCATCCTCGGCAATCGCGGGATGCTGCGGATTGAAGGAGCCGGAAGCATCGATGAAATAACCGCCTTCGGTAATCGTCATCGAAACAATTCGGATTTTCGGATCTGCGAGCGTGTCGATAATGCCTTGGGTATCGCCAACCTTCAGAATGTCGATCATTGGCCCGGTGACGCGCGCACCGGTGCGATTATTGTCCTGCTCCACGACAGTGGTCAGGAAATCCTGTGCGGCAAGTTTTTCGCGCATTACCGCGTCCGATGGCAGTACACCCGCACCAATGATGGCGAAGTCGTGGTCCGCGCCGGTGTTGAACAGGTCGTCCAGATAGACCGCCTGATGGGCGCGGTGGAAATTGCCGACGCCGAAATGCACGATTCCGGCGGAAAGATCGGCCCGGGAATAGGCCGGAATCGCCGCGGTTTTTTTGGCTTCATCAAGCGTGGCGAGGGAGAGTTTGCATGTCATGTCACGATCCTCGAAGGGGAAACGTTGTTTGTGCCAGGACCGGATGACAGATACCCGGCACGCAGCGCGGATTTGCCTTCCGGTCTTCGCGTCATATCGCGATGCCCTTGTCATCGAACCTGTGGATTTTGGCATCATCTGGTGTGATGAAGACGGTATCGCCGTGTTTGCATTCGAATTCACCGTC